>JAEUKE010000143.1 GCA_016794345.1 Myxococcales bacterium
ACGAGCGCCTCCAGATCGGCGATTCGCTTGTCGCGCGGGTCGACCACCCATTCCTTCGATCATGTCACCCACGATCTGTCGATCCCCCTTCGCATATGATCATGTATGGCCACGCGGCCGACTACCCGGTGAACGGGTACCCCCACGGGCATTCGCGAAGAGCCACCACTTCCTCTTGTGGGATAGATTGCTGGGGTTGTCGGGTAGCGAGAGGCGTTCTTCCTTCACGCGTGACCTGACGAGCTTCATCGCTTCCGAATATCTCGACGCGTCCTCGAGGCTGCGTTCGCCAAAATCCACGATGCTTCGGCCCATGGGGCGATGGCTATTGTTCAGCTCGTCTCCGCCAATGATTCGCCTGGTCACGGCCTGCTCAATGCGGAGTAGGCGGTCCGCCTCACTGGGCTCGAGGTAGAAGCCTTCGCCACGGATGAAGCACCCCGTGAAACATAGTTCTGCGTTGCTCGGTAGTGGCCTTGGATCTGGTCGTTCCGTGCGACTTTCGAGCGCGGAGTTGATTGAAGTGGCAGGCTCGCCGTTCAACGTCGACCCAGCCAGTTGTTTCGGCTTTCCTGCCGCGACATGGATCACAGACACGAAGACGGCTGCTTCGCCCGGCCAAGGGAAGCTTGTTTCAGCCGCGTAGATCCGAGCGCCATCCGCGATCAAGCTCTGCAGTGAGCCTCTGCGATTTTCGCCTTCAGAAATGGTCTTCGTGGCGATCAGCCCTAGAGTGCCCGATGCGCCCAAAAGGCGAAACGTCTTTCGAAAGAAGTGTCCACTGAGGTCGACGTTCCTCCCGGTGTCGTGCTCCGCGGATAGCCAGTTGGCATAAGCAGGGCTCGTGACCGTCGATATGCGCTTCCCGGAGAGAAAGGGTGGGTTACCCATGAACGCATCCATCATCGCGACTCGGTTGGCTCGGCCGTCATCGAGCGGGTCTTCTCGCTCCGCGTGGAAGATCTCTGGGTACTCGAGCATCCAATGGAACACCGGGACGCGCTCGCGAACCTCCGCCTGAAGCTGCCTGAGCTCAGCCTCGACCGAACCGTCACCGGCAATCCACCGCTCAGCCATATCCAGCCGGCGCAGCCGCTCGCGCTCGCGCTCGCGGTCCGTCTCGCCGGCGAAGAACGCGCCGACCACCAGATCACCCAGGAGCCGCGCACGGTCGCAGGCGTCTCGCGCATCGTCGAGCAGCCCCTTCTTCTCGCGGTGGCCCGCTTCCGAGCCGTCATCGGCGAGGTCAAGAATCTTCTCTCGAATTGCGATGGCTTCCCCCAGCGCCTCGTCCAGGACCTTGGACGCGAGTGTGAGCTGCTGCTGGGGCTTCCAGTGGAAGTGGCGGATCTGCTCGAAGTCCAAACCCACGAGTGAGTCGCCGTGGCGGAGCGCGTGGTCGAGGAAAGTGAACGGGAGATCGCGCGCGAGCGTGACGAGCCACAGGGAGAGCTTGGCAAGCTCGACGGCCGCGTCGTTCTTGTCGACACCGTAGAGGCAGCGCTGCGCGACGAGCCGGCGCGCGTATCGGAGCGGGTCCCCGTGCTTGGCGGCGATGGCCGCGAGTCGGGTGATCCCACCGTCCGCCTCTTTCTCCCGAGTCCACGCTGCGACGACCTGGTCCGCCAGGTAGCGGCAGGCCTCTACGAGGAAGGCGCCGCTCCCCATGGCGGGATCGCAGATCTTGAGGTCCAGGATGCGGTCGCTTGCGGGCTCGGTGCCCATGCACGCGAGAAGGGGGGCGAGGGTCTTCTCGACAATCGGCGCGGAGAGGCTGCGCGGCGTGTAGTGGGAGCTCGTGCGGCGTCGTTCCGCGCCGGGCTGGAGGACCAGCTGGCCGGCGCGAGCGCGGGCGAGGGCGCGGTCCGAACGGGTCCCGCCCTTTGCGAGCTCCCCCAGCTCCTCCAGCGCTGCGTCAGGACCCTTGGCCGAGCGCAAGGCCGAGGCGAGACGCTCGGCTTGGGCCGCGGTGAGCCCGATGGTCTCTTTCAGCCATTTGGCGCGCTGGGCCGGTGCGACCCCGAGCACCTCCTCCACGGTCAGCCAGATCCCTTCCGGGCGCATGCAGACCGCGGGGCTGGGGACGCGGATGACGTGGTAGCCCATGAGGGCTTCGTAGACGCTGCCGATCTGCTCGACGTCGAGGGCGCGGTAACTCAATCGCTGCCCTTCGAACACGATCAGCTTATCGAGGACACGGAACACCGTCTCGTCATCGACCGTGGGGACCTTTACGGCCGCGCGATGCTCGGCGAGCGAGATCGGCGCCCCTCCGGCAGGACCCCAGCCTTCCAGGAAGGCGTACGCGTGCGGGTCGAACAGCGTGCCTTGTCTCGCGGGCAGGCTCAGCTCGCCGTGCTTGGCGCCCAGGTAGATCGCTCGAAACAGGGAGAGCAGCTGGCCCCAGGCGCCGAACCGACGCGACATCGAGTCGGGGTAGGCGCCCGCGTCCTCTCGCAGCCGGTCGTAGAGCGCGAGGAGCGACAGGTTCTCGGCGTAGAAGCGGTTCTCGGTCGGCAGAAGGCCGCGGTCCTCTGCAAACAGGATGAAAACCAACCGGAGGAGGACCGTGAGCAGGCCCTTGTAAAGGTGATCGCCGTCCCGCTTTAGGGCGTCGTCCAAGAGCCTGTCACCATCGCGCTCGGCTGCGGACTCGAAGCCGCGCAGCAGGATCGCGAGCGCCTCGAACACCTGCTCCGCGAGCTCCGTCGTGACGTTCGCCTGCCGCTTCCGGCTTTCGGCGAGGAGCGCAGGCAGGGCGTAGGCCTCAGCTACCCCGAAGAAGCGCGTGGCGGAGAGCAACATCAAGAAGGCGTCGAGGATGGGCCGACCCCCGACCGTCGCCATGTCGTCGACACGGAAGCTGATATGGCCACTCGATTCCCCGTGCGGCGCATACACGAGCCTCAGTTCGCGACGGTTCGTGAGGAGCCCGATCGGCACGCGAGTGTGGCGAAGGAGCCGGTCGACCTTGGCGCTCGCGGGGTAGGCCCAGTCGCCTGTCAGGGTCTCGGGCTTGTCGAGGTCGACCTCGGGCGGGACGTCCCAGACGAGTGCGACGTGCCCTTCCCCTCCCTGTTGCTTGAGCGCCAAGGTGGGTCGGAGCTCCTGCTTTCCCTCGTGAACGTAGAGCGTGAGCGAGGCCGGGAGGGCCTCGCCGCGATCGAAGAAGCTGGCCTCGAAGCCGAGCAGCCGTTCGAGGAAGGCATCGAGGTCGCGGATCGCACGGCGAGGCTGGTCCTCTTCTTCGCTGAGGATGGAACAAAGCTCGAGGAACCTGCCCTGCGCATCGGGGCCATGTCGCTCCATGCACTGGGCGTCGACGAGCACCGGCAGGGAGACGACGAGGCCCTCGATCGGCTGCACCATGCCGAGCCAGGTTTCGTGAAAGCGGCGTTCGATGTCGCTCATGGGCTCATCCCCTCGTCGCTGGCCAAAGGCAGACCAGCCCGACAGGCTCGAGACGCGTGCGGACCACGTCATAGAAGGCTTCGAGGGTCTTCGGCTCGGTGGTCTTCTCCACCTCGAGGCTCTCGCGGCGCTTCTTCAGGTACTGGGTGTCGAGCTCGTACTGGCGCACCTCACGGGGGTCCGGGGCCTCGAACAAGCCGAGCTGGGTCCGGCTCTGGAGCTCCGCGTCAATCGCGGCGAGCTGGCGCTCGAGGATGGCCTCGAGCGCGGCCGCTTCTTCACGTCCACGCCGCCGGAGGGCGTCGAGGGCATCCTTCGCGTGCGCATCGGCTTCCTCCCGGACGTGGTGCCAGAGCTGACGGAACAGATTCGGGGCCGCGGCGGCAATGCGGCGCTGGTTGGCCTCGGAAATGCCAGCCAAGGTCGGCGACTCCGCGAGGACCTGCTCCAGCTTGTCGATCGCGCCGCGGTCGGCGGCCTCAGCGAAGGGTCGCAACGGCTGGTCTTTCTCCTGCACCCACTGGGCGGCGACCGAGATCAGCTCATCGTGCAGGCGCGTGGCGCCATGTCCGAAGAGCGAGAGGCGGCCAAACGCAACGACTCGCACGATGTGGTCGTGCTTGTTTCGCACGATGGTCACGCGTGACAAATCGTGCGCGGAGTAACCCTGCGCCAAGAAGCGGGCGAGGATCCGCTGGACGAACGGGTGCTCGAGGTGAAGGTGGACGTTCCGGCTGTTCATCTTCAGCGGTGGCTCGAACAGGACCGGTTGCGGCGGCTTCTTACGCCAGTCCCAGAAGGCCTCGTCTCGGCCGCGAGGAGGACGAAGCGTGTCGAGCGTGCTTTGCCACGAGGTCGAGAGCTCCGGGATCTGAAACACGCCTTCCGTGTCCGTCTTCTGGAGGGCGGGCGCGCCAGCGAGCTCGAGCCCAGCGTCGATCGCGTCACGCAGGAGCCAGGGCTTGAACCCCATGACCTCGGTCGAGCTCTGCAGGATGTTCCCGTTCTCTGTGGCGTCCCGCTCGAGCGCGCCCTTCCGTATGGCCTCCAGCTCTTCTCGGACGCGCTCGGCCCGCCCCCCAGCCTGCTCGGCGTCATCGATCCTGCTCGCGGTTTCCGTGTCGATGCCGTCCTCGAGCACCCGCTCCATCCTCTCGAGCAGCACCTGGCTAAGCGAGCCGAGCTCCCGCTTGATGACGTCCACCTTGTGGACGAGCTTGTCGAGCACGAGATCCTCTGCCCTCGCCGGGTAGTGAAAGTAATGGCAGCGCACCTCCGGCTCGGGCTGCATGGTCCGATCGATGCGGCCGTTGCGCTGCTCCAGCCGGGCCGGGTTCCACGGGATGTCGAAGTGAAACAAGTCCGCGCAGTGGCCCTGTAGGTTGATGCCCTCACGCGCAGCATCCGTGGCCAGGAGGATGCGGACGGGGTGCTCCTCCGGCGGGCTGTTGAACGCTCGCTGCACCTCCTCGCGTTGCTCGTCGCTCATGCCGCCGTGGATCTGGAGGATGCGTTCATCTCCCTTGCTCGTGCCCTCCACCGCGGTACCGAGGACCTGAAGCAGGTAGCGCTTCGTGTCGCCATACTCCGTAAAGATGATCACACGCCTGTCATTCCACGCGCCACGACCGGTCGCGCCGCCGATGGCAACGGCGGGACACTGATGCTCACGGATCCACTGGACGAGCCGGCTGACCTTCGCATCCGCCACGTGCCTGTAGCGCTCGGCGAGCGTCGTCAGCTCCTCGAGTAGGCGCTGGGCCTGCGCCTCCGGATGCTCGAGCAGGCGTGAGGCCGCGCCTACTTCCGCGGCCTCCTCCTGGTCGAGCACGTCGTCGTCCTCGCCGTACTCGTCGTCCTCTGCCTGCCGACGCGCTGCTTCCGCCAGTCCGACCTGGGAGAAGGCGCCGGAGCCCCTCATTGTCTCGCCGTGGACACGGAGCGTTCGCGCGAACGCCTCGACGCTGGAGAGGAGCCGCTTCTGGAGGTTGATGAAGACGAGCTTCCCGCGACCGCGCTTCGGCTTCATGAGCGCCGTGTAGGCCGCAAGCTTCTCCGCGATTTCGAGCTCGGGCGGGCGCGAATCGTTCTCGGGCACCTCAAGCCTGATGACCCTGCGAACTGGGTACACGAGGGAGGCCCTCGCGGGGCCGGGGGCATCGCCCTTGCGCTTCGGGCCGATGTCACCGATGAGATCGCTCTTGAGCCGGCGAACCATCACCGGCTCGAGGTCCGCGGGGCGTACTCTCACTGCGCGTGTGAAGCGCTGGGGATCGAGGATTTCGAGGAGCGCGGAGAAGCTGTTCGAGTGCCCGTTGTGCGGAGTCGCGCTGAGGAACAAGCGATTCTCGAACTTGGGAGCGAGATCCCGAATCACCGCGGTGATGTGAGAGTCCACCGCGTACTGGCTCGCGCTGGCCGGGGCCGCGACGTGTGCTTCGTCGAGGATCAGGATGCTCTTCTTCCGTCTGTCGCCGATGTGCTGGAGCAGCGGGTCGCGGTACTCCGGCCGGCGCATGAGCTGGTGCGACACGATGAACCGCGTGTGCGTGCTCCAAGGGTTCACCCCGAACCCGCGCTCTTGGCGTCGGCGGGAGATGAAGGAGCGGTTCATGATCTCGAAGTAGAGGCCGAACTTGCGCTGCATCTCGTCGCGCCACTGCAGGCAGACGCTCGCCGGGCAAACCACCAGCGCAAACTCCACCCGTTGGCGGAGCAGCAGCTCTTGCAGTACCAACCCGGCTTCGATCGTCTTTCCGAGGCCAACATCATCGGCGATGAAGAGGTTGGCTCGCGGGAGAGAGAGAGCCTTCTTGAGCGGGGTGAGTTGGTGGTTCAGAAGCGTGATGCCCGCGCGGAACGGAGACTGGAAGAGCTTCGCGTCGGTTGCTGTGACTGAGCCCCACTTGAGCGCGTGTAGGTAGGCAGCGAAGAAGCGGGGCTCGTCGACCTTCGTCGTCTCGCCGAGCCCGTGGGCCTCCGGCTGCAGCACGCGCGCGCCGAGCTCGAGCTCCCAGAGCACCTCGAGCACACGGCCTTGGTTATCATCGTCCAGGCAAACCAGGCGTACGCGCGTCGTGTGTCCGAGCTCCGGCGGCGCGACCACTTCCTCCGCAAGCCACTGTCGGTGCCGAACCTCCACGATGTCCCCCGGACGTGGCGCGTAACGCGGGATCTCGTGCGCGCGGAAGATCGGGGGCGGCGGCTGGCTGCCTTGGGCGCCGTGCGCTTGGAGGAGACGCGCAGCGAGGAGCGGCCGCGCGCGTCCCGAGTCGTCCAGCCCATGCGCACGACAAGCTGAGCGAAGCTCGTCACGCCCGAGCGACCGCATCAGGTAGTCGAAGGCCACGTGTGTTGCCGAGAGGATCGCGTCCACCTGCTGCTCCCGGGTTGCCGTCGCCTGCACGGAGACCCCCAGCTCCCGTGCGACCTCCGCGACACGTGGCTTGGAAAGCACGGAGAGCACCGACCGTGTGGTCGGCGCCGTGCCGCGAGGGAAGCGGATGGAGGTTGGCGCTGGCTCGTCGACCTCTTCCGGAGGCTCTGGTTCCGCAGGGGCTGCGTGGACGGGTTGCGCGGGGGGCGCGGCGGGCGCGCCAAGCGGGAGCTGCTCCGCAGCGCTGCCGTGCCTTGCACGACGTGTCCTCGCGTCGGGCACCCCGCCGAGCAGCTTGGTTACCAGTGCCGCCTTCGTCCCGGTCGCCGGCAGCCCGAGCGCCGAACACATCTCCTTCAGCTCTTCACCCTTCAGTTTCCCGAGAAGCTCGTCGAAGCTGACGCGCCGCCCGTCGGCGAGCACCCCGATGAGTAGGTCACGGCTTCGCCGGTCCTCGACCTCGAGTGAGAAAGCCTCCACGAGCTCACGCAGACGTGCGGCCGGCAGGACTTCGAGTGCGAGCTTCTTCGACGAGTGTGAGGCGGGCATGGGGGTGAGTGATGGGGGTGCAATCGGTGGTGCCGACACACGAAACGTCGGGCGTTGGGTCGACCGTGGCGGCGGAGTGTGCCCGCCGCTGAGACTAGTTCATCTCTGGCACCACGCTGATGCCGACGAACAAGACCTGATCGTGGGTTTGCTGCTGAACGTTGACCTGGTACGTCTCCTGGGACCGCATGGCTTTCTGGATCTCAGCCAGCCCGATCGTGATGATGCCCATGTCGTCGTTGGCGCTGAAGAACTCGGGATCCGCGTCAAAGAGCTCCAGGCGAAGCGCGGTCCCTGCGCTGAGAGGAACGTGTTCGAAACGCAGTCCCCACTGGGGCGTCAGGGTGTCTTGCCTCACCTGAAGCTTCACTGGGTCGGAGAACGTTCCGGCGGTGATGATGTACGCATGCCCCACGGTGTCCGGGTGTGACCACGCCGTCATCGCGAGCTCAGCGAGGATGCCGGACGCCGTCAAGAAGGGAGTGGTTGCTGGCTTGGCGAGGCCTGCCCAGGCGCCAAGGGCACCGGCCGCGGCCTCGGCTGCAGAGCGGCCAACTCTCTGACTTCGGCCATCACAGAACAGGTCCCAGCAGCGACCTCCAAACTTCGTACTGTTGACGAGCAAGCTCTCTACCAGGACCGTAGCGGAGCTCGTGGGCGCGATCTGCGCGGCATCCGATTGGCGGACACACTTCGTCGGGGCCGATCGGACGAAGCCCGAAAGACAGGCTCCCGGCCCCATCGCAAACTGACGAATTGCCTTAGCGGAAACCGTCTTCGTCTGGGGTACGAGATTGGGCGGGATACGAGGCGGCGGCGGCTGATGGTTCTGGTACGCCAGCGGAGGTGCCGGAAGCCAACCTCCAGGAGGCAGCGCCACCCGGCCCGGCGCGCGGCCGGAACTGCATCCCGAGGCTTGGGCCGCGGCGAGGGCCAACAGAATCGGAACCGCGCGAAGCCGTTCGGCTCTCACGACCTCGCTCCCGATGTTCCGGAGCCCAGAACCTTGGCAAACCAAAGAACCGCAGCTTCCCCCTCTTTGCGAACAATGTCGGTCACAGTCCGACTGTGTCGAATGCCGTTGCGCAGCTCGGCGAGCTGGTCGAACTTGATCGCGAGCGCTTCCTTTGAGCCGAAACGCGTGTCGAACTTCGTCCACACCGCCTTGCTTCCGATCGTGTCTTGTAGCTCCCGTAGATCAAAGAACTCGATCAGACCGTCGAGGGTCGCGTAACGCTCTGAATCCATCGACGGGTTCTTCTTCATCGCGCGATTGACTCGTTCGGTCACCTTCGCCATGACGTGCGCGGGCACCGAGTCCCTGCTCCCGGCGAGTGAGGTCATCACAGCGCTTCGGAGTGCAAGTTCTGTCGCCTCAACGCGCGCATCCAGCTCGCGGAGCGAGGGGTCGAGGTCCAGGCGTTCCTTGATCAGCAGAGACTCGATCGCAGACTGAACGGTCGCCTGGCGCTCACTGATGAATGCCTCGTAATCGTCAGGCGTAAAAGGGGCGCGCAACAGAATGTCGAACGCGGTGGTCGAAATGAAGTGGGACTGAAGCGTGCTTCTGACAAGACCCTCTCCGTTTGACTTGATCAGCTCCGGCAAGTACTCGTTGGGTAGCCGATCGCGTATGATCTTCCTGTTTGTGTCCGCTTCGAGCGGCGTGCGGTTGAGGATTGTCGAGCCGAGACTGCCCTTGAGATGTTCCTTGCCCCAGGAGGCGGGAACAATGTGGTGGTCGTCCAGGTTTCCCCACTGTGGAACGTCCCCCGTCATCCAGTCACGGGCGCCCTGGATCACCAGGAGGTTGAAGATGCCATTGTAGACGGACGTGCCACGTTTCGTCTCCTTGCGGTAGTCGATGCCTCGAAACCGTACGGCGAACTCGGACACGATTGCAGGGACGGCTTCGTCATCGTCAAGCCAGGCCTGCACGTCGGCGTAGTCTCTCGCAGCGGTGGATTCCACAGAGCCGGAGTACCGATTCAAGAATACGGCGGCCCAGTACCAGTGACTGAGTTTCCGTCGCGCTGATAGCTGCTGGTTCTTTGGCAACTTGCGCAGCTGAAAGCGGAGCGCCGCAAACACAGGCAAAATAGATACGTAAGGAAAGAACGCAGAGCTGATAGCGCCGTACTCCTGCGGGTGTCGGAGGATCGTGATCGCGCCCTCCAACGCCTCGACGGCCTCGTTCCAGTTGGATTCGAACTGGGTGATGTCTCGGACAAGTACTTCCTTTCGGAGACTGCCGTGCGTGTCGCGGACCGACCGTTCCTGGCCGGGCAGTAAGAAGTAGAGATACTTCGGCGAGCAGTATCCCTGGCGCAGCAGAGACATTACCTGGAGGATGTAGACGTTCATCTTCTCTGTGTCGACGTCCGCCAGTCGCCTTGAGGCGTTGCGCCAGAGATGCTTCAGCTGCAGACCCTTGGGCTTGAGCAGTGCGTTGATGAGGTCAAACACATCGAGCCGGATCCCCCGGCTGTTGATCTGCGTGAAGATGTCGCAGACCTTGTCCACCGCTAGGTCCTTGTCTAGCTCGATGTAGGAGATTTGGTACTGCTCGGTGATCTCCTTCAGCAATTCGCCAAATTGGGCCGCGTTCCTGGCGTGTGCGAGGTAGCCCTCAGCTTCATCCGAAAAGCCAGCTTCGGCAGCCTCCTCGGACTTCGCACGCCAGAACTGTTCGTATCCCTGTACCCAATTCGCGAGTTCCCAACCACCCGCTCCGAGGACGGATAGCGGAAACTGGTGCCCGGCGTACTGCTGATCACGACTCGAGAGTACGCCGTCGAGCGCTTTGGTGTGCCACTCGTAGTCGAAGGCCTCGTCGTAGAACTCCGCCATGAAGCGGTCGACGTTGATGAAGTAGTGCGCCCGAGAAGTTCGATTCGGTAGCGGGACGTTTGGTGCTACGAATGCATAGTGCATCGCTGTGAGGCGCTGCTGGCCGTCGAGGACAATATACTCGGCGCGAGCACTCGCTCCGGCTCCGTAGATCGGCTCGCAAGCCAGAGCCTCGAAGTTCTCCCTCTTGCCCTTCCAGAGCAGGAGACTGCCGATGTAGTAGTCGAGGAAGATCGAGCGCATGAGGTCGCGAATGTCCCATGGGCGCCATTCAAACTCACGTTGAAAGTCTGGGACCACGAAGCGTCCTTCTTTCATGCGCGTGATAAGCGTGCTCAGGTTGATGTGATCGGGTCGCTGCGCGTCTTTCATGTGCTTCCTCTTCCTCCGTGCCTCGCGCGCGTCTGTCGAGCTGCTGCCTCTGGGACGTGTTTGCGGTCCAATGCTCGTCGAGGGCTCGGGCGTTCGATGCCTGTTTCGCTGGGTGTGGTGCGTGGGCGGCCTTTTGAGGCGCAGTAATTGGGAAGACGAGCTGGTGTGCGTTCATGCGCGTGGCGGCCCCTCCGTGCTCAACTTCGCCACCGTCTTCCGATACTCCTCCGCCTCCGCCGTCAGCACGAACGACACGAGGCCGTGCTCCTTCTCGACGGCGTCGCGGATCTCGTCGAGCGTGACGCGGAAGTACTCCTTCCTCATGTTGACCAGGTTCACGCGGCGGTCGGCGAACCTCTGGTGGAGCCGGTTCTCGAGGCCGGGTGCGTCCTCGGCGAAGATGATCGCGTGGACGTCGAAGGGGAATGGGACGCTGGCGTCCCCGAGCTCGTCCACTCGCTCATACGGGTCGAGGCGGCGGGTGAGGCCGATCTTGTAGATGCCGTCTCCAAAGGAGCCGAGGTTCGAGAGGATGTAGACATGCCCCGACCGCGTGAGCTGCGCCCTGGCGATGGCCTTCGCCTTACGGTCGAGCGCTGACTGAAGCTCCGTCTCCAGCTTGTTAACGAGCGCCTCGAGCTTCTCGTGTTGCTTCCCGGTCGAGGCGTCGAGATCGGCGCGCGCCTTTTCAAGAGCCTTCTGGGAGCGCGCCTCCTCCTGCTCTGCCTCCTCCTGGGCGCGCTCGATTTCCTCTCGAGCCTTTTGCTCCTCACGCATCTGCTCCTTGATGCGCTTCTGTTCTTCCTTCTCCTCGTGCACCTTCTCGCGGTGCTCGTGGACGAGTCGGAGCTCGCTGAGCTTCAGCTCGAAGTACTGGTCGGTGATGGAGATCTTCTTGGACTCGCCGAGCTTGTTGATCTCGGTGTGCGACTTCCGGAGCCTGTCTTCGAGAACGACGACGTTGTCGTAGCGGACCTTCGCGATCGCGGCGTCGCACTCCCCGTTGAAGGCTCGGAGCATGAGCTTGGACTGCTGCGCGACCATCTTGCGTCCCTCGGCTGCGCTGCCGTCGACCGTCCAGTTGGCATCACACGCCGTGGCGGTGCCCTTCTTGATCGCGAGCTTCTGTTGCTCTCGGACATCCTTCAGCCGCTCCGTGTACTCGCGGGAGCTCTCGAAGCCGTACCGGACTTTGTAGAAGCCGAAGGACTGGATCTCCAGCGCCTCCTCGACGGACTCGAGCTCGCGGCGTAGCGCGGCGAGGCGCTGCTCAGCCTCGCTGATTGCCGTCTCGGTGGATGCCGGTGCGGTTGCCGGGGACGGCTGCGGGGCGGGCGTGTAGGCCGGGGCCTGCGGGTAGTGCGCTGGTTGGGGGGCAGGGGGATAGGCCGCTGGCTGAGTTGTCGATGGCGGCGGGTACTGACCATGCGCCGGCGGGCTCCAGGGCTGCTGCGCGGGCGGGGCCGCATACCAGCCTCCGGGCTGCGCCTGCGGCGGGGCTGCGTGCCCGGCATGCTGCCCAGAGATGGAACCGAGGTAGTGCGTGATCGGACTCCAGGCGTGCGTTCCGGCAGGGCGGGCGTGCGCGGTGGACGGTACCCGTCCAGCGTGTACACCGCGGCGGAGTTGGTCGAGCGTCACCGGGCCGACGACGTTCGCGCCGTCGATCGTCACTTCAAGCAGCATCGCGTCCGGATACAAGGCGCCTCCTGCTCAGTCTTCCGCGATTCCAAGGTCATTGGGGGTGAGCGGCTCGATGGCCATCATGGGTGAGCCGCGCTTCTGCTCCATTCGGTGCTCGAAGTTGTCCATCGAGTCGGACGGGTCGATCACATGAAGGTTCAGCGACTCGAAGGTCGGCTTGTCGATGGCGACAGAAAGGACCGGCTTGAATTCGGGGTGCCCCGTGCGAGAGCTCGTGAAGGGGTAGCCGACGTGCACGAGTGCGATCGGGATGGGGAGGATGCTGAAGATCTCCCGGGCTACCCTCAGGGCGGCGCTGCAAACGTGATCCTGGTAGAGCTCCCAGTACCTCTTGTCCGACATGTCGCGGCGAGAGAGATTCCCCTTCGCCGTGATGTCGATATGCGTGAATGGGACAACGTCCGTGCTCGTGTTTCCGACGAGCCAGGCCTCCACGCACCACGACCGTGTGATCACGACGTTCAAGGATGAGCCCATCTGCTGGAAGACCTGGAATGGGCCAAGGTGGTCGAGAGCCATCTGGCAAGCCGCTGGGTCACCGCTGAGAACCGACTGGGCGAGCTGCTGGAACCAATGCCAACGTTGCAGGTCCGCCGAGTAGGCCGCGTAGGCTGCCTGGAACTCCTGCTCGTCCGCGGCCCGGGCCATCGCAACCTCCTGCTCGAGCCGAGATCTGCGTTTCTGGCTGCCGAAGACCTGCTCACCGAGTGTGGGCTTGAAGGCGGCCAGAGCTTGCGCGGCCTGGTGCTCTCGCCAGCCATTCCGAACAGGTTGGGGTGGAGCCGGGCTGCGGACGATGTTGACCCAGTCGATTGGAAGCCAGCCTTCGCGGTGCAAGCCGATGATGGCGTCGACCCTCGCGTTGTAGAGCCGATACTCGTGATCTTCGCGCTCGTACTTGTCCCAGTATGGCGAGACGGGGATCGAGAGGAGATGCTCGTAAGCCGTCACGACAGACGGTGCTGACCGCTGGCGTCCAGCAAGACGCTCCCATCCCGCACGGTCAGCATGCTGCGTTGTGTGTCCGGGCCCGAGGAATCCTCGGATGGAAGGCCGGGGCTGGGAATGGGGACTGTGCAGAGCGACACGAAACCCCGGACCCGGTGTTGTGCCAGGACATCGTTGACATTTCTGTGCCAAGACATCGTTGACAGTGCTCATGCCCTGGCAGGAGCGCCGGACGATGAGTTTGAAGCTTGAGTTTGTAGAGAGAGCGGAAAAGGGCGAGACGATGTCGACACTGTGCCGGGAGTTCGGCATCAGCCGAACGACCGGGCACAAGTGGGTGAAGAGGTTTCGCGAACGCGGGTTCGAAGGCTTGGACGAAGAGAGCCGTCGTCCGAAGGGCAGCCCACTTGCGGCCGCGGAAGACGTCGTGCTCGCGGTCCTAGATGCGAGAGACGCTCATCCTCGTTGGGGTCCGAAGAAGCTGGAGGTCCTGCTGAAGCGTCGGTTCGGTGAACAGTGCCCGAGCGAGCGGACAATCGCGCGTGTCCTGAAGCGCGCTAACCGTGTGCAGGAAAGACGTCGGCTGCGTCCAGCCAACGTGGTTGAACGCGCACCGCGAGTCCAAGCTGTCGGGCCCAACGACGTGTGGACGGTGGACTTCAAGGGTTGGTGGCGCGCCAAGGATGGAAGCCGCTGCGAGCCCTTGACCGTCCGAGATGCGTTCAGCCGGTTTCTGTTCACGGTCACGCTCTGCACCGCCCACGCTGTCGTCGTTCGACGCGTCTTCGAGAGGCTCTTTCGAAGGTATGGGTTACCGCGCCAGATCCAGTGCGACAACGGGGTGCCGTTCGTCGCGGTTCGCTCCCGCGGAGGGCTTTCGCAGCTCTCCGCATGGTGGGTGTCACTTGGGATCAAGCTCGTCCGGTCGCGTCCCGGGGCCCCCCAAGACAACGGTGGGCACGAACGAATGCACCGAGACATGAGGGCCGAAATCGAGGCATCTCCCGAACGAAACTTGCAGGCGCAACAGCGCAGGCTCGACCGGTGGCGACAGGAATTCAACCACGTTCGGCCCCACCAAGCGCTCGGGGGAAAGACGCCCGCGGAGGTCTACAAGCCGAAGGAGCTCCGCCGTCTGGGAGGACCCCTGCCGCGATTCCCACCGGGGCTCGAGTCGAGCAAGGTCTACAAGAACGGCAACGTGCGTTACCGCGGAACCACCTACTTCGTGAGCGAGTCGCTGGCGGGAATGGAGGTCGCCCTCGAGCCGGTCGACGACTTCCACGTCAGGATCTGGTTCTATGATCTCGACCTCGGCGTTATCGAGGTCGAGCCTGACGTGGACGACAGCATCTTCCTGGAGGCGAGAAAACGTCGCGTGGAGAGGTCGACAACGCGAGCTGCGTGAACACCGAACAGCCGGGGCAAGCTGTCAACGAGCCCACACAAATCTGTAAGCGATGTCCTGTCCTGTTCCCCCAACTGACGTGCCTGCCGAACCGCCTGTGCTTTTGCTCGAGCCATCTCTCAACCTCTGGGCGCCAACGCCCCCGCCAACCCCACCATCATCCCCAACCCCCTCGCAGCTCGCTCATCCCCCAAAATCTCAAAGCTCGGCTCCAGCAGCCCCTTCTGCAGCAGCACCACGCACTTCCTCCTCGCGCGGGTCACGCTGACGTTGAGCCGCTCCGCGCCGTAGATGAAGGCCGCCTCGCGCTGCGCGGTCTCCGGATCGCTCACGCCGTAGCTGACGATGACCGCATCAGCCTCCTGGCCCTGCATCTTGTCGACGGTGTCGACGAAGGGCTTGCTCTTCCACGCGCGGCGCTCGGAGAGGGCCCTTTGAATGGCCCTGATCTGTGCGTGGTGCGGGCAGACGATGAAGAGGCCGTGGCGCCAGAAGGCGCGGTCGCCTGCTTCGGTGTCGGGGTAGAGCTTGCCGTTCTCGGCGAGGAGGCGCTCGCGGAGCTCGAGCGCGAGGTCGGCGACGAGGGCGGCCTCCTCGAGGTTCTCGGTGGAGGCGCGGGGGCCGTCGAGGACGCGGACGGTGAGGGGCTCGTCGGGGTCGAGGAGCTCGTGCCCGGCGGTCTTGCGGGGCTGGAGGCGGAGGCGGCGCCGGGCGATCTCGTCGGTGGCGGGCCGGAAGCGGTCGCCATAGAGGTGCTGCGCGGGGAAGGCGCAGAGCTCCGCATTCATCCGGAAGCACTCGAGGAGCTGGCTGGTGTACGGGCTCGCGTCGTCGTCGCGGGCGCGGAGGTAGGCGAAGGCGGAGTCCTCGAGACCGGGGAGGCCGTCGGGGTGGGGCGGGTACTCGCCGGCGAGGATGGGCGGGAGCTGGAGGTCGTCCCCGGCGAGGAGGAGGCGGCCGCTCGGGGAGAGGGCGTTCAAGGCGAGGGCGAGATCCGCGATGCGCATCTGGGAGGCCTCGTCGACGACGAGGAGGTCGTAGGGGGCCATTCCCTTGCGCAATGCACCGTCGGTGCCGAAGACGGTCATGCCGACGACGGCGCGGGGCGCGGCGAGGTTCGCGGCGGAGTCCTTGGTGAGGAGGTGGACGCCAGCGATGGGGTGCTTGAGCTCGCCGATCTTGTAGAGCGCAAGCGCCTCGTCGAGGTCGCGGAGCTTACTGAGCGCGTTCTCGATCGCGGCGTGGGTGAAGGCGACCAATGCGACGCGGAAGGGCTTGTTCTGGGCGGCGTGGGCGGAAAGGAGGGCGCGGAGCGCGGCGGTGAGGAAGTGGGTCTTGCCGGTGCCGGGCGGACCCCAGACGAGGGTCATGCGGCGGCGGAGGAGGCTCTGGAAGGCGCGGCTCTGGCTGTCGGTGAGGCCGCCGAGGAAGCGGACGGCGCTGTCAGCAATGGTGCGGGGGAAGGGGTGGTGGGCAGAGAAAGCGCGCGTGTCGCGGAGAAGCTGGAGGAGGGGCGGGTCGTCCTCCTCGTCGAGGTCGCGGAGGTTCGCGATGACCTTCTTTGTGTTGAGGTCCCACGTGCGCGGGTGGAGGCGGAGGCGGTCGCCCTTGCGGAAGGGCTGGGCGCCGCTCGGGACCTTGATGTCGAGCTCGATCTCGGTGACGGCGCCGCTCGCGGTGGTGGTGACGTTCGTGACGCTGGCGATGCGGAGCCAGGGGTGGCCTTCCTTGTCGGCGGGGGAGTACCAGGCCTCGCGATAGCGGAAGTCGTCGTAGCCCATCTGGGCGCGCTCGCCCTCCTCGGTGGGCGGGGAGAGCAGGGCGCCGTTGGGGCCGTCGGGGACGCTGCCCTCGTCCACCTCGCAGTCGTCGGGGACGAAGCGGCCGGGAGCGACGCAGCGGAGGGGAATGGTGACGCCGTCGCGGACGCGCTCGGGGAGGGGGCGGGTGCGCTGCTCGCGGGTGGCGAGCGCGCGGGTGAAGGACTCGTAGTAGGCGACGAAGGCGAGGCGCGAGAGCTCGGGGTGCTGGAAGGTGGTGGGGCCGGTGAGGACGAGCTTGGGCGGCCAGGCGAAGAGGCGGCCGTCGAGCCGCTTGCGGAGGCCGGCGAGGACGGAGTCCGCCGCGGTGAGGCGGGCCTTGAGCTCCCGCTCGACCCACTGGAGGGCCTCGGGCTTGCCATTCCACGCGCGGAAGATGCCGTCCGACCGGAGGGCGTTGGAGAGCTCGAACGAGAGGAGCTCGAAGGGCTCGTAGTCGTAGTCGGGGTAGGCGCCGAGCGCGTCGTGCACCTCCGGCAGGCGGAGGGCGAGGGGCGCAGGGAGGGCGACGAGCTCGCGGATGACGCTGGTGAGGACCACGAGCGGATAGGGAACGGTGGGATTGGCGTGCGAGCTCGAGCCGGCGAGGCGCGTGTCGTGGAAGTGGAAGAAGAGCGCGAGCGCGAGGTGCGCGGTGTCGGGCTCGTCGAGGGCCTGGAGGAGGGCGCGCTGGAAGAGCTCCCGCTCGTAGCCGTCGAAGACGTAACTCTGCACGCTGAGCTGGTCGGCCCACGCGCTCTTCGCGTTGTGGTCGTGCACGGCGCGGAGGACGTGGTGGATGCGCTCGAGGAAGGCGCGGCGCGTGGCGGCGCAGTCGGCCTCGGTCGGGGCGAGGAAGATCTCGGTGGCCTTGTCGCCGAGGACGGCCCTGGCCTTCTCGTGGAGCATGAGGCGCAGGCCGAACGCGTACGACTTGCCGGAGATGGGCTCGCGCTGCACCGTGAGGAGCAGGCGCACGTGCTCGAAGACGGGGAGCGCGACGGTGGAGCCGCCGTGGAGCTCCGGCTCGCCAGAGTCGAGCGCGCGCACGGCGCGGGCGAGGCGATCGCGCTGGCCGCGGAGCGAGCCGCAGGTGTCGAGGTGCGCGTCCGCGTCCTCGCGGGCGAGGAAGGTCTGGAGGCTCGCCAGGGTGTCGACGGGCGGGCCGCCCCACGAGGCCTCGCGGAAGAAGGCGCGCGCGCCGGTGGAGAGGTAGGGCAGGAGCGAGACGTCCCGCGTGCGGAAGGCCTCCTCCCGGCAGTGGGGGTACCACTCGCACCATTCACATCGGTAATGGAGGTGCCAGCCAGCCTTGTCGGCGCCGGCCTCGAGAATGGCGGGGAGGCGCTCGCGGAGGAACGCCTCGAGCACGCCGGTGGTGAGCGAGAGATCGAAGAGCTCGGGGCTGCCTGCGCCGTGGAGCCACACGCCGCCCTGATCGAGATCGACCTCGAAGCCGTGCTCGCCCGCGAGGTCCCGTAGCAGGAGCGCGTAGAGCGCCACCTGCACGCGGTGGCTTGCCTTGAGCGCCTCGCTCGCCTTCACGTCCACCACGCGGACGCGGCGCGCGTCGGTCTGGAGGAGGAGGTCGGGGCGGCAGGTGGCGATCTCGATCTGCGCGGGGTCGAGGCCGTAGCGCGCGTAGAAGCGCGCGGGCGCGGTGAGCGTCCCCTGGTAGATGGCGTGGCCGGGGGCGAGCTCGCGGAGGAGCGCGAGCGTCGCGGCGGCGGTGTGCGCGCGCTCGCGGAGCGGGCCGTCGCCCCGGGCGACGTGCGCGCGCGCGCCGTGGCCTGCCTGGCCGGAGAGGTGCTCGGTGATGACGCGCTCCTCCCACGCGTAGCCGCCGTCGAGGATGGCGCGCGTGATCGGCGAGCTCTCGGAAGGCGGCGCGGGCACGTTGCGCGGCTTGCGGAGCGACGCGGGCGTCGCGGCGAACACCAGGTGGCGCTCGCACTCGTGGAAGAAGTAGCGGGCGAGGCGCGAGGGGCTGAGCCTGAACGGCGCCACGTGCGTGCGCGCGCTCTCGATGCTCTCGGTGGAGACCCCCGTCACGTTGCCGATGGAAGCGAGACGTCGCGACATCGTCAACCGTCTTCCTCACCGCGCGGGCCATGAGCATCGTTTGAGGAGCGAGCTTTGCCTACACGTAGCTGATCAATTTGTCGGCTAGGGGACTTCTGTGTCGCTCCGAGGATGCGGAAGATGGTCCGAACGTCGATGCCCAGCGCCTTGGCCGCCGCCTTCCGGCTCCCGTTCGCCGCGCGCAGCGCCGCCCGCACGTGCGCAACCCGTGCGCGGTCCAGGTGCTCCGCCAGCGGCTCCAGCGGCGGGCCACCCGCGCCGTCTCCCGGCGCCGCCTCCACCACCAGCACCACCTCGTGCTCGCCCGGCTCGAGCGCGCCCGCGTCCGCGGGCAGCGTGATGCGGATGACGGCTTGCCTTGCGTGCGATCTGCCCATGGTCTGCTCTCGTCCGAAGCGCGGTGACTCGCGCCGCGTGTCTGACGAGAGAAGTAAGGGCCGACGGACGAAGGCGGTACTTCGCGGGCGTGTAGTGATGGGACGGGAAATGTCCGAGCCGGGCGCGGGGCGCGGGGCGCGCGGGGACGCGGGGACGCGGGGCGCGGGGTGCGGGGTGCGCGGGGCGCGGGGTGCGGGGTGCGGGGTGCGGGGTGCGGGGTGCGGGGTGCGGGCGGGCCGTGCGAGGCTGGCGAGCGACCGCGGCGGGGGAGATGACTTTCATCTGGCGCTTCGCGGTCGCATCGCGGCGCCTTTCGGGCGGCGGGAGGCCGCGCGCGGGGCATGACGGCGCTGTAAGTGTGCGAAATCTGATCGCGTGGTGGCGCGAGTCGATGCGGTTGGGGGGCGGGATGCGACCCCGCGGGCGGAGATGACTTTCATCTGGCGCTTTGCGGTCGCTTGCGGGCCGCCTCGGGGGCAGTGCGGGCAGGGCGCGCGCGGGCGCGGCGCGCGCGGGCGCGGGCACGGCGCGGGCGGGCGCGGCGAGGTCAGGGCGGCGCGCTGTCTCGGCCGCGGAGACGTCCCGGGCACGGGAGCGTGACTCTCACTCTGCCCAGTCCGCTCGCATGAGGTCGGGCTCGGGGCATGCTCCGCTCCAGGAATCGCGGCCACGCGGGCGAACCGTGAGCTGCATGCGGACGGCGCGGACGAGGACGGCGGGTACGGGTTGGTGGCGGAGGCGTTCGACGCAGCGTCGCGTGACGGCGAGGCGTTCGGCAATCTGGCCGGCGGAGAGCTCGGCGGCAGCGTGGACGGCGGCGGCGCGCGCGACGGCGGCGTGCGCGGAGCGATCGAGGCAGGGGAGGGCAAACGCGGCAGCGGCGGCATCGGCGAGGTGGTCGAAGGCGGGCTCGCAGCGCTCGAGGGCGAGCCCACCCGTGAGCTGCCCGATGCGGATGCGCGGAAGCGCCGATTGGACGCGCAGGAGGAACTCGGGCGCAACGACGCGGAGGCCCAGGAGGTCCTGGGCGCTGCTCGCCTCGTGGCGGGGATCGAGCGCGATGCCGTGGTGCTCCTCTTGCCGGAGCACGTACCAGAACGCGCGCTCCAGATGGCCCTGGTTATGAACGAGGCGGATGTTGGCAGGCTCGAACGGCGAGGGAAGCTGGAGGTGCCACCGCAGGCGCTGCTCGACGTAGTTGGCGAAGCGTCCGGCTTCCCGTCGCGTGCAGATGAGCAGCGCGTGCGCGTGGGTGTCCGCGAGGCGGAACGCGAGGAGGCCGCGGCGGCCCTCCTCATGAAGGATGCGTGCCGCGCGTCGGCGCGCCTCGGGGGTGCGGGCCAGCACCTGCGAGCTGACGAGGCGCATGATGACGTGGTGACCGAAGGCGCTCATACCTTGCTTGTCGACACGAGCGCGCGCGAGTTGCGTGAAAAGCGTCGGTCACCCGCGCGAGCACCCGCCATTGAGTCGGCTCCGCCTGGTCCGCCCATGCCAGGGGCGTGAGGCGACGCGCCGACGCTCCCCAAGGCCGGCGTTGTGCGACGCCGATCGGGAGGATGAAAATCATCTACGCCCGGCCGGCGTTGTGCGACGCCGATCGGCAGGATGAAAATCATCTACGCCCTTGCGATCGCATCCGGGAGCCTCATGGGCTCTCGTCGGGCTCTCGTCGCGCTCTCGTCGCGCCGGGCGGCGCCGTAACTGTGCGAAACCTGGTAGCGCTCGCGCTTGGATCGCGGCCGAACGCGCGAAGGAGCGAACGCGAACCGGCGAATGAAATTCATCCACCGCATCCCGGTCGCTGGGACGGGCGGCACCGGCGCCGCCGCACCGGCCCAGCCCAGCTGATCCGTTGGCGGCGCCAGGCGCGGAGCGTGGCGCCGCCAGCGAGCGGCGTGCGCAAGCTCGCGGATTCAGGCGCGCGGCGGGCCCGGAATGGTGCGGCATCGCGGTTGCCTGGCCGGAGCGCGTGGCGAAGGCGTCGGTGCTGCACGAGGCTCCGCTCGACATCATGCGGGAGCGTCCCGATGTGCTGCTCGAGGTGCTGGCGCTCGCGAAGGTGAATGTCGTCGGTGGCGCGGAGCGGCTGCGCGTGGTGGTCGCGGACTCGGCGCTTACGGAGCTGCCCTCGCAACGGAACGCGGACTTCGTCGCGCATGTACACGAGGAGGGGAGGGCACGTCCGCGGCTGACCGTCATCGTGGAAGTGCAGCGAGGTCGGCGGCGCGAGAAGAAGTACGCCTGGTCGGAGTACGTGGTCCGCGCGGCGAGGCGTCACGGTGCGCCAGTGGTGCTGCTTGTCTGGGTGTTCGACGCGCGGACGGCCCGCTGGGCGCGTGGTCCGCACAAGCTGGGCCCGGGGTTTGCGTACTCGCCTGTGGTGATCGGGCCCGAAGAGCTACCGGCGGTCGGCTCCGTGGAAGCGGCCGCCGCGCACCTGGACCTGGCAACACTGGTGGCGCTAACTCGGCTCGGTGAAGCCGCAGCGAAGAAGACCGACCTGCCGGAAGAGGCCGCACAGGCAGAGGTGCTTCGCGTGGCCGCCGCCGCCGTCGCGCTCTCGGACGAGGATGTCCGCGATAGGATCGCGACGGCCTCGCATGGAGCGGCCAGTGTCGCGTTTCGGGGTATCCTTGAACAGTTTTTGGAGGCACATCACATGCGGACGCTCGAGCTTCTGAAGGAGGAATTTCGCGAGGAAGGTCGCGAGAAAGGTCGCGAGGAAGGCGAAGCCCGCGGCCGTGCCAAGACGCTGCTTCGTTTGCTGCGCCTGCGCGGCTTCACCGTCGAGGAGGCCGCGAGCGCGCGGATCGCGGCGACGACCGACGTAGCGCAGCTGGACCGGTGGCTCGATCGGGTGCTGACGGCGAAGTCGGTGGAAGAGGTGCTGGTGGACTGAGGGGTGCGCCCGCGAAGGCCACGTGACGATCTCCGCGACCCCGCAGAAGTTAGTTTGCGCGGAGGACGCCGAGGCTGGAAGCTGCATGCGGACGGCGCTGGGGCTGCTCGTGGTGACGGACGTGAGTGTGTGGGTGGGGCGCGAGGCGCGGAGAGTGGCGGCGCCGGTGCTCGACCTGGCGGAGCGCCCCCTATCCGACGTCGATGTCGACGCGGGGGCTTCAATGCTGATCGCTCCCGCCCAGGTGCAGTTGCACGTGGAGTTGCTTGGAGCACAAGGCGCCAAGCCCCCGCCATTTGGGGCAGACCATGAGGAGGGCCGGGCCAGGGCTGCCGAGGCTGCGGCGCAGCGCTGGTGCGTCCGCGGCGCGGATCGTGTCTAACCGCGCGCCGGGTGATGCGACCGCGGTGGGGCGATGAGAATGAATGAGGCGGTGCGCGGTCGCATGAAGCCGCGAGCGCGGTCGCAATGGGGGTGATTGCGGCAGAGGCGTCCGCGTGATTCCGCGGGGTTAGCAGGGCGCGCCGGAGGAGATGCGACCGCGGTGGCGATTCGATGCGACCGCGGTGCCGGGAATGGAAGCAATTGCGGGGGGCGCGGTCGCACGCGGCTCCGGCGTCGTGCGCCGGAGGCGAAGCGGAGGCGCGAAGCCAAGGGGACTGGCGGCGCCAGGGGTGGCAAGTGGCGCCGCCCGGAGAGGTGCGTGCCAAGACGGCGCGCTGGGCTCGAGGTCCGCATGGGATCGGGCGCGGGCTCGCGCTGCTACCCTTGGTCGTGGGGCCGGCGGACCTGCCGGCGATCACCTCCGCCGAGGAGGCGGCCGAGCACCTGGAGCTCGCGGCGCTCGTGGCGTTGACGCGCCTGGGCGAAGCCGCGGCGCTGGCGAAGCGACGCGGGCGTCGCCGCGAAGACGAGGTGCTGAACGCAGTCGTGGAAGAAGAAGCGCGCCAGGCGCGACGGGCTGAGCCGATACGGCGCCTCGCGTGTGCGCGCGCTGTCGATGCTCTCGGCGGAGACCCGCTGCACGGTCCGATCTCGGCTGGCGCGTGGCCAGTCACCGAGTCGGACATACTCGTCGCGCGCGTCACGGGCGAAGGCCGCGAGCGCGGCTCGGTGTTGTGGGCGGGGTTCGTGCAGGCGGGCGATCCGTACTGACGGCCTCAGGTTTGCGCGGGCGCCGCGGGGCGCCGCCGTCGGCAGGCGCGAGGCGCGGAGCGTGGCGGCGCCGGTGCTCGACCTGGCGGAGCGCCCCGTATGTGACGTCGCTGTCCGACGCGGGGCCTTCGATGCCGATCGTTCAGTTGACAGGCACGAAGGGCAGCGCGACGCCCATCTCCCCGGGGTCGTCGCCGCGGTTCTCGGTGTCGCCGTAGCCGAGCTGGCCCTTGGAGTTATCGCCCCAGCACTTGACACGGGTGAGGGAGGTCTGGGGGTCGGGCATGAGGGCGCACGCGTGCGCACGGCCAATGACAACCTTCCCGAGGCCGGCGCTGGCGCCGAGGTCGATGGGGGAGAGCGCCTGCATCTCACCTGGTTGGTCTCCGATGTTCTGGGTGTCGCCACGGCCGAGCTGGCCGGAGGCGTTGTCACCCCAGCACATGAGGACCGACTCCGCCTCCACCGGGCCCGGGTGGTACGCGCACATGAAGTCCGCCATTCCACTGCTGGCCACGAAGCTATTGAGAGGTTGGTTCTGAAACAGAATGGTGAAGCCGGTAAGCGCCGCGACCTCTCCGGGCTGGTCGCCGATCTTCTGCGAGCTGCCAATGCCGAGCTGGCCCGAGCCGTTCTCGCCGAAGCAGAAGTACAGGCCGTTGCTCAGCACGCACGTATGGGCTCGACCGACGAAGACCCTGCCGCCTGCCGGAACGTTGAGCGGGCTGGGGGCAGCAGTCGCGACCGTCTCGCCTGGGTCGTCGCCCCAGGTGGCGATGTTCCCGGTGCCCAGTTGGCCGCTCGTGTTCTGCCCCCAGCATCGGGTGACCAGGTTCTGCACGCCGCACGCGTGGTCGCCACCATTTAGCCATTCCGTGAGAGTCGTGCTGAACATCGGCTGATTGTTGACCGGGATCTCGCCCGGCTCATCGCCGATGTTCGCCGTCGAGCCGTTGCCGAAGACTCCCGTCGCGCCCGAGCCCCAACAGAACCAGTTGCCCCCGCCGGGCAGGACGCCGCACGTAGCGTTCGTAAAGCCAACCACGCTGCCATTCAACCCGCTGGTGACGGTGAATGGCAGCGCGCTGCCGACCTCCCCCGGCTCATCTCCGCGATCTTCGGTGTCGCCCAGCCCGAGTTGCCCCTCCGTGTTCTTTCCCCAGCACTGGATGCCGAGGAACGGCTTGTAGATGCAGGTATGCAGGGCACCCATGGCGACGGACGGCGACGACGTCGGCAGGTCGATGAAGGGGAGCGCGGCGATCTCCCCCGGGTCATCGCCGCGATTGTCGAGATCGCCGATGCCAAGGGCGCCGTGCGCGTTGTCGCCCCAGCACTTGAGCCTCATCTCGTCTCCGTTGCCGATGAGCACGCAGGTGCGATCGCCGCCGGCGAAGATGTCGAGCACGCTGCGGCAGTCCGTGCAACCGTCCCCCGCGACCGTGTTGCCGTCGTCGCAGACCTCGCCGAACGACTGCTGGAGGACGCCGTCACCGCAGCCGGGGACCTTGCAGGTGGTGGTGCACGCGTCGAGCTCGTCCAGGTTGCCGTCGTCGCAGTCCTCGCCCGCTTCGACGACGCCGTTCCCGCAAACGGAGGGCGGGGCGCAGGCGTCACCGAGGCCGTCGGCGTCGGCGTCGGCTTGGTCAGGGTTGGGGACGCGGGGGCAGTTGTCGTCGTTGTTGACGAGCCCGTCATGGTCCTGGTCGAGGACGCGGTCGATGTCGGGGACGCTGGATGCGGAGCCGATCTGGGCGATGCGGTCGGCGAGGTTCTCCTTTACGATGGTCGTGTCGAGGGCGAGCTGCGCACCGAGCAAGGGCGGTACGAGCGCGGCGTTGACCGCACCGTCGTCTTCCAGGTCCTGGGCGATCTGGTTGAGCAGTTGCTGGAGCTGAGCGTCCACAGGCCCGTCGGGACCCCCTGCGGCGTCTGTCGCGGCCTGGATCAGCACGGCGCTGACGGCGAGGAGGTAAGCGTTGGGATCGGTGTCGCCGCCGAGCATGTTCATGGCGGTTCCGGAGGTAGCTTGCCAGACCCCCGGGAAGCCGATCTGGAGGCTCGCCTGGAGCTCGAGCTCGGCCTGGGAGACAGCAGCGGAGAGCGCTGCGCCGTCTGCGACGAGCTTTCGAGCTCGGCGCTCCTCGAGGTGCGTGACGACGTTGACGAAGATGCTGGTGGAGCCGTCCACGGTCGCCATCGCACGGAGCGTGATCGGCGCGCCTGACAAGCTTCCGCTGAGCTCGTTGAAGTGAAACCCGGAGGCCTCCAGCTCGACGAGCCCCAGGGGCACGGCGGCGACGCTGAACTCGCCCGCGTCGCTGATGGTCTGGGTGTTGAAGCTCTGGCCGGTCGGGCTCAGGTTGGCGTCGAGGGGCGACAAGCGGACCGAAGACCCAAGGAGGAGGGGCCCCTTCTCGGCTGCGCCTTGGACGGCGACCTCGGCCGCACCACCGCCTGCGGCACCGCCGCCTGCGGCACCAGCGCCAGTCCCACCGTCGTCTCCGCATGCGAGGATACCGACCCCCGTCGCAACCCAGCCCCAGCGTCGCATCGCACGACCCTGTCATGCTCGCGGCGGGCTGACAAGGTGGCGCCGGGGCTCTCGTGAGGGGAGCTTTGCCCACACCTAGCACCGCGCCCCGTTGATCTTGACGGGCCGCGGTACCGAGGACCGAGCACAACGAACCGCCATCAGGAGGCTCCCATCCCCCTCGCCCGCCGTGGGGGTTGGGAGGAACCGATCGAAATCAGTGGGTCCCGGTACTAGCCGAGCAACTTGTCGATGACGCGACCGTGGCGATCGCTCTTCGAGCGGCAGGCCGAGCGACCGCGGTGGGGCGACGAGAATGAATGAGGCGGGGCGCGGTCGCATGAAACCGCGAGCGCGGTCGCGATGGGGGTGATTGCGGCAGAGGCGTCCGCGTGATTCCGCGGGGTTAGCAGGGCGCGCCGGAGGAGATGCGACCGCGGTGGCGATTCGATGCGACCGCGGTGCCGGGATTCGAAGCAATTGAGGGGGGCGCGGTCGCACGCGGCTCAGGCGTCGTGCGCCGGGGGCGAAGCGGAGGCGCGAGGCCCAGGGACTGGCGGCGCCAGGCGCGGAAAGCGGCGCCGCCAGCGAGCGGCGTGCGCGAGTTCGCGGATTCAGGCGCGCGGCGGGCCCGGATGGCGCGGCATCGCGGTTGCCTAGCCGGCACGCGTGGCGAAGGCGTCGGTGCTGCACGAAGCTCCGCTGGACATCATGCGGGAGCGTCCCGAGGTGCTGCTCGAGGTGCTGGCGCTCGCGAAGGTGGATGTCGTCGGTGGCGCGGAGGAGCTGCGCGTCGTGGTGGCGGACTCGGCGCTCGCGGAGGTGACGCCGGTGCTGCGCACGCCGGACTTCGTCGCGGAGGTGCGGGCGGAGGGCGAGGACAAGCCACGGCTGATTCTGGTGGTGGAGGTTCAGCGCGGCACCGACGTCGACAAGCCGTTCACCTCGCCGCTGTGCCTCGCGATGCTCCACGCGCGGCATCGCGTGCCGGTGTTGCTCCTCGTGTGGGTGTTTGATGCGAAGACGGCGCGCTGGGCTCGAGGGCCGCACGTGCTTGGGCGCGGTCTCGCGTTGTCACCCGTCGTGGTAGGGCCGGCGGACTTGCCGGCGATCACCTCGCCGAGGAGGCAGCCGGGCAGATCGAGCTCGCGGTGCTCGTGGCCTTGACCCGGCTCGGCGAGGCCGCCGCGCGCGGGACGGATCTTCCCGACGCTGCGGCGCAGGCGGAGGTGCTGCGCGTCGCCGAGGCGGCGACGCAGCTCGATGACGAGAACAGGAAGCGCAAGGTCGCGTCGCTTCTACATGGGGCGGCAAAGGGCCGGTTTCGCGCTATTCTGCAGGAGCTGTTGGAGGCACATCACATGCGGGCGCTGGAGATCATCAGGGAGGAAGGTCGCGAGGAGGGCCGCGAGGAAGGCCGCGCGGAGGGGCGCGCCAAGACGCTGCTTCGTTTGCTGCGCCTGCGCGGCTTCACGGTCGACGTCGCCGTGAGCGCGCGCATCCTCGAGACGACCGACGTAGCGCAGCTGGACCGGTGGCTCGATCGCGTGCTGACGGCGAAGTCGGTGGAAGAGGTGCTGGCGGACTGAGGGGTGCGCCCGCCACTGGGGGCAGGCCACCGCGACGGTGGCTCACGGAATATGCCCGACGCTTGCTACGCTGAGCGCGGGAGGGCTGGTGCGCGACGACGATCCGGAGTTTCCGAGCGGGCGATGGTTGTTGCCGGCCGAGCTCACCGGGGTCGTGTCGGGGATCGCGCTCGGCGCGCCGGAGCTGCCGGTGGTGGGGATGCCTGTGGGGCCGCTCTCGCTGGCTGGATTGGCGATGCGGCTGGGGCCGGGCGAGCGCTTGGAGGCACGTGGCCAGCACGTGGTGGTGGTGCGCGAGTCGGGGGATGTGTCGTGGCTGCCCGATGTCGAGGGCGGGAGATCGCTCGCCGCCGAAGCGCGGTGGGTCGCGCGCCATCACCGCGCCTGGCGACCCTGGCGCTCGGGGCTCCAGGTGCCGCCATTGCTGTTGGATCCGACGTCCGGGCTCGAGCCGGTGGCCGCGGAGGAGCCGCCGAGCGACGCAGGGGAAGCGACGGCAGCAGCGGCGGAGCCAGGCCCACCGGCGGCGATGCGCCCGCCGCCTCGGTTTGTCGAGCGAGCGCGCGACATCGTCTCGCCGGACCCTGGCGCGAAGGCCGAGCGCGAGAGGCAGGCGCGCGTCGATGTGGTGCTCGGGGATGCCGAGTCGTTGTCGCGCCGCGGGATGCGCCTCGCGGCGCTCGAGCATCTTCGTGAAGCGCTGGCCGTCGAGGCTCACGCCCGCCTCTTCGATCGCCTGACGGATCTCGAGCGCGACCTGTGCCGCGGCTCGAGGGGCACGGTGCGCTGGGCCGCGCGCGAGGTCGAGATCGTGTTCTGCTCCGCGGCCCGAGTCGGGCGCGGAGAGGTGGAGGTGCAGGTGCAATCACCCTGCGTCAGCCGCGAGCACCTGCTCCTTCGCGCGAGCGCGGACGGCCCCGAGGTCATCGATCTCCGGAGCACACACGGGACGCGTCTCGGCGGCGCGCGGATCGACGGGCCTGTCGCGGTCGACCGACCATTGACCCTGCTCCTGGGCGATAGCGTCTCCCTGCAAATCGCGCCCTGGGGACGAAGCCATGTGCTCGTCACCCGACCAGACGGCCTGCCTCTCGTCATCACGTGTGGACCGGTCTGGCAGCTCGAAGACATGGCGGTCACCCTCGCGCCCCATCCCGCCGGCGAGATCTGGCGTCTCGCCGCGCCCCTGCGCGCCCCGGTCGAGATCGGCGGGATGTCCCTGACCACCGTCGAGCTCCGTCGCGGCGACACGGTGCTTACCCCGCACGGGCGGCTCGATGTGATTGAATGAGCGGAGGCGCGGGCGGGGCGGAACCTATTCGACGTCGACGTCCGACGCGGGAGCCTCGGGCGGATGCCTCCAGTGGCAAAGTAAGGGCCGACGGACGAAGGCGGTACTTCGCCGGCGTGTAGTGATGGGACGGGATACGTCCGAGCCGCGCGGTGGGGGCGGCGATGGCGCGGGCGCGGGGGGCGGAGCGGAGGGGAGGCGCGCGAGCACGGGGCGCGGCCCGCGCGGCGCGGCCGGGTCGGCGGGATGCCGCGCGCAGACCGGCCCGCGCTGCCGAGCGACCGCGGAGGGGAAGATGACTTTCATTCGGCGCTTCGCGGTCGCATCGCGGCGCCTTTCGGGCGGCGGGCTGCCGTGCGCGGTGCATGACGGCACTGTAAGTGTGCGAAATTTGGTTGCGTGGTGCCGGGAGTCGATGCGTTTGCGGGGCAGGGTGCGACCGCGCGGGGGGAGATGATTGTCATCTGGCGGCTCGCGGTCGCGTGCGGGCCGACTCGGGGGGATGCGACGGGCCCTTCGACCGGGCGTGGCGCGGAAGGTGCGTGTTGGGCGAAGCCCAGCCACCCCGCCGGGCCACCCGAGCACCCGGGGCGACGGCCCGCTCCGCGAGCGCGCGCACACCCCGATGCGGAGGCGCGGAAGCGCCGAATGGACGCGCGGGAGGAAGTTGGGCGCGACGACGCGGAGGCCCAGGAGGTCCTGTGCGCTGCTCGCCTCGTGGCGGGGATCGAGCGCGATGCCGTGATGCTCCTCTTGCCGGAGCACGTACCAGAACGCGCGCTCCAGGTGGCCCTGCGATTGAATGAGGACCACGTTTGCGGGCACGAATGGCGAGGGAAGCTGGAGGTGCCACCGCAGGCGTTGCTCGACGTAGTTGGCGAAGCGTCCGGCTTCACGTCGCGTGCAGATGAGCAGCGCGTGCGCGTGTGTGTCCGCGAGGCGGAAGGCGAGGAGACCGCGGCGGCCCTCCTCATGAAGGATGCGTGCCGCTCGTCGGCGCGCCTCCGGTGTGCGGGCCAGCACCTGCGAGCTGAGGAGGCGCATGATGACGTGGTGGCCGAAGGCGCTCATGCCTTGCTTGTCGACACGAGCGCGCGCGAGTTGCGTGAAAACGGCGGTCACCCGCGCGAGCACCCGCCATTGGGGGCAGCTCTGCCTGGTCCTCGCAGGGCGGAGGATGGAGGCAAGGTGGCGCCGTCGGTCCCGAGGCCCACTTTGAGCGACACCGATCGGGGGGATGAGAATCATCTACGCCCTCGCGATCGCATCCGGGGTCCCCCTCGGGCTCTCGTCGCGCCGGGCGGCGCTGTAAGTACGCGAAACGTGGTGGCGCTCGCGCTTTGGGCGCGGCCGAGCGCGCGAAGGAGCGAACGCGAACCGGGGGATGAAAGTCATCCACCGCAACCCGGTCGCTGGCGGCGCCAGGCGTCGCAAGTGGCGCCGCCCGGAAGAGGCCGACCAGGCAGAGGTGCTTCGCGTGGCAGCCGTGGTCTTGGGCGGGGTTCGTGCCGGCACCGCGAAGGCACCGAACCCATGGGGCGCCGACCTGGTAAGGTCCCACGATGGACGCGGTCTCGCTCGTAGAGGAGGGGTGGCTGCCGGCCGTCGTCATCGGCTACAGGCTGCCGGGTGTGGACGGGTACTCGTCGCTGGACCCCCTCGCGGACTTCCCGGCGCTGCACGCGCTGGAGACGCCGGTACCCACCTATGTCTTCGAGCACCAGCTCGGGGGGCTGTCTTGTTTGCAGGTGCACGTCGCGGGCGTCGCGCTCCGCCTGGAGGACAACCTCGGCGTGATGCTGCCTGGCGCAGAACGGCTGATCGATGCGCTGCGCGAGATGGGCGAGTCGCGATGGTCCGGCAGGTTGAGCCGGGAATTCGCGCTGCTGGAGGCGTGGCGCGAGTCTCACGGCGAGGAGATGACGGAGCCGGACCTGCGCGAGATCGAGTCGCTGCTCCGTCGCTTCGTTCCGGGCTTGCCGAGTTTGCAGCGCGGGTGGGAGGCGCTCCTGGAGTCGGTGCCTGGCCCGTCGCTGCACGCGTTCGCGGGCTGGCGGGCGGCGCGGCTTGCTCCTGAAGGCGACGTGGTCGTGGTCGCGGAGCGCCTGGCCGAGCAGCTCTACCCGGTGGGAAGGGCCGTCGGGCTGAGCACGGGGCCGTGGAAGGTCCCGTCGTCCCCACAAGCGCCGCAAGTCTTCGTGCTCTGGGAGAGCTCGGACTGACCAAGCACGAGGCCGCGGAGCGCGTGCTGGGGGCAGAACTCGCGACCGAAGTCGGGACTGGACTCCATCGTCCTGATCGCTGGGGGCTTTCGGGACGAAAGGGGGCGGCTTGGCGCTGGAGAGTTCTCGTCACCGGGTTGCACCAGTCCGAATCATCCGCTATGACGGATGCTCATCCGCGGAAAGGGAGATGTCGATGAGCCAGATCCGCGACGAGGTGCTTCGAGCGAACCAAGCGTACCAGGCCAGCTTCGGTGACAAGGGCAAGCTGGCGCTGCCGCCGGCGCGCCGCTTCGCCGTGTTGACCTGCATGGATGCCCGGATCGATCCGGCGAAGCTCGCGGGGTTGAGCGAGGGGGACGCGCACGTGATCCGGAATGCGGGCGGGCGCGCGAGCGACGACGCGCTCCGTTCGCTGGTGATCTCGCACAAGCTGCTGGGGACCAATGAGTGGTTCGTGATTCACCACACGAACTGCGGGATGGAGCTGTTCACGGACGAGATCATTCGTGGGCTGCTGGGGCAGAGCCTGGACACGGCCACGCTCGACGCGGGTGGCTGGAAAGACGTGGGCAAAGGGCCGGGCTCGCGCGCGGGGGACTTCATTCCCTGGCTCACGTTCACGAACCTGGCCGACAGCGTGGTGCAGGATGTGGAGCGAATCCGCACGCATCCGCTCGTCTCGCGGGAGATCCCCATTCACGGCTACATCTACCAGGTGGAGACCGGCGCATTGGTGGAGGTGCCGAAGGCGACGGAGATCGGCCGCGCGAGCTGAGGCGACTGCGAACGCCGCACCCCCGTGCCCGCCCGCGGCCGCCGCCACTACCCCATCAACGACGGCACGTTCGCAATGAGGTGCGCCTTGAGCGCCTCTACGCGCGCGGGCAGGGGGCGCTCGCGGCGGGTGACGAGATAGAGCGGCGCGCCGCGGAGGACGATGTCCGGGAAGAGGCGGACGAGGGCGCCCTCGCGGACGTGGGCCTTGGCGAGGTGGAGGGGAAGGACGACGACGCCGCCGCCGGCGCGGGCGAATTCGAGGATGACAGCAAAGTCATCGCAGGAGACGGAGGGGCGAGGGCGGGCGCCGCCGTCGGTGAAGCTGGCCTTCTTGGCGCCGTGGGGCCACGCGGTCTCGTGGGCGGCGAGGGACCTCGGCTCGCGCGGCGTGCCGCGCGCCGCGAGGTAGCGGGGGGACGCGAAGAAGCCGGCGCCGAGCTCGCCGACCTTGCGGACGCGGAGGTCGGGGCTCGTCTGCGCGCCGACGCGGAGCGCGACGTCGAGAGAGGGATCGGTGAAGCTCTCGAGCTCGGCGCCGACGCGCAGCTGGACCGAGACCTCGGGAAACTGCGCGCGGAACCCGGGCAAGAGCGGCGCGACGAGGACACGCGCGAGGTCCGGCGTGGTGGTGAGCGAGACGACGCCGGAGGGAGCCCTGGCGCGATCGGCGATGGTGGCGCCGGCTCGCTCGAGCGCCTCGAGCGGACCGCGCACGAGGGCGAAGAGGCCCTCGCCCGCGGGGGTGAGCACGACGCTTCGCGTGGTGCGGTTGACGAGCACGACGCCGAACGAGGCCTCGAGCCCGCGCAGGACGCGGCTCACGTGGGCCTTGTCTGCCGCGAGCGCCTTGGCCGCGGCGGTGAAGCTCTTGTGCTCCGCCACGGCGCGAAACACCGCGAGGTGGTTCAGGTTCATCGTTGAGGATTGTACAACGATGCGCTGCAGCCTTTCGCATTGTTGAGATGGCACCCGAGAAGGATGCTGACCTCCTACCGAGGAGGTCTTCGATGAAACGTCACGTCGCCAAGCTGTGTCTCGCTGCGTCTCTCGCCTTCACATCGGCGTGCGCCGGCGCCGTGGAGGGCGCGTTGCCTCCGCGGGAGGGCGCGCCGCCGCCGTCCGACACGACGCTGGTCTGGGTCGGTTATGGAGAGGCCGAGCGGCTCGAAGAGGGGGTCTGGCAGCGCCGACCCGAGTTCGACTACGAGTTCACGGTCGAGCAGCGCCGCAACGCGGACCATTGGGAGTCGGTGAAACACATGCGGCGACGCCACCCCGCTTACGACGGCAGCGCCGGCCCGCGCGAGCTCACGTACCACTTCCGTCTGGACCTCGCCGCCGTCGACGCCCAAGGTCGCGTGCCGATGAGCATCACCTCGTCGCTCGGCCCCGGCGAAGGCCACGCCGACCGCGAGTTCCGCGAGGCGAGCCTCGTCTTCCACCCGGACATCAGCTCGTTCGCGCCATTCGACACGTACCGCATCGCGCAGACCTAC
>JAEUKE010000149.1 GCA_016794345.1 Myxococcales bacterium
ATGTCAGGTCGTCACGTTCAACGCCCCCGGTGGGACCCCAGGCTGCCCTGGCCCGGGATCATGCTGCGAGTTCGCCCCCGCCCGGGACGGAACGTCATGCGATCCCGACGAAGAGGCGGAGCCCGGTTCCTACGTGTGTCGGGGCGGTGAGTGCCTGCCGACCGAGGAAGACGACGGCTGCTCCGTCGCCATGCTCGATCTCGGCGCCGGCTCGATCGCGCCCCTCCTCGCGGCGGTCTCGCTCCTCGTGCTGCGCCGCCGGGCCGCTCGAGCGCGCTCGGAATGGTAACGGAAGGCGACGCCACCATCGCGCTCGCGGCGCGGCTGATGGACCTGCTGCACGGCGCGTCCACGACCACGACGTACAAGTACGCGCTGCTCCTCGCGCTCATCGACCTCTGTCAGGAGAACGTCGGCCGGCGTGACGGACCGACTGGAAGCGTCACCACACGCCAGGTCGCCGAGCGCGTCGTCGAGCTCTATTGGCCGCAGACGAAGCAGCACGTGCGAACGGGGAAGGTGCTTCGCCAGCTGTCGGGCCCGAAGCGATCCATCCCGGACCTCGTGGCGGAGCACCGCGGTCGCGCGCCACGGCAGGCAACGACCCCGCACCGCGCGAGGCTGGCCGACGCCGCCGCCTTCGAAGATCTGATCGATGAGGTCGAGTGGGTGCTCATCCGCTATCCGATCCCGCTCCTGCAGCGACTCGGTGGTGAGGATCTCGCGGTCCTCTATTCGATCCGATGGCGCGAAGACCCCGCGCGCGGCCCGGTTCGGCGGTACCAGGCGGCGCTCCGCGAGCGCGGCACGGCAGCCGGTGGCTTCGACAACCGCCTCTGCTTCCTGCCCGACGTCGAGGTTCGGCTCGCCGCTCTTTCGGGGCTCCTCCGCCCCCTGATTCGGCGCGAGTGGACGCGCTTCGTCGCGCAGTGCAACGGCGACAAGATCGAGGACCTGGAGGTGTTCCTCTTCGAGCCCCAGCGCGAGGACCTCTCTGCCTGTCGCGCCCCGCTCATCGAGCTCCAACAAGGGCGCTGCTTCTACTGCGACGAGAGGCTCAACACCGCCGTGGACGTCGACCACTTTCTCCCGTGGTCCCGTTGCGGCGACGACGGCTTGCACAACCTCGTCGCCGCGCATGCGCGGTGCAACAACCAGAAGAGCGACCACCTCGCGGCCAGCGCCCACCTGAGCGCGTGGCGCGAGAGGGCTACCAAGCGCAGCGGCGATCTCGTCGAGATCGCGCGACAGACCGCGACGCCATTCCACGCGGACCGCTCCGTGCGGCTCGCGCGCTCGATGTACGGTGGCATCCCGGCTGGCGCGCCGCTGTGGAAGCTCCGCGACGAGTTCGAGCACGCGGACCGCGCGCGGTTGGTCGAGGCGCTGGGGGAGGACGCGGCGTGAGGGCGCGGTGTGATTGAGGGCCATAGAGTGACGCGAGCGGTCTCGCTACCCCCGTAGCCGCTGCAGCGCGCGCAGAAACCGTCCGCGCGAGATGCCGAGGCTGCGGGCGGCCGCGACCTGGTTACCGCCTGCGGCGGTGAGGGCGCGTTCGAGGACCTCGCGGGTGAGCGGCGCGCTGCGCGTCGTGGGCTCGAGCTTGCCGAGGCGCGCCTCGACTGCGCGGAGGGGGAGGCGCCCGGGCGGGTCGAGGTCGGAGAGGAGCGAATCGAGCTAGCGGACGTTGGCAGGCCAGTCATGGAGGAGCAGGCGCTCGACGGCCTCGATCTCGACGCGCTCCGGGTCGAGCGGCGCACCGCGCCCGGCGGCGAGCGCGGACAGGATGGCGAAGATGTCCTCGGCGCGATCGCGCAGCGGGGGGATCTTGATGCGGCGGTTGAAGCGAGCAAGCAGATCCCTACGGAATGAGCCGGCCGCGACCATCGCGTCGAGATCTCGGTTCGGTCTCGCGAGCCCTTGCGGCGGCACCCAACTGGGGAGGATACGCCCAATCTGCGGTGACTACGTCCCTGCGAGCCAGGGGAGCGCGCGTGCGCGGGTGGTGGGGGAGCGGTCAGGGGGACGCTTCCAGCTCGACCATCACACCGAAATGGTCGCTCAGGCTCGCTTGCGGCCTGGGTGCACGCGGCCAGCTCGTCGGGGGCGAGAGGGGCTCAAGGCCCGCTCCGACGCAGATGTGATCGATGGAGGCATGGCCAGCTGCGTACCTCCGCACCGGGTCGGAATCGCCAGCGGTGAGGCAGCGTATGCCAGCAGCAGCGAGCGCGCTCTCGAGCGCTGCGCGATTCCCGCGCGAGCCGTAGTAATGCGTCGGGCTCAGGTCCTGGTTCAGGTCGCCTGCGAGCACGAGCGCCGCGTCTTGGTGCGCTTCCCGTAGCGCGAGCCAGTTGCTGAGCTGCAGGGTGAGCGCGGCGCGGAACGCCTCCCCGTTCGCCGATCCGATGCCACGCCAGGCGCTGCCGAGCCATGGCAGGACGGTGCCGATCACGACGACAGGCCCGATGCCACGGGCCACCACGCGCGCCGCGACGGACCGGCTCGCGTCCGACATGCTCGGGAGCGCCTCGATCGGCAGGCGAGACCAGATGGTCACCCAGCGCTCGCCTGGCTCGGAGTCACGGTCCGGGTCGGTCGTCGAGCAGCCCTGAAAGTCACGGCCCGGACGAAGCGTGTCGTGCGTCTCGGTCAACACCCAGACATCGGCGTCGATCGCGGTCATGGCCTCGAGCAGCCGCTCGCGCCGCGCGACGGTACGCGCCCGCGGACGCTCGACGTTCCACGTTCCACGTCGCGACGCGCAACATTCGAAGCTGCAGGGTAGCGAGGGAGTGCGCTTTCTCAAATCCCCACCCCAGCGACTTCCTCAAAGGCTCGTACGGGTTCCGAGGTTAGGCGTGCGCCGCTGGCCTGAGGTGGTGGAAGACGCCCGCCTCGTCGCGTGCGGCTTCCGGCCATCGCGATGATTGGTACGCGCCCCGGCGACGGCGGCGGCGCCGCAAGCGACCGCGAACGCCCGGATGAAGGTCATCTGCCTCGTCTGGGTCGCATCGCGTGGCTTCCCGACGATTGCGCCGACGAGGTTTTGCGCAGTTACGAGCGCCTCCTGAGCCGACTCGTCGCCATCCGGGGCAGAGCGCGGCCCAGCATGCGATCGCGAACGTGCGGATGAAACTCGTCTGGCCCGTGTCGGTCGCACAGGGCGAGCCAGCGGCCGACGACGCGGACGTTCCGCCCCGCCGGCCAGGCGCGTACGATGAGGCTCATGGCCGCTTACGCTTCCTTTTACGCCATCGAGACCGACCGTCTCCGCGCGCACTTCGAGTGGGTGCTCGCCGTGCTGCGCGCGCAGAACACTTCCGCGCTCGGCGCCGAAGCGCGGGCGCGACGCGAGGCGACGCTCGCGGAGCTCGAGGCCTACGCGGAGCGCGGCGCCTTCCCGCACAACGTGGTGAGCGAGGAGATGATGCCCGCGTTCATCGACGATCGCGGCGTCACCTGCGCGGTCGCGGAGCTGATGATCCGCTCGGGCGCAGGCGACCTCGCGGGGCGTGTGCGCGACCGGATGAACTTCGCGTCGATCGGGCAGATGCTCGCGGTGATGCCGGACGAGCTCGCGGCGTGGGCGGAGCGCGCGGGGCTGACACCGGTGGAGATGGCGATGGTGCAGCCGGATTACTGCGGCTACCTGCCCCCGTGCCGGTACTGGACGACGAATTCGCCGGGAGGGGTGTTCGGTTGTGAGGGGCCGAGCCCCTGCTGCGCCAGCGCGCCGGTCACGGACGGGACGGCGTGTTCGAACGGCAGCACCATGGGAACGTGCGAGGCTGGCAAGTGCGTCGAGCCGGAGCCGGAGCCCGAACCCGAACCGGAGCCGGAGCCGAAGCCGGAGTCCGGTGAGTCCGAGCCCGAGGAAGACGGCTGCACCGTCGCCCTCCTCGACCTCGGCGCCGGGTCGATCGCGCCCCTCCTCGCGGCGGTCTTCCTCCTCACCCTGCGCCGCCGGACTCGCGCGCGTTCGCAATGGTGACGGAAAGCGACGCGACCATCGCGCTCGCGGGCGGAGGGCGCGTGCAGAGGTGAACACCTCTGCACGCAGCTTGCGCCGGACGCGGGACTCCGCCAGCCCGCGGGCGTTGGCGACGTCCGTGAGTTGGGCAGCTGCTCCCCGTTGGGGACCACGGCACCGCTCGAGCCGCGCGGTCCGCGAGCTCTTCACCACCGTTACGCGCGGCGAGAGCGCGGAGCCCCACCTCAGTGGTCGATGCCGGAGATACTGGCCTCGAGCGCGAAGCGCTCTGCGCGCGGATCACCGAAGCCGTACCGGTTGAGCGCGGCGCCGAGGATGTCGGCCCACGAGACCAGGTCGCTGTCGCACCTGGCCTCCGTCTCCGGATTGCACGCGTGCTGCATGATGGCCTTGAGCTCGTTCAGGGACACGCGCTCGGAGGGCGGCGCGTTGTGGATGCGATAGAAGAACGTCATCCAGTCTCGCTCGACGCCGGTGTCCTCCCCGAGGCAGAAGTCGTTCTCCCAATGAACGGGCGCGTTGCAGCTGACGGAGAAAGGCGGCCTGATCAAGAACGGTGCCGTCTCCGGCGACGTGACCGGCAGCAGGTGCTCCTTGTAGTAGTTGAAGGCGCAGTCGCCATCTGACGGGTCGTTCATGAGCTTGCTCGCGTAGAAGTGCGCGAAGCCTTCGAGGAGCGCCGCCTCGAGCGGCTCACGCGACTGCAAGCAGTGCTCCTGGTTGTGGACGTCGACGTGGTCGCAGCGGCACCAGGGGATCGGCGTCGCCGGGATGTCCGTGTAGTCCGGGACTACGAAGCCCATGAGCTTGTCCTGAAGCATGTGGCCGAACTCGTGGCCCACCACGTACTTGTAGTTCGCGTTGTGCGTCCGGGAATCGAAGTTCCATCCGAGGAACACTCCGTTGGAGTCGGCGCAGGCCTCGAACTCACCGCAGCGCTCGTCCGCGTGAATGGGGTAGGTCGACGCGACGAGCCCTGGATCGTCGACGACGCCCACGACCTGGGTCATGACGGCGGCCACGCTCGTCACCTGGTCGACCAAGGTCGGCCGAAGCTCGAGCGTCGGTGGGGACCACGGGATCAGGCCGAGGTCGAACGGCGTCACGAGGGCTAGCCCCACACGACTGGCGCCGCCACCGCGATAGAAGACGTCGATCGTCGCGCGCCCGCCCTCCGGGACGTCGCGCACGAGAGTCGGGATCTGCGTCAGCGTGTAGCTCCCGACCGCCATCGGCAAGAACGGCGTGCAGCCCTCGACGTCGGTATAGCCGCTCCAGATCGGCGTGCCGGTCGCCGTGGACGTCACGATCGCGCGCGTGCGTCGGGCCGGTACGACGTTCAGCCCCTTCGCATCGAGGTAGTCCTCCCCCATTCCGGCGTCGGCGAAGGCGCCTCGCCAGCTGGTGCAGAGCCGCGTCCGACCGGGCGCCCAGTCGGCGTACGCTTCTCCTCCCTCCCAGGTGCCGTCACGCAGCAGGTCCGCGTGCGGGCCGACGACGGCTGCTGTCTGCCCGACGGCGCCCGCAATCGGGTCTTGCTGGCGAAGCCACGTGACGTCCACGAAGCCGCCCCACTGCGGCTCGAAGAGGACGCCATGCACGTCTGCGAGCGGCGAGGCAACCTGCGAGAGCGCCGCGAGCGTGGAGGCAGCGTCCGCGCTGGGCAGGCCCCAGTCCTTGCCTTCGGGACCGTAGACCATCGCGCCTTGGCCGCCGGGATAGAACTCGACGGCGAAGGGGGGTGACGGGATCGTGACAGAACCGTTTTGCGTGACGAGCTCCGTCTCGTACCAGATCCAGCTCGGCGCACCTTCACTCTGTATCGGGAGCCACTCGACCGGCATGTCGAACGGGATCGACTCGTGCGGGCCGAGCCAAGTCGAGCCGATGTCGAGCTTCGATGTCCGGCCGTCGAGACCGGAGCCGTGAACGGAGACGGTCACGTACGTCCACTCGTCGCCGGTCGCCTCCACCACGGTCGGCAACACCGAGCCCGGCGGCGCGTAGAAGCCGCCGGCGGGGTTGACGAGTCTCGTCAGTGCGGCCGGCGCGGCGGCTCCCCCGTCGCGACAGACCGTCGTGAACTCGATCGCCGAGTCGACCTCGGCGACTTCGTCCGTGTCTCGATCGTCGGGCTCTGCCGCGCACGCAGCCGCAGTCAGCGCCAAGGGCCATGCAAGGTAACGTCTCGACATCGCGCGTATCTCCTGCCGCACACCTCGAGGGCTCCGGCCGACGGGCCGGTGGCGGCGCCGCGCCCCGAGCACACCGCATGCCAGCGCCCAGGACGCGTTCCTCGCCGGCGTTCTTCGCGAATCGGCGGATTCCGCCAGGACTCGCAGAGGACGTGTCTCTGCAGGTGTCAGAGCGCGAGCCAGGCGTGCTCGAGCACGCTCGCGTCTCGCTGGCGCTGGGGAGCGCGTTGTCGGGTGCGTGGGACTGAGCAGCAGTCGACTGACGCGCGGGTGTGTCTGGCGGAATCCGCCACTCTCGAATCGGGCAGCGGTGCCAGGCCCATCTTCGTTGATGAGGGCGAACAGCGAAGAAGGGCAGACGAGGGCCTTTTTGCTGGAAGAGCGCCGCAGAAAGAGGTTGTCGCGGGCAGCTCCTGTCACCCCGGATACCGCGCGAACTGAATCGTCGAGTCCGAAACGACCGGACGGTCGGTACCCTTTGCTTCGAGCCAACTGGACCCGTTCGACCATTCGATCTGATAGAGAGCATCCCACCAATAGCCGCCCGGGACGGCGAAATCGACGGCCCCCTGCCACACATTGTCGACCAAGGAAAGCTCGATGGGCTGCGAAGCGAAGGGGAGAGGCTCGGACGGCTCGGCGCCGCCCCTCATTAATGACACGAATGCCAGCATGGGGACTTGCCCCGGCATCATTTGATCGAGGATCGAGATCGTAACGGTGAGGGTGACCTGAGTCGGAATGGGCGGGTAGCGGAACTCGACGTCGAGGGTGTCAGTCTCCCGGTGCGGGAGCGTCATTCTACGCCACGAGCAGGGCGGCTCACCATCCATCACCGCGACGACCTGCCAGCCGGGTAGTCGAAGCAACTCCCGGCGGAACTGAGGGGGCTGTGCGGCGTCCTGAGAGAATGGCAGATGCCAGCTGTAGACCTGCGGCAGGGAAAGCTCGATGCTCCGCGTCGGGGCTGGGTTGCCGTCGGAGTCCTTGAACATGCAGCGCACGAACGTCGTTGGGGTTCGCAGTTTGGCTACGAACGGGGTGGACGTCAGGACGTGCTGGAAGACTCTGGTCACGGAGCGCTCCTCCAGAGTCGGGCCGAGAGAAGTCACCGTCACTCTACATCCTTCGCCTTTGAGAAGCTGGAGTCTGAAGTCCGTCGTCGTGCCGCTGCTCGAGTGGTGAGCAAGGCCACTCAGCTCATCAAAGGAGTAGGGAAACTTGGTATGCAAGGCGGCGGAGCTCGGGGAGGGCCGATAGAACTCGAGCAGACCCTTCGGGACTGGGTTCGACTTCTTGGCTTGGATTCGAAAGGTCGCTGGAGTGACTTCGTGGTGGGAGAACTGCTTCTGTTCGAACTGGTAGTACCTTCCGCTCACCGCCAGATGAGCGGGGAGGCGCAGGTCTACCCTGAGCCTTCGGACCTCTTGGAGATCTCGGGCTGGAGGGGCAACGATGTCGGCCAGTACGTATTGTGGATTCTCGCCGCTTCGCGCCAGCTTGATGATGTAGTGGACACCGGCCTCCAAGGTGACCTGTGCCGTGGAGAAGTCGCCGGTTCCGTCGAGGACCGACTCGATTCGCAGCGGCTTCGAAGCGGAGTCGACCAGTCCATGAGCCGGCACGCGCGCGATCTCCAGGATGAAGAGAGCGCTCGTGTAGCTGCCGATGACCGTTAGCTCGAGTGACCCCATGTTCTCCTCCCAACGAGTGCAGATGGCAATCCGCGCTTACCCGCCCCTGCAAGCACTGCACCATCTCGAGCCGCTCGGGAACACGGGGCATTCGGCACGAGTTTTCACGAACGCATTGCTGCTCAGCGCAGAATGGGCGTCACCCCTACCCGCCGTCCGGCCCCAGATCGATCCGCGCCTCGAGCAACGCTCGCCTCGTGTCCTCATCCACGGTGGAGAGGTACGCAAGCAGGTCGTCCTGGCGGGCCTGGCCGAAGACCAGGCGGTAGACGGCGAGGCTCTTCTTGAGGCGCTCGAGCTGGGCTATCTCGCGGCTGAGGGGGAGGACGGGGACGCGCCGTTCGACTTGGTAGCCACCTTCGGTCTCGAAGATCCAATAGGGGACGAGATCGGTGAGGCCGGGCCTGCGGTCGGCGGCGGCGAGCTGGAAGAGGCAGGTCCAGGGGTCATCGTCGCCGGACCATCGGTCCTTGAGCGAGGTGAGGCCGTAGCGGAGGGCGACGTTGCGACGGACGGCGTGGCCCTTGTACCGGTGGACGCGACCTTCGCGTTGCTCGAGGTCGACGGGGTTGGAGGGGAGGTTCCAGTGGTAGACGGCGTGGCAATAGGGGTGGAAGTCGAGCCCTTCCTGTCCGATGGACGTGGAGGCGAGGACAAACGGGCGGAAGGGGCTGTTGAAGGCTTCGCGGACGGTCTCGGCGCGGGTGAGGGCGGAGGCTTTGTCGTCCTTGAGGTCGCCGAACCGGAGCGCGAATCGGCAGCGAAGCCGGAACGGGGTGATCTCCACGCGGCCCGAGCGTGCGCTGATCTCGTCGACGGTGAGGCTGGAGCTGCGTGGTGAGAGCGCCGCATGGATCTGCTCCGCGACCTCGCGCGCCACGTCGACCCCAGGCCGGGCGATCATGCCAGTGCCCTCGACGAGGTAATGGGCGTACTCGTCGAGCACGGCCTGGAGGTTGCCGTCGACGCAGTAGGAGAGGACGCGTCGCCAGTAGGGCAAGCGCTCGTCGTCGTCGTGTGCGCGGAGCAGGCCCATCGTCTCGGGGACGTTAAAGAGGACGCGAAAGCCCCGCGGCGGACATGACGTTCGCGTCCGCCGGGGCCGCCACGCGCCAGAATCGGACGCCTCGGTGGATCGGTCTTGTCGATTTCCTTCATGGGGGCGCAGTTGGTGAGCGAGGCCTTAGCCGGACACCACCGTCCCCGTTGCGACGACCGCCCCTATCGGCAGGTCGACCGGATCGTTGCAGGTCTCCGCTAGGTCGCCGGACCGGGCGACGGGACGGTGGTTGGCGAGGACCGTCGGCGCACCGACGACGACGCGCGCGCGGTTCGCAGGAGGGCGCGCGAAGCTCTTCGGGGTGACGATGTGCCCAGGAGACTGATGGGCAAGACTTCCCTCGAGTGCGACGGGTCGATGCTCCGCGAGGACGTCCGGGCTCAGATCGGCATCGAGTTCGCCGTCGAATGGGAGGGCCATCGGCACCGGAGGTCCGCCCGCCTCCGGAACGACGAGGTGCGTGTCGGTCGCGACGACTCGATCCCCTTGCGTTGCGATAGGTCTGCTCAAGGTTCCTCCTTCGTTCGGTGGTGCTTGCGCAGCTCCCCGCGTAGCAGAGCTTCGAACTGCGCACGGAGAGCCGGATTGGCCCGGAAGCGTTCGAAGTACTTCTGCTGAACTTTCTCCTTCGCTGCCTTCGTAAGCCCGAAGTGAAGCAAGACATCTCGGTCGTCTTCGCCGTGCGACATCAAGCGCGCGCGTAAGGAAGCATACTCTTCGAGCGAGAGATCGTCCTTATCCTGCAGGGCAACCATTACCAGCGCACGCACGTCGTCGGCTACCGGAAGGATGGCGGTCTCGCCCGCATCGGCCGCAGGGTCGAGGCGAGGAGGGCCGGCGATCTGTGCGAGGCGCTCGGGCGTCGTCCTGCCCGAGAACGGGAGCGTCGGGTTGGAAACCGGGACGGGGGGCAAAGTGACATCGGGATCAAACACCGGAGCCGGCGCGGGGGGCGGCGGGACCGGTGAACGTTGCTGAAACGGCAGCGCGGGACCAGACGCGCTTGTCCCGAGCACCGTCTCGTCCGGCGCGGCGGGCCTGGCGGGCGGCGCACGCAAGTAACTCGGCATGTCCGTTACGGCATTGCGAGCTGCCGCAGCTGGGCTCGGAGGCTTCTCTGGCGCGGCGGCCATCGTGAACCAAGCGATGGCCTCGGACAGTGCAGGCTCCTCGCAGGCGAAAAGCCAGCCGGGAGGGGCGGACGCCACCTCTACGCCGGTGGGTGGAGGCGTGGGAGGTCGCCGCAGGCGAAACGTGAGCGTCGAGGCGTAGTCGGTGACCTCGCGCCCGCATGCTGCCCTCTCCGGCTTCGCGGCAGCGATCAGCTCCTCGAAGCAGGCAGCGACCGCCTGACCCTCGAGGGGCAGCATGAGTCGGGCACGAAACCACGAGCCCTCCCGAGCGGAGAGGTATCCTGCCAGCTCACCGGCAACACGGAAGGAGAGGTTCAGTTCGCGTCGCTCGTCCAGATGGGCTCGGTGGATGGCCGCAAGCGGTTGCCACTCCTCGAACTGGAGGCACCGAGCGCGCTCGCCGAACCTTTTCTGCAGGACCGAGACCAGAGACCTTGCGAGGCCGAGCGCGCCTTCCGTCTGCTCACGGCGCAGTGTGATGGTGACCAGACTTGCCTTCATGAGCCATCTTCTCCGTCGGCGCCTGTCCCAACCATGGCGGCTGTGACAAATCCGAGAATGCCGAGAAGCCCGATCGGTATGGCGATCCACGAGCCGACCTCGACAGCCTGCCGGCCGTAGAACCAACCAGCCAGCGCGAGGAGGGCGCATGCCGAGCCCAGGACTGCAAGGCAACCTCGCGGTCCTGGTCGCCAGCGGTCCGCAGCGACAGCGCCTACGAACCAGAGCACGGGCGCAAGCGGGACCAGAAATGGCAGGACCACCATTCCCAAAGCTCCGAACCACTCGGGTAGGACGAACGGGAGCGTCAAGAGGTAGGCACCGATTGCCGCACCCGTCAAACCACCGACGATTCGGCGCGGTCTGCTCGCGCGTCGACTCGCGTTATCCGCGGGACTGGGAGGGCGCTCGTCGATCATTTGCCCTCACATCGAGAGGAGCGCTTGGAGGTCGTACACCTCGGTTCGCTCGAGGAATGTCACACCACCGTTGCCGTCCGGGACCACCTCATGCCGAAGGGCCCAGTAGAACGCGGTCCAGCTTGTTCGCGGGGTATGCTCGCCTTCATCGCTTTCGAACCAGTATCGGGGGAGCAGTCCCTGTTCCAGCGCGAGTCGGCCCAGCTTCACTTCGAGTCCGACAGCCAGAGCGTAGGCGCCGCCGTGATGACAAAAGACCACAGGAAGGTCAGCAGGTACGTTCATCGCACGGGCTAGGTAGGTGAACTGGTGGTCCGACCTGAGCCTGACATCGACCTCCTGGTTCGGGGGCACCATCGCTGCACCAGAAACCGTGTAGGGGCCGAGTGGGCCCCATCCGTAGGTCCACATGTCGGTGCTCGTGTCGCTCCAACGCCAATGAAAGTGAAAGCAGTCGTGGGCGCAGAAGGGCGCCATGACCACGTCGCGAAGGCGCCATCCATCGGCGATGATGGACTGAGAGACTCTGTAGGATGGCTTGCCGATGTCGCTGTCGCTGCCCGAAGTGGAATGTTTCGATACGACCTTGAGATTGGGCCCGTGCTTCAGCCGCATCCGCGGTGCCAAATGAATGTTGTCGAATGCGCCCTGGCGTGGTACCTTCCGAACACGCCGGCCCCGCTCCTTCTCCGCGTCCCCGGCCCACAACTCCAGCCCGACCAGCTTCACCGGGCGGCGGAAGAGGAGATCGAGCTTTGTTCGCTCCTTGCGGCGGTCGTTGCGAACCACGTTCATCAGCAACGAGCCGTGCTTGTCGTAGAGGTTGGAGAAGTAGTAGGCGAAGAGGTTGCTCCAGAAGGGTTGCGCCACTTCGAGAGGTGGTGAACCCACTATGACCTCCATCCCGTGGTTCGCGTCGGTGGCGAGGAAGGAGCCGATGGCGCTCTTCATCTCGTCGCAATGGCAACGATGCCCATCGAGCACCGTGGTCTGCGCCGGGCGGTCAACGTGGAGGACCGCTTCGATTCGATTCAGCGGCCCGTGACACTTAACGAAGAGCTGCGGGTAAAGACGCCCCATTCCCGACGCGGCGCCGGGCGTGTAACGCCAATTTTCGCGACAGCCGGTGAGCGAGACCGCAATCAATATCCTCACAGGCTTCGCGATGAGCGTCACATAGTCGCCGATTCCGAAGAGTGGAGCTGTGGCCTCGATCGCGTCGGGCCACAGGTCGTCGATGAAGATGTGGCTGGCCATCGTGCCGTCGGGGGACTCGTTCCGGCGTGGGCCGAACGCCGTACGGCAGAGCGCGAGCATGTCGGAGACCTTGCGCGCGTCGGGATGGTTCGGGTCGGAGAGCGCGATCTTGGAGAGCGTTGCTGGATGAACATCGTAGGCGAATACGTGCATGACGCTGTCGTCATGGCGTGCTGCGAGTGGCCACTGGGGATGAAGAGTCTCGATGTTTCTGCCAGCCTTCACCCGGAACGTCATCAGCCTCGCAGCAGGCGTGAGAGGAAGGGTGATCTCGCTCCCGAGGAAGTTCACGCGGACAGCAGGCTCGAGCCCCTGCGGTCCTTCGAGCCCCCACGCGACCTGGCTCATTACTAGATACTTGTCGTAGTCCTCACCGCGGCTTCGACACGCGATGTCGACGAAGCGGTGGGGCTCCGCCGCGGTCTTGTATGACCAGATAGGGACCTTTTCGGCGTGGTTAGCCGAGAGCTCAGCTGGCGTGACTCTCTCCGGCTCCTCGCCCTCGGGGGTGTCAACCTGGGTTCGATCGCCCGCCTCGACATCCCCGCGCTCGTAGGTCGCGAGCTCTTCGGCGCTTGGGCGTGAGGCGTCGACCTCGATGGAGGTCGCGTCGCCTCCCTCGAGGAACGTCAGGAACCTCGCGACCGTGTTGACCTCCGTCGCATCGATTGCGGTGCCGTCGACGACGAAGACACGACCCGCAAGTCCGGCGAACGGAAGCGTATCGAGGAGCTGCTTGAGCAGGCTCGGCATGGCTCAGGACTCTTCCTTTCTCACCGCGACCGGCCGATCTCCTTGCCGAACCTCGACGACGATGAATTGGTCACCGTCGTTCCCGTCGACGGTGACCTCACCGCCTGGCTCGATCGGGAACTCCTTGACGGTACCGTCGGGCAACTGCAGCACCACCGTGTAAGGGCCCGAGCCCTCGAGGAACCGCGGGTCGAGCCGCACGGTAGCCGTCCCGGGCGTGGACTCCGACCGGACGAGCTTGGCTCCCGAGCCCTTGCCGGGACCACAATTCAGCTTCACGAGGGCGCCGTCGAGCTTGGCGTCCGCGTCGAGGTGGAGAACCGCGCCCGCTCCGGACGATGCAATGACCTCTCCGCCGGCAATACACGCGCTTCCAGACAGCACCAGCGAGGAGGCCACGGCCTCCTCCCCTTGGGCGAGAGATACCTTCTTGAGCGCTTGGACGAGGACCTCCTCGCTTTCGATGAGGATACGGGTGGGCTCGAGCGTGATAGAGCTCGACCCCACCCGCAGGAGGAGGCGCTCCTGGCTCGCGAGCACCATGCCGGCGCCGCTGGCTACTCGGTACTGCCCGGCTACTGAAAGCACGTCGCTCCCGTGGGCGCCGCCGCCGGCACCCACGAAGGTCGTTCGTGGACCGGCGATACGCTCGAGCACTGCGCCTCCCACGAGGTCGATTCGGTCGCCACCGACCTCCTCCTTGCGTGCGCCAGCGATCAGGAGCTCGTGGTCGGCACCGATCGACGTCGATTGGCGCCCTCCGATCGCTGCGGAGGCCTCGCCAGTCACCTGCGTGGACCAGTCTCCGCCGACGATGTCGGCTCGGTTCGCGGCCGTACGGAAAGTCGTGCTGCCGCTCGCATCGATCCGGAGGTCGTTCTCGACCTCTTGGACCATTCGTCCCCGAGCACGAAGGGCGAGCACCTGCTGACCGGGGGTGTCGTCCCACGCGATCTCGTGGCCTGCAGCGCCGTTTTCGAGAGACTGGCTCCGAATGCCGGATACGTTGTCGCGGGCTCCCTGGCCGAATGGCAGGGGGCGAACGCCGTTGTACACGCCTCCGACGACGATTGGGCGATCGGGATCGCCAGCAAGGAACCCTACGACGACCTCGGCTCCGACGCGGGGGAGAAACTGCGCCCCCCAGCCGGCGCCCGCCCACGACTGAGCGACCCGTGCCCAGCAAGAGCTTGGCTCCTCAGGCGCTTCCCGGAGATCCCAATGAAACCTCAGCTTGACCCGACCGTGATCGTCCGTGAACACCGGCTGGCCCGGAGGACCCACCACGGTTGCTGTCTCCCAGGCCTGGACCACGCGGGGTTGGGGGCGGGGTGGGCGGACGGCAAGCGACGCAGGCACACACGTGAAATGGTTGTCGTAGAAGGAGGCACCATCCGGCGCGAAGCCCGCGCCGTAGCCGGTATGGTCGACCCGGGTGATCACATAGTCACCGTCGAGCTCGCCCAAGTCGTGACCAGCGAGGCGGAACGTGTGCCCCGGCGCCAATCGGCGATTCGCTGACGATGCAGACGCGTCGCTGGCTCCCTGCCGCGCCGCCTCGAGGACGCGAGCAGCATCGCCAGTGTCGGCCAGACACTCGCGGGAGCCGAGGTGCTCGGAGACGGTGAGATCGTTGTCGACGAACGCTCGGAGGTCGGCACGACGCACAAGTGAAGGTGATCCAGCGAGCGCGCGAGCGGTGCCGAGCTCGAGGTTCGGCCGTGCGAAGTCGAACGAGCGAAGGAGTACCGCGTGCGGCCTCATGCGGCTCGTCGCGACGAAGTCACGGATCTCGTCATGCCGCGTCGAGACGTCTCCCCCGGCACCTCGCGCGTAGCGAAGCTCGGGTGCATGGCGGAGCGGCGGGTACGCCTGCGGCTCGTCACCGACGACGAGCTCCTCCTGCGGCGTACCGCCATCGGCTTCGGCCGCGTGATCGAAGAAGAAGAACATGCCCTCCTCGGCCATCAGGCGGCGGACGAAATCAAAGTCGGTCTCGGCGTACTGGACGCACATCTCCCGGCGGGAGGGCTCAGAGGCAAGCGAGAACCGGTGGGGGACGCGGCCACGTGCGAGGACCTCCGCCACGACCTCCCGGGCCGACCGGTCGACGAACACCCGGCTCGCCTTCCTCAGCGTCAAACGGAAGAGGCGAGGAACGATCCGAACGGTGACGATCGCTCGATCGGCGTCGAACGTCCCGTGCGCCTTGCCGCTCCCGATGATGCCGCGGATGTCCCGCGCTGCGCCGGCTGCGTCGTGCATCGTGAGGACAGCAGGCTCGCCGATCGCTCGTTGAGCGAAGCCGACCGCGTCGTCACGCGCCACGAGCATCTGGACGTCGAAGGCGTAGAGCTCGTTGATCGTCTCGGTCCCGTCGAACCGGACCACCTGAGCTGAGCCTCGAAGCGAATGGGAGTGGAAGGTAACCAGGCTTGTCATGGTTCAGGCGGACCCATAGGGTCGGGGCTGTCGCCGCTTCGCAGCCCAGACGAGCTCGGCTCTTCGGCTGTTCCAGTGCATAAACTCACCCTGCGGTGGGGGGTGAGCTGCGTGCCGAAGCCCCCCATGCAACGACACGAGCCTGCCTTCGCGTCTTGCCCGCTGCAAGCACCTTGCCTCAGGTGCGACCGGTCCCGGACCTGCTTCAGGCCGTTCCCCTGACCCCAGCACCTTCCCGATCTGCTCGCGCCCCCGCGCCGTCCAGATCAGCTCCCTCAGCAGCTCCCTTCTCACATCCTCCAGGAAGTCGGGCGGTAACGCCTCCATCATCATGGGCTCCACAGCGATCTCGATGAGCTCTTTGGCGATGCGGAGCTCTTCGACGGATACGGCGACGTAGGTGTTCATGGGGAGTCCTCTCTTCACGCTCGATGGGGGGCCCACACGCGACGGTCGAGGTGGACGCGCCAGTACTGGTCGCCGGGGCGGATGTCGCCGGTTTCGTGATCGAAGCAGTCGTATTTGCGGAGGGCGCTGCGGAGCTGGAAACCCTGGAGCTGGGCGGCTTCGACGACGCGGCGGAAGATCATGGGGTGGTTGAGCTGTCCGCGAGGGATGACGGCGCCGGCGCGGGCCTGGACGACGCCGAAGGCGCTGTGGCGGTAAGCGAGGGGCTTGTCGACGTAGTGGCGCCAGGCGCCGAGGCGGTCGCGGCGGTCGCGGGCTCCGGCGGAGAGGAGGCGGGGGCGGTAGTCGCCGGCTGACTCGAAGACGAAGGGGAACGCGAGGCCACGGCTCGAGCTGACTCACCCCGCCTTCGTTATCGGCCTTGCGGGGGGCCGTTCTCCGCGCCGCGCCAGGTAGACCATCCCCGCGAGGGCGACTCCGAACGTTGCGAACTTCGGCACACGGCTGAGGAAGGGGTCGTCAGGATCGGGGCACCCGGGCGCTCCGAATGCGCAGGGGAGGACCAGCGCGAACTTGACGATGAACCAAGAGAGGGCGCACACGATGAGGGAGCAGGAGATGCAACCGCGTCCGACGTGGTCGGGGGGCCGTTTTGGTTTCGGCTCGGGCGGGGGACCGGGCTCGGTCGGCGCCGGCGTTCGGTAGATCGCAGTCTTCATGGCGCCCCCTTCAATTCCACGAACCCAATACGCGCCCCATCTGTTCCCGCGCCCCGCGCGCGCTTGATCTCCTGCCGCGTCATGGGCCCGCGCATGAAGGACATGGTCCACCGCGGCTGCACCAACACGCTCCCGCTCCGGCTGTGGACGTC
>JAEUKE010000165.1 GCA_016794345.1 Myxococcales bacterium
CTGGTGGCGCGGCGCGTTGCACACGACCCTCCGGTATTTCGTCGGCGCCACGATGCTCACCTACGCAATGGTGAAGATCATCCCCTCGCAGTTCCCTCGGAACAGCCCGAGCCAGCTCCTGACGACGTACGCCGAGTCCTCTCCGATGGGTCTGTTCTGGCGGTTCATGGGGGCGTCGCCCGCCTATTCGATCTTCGGCGGCGTGCTGGAGCTGGTAGGCGCGCTCCTGCTCTTTTGGCGCCGCACGACCGCCCTCGGTGCGGTCGTCCTCCTCGGCGTGCTCGCGAACGTCGTCATGATCAACTTCTGCTTCGACGTCCCGGTGAAGATCTTCTCGACCCACCTCTTCGTCGGCTGCTTGGTGCTGCTCGCCCCACAGCTCGGGGCATTCGCGCGGTTCTTCCTGATGGGCCAGGCCGCCGCGCTCGCCCCCTCCCCCGGGTTCGAAGTCCACGGCAGGCGCGCACACGTTGCGCGACTCATCGCGAAGATCGGCTTCGTCGGCGGAGCCCTCACGCTGAACGGTTACGGTGCTGTCATGCAGTACCACAAATGGGGCCCCGGCCGAGAGCCGAGGCCGCTCGAGGGGATGTGGGCCGTCGACGCCGTCGACCATGGGCCCGCGGCCGAGCCCCCGCCCGAGCTCTTGCGCTGGCAACGCGTGACGATCGACCCGCAAGGCTTCGTCACGTTCGACACCGACGGCAAGCGCCGCGGGTGGAGCGTCGACTATGCCGCCGACCAACGCCGGCTCCGCCTCTATCGCGAGAAGGAGGGCGTCTCGCTCGAGACGGCCCCCGGCAGCGCGCCCCTCGACGCAACGACCCTCGAGCTACGCGGCGAGATAGCGGGGAGCCCCGCGCGCGTCGTCCTGCACAAACTGGGCGAGCGCGACACCGTCCTTCTGGGGCGGGGCTTCCATTGGGTGAACGAGCGGCCCTATTGGCGCTGAGCCGTCGGTTACCCGAACAGGGAGCCCTGGCGCTCCTCCCCCGGGAGCGGGGGCAGCGACCCCACGTCGAGCGACTCCCGCAGGAGCGCGTGGAAGCGGTACGCGTTCTCCGGAGCGAACGTGTCGTCCGGCGCGTGCATGAAGAAGTAGGGCGTCTTGCCCTCGCCGATCCATTTCGAGAGCTGGGTCACCCAGGGCGTCACGAACGGGAGCGTGGCGTCGAAGCTCTCGTGCGGCACACACCGCACGATCGGGCTCGGCCCGGTCGCGCGCATGACGATCGGCAGGTTCGGCTTTCGCTCACGCACCTCGGCGAGCGCGGGGTTGTTCGTCGCGTGCAGGCCCCGCGCGTCCATGATCACGGTCTCGACGCCCATCTCCTCGAGCATGGCCGCGGTCTCGCGCTCCTCCTCCGCGCCGTTGAAGAAAACCTTGTGGCGCAGCTCCACCGCGTAGTGAAAGCCCTTGGGCAACGCGACCAGAAACGCCCGCAGCCTGTCGACGAGCTTGAACGAGAAGCGCGGCGGGAGCTGGAGCATGAGCGTGCCGAGCTTGGGGCCGAGCGGGGCGACCCGGTCGACGAACGTGGCGACGTACCCCTCGGTCTCCACCAGGACCTTCTCGTGGGAGATGACCTTCGGGAGCTTGAAGCAGAAACGAAAGTCGTCCGGCACGTCGTCCCCCCAGCGCTTCACCGTGTCGACCTTCGGGAGCGCATAGAAGGTGGTGTTGCCTTCGACCGTGTTGAAGACCCGAGCGTAGAGGGAGAGGAACTGCTCCTGCTTGGTGCCGGGCGGGAAGAGGCGCCCGACCCACGTCTTCATGCCCCAGGCCGGGCAGCCGAGGTAGTAGCGGCGGATCGTCACGTGGCCCATCATGCCATCCCATGGTCGACGGGCCCATCACGCTGAGCCTCTCGGGTTACACGCCGCTGCCCAAGGGAAAGATCGCGAGCGTCGTCACGTCGCTCGAGATGCGGCGCCCCTTCCCCGCGGCGGCCCGCGTGTCCGGCAACGTCCCCTTGCTCCGGCGCGTGGCGGAGCCCGGCCTCGACTGGTATCGAGCGCTCTATCGATCCATCGGCGAGGACTGGCTCTGGTTCTCGCGCCTCCGGATGCCCGACGCCGAGCTCGAGCGCACGCTGCACGACCCCGCCGTGGAGGTCTACGCGATCGCCGGACCCGGCGGAGAGGAGCTCGGCCTGGTCGAGCTCGACTTCCGCGAGGCCGGCCAATGCGAGCTCGCGTTCTTCGGGCTCGTGCCGTCGAGCGTCGGGCAGGGCCTGGGACGGGCGGCGATGGCGGAGGCGCTCCATCTCGTCGAGGCGAGCGGCGTCGAGCGGCTCTGGGTCCACACGTGCACGCTCGATCACCCCGCCGCGCTCGCCTTCTATGTGAAGTCGGGCTTCGTCCCCTACGCCCGCTCGATCGAGGTGGCGGACGATCCACGCGTCACCGGCGCGCTCCCCCGGAGCGCAGCTCCTCACGTCCCGATCATCGACTGAGGAGCCGGGGCGACTCGGGTCCTCTGGGCCGTGTTACACTGTCGAATCACTGTCGCGGCCACGGCGGCTGCAGCGACTCGAGGAACGCCGGGCCTACCTTGAGCCACACGTAATGGTCGTCGATGCGCTTCGGCACGACGTTCCGCGCGAGGATCAGGCCGCCGATGGGCAGGAGCACCATGCCAACGAGGCCCCCGACGATCAGCTCGGGCATCGTGGAGAAGGCGCCGAGGAACATGATGCCCAGACCGGCGAGGAACCCGGCAGCGGCGACGGCGAAGCCGATGGTTCTCTGGGACTTGTGTTTGTCGCAGAGCCCCCAGTCCACGTAGGCCTGCTTGCGCATGATGAGCGCGACGATCGCGTAGATGAGCACGCCGGCGAAGATGGTGAAGTACACCCAGGGCTCGTGCCAGTAGAGCGTCTTCTGGACGCGATGCGACGCCGGAGCGTTGCACTTCACGCATCGGGGCGGGAGCACGGCCGCCTGTTTGTACACACACGCCGCCGCCTGATCGCGCCAGCAAGGCACGGACGCGAGCGGGTCGACCGGAGCGTACGGCGTCATGCCGGGGCTCTGCGGCGGCGCGTAGGGGTTGTAGGGCGGCTGCACGCTCTTCGCATCGCCGGCGTTTTGGCGGGCGTCAACGCGCGGCATCGAGTACGCGTCG
>JAEUKE010000293.1 GCA_016794345.1 Myxococcales bacterium
CGCGGGATCGTGCATCTATCGAGGTGTGAAGGCTCTTCGTGGCATGCGCGCACCGACTTCAGGTGAAGAGCGGCGTGGGGAGCGGAGTCTGGTCACGGTGAAAGAGCCGCGGGTGTGAACCCTCACCCCGTGGCCCCTCTCGCTGAGGGAGAGGGGCAGCGTGACGGAATCGACGCAACTGGCGACGACTCATGTCGACAGAGGGGGGATGCGACTTCTTCGACCGGCCACGATGCGGGCGCGTGGTCTGCGCCGGCGAAGCACGCCTGCCGAGCGGGTTCTGTGGGAGCTCCTCCGAGATCGCCGATCGCAGAAGCGATCCGGGCCCCCTCTCCCTCGGGGAGAGGGGGTTAGGGGGTGAGGGTTCACTCTCGCGGCTCTTTCACGCGGGCAAGCTCCGAGCAGCACTCGGCGCTTTCATGCATGACGGTGTCGTCACTTTCACGGGATCAAAAGAAGAGTCGGCAGAAGCAACCAGGAGAACGTCATCGAGCAGCTCAAGAATGGCGTCCGCGCACTGCATGCGCCGTTGAACACGCTCGAGGCCAACTGGGCGTACATGATGATCGCCTCGCTCGCGTGGTCACTCAAGGCCTGGGCTGCGCTCTGCCTGCCCGTTGCCCCCCGCTGGCAGAAGAGGCACGCCGAAGATCGTGAGCGTTTCCTTCGCATGGACTTCCGCTCCTTCGTCCAGCGCCTCATCCTCGTGCCCGCCCAGATCCTCCGCACGGGCCGCACCCCCGTCTACCGCCTGCTCGCTTGGCGCCCCGACCTGCCCATCCTCCGTCTCCTCGACGCGCTCTGACTTCCAGGCCTGCCCGCGCACTGGCGCCCGGGCAGCTCCGTCTCGAACCTCTCCACGCATCTGACCACGGAGGTGAGCAACGGGACCGTCAGCTTCGAACACTCCAGGGGCATGCCCCAGGATGACCCACGCCTACGCCACCGGCCCCTCAGCAGCCGCCTCAAGGCGCTCGCGAGTCGCTTCTTTGGCGACTAGAGAATGGGGTCGATCCGGTAGACCACCGACTTCGGCTTGTCGACGAAGTAGAGCTTCTGGTCGGTGATGCCGAGCGTGATGCCGGCGAGCGAGCCGGGCGGCAGGCCGGTCTCGAGCGTGCGGATCAGCGCGCCGTCCTCGTCGAACGCGTAGAGGACGCTCGTCGCCTCGTCGGAGACGAAGACCACGCCGTCGGCGAGCTCGATGCCGCTCGGGCGCTGGAGCGTGCCGGCGGGGACGAAATCCGAGAGCACCGAGCCATCCACGTGGCGTCGCGCCGCGGGCTCGTCTCCGGTGAACGTCGCCCCCTCCGAGCCGCTCTGGGTGTCGAGGACGGCCACACGTTGGTTGCCGGTGTCGGCGACGTAGAGCAGCTTCGTGTCCGCGTCGTAGACCAAGTGGCTGGGCACGCCGTCCACCCCGGCGACCTGACCCTCCGCATAACGCCAGATGCGCCCGTCGGAGTGGTCGTCCTGCCCCGGTCCGTGATCGACGACGAAGTCGTATTTGTCGAGCGAGCGCTTGTCCGAGTTGAACACGAAGTAGACGTTGCCCTCCAAGTGGGCGATCCCGCGGCAGAAGCTCGTGGAGTGGAGCATGTCGAGGTGCGAGCCGAGGCCGGTGCCGGTCTCGAGGGTGAAGATCGACAGGTCCGCCGAGAACAGGGCCGGGCCCATGAAGTCGTTGCCGCCGTTGTCGCTGTCGCCGCAGACGCCGAACGTCTGACCCCACGGCTCCACCACCGACCCGAACGCGATGGCCGGCGGGCGGTCCATGAAGTGGGAGGCAGCCGGATCGCGCAGGCGCTGGAACGCCGCGTCGGGCGCGCCCGGGCGATCGACGATGAAGACGCTGTCATCCAGCGCGTTCACCACCCAGAGCTGATCGGGGATGCTCGGGTTGAAGGCGAGGTCCGTCGAGGCCCGCGGGGAGCCCGGATCGAGCACGACGGTGAAGCCGACCGAGGCGGCGGTCCCGTCGCCGACGCCGATCTGCCAGCCCGCCGGCAGGGGCGAGCAGACCTCGGAGCAATACGGCTTCTCCGCCACGTCAGCACAGTCCGCGCTCGTCTGGCAGGGCACGTCGGGCTCCGCCTTCTTCGTGTTTTTCTTCTTCGGCGTTTCTTCCTCCGTCCCGCCGTCCTTGCAGGCGGCCACGGCGAAGAGCGTCAGGGCGAAGAGGGAGGCGAGGCGCATCCCGGATTGGTGAACGGCTACGCCGCGCGCGTCAACCTCCGGACCCTTCAAAAAACTCGAAGCGCTTGTTGCGGGACCGGAACACCATCAGGAGGCCGGCGAGCGCGACGAGCCCCAGCGGGGCGTCGCTCGTGCGCGACGCGGACCTGCAGCTGCAGCCGTCGCCCGCCTCCTCCGGCGTCGCGCCTCCGGTGGAGGCAGAAGAAACCGTCGCGGCGGTCGCTCCTCCCGCGCCCGAACCGCCCGAGCCACCCAGCTGATCGAGCAGCTCTTCGAAGAGCGGCGGGCAAGCGACGGCCGTGTCGGTCCCGGCTGGGCAGGAGGAGAGCCCGATCTCGAGGAGGTCGTAGAGGGGCGTGAACGACGCGCCCTCGTCCGTCGAGAGCCCCACGGTGAACCCGTCTTGCGCCTGATTTCCACACGCGTAGAGCCCCGCTTGCGCCCACGTGAGGCAGCGAACGCCCGACTCTCCGGTGCGGACGAAACGATGGTCCGACGTGCTCGCGAGGTAGACGCCGCCTTGTTTGAGCCCGACGGCGACCTTCTCTCCGTCGGGCGAGAGCCCGAAGCCGAGCATCTCGCCTTCGAGCGAGAGGATCTCGGTCCAGGTCTCGGCTGCGTCGTCGCTCACGAAGAGCCGGTCCGTGCCCTCGCCGGGGACACGGAGGTAGATCCGATCTGGGTCGACCGGCGAGATGGCGCTGATGAACGTGCGCTCGGCGCCGGGGATGTCGACCGCAACCCGCGTCCAGGTCGCGCCGCGATCCGAGCTTCTCTCGATGACGGGCGCCGCATCGACCCCCGCGACCGCGCTCACGTAGATGCGTTCGCGCATCGAAGGCGCCGCGTCGATCGTCTGCGGGAACAGGTCGGTGTCGAGATCGGGCCCGAGCGCGGTCCACGAGAGCCCGTCGTCCAGCGTCTCGGCCACGACGATCCGCGGGTTGCCGTCGGCGTCGTCGCCCGAGATGCCCACCGCCGCAGCCGGATCGAGCGGCTCCACCGCGAGGTCCACCACACGGAGCGCCGCGAGCGCGGAGCCGTCCACCGCGAACGAGCAGCCCGCGTCCGTGCTCGTCGCCACCCCGTCGCGGATCCCGACGAGCAAGTGCCCCAGGCCCGTGACGGCGATCGCCGGGTCGTCGGTCCCGCCGTAGCCCACCGCCGGCTCGCAGATCCAGGTCCAGCTGGCGCCCGCGTCGAAGCTCTGGACGAGCCCGAAGGTCGCCCGGACCACGATGTGGTCGGGGTTGCCCGGGTCGACGACCAGGTGATCGGCGTTGGGGAAGCGGCCGTTTGCTAGCGCCGGCGCCGCCGCGCCGAGGAGACCGACGATCACGGACGAGGCCGCGAGGGTGCGGCCGAGGTGGCTCCGCATCGTCCGAAGCCAAGCAGCGCAAAGCGGGCGGCGCAAGCTCGACCGCTTGCTACGCTGCCCGCCGATGTCCCGGCTCCGCACCTCGCTCGGCCTTCTCACCTGCGTGCTCGCCGCTTGCGGCGACGACGGCGCCGCCTCCGGCGGGGGCGGGGGCGGGGGGAACATGACCACGTCGTCATCGCTCTCGACGAGCGGCTCCGCCTCCGTCGCGACGGGCGCAGGCGGCGACGACCTCGGCCCGCAGCCGTGCGCGCTCGCGGAGGCCGAAGACCGCACGGGCGAGACCTCGGTGACGATCACCTCCGAGGGCGTGAATTACACGCCTCGATGTGTGCGTGTCTCGGCCGGGACAAACGTGATCTTCCTCAGCGACTTCGACGCTCACCCGCTCCGCGGCGGCGCCGTCGTGAACGAGCAGGGTGTGGTCGACCCCATGAGCCCCATCACACCGCAAGACTCCGGCACCAGCGCGACCTTCACGCTCTCCGAGGTGGGGGAATTCCCGTACTTCTGCGCTTTCCATGCCTCGATCGGCATGTTCGGCACCATCTGGGTGGAGTGAGCCGGCGC
>JAEUKE010000295.1 GCA_016794345.1 Myxococcales bacterium
TCCACCTCTGGCGCGGCCGCGCCCACGATCTTGCCGGCCGCCGCGACGCCGCCACGGCGGACTACCGCGCCTGCGCCGGCCGCAAGGCCGACCCGCCCGTGCACGCCGCCGCCAAGAAGAACCTCAAGCGACCCTTCGATCGATCACGCGTCGGTCGCATGCACATCGAGATGTCGCTGGGGGATGTCATCACGCCGTAGCGAGGGTGCTGAAAGGCGACTTCACGCCGCGTCGCGGCGCCGTAGCGTTTCGAGCCAGAGCTCGATGACGTCGATCGCGAGGGGCAGGTTGCCGACCTGACAATGCGCCTGGGCTTGCTCTGCGCGGCTGAAGACGCGCGCCGTCACGGACCTGGCGCGCCTCAGCGCGCCGAGCTGCTGGTCGAGCTGCGAGCGCCCGACGTAGTGGTCGTCCTCCCCGAACAGCAGGAGCACGTCCTGCCGCACGTCTCCCGATATCTGCGTCGTGGAGAGCTCACGCGCGGCTGCCAAGGCCTCGTGCGGGGTTGGCTTGCCGAACACGTGCATGGCCTGGCCGATTCCCCACTCCACGACGGGCTGATGCGCCGCGACGGCTCGTACCATCGAGTCGAAGAGCCAACCGGTCGACCTACCGGCCGAGAGAACCTGCGCGACGGGACGCCGGGAGCGCGGTACCTGGCCGAGAAGGCATGCTCGGAAGTCGGCGAGGACGTCGAAGGCGACGACACGCCGGACCCGCGGCTCCTTGGCAGCCGCGCGAATGGCAAGGCCACCGCCGAGCGAAATCCCAACGAGCGTCACGTCATCGAGAGCGAGCGCGTCGAGCACGGCACCGACCGGGCGGTGCCATGCCGCGGTCATGGGCACCCCCTGCTCCTCGAGGACCGCGCCCTGTCCCGGTCCCTCGAATGCCACGACTTCGAACCCGCGGCGCGCGAGCTCGAGCAAGATGGGCACGAACTCCTCGATGTAGCTGTCGAAGCCGCCGAACACGACCAACACGCCATTGGGTCCGCCGCGCCCGAGGCGGATGATCGGCAGCCGCACCCCGCGCATGTCGACCTCCTGGCGAGTGGCCTCGGGCAGCGGCCACGCTTCACGCATCAGCGCGAGGAAGCGCCGCCGGGCGGGCGCCTTGCGGGGATCGCCCGGCACCATGAAGAACTCGGCGCACCGCACGTGGAGCGCCGCGAGGAACGGACGACCGTTGGCCTCCGCCGTATCACCGAGAGCGAGGAACGTCTCTCGCCAGGCCTCGTAGTCGCGGAGGCGCGGGAGGACTGGCCGGACCTCGTCGAGCCATTGCGGTCCACCGTAGGCCGCCCATCGATTCAGCTGGAAGTTGAGGCTCGGGTCCGGATGAAGGGAATGCCATCCGACGTGCAGACCGGCAGGCTCTCGGCTCATGATCGCTCCTCCAGCGCTCGCCCGCCTGCGGAGAGGAAGACGCGGAGCGCTGCGCTGCGTTCACACATGGGGCCTCCCCAGGGCAACGGAGACGAGCGCGCGAATTCGACGTCGGGAGGGGGGCGCTCCGCGCGTGATGATCTCGAACCAGAGGCCGCCGACGAGCAATGAGAGCAGCAGCAACGGATCTGCCTCCTCTGGCCACTCTCCGCGACGCTGTCCTCGCTCGACGATCTCCGAGAGTGTGACGAGGCGCCTTCGCCAATAGGATCGAACGTGGTGGACCGCGGTCGGACCGGCGGCCACCGCGACCTCCAGCAGCCTCGCGCCGAGCGGCGTACGAAGAAACTTCGCCGCCGTGACCAGCGTCGTCTCGAGATCCTCGGCGAGAGAGCCCGAGTCGGGGGTGGGGATCTCCGCGTCGACCAACGCCAACGCTGCCTCCGCGATCAGCGCGCCAGGGTCTGCGTAGCGCCGGTACACGGAGGTGCGCTGCACCCCCGCGCGGCGCGCGACCGCAGGGACACTGAACTGCGCGACGCCGCGTTCGACGAGCTCGGCACGCGCCGCCGCGAGGATCGCGCTCTTCACCCGGCCGCTTCGACCGCCGAGCCTGGGCTTCTTCGCAGCCGGCTGAGACACCTGGCGAGCGTACCAGCGTCGCGAACTAAAGCAACATGTGTTGCTTTAGTGCCACCGAGGTGTCTACCGCGCGGGCGCCGAAACCTCGGAGGTGCGCGCTACGGGCTCACGAGCACATCAGTGACAACACCGTCATGACATCCGTTGCAGGCGCCGCTCTCCACCGGCGTCTGCTTGGTGAGCACGGCCGAGCCACTCGACACGGTGACCCCGAACGGAGGCACGAGATCCTCGACTGTGTAGAAGTTCCCCGACGGGGTCGGAGCGAG
>JAEUKE010000307.1 GCA_016794345.1 Myxococcales bacterium
TGTGGCGTGTCGACGGTCGTCCTCTGTCCGACGCGCGCGCTCGTTGCTCAATGGCGCACGAGCCTCAACGAGATCCATCCGGGGCCGGTCGGCATCGCGAGCGACGGAGAGCGCGTGATCGAGCCCATCACGGTGATGACGTTCGAGAGCGCCTACCGGCACCTCGACGATCTGGGTGCGCGGTTCGGTCTCCTCATCGTCGATGAGGCGCACCACTTCGCCGGTGGCTCGCGCGGCGAGGCGTTGGAGTGCACCCCCGCGCCATTCCGACTCGGGCTGACCGCTACTGCGCCCGACGCGGGCAGCGCCGGCGCCGAACGACTCGAGAGCCTCATCGGTCCCGTGGTCTTCGAGATCGGGCTCTCCGCTCTCACCGGCACGCACCTCGCCCCGATGGAGCACGTCCACCTGGCCGTCGCGCTGGAGGCTGACGAACGCGCCGCCTACGAGGCCAGCTATCGCCCGTTTGCGGAGGCGCTCCGCGCCTATCGACGTGCGTTTCAGGCCGCGACCTGGCAAGAGCTGCTCCGATCGCTCGCAAGCTCGGCCGAGGGGCGCCAGGTGCTCGCCGGGTATCACAAGGCCGAGGACCTCGCGTTGTTCCCGCGCGGCAAGGCGGAGATCGTGTCGAGGCTCATCGAGCGTCACGCGCGGGACAGAGTCCTGATCTTCGTTGCGCGCACGAAGGACGCGCTCGCGATCTCGGTCAGAGATCTCATCCCGCTCATCACCGCCGAGACCTCGGCGAAGGAGCGTGAGTATGTCATCGAGTCACTGCGAGCGGGCAAGCTCGGCGGGCTGGTCTCGGCGCGCGTCCTCAACGAGGGCATCGATCTGCCCGATGCCGGCGTGGCCGTGCTTGTCGCGGGCAAGCTCGGCAAGCGCGAGGCGATTCAACGAGTCGGGCGCGTGCTTCGGCCGCGGGAAGGCAAGCGCGCCAAGGTCTACACGCTCGTCTCGCACGGAACCCTGGAGGAGCGCCGGTTTGCCCGGAGTTGGAGCGGCCTTGCTGACACCTGATCTCCTTCGGTGGCGCCCGCTCGCGCAGGGCGTCGAGCCCGCGTGGCTCGCCGAGCGCGACGACGTCTGGTTGCGCGAGCTCCTGAACGCGCTCGACGCACGGGTCGGGCGAGCCGTCGGGAACGTCGAGCGCGAGGTGAGCGCCGAGCTCGAGCCTGTGTGCCGGGAGCAGCGCGTGGATTCGCGCGCCCTGCGCGGCGCGATCCGCGTCGCGCTCAAGGGCTTCTCGAGGGTGACGGCGTCGACGGTAGCGCCCGAGGTCGTGCGTCGCGCGGTGTTCGAGCGAGCGGCGCGGACCCGTTCCGAGCGGGGCAGGCTCGGCGCCGACGGACGCACCGAGGTCCTGATGGCGGCCGCGCAGGAGCTCGGGCTCGAGCCGGCCGCGATCGAGCCGATGCTCTACGCGGACTATCCGAAGGAGCGCATCCTCGAAGCACCCGACACGCTCCCTTCCCCCGCCGAGCTCCGCGACAGCTACCAGCTCGCGCTCCTGCAGGGCTTTCTGCTTCGGTCCGCGGAGGTCGGCCTCTGGCTGCGGTCCCACGTGCGCGCCGTCGCGCGGTTCGCCAAACTGTCGCGCCTCCTCTGCAGCTTCACGCTCGACCGCGGCGCGACCCGCATGGACCTCTCGGGCCCGCTCGCCATCTTTCATGCGACCTTGAAGTATGGTCGCGCCCTCGCGAGCTTCATCCCGACGGTTGCGTCGACCCCGGGGTGGCAGCTCGAGGCGAAGTGTGTGCTCCCGGACGGCCCCATCCTCGTCCTGGCCGACTCGACCGCGCCTCTGCCTCGTACCCACGCGCTGCCGCGCGACACGGACAGCAAGCTCGAGGCTCGCCTCGCCCGCGATCTCCGTCGCGCGCGCTCGGCCTGGACCCTCAGGCGCGAGGCTGCGGCGTTCCAGATCGGGCCACACGCCTTCTTCCCCGACTTCGTCCTCGAGCGCGGGCGCGACAGGGTCGTCGTCGAGGTGGTGGGCTACTGGACCCCCGAGTATCTCGCCTCCAAGCTCCGCGTGCTGGGCGCCCTCCCGAACGTCCCGCTCGTGGTCGCCGTCGACCGAAGCCACGGCGTCGTGCCTGCGGACTTGCCGGCCGCCGAGGTGATCACGTTCGAGAAGCGGATCGAAGCCGCCGAGGTGCTCGCCGCTGCGGAGCGAGCGGCACGCCGTGCCTCGAACCGCGCCGGCTGAGGCGGCACACACCACCAGGACTCGTCGGAGGTGCAGCTGTCCCCATCGACGGACGGGCGGGTGCGACCTCTCCCCACCCGTAGCTGACAAACCTGTCAGCCACGCGACATGGATGTCCGAGCACGCGTTGCCCCCTTCCTCGAGCCGCCCCAACGGGTGTAACAAAGAGGGTTCGCGAGGAGGGCGCAGACGATGGCGGAGGGGTCGAGGCATGCCGGCTGGAGCAGCACGTGTTCACCGGCGGAATCGCGTGGGCTCACGGGCGAGGACCGTCCAGAAACGAGGAGGGCTCGATGCTCGTGCTCCCCGCGCTGAAGGTGCAGCAGTTCTCGCAAACGCTCTACCTCCTCAACCTCTCGGCGAGAGACGTGGAGCGGCTCGTGCGGTTCGAGGTGCTCGGAGAAGCAACCACACAGGGCAAGCGACAGCCGCATCGGAGGAAGGGGTCGCTGGTCAACTGGAGCGATCTCGAGGAGCGGGTGCAGGCCTCCGACGAGGCCTACCAGCGGCCCATTCTGAAGAAGAAGATCGAGGAGCTCACCGAGTACGTGCTTGATGTCAGGGAGAGCGGGCAGCTCCCGCCGCTGCCGGGCGCCGTGCTGCTCACGACGGACGAGCCCGTGACGTTCCGCGCAGAGGGCCCGAACCCGTTCGTGGGGCTCCTGCAGATCGAGGAAGAGGACGGCGCCCTCCGCGTGCTCGACGGCCAGCACCGACTGCTGGCGGTGAGCGCCCTGCTCGAGTCGCCCGACGTGGACGCGACCACCGCGGCAGCGCTCCGGGACCTGCAGATCCCTGCGGTGCTCTTCGCGGGGCTCCCGCCAGACGCGGTCGTCGAGATGTTCGTCACGATCAACTCGAAGCACACGCGGCTGAACCCCTCGCTCCTCCTGAGCCTCAGCGGGCAGAAGCTGTTCGCAGACGAACGGAACGCGCGGGTCCACGACATCATCAAGCTCCTGAACGACGACGATCGCTCGGCGCTCCGCGGCGAGATCAAGATGCTCGGCGTCGGACCGGGGCGCGTCGCTCAGGCAGGGCTCGCACAAGAGCTACGCCGGGTGCTCGACGACATTCGCCAAGCGGCAGGTGGAGCGGCCTGGGTGGATGAGTTCGAGCGCCACGCGCCAGCGCTCTACAACTTCTACTTCCAGGAGGTCGCCAAGGTCTTTCCGGATGCCTGGGGCCGGAAGGGCTACTCGACGCACTCGCTCATCGCGCTCCGAGCCTTCATCCAGGCCTCGCGCGAGGTGCTTCGCCT
>JAEUKE010000315.1 GCA_016794345.1 Myxococcales bacterium
CCGCCGTAAGCGGTATCGTACGCGGCAGGCTCGTGTCCCAGCCCAAGCGAAAGATCCTGATCATCGAGGATGAGCCACACATCGTCCTCGGGCTCACCGACGCGCTCGAGTTCGAAGGCTTCGCCGTGGTGTCGGCGGGCAAAGGGAAAGACGGCGTGAACCTCGCGCGCCTCGAGCGGCCCGACGCCGTCCTGCTCGACCTGATGCTCCCCGACACGAACGGGTTCAAGGTCTGCGAGGAGCTCCGCCGGTGGGATCCGTTCGTGCCGATCGTCATGCTCACGGCCCGATCGCAGGAGGCCGACAAGATCCGAGGGCTGGACGCCGGGGCCGACGACTACGTCACCAAGCCCTTCAGCGTGGGCGAGCTGACGGCGCGTATGCGCGCGCTCCTCCGGCGCGCCGCCCGACCCGCGGGCAACTCCGCCCCCGAGACGTTCGCCATCGGCGACGCCGAGATCAACCTGACCGCCCACACCGTCGCGCGCGACGGGCAGACACACCAGATCTCCTTCTACGAGGTCGAGCTCTTGCGGCTGCTCTACGAGCGCGTCGGACAGCCGGTCTCGCGCGACGAGATCTTGCACAAGATCTGGGGCCTCGAGGCCGGCCCGTCGAACCGCACCGTGGACAACTTCATCGTGAAGCTCCGAAAGAAGATCGAGAAGGCGCCCGACAAGCCCGAGCGCATCCTCACGGTGTACGGCTACGGCTACAAGCTGACGCCCTGAGCGCGGCCCTCGGTCTCCGTCGCGCTCGCGCGACCCACCGGACCGCTGACAAAAACAACAATGACCGCGCGGTCACGTTCGTAACTCATGCTTGCGTCACGCGGCGGCCTTGGCCAGGGTCGCGTGATGCAGAACGGCTCCTCTTCGCGCACCGTCGGCATCGACGCGATCGCGGTGCACGTGCCTCGCCTCTACCTGGACCTGCGCGACGAGTGGGCGCGCGTTCGCGCGCCCGAGCTCGGCGAGGCGAGCGTGGAGCAGCTGGTCGGCAAAGTGACAAAGGGCGTCGGTGTGACCGAGATGGCCGTGCCCGACGCCCACGAGGACTCGGCCACGCTCGCAGCCATGGCCGCGGTCAAGGCGATCACCCACGCCGGCATCGATCCGCGCGACGTGGGCACCATCGCGGTCGGCACCGAGACCACGGTCGATCAGTCGAAGTCGATCGGCGCCTACGTGCTCGGCATGATCGAGGAGCACTTCGGGGTCGAGCTCCGTCGGGTGGGCGCGCCGCAGTTCCAGTTCGCTTGCATCGGCGCGACGTACGCCCTCGAGTCGGCGGTGAACGCCTTCCGCGCGGGCGAGGCCACAAAGCCCTATTCGCTCGTCATCGCGACGGACGTGTCGAAGTACCCGCTCAAGAGCGCGGGCGAATACACCCAGGGCGCGGGCGCCGTCGCCATGCTCGTCTCCGAGAGCCCGCGCCTTCTCGCGCTCGACGCGCGCGTGGCCGGCACCATCACCCGCGATGAGCGCGACTTCTTCCGACCGAACGGCCTCTCGACCGCAGTCGTCGACGGCAAGTACTCCATCGACGTCTACCTGGGCGCCATCGCCGAGGCGACCGAGATGTACCTCGAGCGCGCCCGCGCCGAGCTCGGACGGCCCGGCGCGCGCATCGACGAGCTCGCCGATCATCTGCTCTTCCACGTGCCGTTCCCGCGCATGAGCGAATACGCGGCGCTGCGCGTGCTCGGCGAGGCCTGGCGCGCGGACGGCTCCCTCCGCGCCGCGCTCGCGGCCGCCGCGCCGCAGCTCCTCTCGCCCGAGCTCGAGCGCGACCCGGCCGTGCGCAAGGAGGCCGAGAAGGCGCTTGCGAAGAGCGTGATCTTCCGCGAGTGCTACGAGAGGCGCATCGAGCCGTCGCTCGCGCTCTCGCGGCGCATCGGCAACATCTACTCGGGCTCGATGTACCTCGCGCTCGCGAGCCTCCTCGAGACGGCGGCGGACCGGGCCGCCCTGGCCGGCTCGCGCGCCGCGTTTTTCTCCTACGGGAGCGGCGCCTCCGCGCGGGTCTTCAGCGGGGTCTTCGTCGATCCGCAGCGAGCTTACGTGCCGCACGTGACCCAGGCGCTCGACGGGGCGCGAGTCCCGCTCGACGTCGCGACCTACGAGCGGCTGCACGCCGGGCCGAGCTCCGACGGTCCGCCGTCGCTCGCGCAGCCGGGCAAGAGCGTGCTCCCGCCCGCCGGCGAGTTCGCCCTCGCCCGCATCGGCACCGACCAGGGCCCCGCGCGGACCGACCTCGGCTACCGCTACTACGAGTGGGTCGCGTCCTGAGCGCGAGGGCCCTCACTCGCCCGTGCACGTGATGAACGCCGTGGCCCCCGAGAGGGGCTCGGCGGCGCCCACGAAGCGGATCTTGCGCCGCTCGCTCACGTCGCAGTCCTCGACGAGCTTGGGGTTCGAGCCCTTCACGGTGACCGGGTCGACGTAACACCAGCCGTTCAGGTTCTCCGTCTGGAGATCCTGCTGGCAGGATTCGCCTTCTTCGCGGACCAGCTGCGCGATCTCGCAGAAGCAGTTCCAGCCGGGGTCGAAGCTGTTGCCCTTCGCGAGCTCGACCGCGTTGTAGGTCGGGTTGGCGTCGCCGTTCTCGAGCGTGGGCGAGATGGCCAGCCGCCCGCTCGCCTGGTCGCAGCTGCACGCGCCCTCGGCCGTGCTGCGCGCCTCGACGACGAGGCACTGCACGCTGCCGTCTTCGGGGCTCGGCTTGAGCTCGCGGGGCAGGCACTTGCCTTTGAAGTTCTCCTTCAGCTTGTCGATGATGCTGCGCACCGCGGGCGCGTACCCGTAGTTCGGCGCGGCCGTGTCGGTCAGCTGCTCGGGGCAGATGCTCGCGGGGATGCCCTGATCGCCGAGGCCGCGGATCACGGCGAGCTCACGCGTGCCCGGATACGCCTTGGCGGCGACCTGGGTCGTGCCCTCGCAGAGCGGGTCGTCGCAGGACGGGTCGTCGCAGGTCGTGCAGTCGCGCCCGCCGGGCTGCGGGGCGAGGAGCGGGAAGACGCAGGCGTATTGCAGGTCGTCCACCTCGAATGCGCGGTCGCCGCCGTTGATGTCGTTGGCGGAAGCCGGCGACACGCCGAGGACGTCGCTCGTGGCCGTCCGCTTCGCGGACGTCTCTTGCATGAAAGGATCGCTGGGCGCGACGTTCTCGTCCGGCTTGCCGGCGAGCTTCTCGAAGAGCTGCGCTTTCTCGAGCTCCTCGACCGTCTGGAAGCCGAGGCTAAGATCCGGCTGCCCGGCGTCGTTCTTCTTGGCGATGGCCTGCCAGGGCACGCCGACGATCCCGGCGAGGTAGACGAAGCCCGGGGGCCGCGAGATCTTCACCCCGTCTCTCTCGCCGAAGAGGAGCGGGTTCTGGACGCCGCCCTCGGAGCCGCTGACCGCGAGATCCGCGCGGGTGGGGTCGATGCGCGTCTGGGTGAGCGCGTTGACGTAGCGCTTGGTCGGGTAGAGCAGGTTGATGCCGTAGCGCCGCTTCTGATCCGAGCAGCGCCAGCCCTGCTGATCCTCGTCGGCCGTGTATCGGTTGGCGAGGTCCGTGCCTTGGTTGGGGCCACAGGTGTCGGGATCGGGCGCGCAGCCGGCCGGATTCGCCAGGGCGCAGCTGGTGCAACAAGGGTCGGTCGGGTCGGCGGCGCACTCGTCGGTGGAGCGGTAGAACGGCGCGCCGTCGATCACGCTCTGGAAGCCCGCCCCCTGGATGTTGATCGAGCAGTCGTTCTCGTCCGAGAGCATGATCACCGCGACGAGCGAGTCGGGCCGCAGGAAGTCGCGCCGCTGCGCGAGCAGGTCCGCGTCGGTGCTCACCTCTTGGAGGCGGCTGTTACCGTCGACCGTGAGCGAGTCGTAGGGATCGGGATCGGCGAGGAACCGGTAGACCGCCTCGAGCTGCATCTCGAAGCCACATCCGAGCTGATCGACGCCGAGGACCATGTCACCGAGGTTCTGGCGGATCGCGCTTGGGCTCGACTCGCCTCCCCGTCCGTCGTTGGGGTCCCACGCGAGGAAACCTTTGTCCTCATAGGTGGGGACCTTCTCGGTGTCGCTGCCGAACTTGCGCGAGAGGAGGTGGCCCTTGTCGTCGGCGTGCTCGATGCTCCCGACCGCACACGAGCCGGTCGTCAGATCGCCCAGGCTCGAGCTGATGATCCCGATGTTGATGTCGACGACGGGGCGAAACTCCGGCTCGGATCCCATCGGGCAGACGCCCTTCGGATCGGCCTTCTGACCGGTGGGCACCTTGCTCTCCAGCTCGACGCAGTTCGGCGTGATGAGCCGGTCCACCAGGTCGGGCACGGCCGTCGCGAGGATCTGCTGTTTGTCGGCCATCGAGAGCGAGTTGTCGATCGCGAGCAGGATGTCGATGCGCTCGACACGGCTCTGCGCGAGCGGCTCCACCACGGTCGAGGTCGTCCGAGGCTCGAGTCTGTCGATGGGACGGTTCAAACAAGCGGGGACCGCGGCGAGGGCGCACAGGGCCACCCGCGTGCGGAGCAGACGCGCACGACGATTCATGGGACCTCCCGGTATTCGGTCGGTGGGCCCATCGGCCGGGCGCCATCAGAGAAAATCTCCGCTCGGGCTGCGCCCGCTCTGGTTCCAATCCTCCCCTAGCGGGTGTAGGCGCCTCCCATGATCCGGGTCGCCGTCGCCATCGCCCCCGAGGTGCGCGAGCTCCTCGAGGAGGACCCGCATCAGCTCGAGGAGTTCCTCGAGGAGATCCACGACGAGGACCTGGCGGATCTCGTCGGCATCCTGGGCAAAGAAGAGGGCGCGAAGCTCCTTGAGACGGTCAGCTCGGAGCAGGCCGCGCGTATCCTCGAGCGCCTCGACGAAGAGCGGCAGCAGGAGATCGTCGAGGACATCGGCGTCGAGAAGGCTGCCGAGATCGTCACCGAGATGCGGTCCGACGACCGGGCCGATCTCGTCTCGATGCTGCCGGACGCGATGGGCGAGAGCCTCCTCGAGAGCATCGAGAAGGTCGACCCCGAGGCGGCGGCCGACATCGAAGACCTCGCGCAGTGGCCGGAGGACAGCGCCGGCGGCCTGATGACCACCGACTACGTGTCGGTGGCGCCGGGCCAGACGGTCTCGCAGATCATCGAGAAGATCCGCCACGAGGGCACCGAGGCCGAGACGGTCTATTACGTGTACGTCCTCGGCAAGATGAACCGGCTGCTCGGCGTCGCCTCGCTCCGCGACCTGCTGCTCGCCAAGCCGACCGACAAGATCGACGACGTCATGATCGAGATGGTCCACGTCGTCTCCCCGACGACCGACCAGGAGGAGGTCGCGCGCACGATGGCGAAATACGACTTCTCCGCGCTCCCCGTGGTCGGGCCCGGTCAGAAGCTCCTCGGCGTCATCACGGTGGACGACGTGATGGACGTCTTGACCGAGGAGCACGGCGAAGACGTGCAGCGCATCGCCGCCATGGAGCCGACGGAGGAGGGTTATTTCCAGACGAAGTTCTGGATCTTCATCCGCAAGCGGCTCGTGTGGCTCTGCGTGCTCTTCGTCGGGGAGTTCTTCACGGGCACCGCGCTTCGCGCGTACGACCACGTGCTCGCGGCGATCGAGACGTTGTCCTTCTACGTGCCGCTGCTGATCTCGACCGGAGGCAACTCGGGCTCGCAGTCGGCGACCCTGGTCATCCGCGGTCTCGCGATGAACGAGGTCCAGCTGTCGGACTACCGCAAGATCTTCTTCCGCGAGCTCGGGCAAGGCCTCGTCATGGGCGCGGCGCTCGGCGGGCTGGGCGCGATCCGCGCGCTCGCCTGGGGGGACGGCGGCCTCTTCGCGGCGACGATCGCCGTCACCCTGGTCGGCATCGTGACGATGGGCTGCGTCGTCGGCTCGATGTTCCCCCTGCTCCTCCGGCGCATCGGGCTCGACCCTGCGACGAGCTCCGCGCCGTTCATCGCGAGCCTCGTCGACGTCCTCGGCATCCTCATCTACTTCTCGGTCGCCAAGATCTTCCTGGTCGAGGCGCTGCGCGCCGCCGGCGTCGCGCC
>JAEUKE010000008.1 GCA_016794345.1 Myxococcales bacterium
GCTACTGCCGCAGGATGCTCGCCATCTTCTTCCCCCTGGCGAGCTCGTCGATCAGCTTGTCGAGATACCGGATCTTCTGCATCAACGGATCGGCGATTTCCTCCACGCGAACGCCGCACACGACACCGGTGATGAGCCCGACGTTCGGGTTCATCTCGGGCGCCTCCGCGAAGAAGGTCTCGAGGTCGATCTTGGCGTCGATCGCGCGCTGCAGCTGCTTGGGCCCGTAGCCCGTCAGCCAGCGGATGATCTCGTCCACCTCTTCCTTCGAGCGCCCCTTCTTCTCCGCCTTCTGCACGTAGAGGGGGTACACGCTCGCGAAGGACATCGTGAAGACGCGGTGCTTCTTCTCCATGGTCGGCGCCGGTCAGCTTCCTCCAGCGCCGCCAGAACCGCCAGCCTGTCCGCGTCGGGCCTCGAACCGGCTGCTTGCCCGACCGCCCGTTCTCGGGCAATCCTGCGGACATGTCGATCGACGACCTCGCCCTTCGATCCCGCGCCACGAGCCCAGATGACGTCGTCGCCCCCGTGCGGAGCCAGGATCGCGTCTTCATTCACGGCGCCTCGGCCACGCCGACGCCCCTCATCGAGGCGCTGGCGAGGCGCACCGACCTCGAAGGGGTCCGCCTCTACCATTTGCACCTCTCGGGCAACGTCCCCACCGTGGCGCCCGAGCACGCGGGGCGCTTCCGATCGATCTCGCTCTTCACCGGACCCGCGATGCGCAAGCCGATCGAGGAGGGGCGGGCCGATTTCATGCCCATCTTCCTGTCGGATATCCCAGGGCTGTTTTCGTCCGGGCGCGTGCCGCTCGACGTCGCCATCGTGCAGCTGTCGCCGCCGGACCACCACGGCAACTGCACGCTCGGCACCTCGTGTGACGCCGCGAAGGCAGCCGTGGAGAACGCGAAGACCGTCCTCGCCGAGATCAACGAGCAGATGCCGCGCACGCACGGCAACGTCGTCGTGCCGCTCTCGCGCGTGAAGGCGTTCACGCTGTCGAATCGGCCTCTGTGCGAGCACGAGAAGCCGACCATCGGCGAGGTAGAGTCGCGGATCGGGGAGATCATCGCAGACCTGGTGGACGACCGCGCCACCCTCCAGATGGGAATCGGCGCCATTCCCGACGCTGTCCTCACCCGCCTCGGCAACAAACACGATCTCGGCGTCCACACGGAGATGTTCTCGGACGGGCTCATCCCCCTCATCGAGGGTGGGGTCGTCACCAATCGGTACAAGAACGTCCACCCGGGGCGCACCGTGACGAGCTTCGTCGCGGGCTCCAAGGCGCTCTTCGAGTTCGTGCGCGACAACCAGCAGATCGAGTTTCACCCCTGCGACCGTACGAACGACACGGCGCTCATCCGCAAAAATGACAAGGTCGTTGCCATCAACTCGGCCATCGAGATCGACCTCTCGGGGCAGGTCTGCGCCGACTCCATGGGCTTCAAGATCTTCTCCGGGATCGGTGGCCAGATGGACTTCATCCGCGGCGCCGCGATTTCCAAGGGCGGCAAGGCGATCCTGGCGCTCCCCTCCACCGCGGCAGGCGGCAAGGTCTCGCGCGTCACGCCGGCGCTCAAACACGGCGCGGGCGTCGTCACCACGCGCGGCCACGTCCACTGGATCGTGACCGAATACGGTGCCCGAGATCTCCACGGCCTCACCCTGCGTGAGCGCGCCGAGGCGCTCATCGATCTGGCGCACCCCGACTTCCGCGCCGAGCTCCGTCGCGAGATCGCGCAGGTGCGGCACTTCGACTTCGGCGGCAGCTGAGGCCGGGCCGCTCGCTCAGACGACGTCGGCGGTTCGTCCGAGGCTCGTCTTTCCTCGTAGGACGCGCGCCGCCGCCTCGGCGAGCGCGGCGGAGCCGCGTGCTCGCGCGTGAGCGAGCTCTGGCTGCGTTGCCCCGACGGCGAGCAGGATCTCCGGGTGATGCGGCAGTAGATCCCGCACGGTCGACCCGAAGCGGAGCGAGGCCCCGTCGAGGAGCACGAAGCCGGTGAGGATACTCCCGGGCACGAGCGGCTCGTCGAGGTCGACGTTGTGGCCGATACTCAGCGCGCGCGTGCTCGACGCCGAGTACCGGGCGAGCCGCCACAGCTTGCGCATGGCGGCGACCCGTGTCGCCTTGTCTTCCGCATCCGTCAGGAGGCAGGCAAAAACCCGGTGCTCGCCGGACTGGCTCGCAGCCGTACCCGTGAGCAGGAGCACCTCTTCCCCCTCGCGATAAGCGTACACGTCCACGTGCGGAGGCGTGTCCTCGGGGACGTGAAGCACGCCAAGATCCTCTTCGAAGACGAGGTCATGCACCTTGTGGGTGATCTGTACGCTGCGGTCGACTCGCGTGCGTTCGAGCAGCTCAGAATCGGTCGAACCGTCCTCGCGGAGCGGCACGATCTCCAGACATGCCGCCTCGAGGTACGCGCGCCAGAGGTGCACGTCATGTGGCCACTTCTCTGCCGAGAGGACGCGAGGGTTGTCCTTCAGCTCGGCGTCGAGCCACCGAAAGAATCGCGCCGGCTCTCGCTGCAGCATGTGCTGGTGCAGCGAGAGCACGCTGCGTCTGGGCTCTTCGCCCATCTCGAGCCGGCCGGCGATCTCCTCCGGGTCGCTCACGCGGTCCTCCGGGTCCGGGTCGTCGTCTCCTTCCAACGGCTCTGCGGGGAACACGGTGACCCCATCGACGAACAGAGCGAACACGGCCTCTTCGAGCATCCGTCGCTCGTTGTCGATGATGATCTCCGGCGCGCCGAGCTCGACGAGCCTTGCCAGCCGGCGCTTCCTGTTGACCACGACCCGGTAGAGGTCGTTGAGGTCCGACGTGAGCATCCGATTGCCGTCGCTGAACGCGGGGCGCATCGCAGGCGGGAGCACGGGGATGCGCTCGAGCTGGACCGCGGGGGCTCCCGGTGGAGCGAACCGCACAAGCCAGGGTGACGGGACAGGCTCGGGCAGCTCGATGGTGCCGAAGAGCCCAGCTTGAGGCCGGCCCACCAGGGGTACGTCCGAGCGCGGATCCAGCGCGCGCAGCGGATCGACGTCGCGCGGCATGGGCCCGAAGATGCGCTCGCAGAAGAGTCCGCCCGCGACCGTGCCCTTCGCCGAGCGGTGCGGGCCGGGGGCGTCGTCCGCCGAGTCGTCGTAGTCGAACGTGTCGGCGAAGCGAACCTCGCCGCCGGAGATGCGGTCGACGTCGGCTTGCGTGCAGACCTGGAGCACGAAGCGCCTCGGTGGGCTCTGCCCGTCGGGCAGACCGAGCGCAGCAAACGGGACCGTGAAGCGGCCTGAAACCGTCGAATGAGGCATCTCTGTCATTCTACGCGTGAGCGCGGCAGTGCTGCCCACGGCTCATGCTCGAGTTCGCTCGTGCCTTCCGTCGAACGAAAGGCACGCCGCCGCCGTCGCGGCGTGAATGGCCAGCACAGGGTCGATTCCGCCGCGTTCGTCTCGTTGGTAGCCGCCGGCCAGGTTCCAGGCGACCGGCAGGCCGATCGACCGGGCCGTTCGAAACACCGTCTCGTCACGCTCGCGGAGCTCGTCGTCGTCGAGGAAGCCGCCGAGCGGATCTCGCACGTGTGGATCTGCGCCCGCCTGATAGAGGAGCACCCGCGCACCCCCGAGCGACCGCACGAGCGTCGGTAGCTCCCCGAGGAAGGCCCGCGCGTCCGCGCGATCGCCGTAGCGCGCGCCGATCGTCACGTGGTGCACGCGGTCGGCGAGACCGAGGCGGCGAATGATGTCCTCGGTGCCGTCGCCGTAGTGCATGTCGCAGTCGAGGATCGCAACGTTCTCCACCCCGTCGTCGGCGAGGAGGGCGCATGCGGTGACCATGAGCCCGTTGAACGTGCAGAACCCGCCTCCACGGTCCCACCCGGCGTGATGAAACCCGGAGCAGAGCGCAGCGGCGAAGCCGCCCGCCGACAGCGCGTTACGCGCCGCCGACAACATGGCGCCGGAGGTCCACGGTAGAGACGCGGCCACCTCGGCGGAGCGAGTCCCGAAGCCGTTCGGAAGCCGGCAGTCGAGCACGCCGCGGACGTAGCTCGAGGCGTGAGCCCGCTCGAAAGCGGCCACCGTCGCCGGTGTGGGCCTGGTGATCCGGACGGGGAGACCTAGAGCCAGCCAATCAGCCGCCACTCGGGCGGGCTTCTCGGCGCTGGGTGAGAACGAGTCCACTCGGGCGACCATTTCGGGGCAGAAGAAGACGGGGAGCGTCATGTCCCGAGCATGTGGCTCGTGACGTGACCAACCAGACAGAAGCGCGCAATACGGTTTACTCTTCAGTCATGTACGAGGAGCTGCTTCGGGACCGCGGACTCTCGCTCGATCGCCTGCACGCGCTCCTCGTCGTGGCCGAGACGGGCAGCATCGCCCGCGCCGCCAGGAAGGACCCGGTTCGGCAGAGCCAGATCAGCCGGCAGCTCAGCGAGCTCGAGGGCTACTTCGGTTGTGCGCTGACCGAGCGCAAGGCGGGGAGGCGGATCCTCACGGAGGACGGGCGCCGCCTCGCCGAGCACACGCGGTGGATGCTCGCGGGTCTGGCCGATATCAAGCGGGGGCGCGGGCAGGAGAGCGCGCCGCCCTTCAAGCTGGGGGCGGGCGAGAGCACCCTGGCGTGGCTCGTGTTGCCGCGCCTCGCGGACGTCTCCGCGCGGTTCTCGATCTCCGCGCTTGCCGCGGAGGACGTCGTCCGCGGCCTGGTGGACGGCCGGCTCGACATCGGGATCGTCCGTCGCGATCAGGTGGGCAGCAAGCTCGCAAGCAGGCCGCTCGGTGCGGTACAGCACGCCCTCTTCGTTCCGCGGGCGATCGTGCCGCGCGGGGCGGACGAGAGCGAGATCCCGTTTCGGGTCCCCATCGCGATCCAGACGAGCGACCACGACATCCATTCGCGGATGATGGACGAGGCGAACCGAAGGCGAGGGTCGCTCGACGTGCGCCTCGAGTGCGAGTCCTTCCTCCAGGTGTACCGGGCCGTGCGCTCGGAGCGTTATGCGGGCCTCCTACCCACGCTGGTGCGGCCGGACTTGCTGAAGGGGCGATTCCTCGAGCTTGCCTTCGCCGGAAGCCATCAGTCGCGGCTCCACCTCGCGTGGTCACCCGCGCTGCTGCGCGTGCGGCCCGGGGCCGATCGGGTGCTCTCACGGCTGGCGGAGGTGATCGCGAAGCCGTGAGCGTGATCTCCACGTGGCAGACGCTCGCTGTGACACCCTGGAAGCTCGCTCGAAGGGGCCCGGTCCAGCTCTGTCACACCGCTGGTGTTACGGTGATGGCCGTCATGGATGTCCGAGCAATCGCGAGATCGATCGCGCGAAAGCGAAGCGTGTGCGTCGCGGCTTTGCTCGGCTGGCTCGCGGCTTGCGGGGACGGGTCGACGGTAGCGGGGTCGTCCTCGGCGCTCGCATCCGCCGGCGGCGGACCCCAGAGCATCGTCCTCGATGCTCCCTCGGTCCTGCGCGATTGCAACGGCGCGCCCGAGGACGGTGACGAGGCCCGCCTCGGCACCGACGCGCATTGCGGCGGCTGCAACCGCCCGTGTAAGGAGGGCGAGGGCTGCGTCGGCGAAGCGTGCATGCCGCTCGCCGACATCGCAATGAGCGACACCCACACGTGTATCCTCGATGGGGGACAAGTGTCCTGCATGGGGGCGAACGAGGCGGGCGAGCTGGGCGACGGAACCGGCATCCTGCGAACGCGTCCCGGGCGCGTTTCGGGAGTCGACGACGCGGTCCAGCTCGCCGTGCGCCCCCGCGAGACCTGTGTGCGTCGACGGTCGGGCAAGGTCTCCTGCTGGGGGGAGAAGTTCGGAACGGGACGGCCTGGTGAGAAGCGATTCGTGCCCACCGACGTGCCCGAGCTTCAGGGCGCCACCGATCTCGCGCTCGCGGAAGGCGTGCTCTGCGCTCTCGTTCCAGAGAAGGGCGTCGTTTGCATCCCGCCGCGCGGCAGCAAGCTGATCACGACGCTGGGCCCACCCCCTGGTCCGCCGATCGACGACGCCGTCGACATCGCGGCGACGCGGGACTCCCTGTGCGCCGCGCGGCGAGATGGCACGGTGGTTTGCTGGGATCTCGCTGCGGTCGACGATGCCCCGCCAGCCGAGCGCATGCGTGCCGTCGCCGGTGTAACCGGCACGCTCGCCCTCGTCGCGAGCCCGTATACGATGTGCGCGCTGCGTGCGGGTAACCTGGCCGCGTGTTGGGGCGGCGGCATCGTCACCACACACGGCAGCATCCGCGACGCGATGGTCGGCGGCCTCCACGACTTCGGCTCCGTCGGCGCAGTGACGGACCTGGCGTTCTTGGGCTGGCCGCACGACGACGACTGCGCGACCCGGGTGGACGGCACGGCCCTGTGCTGGCCCCCGCCGCGTATCGACTTGGCCGACCGCGCCAAACCTCGGAGCGTGAAGGGAAAGACGATCGACACGCCGCCCGCGCTGCGCGTCGAGGCCACGAAGGTCGACGAGGCGCGATGTGTCCTCACCCGTGAGCGCGAAGTCTATTGCTGGGGGGGCACGACGCTCGGCCGCCTGGGTGTGGGGCGGCCACCCGAACAGCTCACGCCCGCGCCGATCGAGGGCGTCGCCGGCGCACGCGATGTGGTGGCCTCGGATCAGCGCGCCTGTGCGCGCACCGGCCGTGGCCTATGGTGTTGGGGCGCCGGGACCTTGCCCCACGAGGTGAAGGTCGAGGGGCTCGACCGCCTGCTCTCGGGCCTGTGCGCCTCGCTGCGAGGGCAGATGATCTGTTACGCGGGCCTGCTGACGGATCCGCTGCCGAGCTCGGGTCTGCGCGACGTGATTCAGCTCGCCCCCGGCGCGCAGGGCTCGCACCTGCTCTCGTACTCGGCGCTCCACAAGGACGGGACCGTCAGCCGCGTGGACTGGTCGCGTGAGAAGGGGCCGTGGTCGCTGGTGCAGGTCGGGCGGCTGAAGGGCCTCGAGGGTGTCCAGGAGCTCCTGATCGTCGACCGACACACCTGCGTTCGCGAGGGAGCCAGAGGGATTCGCTGCTTCGAGAGCCTGGGTACGCCACCGCCGGGCACCGACAAGACCATCAGCGTCACGTTCACGAGGTCGGAGCTGCCCGAATCATTCGAGGCCGTCCGCATCACGCGCGTCCTGGACGGAGGCAAGACCGAGGGCTGCGGCCTCAAGGAGGGTCGCATCGGGTGCTGGGATTCGCGCGGTAAGCTCGAGGACGTCCCTCTCGACGGGATCACGCGGTTCGACATCAGCCCCCACGGCCTCCGCTGCGCGATCGCCCAGAAGAGGCTCTTCTGCTGGAAGGGCGTCTTCGATTCGTACTCCGGCCACGGCACGCGTGAGAGCCCGAAGACGCCCACCGAGGTCCCCGGCCTCGATGGCGTGGAGGGCTTTGCCTTCGCGCAGGAGAGCTACGGCGAGCACGACGCCGTATTCGCGTGGAAGAGCGGCAAGCTCTGGTCGTGGGGCGACAACGGGCGCTCGGGCAACGACAATCGGACCGGCGTGCTCGGCTGGGTCGAGCCCTCTCGTCTCGAGGCGCCGACGAGGGTGGCGCGCTGAGCCCGCCACCGTGCCTCGACGAAATCTCCACAGTCCTTCCTCGACCCCGTCAAAGGTCCTCCTCGCCGCGGCGTCAGACTCGAGCGCGTGGAGCCCAACCTTCCCTTCACGTCCTGGCGCCTCTCCAGGCCCGAGCGAGCCGCCCCGCTCGCCGCCGCCATCATCGGCGCGACGTTGGGCTTCCCGGCAGCGCTTCTGATCTTCGAACGTCAGCTCCGGGAGCCGACCGCCGGCATCTTCGTCACCTTCACCACGGCGCTCCTCAGCTATCTCATCCTCCGTCGCGCCATCACGCGGGAGAGATCCGCCGCAGCGGTGACCAGCGTGCTTCTCTGGTGTGTGCCTGCTGCGGCGGTCAACGCAGGGCTCGCGTTTCAGTTCCTCGTGGAGAGCGCGCCTCCTTTGCTGCCGTTTGCGGTCGCGACCTTCATCGGGCTCGTCTGGGCGGCGCCGCTGGGGATCGCGTTCGGGGGCGCCTACGCCGTGCTCGCGCACCACGCGCTCCACGGAGCCACGACGCGCTCGCATCAATCCGCGGACGTTCTCCTCGGCAATCTCGGCGTCGCCGTGCTCCTCGCTGGTATCGCCCGCGCAGCGTGGGTTGGCGATCTCGCGTCGGTCGTGCCCGTCGCCCTCGGTGCAGTCGGTGCTCTCGCGGCGTTCGGTCGCGCAATCCGGCGGCGCCGCTGGGTCGCCGATCTCGCGAACGGAAACGTCGACGGCTTCTCTCTCGTCTCCGCGGATGCGCAAGGGGACGACGCTCTGCCTTGCCTCGTCGGTGACCCACGGTTCGCGAGCTCCGTCGTCGTCTACGACAAAGGCGAGAGCGCGACCTACCGCAGGCAGGTTCGAGCCCCCCGCCGGCTTGCGCGGGTGAGCTGAGACCTCGCTTGCCGCGCTCGACCGGTCACCCGGAATGCACGGCTCGAGCGGAACGCGCCGCTCGGCTATGACCCGCGGGTGTAGCCTCACGTCTCCCCATAGCCTCCCTCTACCCGCAACCGGGCGACGCCCCCGTCCCTCGTGTCAGGCGTGCGTCGCGGCCGCGCCTGGGCTCGAGAGTGACCGCGCGATCTCCTCCATGCGGTCGAGCGCGAGGCCGGCCCCGACCTCCATCCCGGAGCTGACGTGCATGTCGCGGTCCTCCTTCGACTGATGCAGGACGAGCGAGCGGTAATACGTCTTGCCGCCGCGCTCGACGAGCGTGACGGTGACGAGCGCCGGGTTGTCGGGGAAGGGCTCGAAGATCTCGGTGTTCACGATCCGTTCGGGCGCCGAGATCTCCTTGTACTCGCCGCGGAAGCCGATCTCGTTTCCGTCCGGGCCGCGCATCGCGAAGCGCCACCTCCCGCCGACACGGAAGTCGATCTCGCAGACCGTCATGGTGAACCCGTCCATGCAGCACCACCAGCGGCGAACGTGTTCGGGCTTCGTCATGGCCTCGAACACGAGGTGCCGAGGCGCGTCGAACTCACGCTCGAGCAAGATCTCCTTGTCGGAGGGCAAGGTGACGACGAGCTTTCCACTACCTTTTCCGGCCATGAGGCTTCTCCTTCTGCTTGAGCTCATCCAACAGGTCGTCCAACCGAGCGAACTGCGCCTCCATCCGGTCGCGGTAGCGTTCGAGCCATTCGCTCGCTTCCCGTAGCGGCGCTGCCTCCAGCCGGCAGGGCCGGCGTTGGGCGTCGCGGCCACGCGACACGAGGCCCGCCCGCTCGAGCACCTTGATGTGCTTCGAGACGGCGGGCTGGCTCATGTCGAAAGGCTCAGCCAGCTCCATGACCGACGCCTCCCCTTGGGCGAGGCGCGCGAGGATCGCGCGCCTCGTCGGATCAGCAAGAGCCGTAAATGTCGCGTCGAGTCGGCGTTCCAGCATAGATAACTCGGTGGTTTTATAACCTTGAGGTTATGTAAAGCGCCGCGCGGGTTCGGTCAAGCCCCTCGTCTGGGGGGCGAGCGATTTCGCGAACAGGCGGGGGTATCTTCCCGGCCCCGCCATCCGTTCTCCCAACATGAGCCCCCCGCCCGACACCCCCGACGATGAGCTCGCGGCCACCGTGAAGCGTTCGTGGCAACGTTTCCTCGACGTCTACGAGCCCTTTCGCCCCGAGCTGTACCGGTACTGCCGGTACCTCACGCGTAGCCCCTGGGACGCGGAAGACCTTTGCCAGGACACGCTCGCACGCGCCTTCGTCACGTTGGGCGCGCTCTGGCAGCAGCCGCCGAGCCCGCGGGCGTGGCTCTTCCGCGTCGCATCGAACCTCTGGATCGACAGAGCTCGTCACGCCGCCTCCGCGCCTGCCCCAGAGGCACCGATCGAGCACGCGGCTCCGGACCCGCGCGCCAGCCGGGAAGCAGGCGGCACATTGCTCGTCCGCCTCTCCCCGCAAGAGCGCACGGCGCTCGTCCTGAAGGAGGTCTTCGAGCTGACGCTCGAGGAGATCGCCGAGACGCTGGAGACCACCGTGGGAGCGACGAAGGCCGCGCTGCACCGCGGTCGCGGCAAGCTGCTCGAGGAGGTCGATCCGGACGAGGAGGCCTTGCGCGTGCCTGCCGCGGGCGTGCTCGATGCGTTCTGCGATGCGTTCAACGCTCGTGATCTCGAGCGCCTCACCGCCCTCTTGCTCGACCATGCGTCGGTGGAGGTCGTCGGCGCGAGCCGCTTCTACGGCGCGCGTGCGGCCAAGGACACCGCGCTCCACGGCATGCTCTTCGGCAGCAAGCGGATGGCCGCCGCGAAGGAGCTCGGCGGTATCGATCCGGCCTTCATTCAAGGCGTGCTGCCGATACCCGCTCGAATGGAGCTCCGCGCTCACCGCGGCGAGGTCCTCCTCCTCTCCTATTACCAGCACGACGACGGCGTGGAGGCCGTCCGCGCGGTGACCCGCGCCCAGGTGGAGGGCGACAAGATCATCTCTCTCCGGAACTACTTCTTCACGCCGGACCTCATCGCGGACGTCTGCCGCGAGCTGGGGCTCCCTTTCCGCGTCAACGGCTACCGCTACTGGATCACGGGGTGTGTATGAAGCTGTTCGCTCATCCTTTCTCGTCGTACTGTCAGAAGGTCCTCGTCGCGCTCTACGAGAACGCCACGCCATTCGAGCTTCGCCTGCTGGAGTTCGGCGACGAGCAGGCCGCGGCGGAGCTCGCGGCGTTATGGCCGCTCAAGCGGATGCCGGTGCTCGTCGACGGCGGCCGCGCCATCGTCGAGTCGAGCATCATCATCGAGCACCTCGCGATCTACCACCCCGGCCCCGTGGCGCTCATTCCGCGGGAGCCGGAAGCGGCGCTCGAGGTCCGAATGATGGACCGGTGCTTCGACCAATACGTCTCCACGCCGATGCAGAAGATCGTGTTCGATACGATCCGCGGGCCGTCGGACAAGGACCCGCTGGGCGTCGCCGACGCTCGGCGCATGCTGGACACGGCCTACGCGTGGCTGGAGAAGGTCATGGGTGGCCGCACCTGGGCGGCCGGCGAGAGCTTCGGAATGGCGGACTGCTCCGCCGCCCCGGCGCTCTTCTACGCCGACTGGGTCCACCCCATCGCCGACACGTTTCCCAG
>JAEUKE010000030.1 GCA_016794345.1 Myxococcales bacterium
TCGCGCTCGAGGCGGGCTTGGCGCTGTTGCCGGCCTTGCCCGCCCCTTCGGGTGCAGCCGAGGGCGAGTCACACGCGACGAGGACGACGAGCGAGAGCAGAGCCGCGAGACGCATGGCCGAGGCCTACCATGGCCCGCGGCTTCAGGGCTTCGATTTCTCCGCCAGCGCCCGCCGGATCGCGCTCCGCAGCTTGGCCTCGCTCGCGCCGGTGATGAAGTACCCGTTCACGAAAAACGTGGGCGTGGCCTTCACCTCGGCCTTCTTGGCTGCTTCCGCTTCGGTCTGGACGAGCTTGCCCGAGGCGCTCGATTCATTGGCGGCGCGAAGCTGGTCCGCCGAGACACCGACGGCGGCGGCCGCCTTCTCGATGGCCTCGGCGCCGAGGTCTTTCTGGTTCTCGTAGAGCGCCGCGACCATCTTCCAGAACGCTTCGTTGCCCTTCTGCTTCTGCACCTCGCGGAGCGCGATGGCCGCGGGCATCGCCTGGTTGTGCAGGGGGAGCGGCAGGTCACGCCACACGATCCGGAGCTTGCCGGGGAACTCCTTCTCCAGGTTGGGCAGCAGGTCGAACGCCTTCTTGCAGAATGGGCACTGCACGTCGCCATAGAACTGGATCGTGACCGGAGCGTTTTTCGGGCCCCGTGACGGAGCAGTCGCCGGAATGGCGGGCGGCGTGCGCTTCCCGGGCGCCGCGCCCGAGGTCGCGGTCTTCATGACCTCGTCGTAGACCTTGGTCCGCGCGACGCCGCGCTGCTCGACGGCCCGCGCGTCAGCAAGCCGCTCGTCGATCACGGCGACGAAGTCCTCGATGGCGCGAGCGCCGACCAGCCGCCGCCCATTGATGAAAAACGTGGGGGTGCCGCTGGCTTCCAGGTCTTCCGCCAGGAGCTCGTCGTCCGCGATCGTTCGGGCGTGTTTCTTCGCCTTCACCGAGGCCAGGGCGGACTGGGGATTCAGACCGGCCTCCTTCGCCACGCGGGTGAGCGCCGCGTCGTCCAGGTTGGCGGCGCTTTCGAAGAGGAGATCGCTCGCCTTCCAGAAGGCGTCGTTGCCCTTCTTGGCGAAGACCTCCTGCGCGAGCTGGTGCGCCGGCCCAGCGTTCTTGTGGAACGGGAGAGGGCGGTGCTTGAAGACGACGCGCACGTCGTTCGGGTAGCGCTTCATCAGCTCGGCCAAGGTGGCTTGCGCCTTCGCCGTGAACGGGCACTGGAAGTCGCCGAATGCCACGATCGTCACGAGCGCGTCCGCGGGGCCGCGTACGGGCGACTTGCCGACGGGGACCTTCCAGACGCTCGTGTCGGGCGGAGTCTCCGCGCGCTTCTTGTCGGGCTTGGGCGGCGCGTTTTTGATGTTCTCGGCCGTGCGCGCTGCGTACCACCCCGCGGGCGCGCGACCGTCCACCAGCTTGGCGCGCGCTGCCTCGAGCTCGGCGTCGATGACGGCCTCGAACTTCGTTCGATCCTGCGCGCCGACGAGGTTCACGCCATTGATGAAGAAGGCCGGCGTGCCGCCCACCCCCAGCTCCTTGCCGAGGGCGATGTCGGCGTCGACCTTGGCGGTGGCGGCGTCGTAGGTCGCACCGCTCAGCTTCTGGCCGAGCTCGGGGCGCTGGCGCAGAGCGGCGCTCATCGCGCGCTCGCTGATGAGATCGAAGCCATCCGCGCGGTCGGCCTCGACGTAGACGTGCTGGAAGTAGGCCCAGAACGCGTCGTTGCCGCCCGCGCGGAACGCGCTCTCGGCGTCGAGGTGCATCCGCGGCGACGTCTTTCGGAACGGGAGCGGATCGTGTTTGAACACGATGCGCAGGCGGTCCGGCCCGTATTTTTCCTCGAGGGCGACGAGCGTACGAGCCGCCTTCGCCGAGTAGGGGCACTCGAAATCGCCGAACATCACGAGCGTGACCGGCGCAGTCTCCGAGCCGCGCTGCGGGTCGTTCTGCGAGACCGGGATCGGTCCCGGGGTGGGGCTCGTGTCCGCCGCGAGAGCGAGCACGACGCCTGCGCTCGCGGGTATCGCCGGGACCGCGGCGTCGACCACCGGAGGCTGAGGCGCGGGCTCGGCGCTGCCGCCGCAGGCGAGGAGGGTTGCCGCGAAGAGGGGAGCGAGCCGCGTCCAGAGCGTCGACATGCGCGTCTTCTTACCCCGGGCTTCGGGCGGGCGGAATCGGCGTCGTCGCTTGACCATGGTGCGCGCGGGTGCTTCTTTTTTCCCATGGCCATCCCGACTGCCAGGCTCGTCGTCGCCCTGCGTGAGACGGCCGCGCGGCTCCGCTCTGCCGGCGCGGTCTACAAGTGGTCACACTTCGGACACTGCAACTGCGGACACCTCGCGCAGACGATCACGGGGCGTTCGGCGCGCGAGATCTACGACGCGGCGTTCGTCCGC
>JAEUKE010000145.1 GCA_016794345.1 Myxococcales bacterium
GCGCGCGAACATCGTCGGCAACACCTTCTACGGCGGTTGCCTGGCGGCGTGGGACATGACGCGCCTCTACGGTCCGGAGGGACGCGGCGAGCAGTGCTCCAGCGCGGACGCGGCGGGCTTCCCGATCGCGGCGCTCTTGCCGACGGCGGACGAGGTCGCCGCGGGTGAGATCAACCACGCCATCCGCTTCATCCTCCCGAACAACCGCATGCGCGCGGGCGTGTACGTCCACCCGGCCAACCACGCGGGCTCACCGAGCGGCCCCAGCCAGGCGCCCGTGTACGGCTCGCGCTGGCGGCTGCGCGCCGACTACCCGATCGACTCGCTCCCGTCGGAGGGCGCGAAGGTGATCGCGACGGCGATGAAGAAATACGGGATGGCGCTGGCCGACGGCGGCAACATCGCGCTCACGGTGCAGAGCGATCGCTTCACCGCGGCGAAGTGGAACGGCGTGCTCGGGCCCTACGATCTGTCCGCGCTCGATCCGACCGACTTCGAGGTCGTCGACACGGGCACCCCGACCACCCTCACGTACGACTGCAACCGCAGCGCTTATTGAGGAAAACGCGAGGCACTTGCGCGCGGCGACGGCGCGGGCTAATTAGTAACTCAGACCTGAGTTACTAGGAGGCCTCATGTTGCTCGCCGCGCCCTCGACCGCCACGCCCTTCGCTGCTCGCTCGGTCCTGGTGACGGACGCGCGCGGGAGAGATCAGGTGCTCACCGTCGTGAAGGTGGCCTGGTCCGTCCCGGTCGGCGGCAGCCCCGTCCTCGCGGACGAGCTCGGGGAGATCAGCCAGCTGCCTGTGTTCTTCGAGGAGCGCGCGCCGTCGGCCATCCGCGTCCCCTCCGATCTCGCGCCCGAGAAGCCCGGGACGGAGGTGTTGCTCGTCGGCCACGCGAAGCACCCCGCCGCTTACCCGGACGCGCGCTGGGTGGACGTGACGCTTGCGGTCGAAGGCGAGACCACGCGGCTTCGCAAGAGCCTGCGCGTCTTCGGCCCGCGCAACTGGACGAAGCAGCCGAATGGCACGTGGGCGCCGAGCACGCCGGCGGCCTACGAGGAGACGGCGCTCCGCTGGGAGTGGGCGTTCGGCGGCCCGGGGCATCCGCAGAACCCGATCGGCCGCGGCCTCGAGGCATCGAAGAACGGCGGGGAGGATGCGTGTCACCGCATCGAGGTGGCCGACGCGACGAGCCTCGCGCCTGCGGGCTTCGGCGCGCTCGCGCCACATTGGGAGCCGCGTCGCTCGCGCGGGGGCAGCGCCACGGCGGAAGATCTGACGCCGCACCCGCCTGCAGATCGCGATCCGCGGCACTACTGCTCCGCGCCGGACGATCAATGGCTGGCTTCGCCGCTTCGCGGCGACGAGACGTTCGTCGTCACCGGCGTGCACGCCCACCAGGCGTGGACGTTCGCGCTCCCCCTGCTCCGGCCGGAGGTCTCGTGGATCATCCGGGGTCGCGCCGAGCGCGCGATCCCGCACCTCGACACGGTCCTGCTCGACGCGGACGCGGGGACCGTGAGCCTCTCGTGGCGGGCGACCTTCCCGGCGCCGCGCAACCTGAGCGATCTGGAGGAGGTTTTCGTGACGAGCCGCGACGCGCAGAAGCCGCGACCGCTTGCCGAGCCGCGGGAGCTCGCCTTCACCGACTGACGCGGCGTCGCTCAGTTCGGCAGCCAGGACGCGCCGACGCCGAAGACGTACGTGAAGAAGTGTCCGTCGTCCAAGTTGCTGTTCACGCGGAACGACGGGACGTAGACGTCGAGCAGGATGGGATCGAGGAGGACGGACACGCCGAGGAGATCGAGCCGGCCCTCGAGCGTGACGTCGTCGCTGCGCCCGCCGGCCGGCGCGAAATGGCTGAACCCCACACCGAAGCGGAGCGGCCACGAGACCGGCTCGACGACCTCGATGTGATAGCCGAAGTACGCGTTCATCTGCACCATCGGGATGTCCGGCCCGAAGGCCAGGACGAACGATGCGGGCGAGAACTCGAGGCCGAGCTCGGCTCGGTCGATCAAGACGCCGCCCTTCAGGGAAAAGAGCAGGCTGCCTTCGGTGCCGCGCGTCGTGATCTCGGTGTGGGTCGGTCCACCTCCGAGCATGAGACCGAGGTGACCGCGGAGCCCGTCGAAGCCGCGCGCGGGCGCGGAGGGTTCCTCCGGCTCGGGCTTGGGCAGCTTCTTTCCCGGCGGTGTTTGTCCGGGCGCCAGGCACACGTGTTCGACGCAGCGGAGGCCTTCCTCGCAGTCGCTCCGCGCCTCGCAGGATTCGCCGGCCCCGCCGACCGCGGTCCGCACCTTGAGGGACGCGACGACCGCCTGCCCGCGCTTCACGTCCACGGTGGCCGACGCATTGTTCCCACGATCGCTCGCCGCGATCGTGTGTGGGCCGGGCTCGAGGAAGACCGGATCCGCGAGCGGTGACTTGCCCGCGGAGGCGCCGTCGATCGTCACGTCCGCTCCGGCCATGTCGACCTGGATGGTCACGAGGCCCGCGCGCTTCTTGCAGTCCTCGAGGGCCGCTTCGGCGCTCGAGCGCTGCTCCGGCGTCGCTTCCTTGTACTCGCGAAGGAATCGCAGGAGATGGTTGCCCCCCGCGGCGACGCGGTTCGTCCGCACCTCGCTGATGCCGAGGTTCAGGAGGCTGCCCGGCGCGTTCGTCAGGCGGTACGCCTCGGTGAAGGCGACGTACGCGTCTTCGTATTGTCCCGCGTCGAAGGCCTTCACGCCGGCGGCGTAGCGCTGGCGCGCCACCTCCTTCACGGCGTCCTCCTGCGGAGGCTGGGCCCACGCGGGGAAGGCGAGGAGCGAAGCGAAGACGAGCGCGAGGAAAGAGGCTGGCTGGAGGCGTCTCACCATTTCTCGACGTGGGGGCGGAGATCGAGCTCGAAGGTCCAGGCCGAGCGCGGCTGCTCGACCAGGTGCACGACCGATCCGGCGATCGCGTCGGGCGCCAGGAACACCTCGTCGGGTGTACCGGGCATCGCGGCGCGGGTCGAGGGGAGGTCGACCATGCCGTCGATGATGACGAGCGCGACATGAATCCCCTGCGGGCCCAGCTGCTTGGCGAGCGACTGCGCGAGGCTGCGCTGCGCGGCCTTGGCCTGGGCGAAGGCGGTCGTCCGAGGTCCGCCGCGGAGCGACGCAGTCGCCCCGGTCACGACGATGCTGCCACCCGCGCGTCTCATGTGGGGAAGGCAGGCCTTGGTGCAGGCCATCAGCCCCCAGGTGTTCACGCGCCACGCGCTCTCGAGATCGTGGAGCGAGGTCTCGTCCACCCCGGCGAACTTCCCCGAGCCCGCGTTGTAGAGGAGCACGTCCACCGGGCCTTGCTCGGCGGCGATGGCGTCGAACGCGCGCGTGACCGAGGCGGCGTCGCCCACGTCGCAGCGATACGCCTTGGCGCCTTCGAGCGTCTGGGCCAGCTCCTCGGAAAACTCCGCGCTCCGCGCGAGGAGCGCCACCCCGTATCCCCGCGCCGCCATGGCCCTCGCCAGCGACGCTCCGATGCCCGGTCCTACCCCCACGACGGCTGCGATCGGCTTCGACATGGCCTCGGATTACCAGCCGGCACGAGGCGCGCCCAGGCTGGCGACTTCCGGCGCGCGAGTGGCGGGGGCCGCCACGCTATCTCACTCGTAGATGGCAGCCCGTCGAGCCTGAGCCCGGTCTCAGATCGAGAACCGGAGCCGAAATTTGCGAGGACCAGATTTCCCTGCAATTCCAAGCTCTCCGAGCAAATGTCTCGCGTTGTGTCGACGGCACCGGTCTTGCTGAGCCTCTCCCCCGTGGAACAGAAGTCAGCCTGCGCCGTGATCGTCAGCCGCCCGGTCGACGAGAAGGAATGGGACGAGCTCATCCTCGCCATCGCGGACGAGCTCACCGAGCTCGGCAGAAAGCGTCTCGAGTATGAGGTCTTCGCTCGCCGAGTGGAGTCCGAGGTACGCGAACTCACGGGCCTCCGTGGCCTCGTGTCGGACGACTTCGTGGGGGAGCTGCTCGAGCGCGCGCAAGCGCTGCTCCGCATCAGCGACTTCCCGCCGGCCATGGACCCGTGGGAGGGTCTGCCGGAGCCGCCTCCGTTCGAGCCCGAGCGTGCGCGCAAGGCCTCCGGGGTGCAGGCCAAGGTCACCCTCGAGAGCCTCGACTACCAGGACGAGGACACCAAGCCGGGGATCCCGCGCGCCGTCATGGAGCGGTACCGCAAGATCTCCTGACCCATCGCGCGAGCGTCGAGCGCGCCGTCGCCGAGCTCACCGCAGCGCGACGGCCCCGACGACCCCCTGGGCGATCAGCGCCACGAAGGAGGCGGCCGCAGCTCGAGCGGCCCCGCAGCCGAAGAGCGACCGTGCGCGGAGGGTCGTGAGCACCACGATCGCGATGGGGGCGAGCGGGCCGTAGAAGCGCATGGCCTTGGCGAGGGCGGCGTGGCCCGCCGCGAGGAACACGCTCACGTCGGGCACGACGAACAAGAGGAGGATGGGCCACGCGTAGGCGGATGCGAGCCGCTCGAACGAGGCTCGAAAGGACACGCGGCGGCCTCCGCCCGCGAGCAGGCGCACCAGGTACACATACAGCGCTGTCAGGATGAGGAAGAGCGGCGCGACGAAGAAGGTCTGCGCCAGGTAATACCGCGCAGGATCGATCGGGAGCCACACGGCGCGCGGCGAGACGCCCGCCCGATGGAGCAGGAAGGAGAACGCGGCGTACGCGGCGCCCAGCGCGACGATCGCGACGACCGGCTCGCGTCGGGGACGGCTCATCGAGCCGGATGGTAGCGCGAGCAGCGGGCGCCACGAACATGAGACAAAAAATGTCCTAGGACATTGTCTGGCACTTCGCAGGCGCGCCGAACGCGACAAGATTCGGGGCATGCGCAAGCCGAGCCAGGAGCAACTCGCGCTCCTCGATCTCCCTCCCGCACCCCGCCCCGAAGACGATCGCGCGCGCGCCAAGCGCCGCGCCAACGCGTCCAACGCCGTACGCTACTGCAACCAGCTGCTGGCCGAGCTCGACCGCATCCAGGCCGCCCAGGCGGAGGCCGCTCAGCACGACCGCGCCGAGCACCTCGCGCGCCTCTTCGAGGCGGCGGAGCGAGCCCATCAGGCGCGGTCGCAAGCCCCGGCGCGGCCCGCGAAGCGCGTGGGCTGACGCGAGTTTCGCGCCGGCGTCCGCAGGGTTTGCGTGCCACCTGCTGTCGTTACGGAGCGTCTCGATCGGCGGTTTCGCAAGGGAATGTGCGCGGTTACCCGCAGATCTGTGACGGTCCGGATCTTGTTTCTCGCCCGCCCACGCTTATGGGTCAGGCAGCAGAGGGCCGGAAGAAAGAAACCTGGGGTCAGTACCTTCGCGAGTCGTACATGGTCTTCGACCGACGCTCGCTCGGGCTCACCCGCATCCTCCTTGGCTTCTACCTCATCATGGATCTCTTCCGCCGCACGGCGGACTGGGAGCACATGTTCGGGGACAAGGGGGTCTTGCCGTCCTGGGTGATCCTGAATCGCCCGCAGTCGGGGAACTTCTCCCTGCTGCACGGGTTCACCAGCGGTCCGGAGCTCTGGGTGCTCTGGGGCGTGATCCTCGCCACGTACGTCCTCTTCCTCGTCGGATGGAAGACGAAGGTCTGGCAGATCACGTCGCTGCTCTTCGTCACCAGCATGAACGGCCGCGTCCTCTTGATCGAGAACGGCGGCTACGTCATCCAGAACCTCGTCCTTTTGTGGACGGCGTTCTTGCCGCTCGGCGACCGCTTCAGCCTCGACTCCATGCTGGCGTCGCTCCGACGCAAGCGCGAAGGCAAGGTGGACGAGCTGAACGACCGCAACGGGATGGACGACACGCTCAAGCTGGGCAAGTTCTACTCGTTCGTCGGCGTCGCCATCGCCTTCCAGTTCGCGGCCATCTACTACTTCAACGTCGTCCACAAGACGGGCCCGAACTGGCACAACGGCCAGGCCGTCCACTACGTGCTCTACAACGATCGCATGGCGACGCCGCTCGTCGCCGCGGTCCGCGAGTACGTGCCCTTCTGGCTCGTCAAGGTCGTCACGCCCGCCGTGCTCGTCGCGGAAGGCATCCTGCCGTTCTGCATGCTCCTCCCGCGGCTCGAGCTGTGGGACCTCCAGGTGAAGACCTGGCTCAAGCGCATCGGCATCACGCTCATCTGCATGCTGCACATCGGCTTCGGGTCGAGCTTCGTGCTGGGGCCGTTCGCGTGGGCGCTCTGCATCTTCTCGACGGTCCTCTTCCAGACGGAAGACTGGGAGACCACAATCGCGGCGATGCGCAAGACCTCGCGCGAGCGCACGGTCATCCTCGACCCGTCGAGCGGCGCGCTCCTCTTCTTCGGTCGGATCCTCGCCCGCATGGATCGCTTCCGCCTGCTGGGCTTCACGGAGGCCGAGACGGCCGCCGAGCGCAGCGCTGGAATCAGCGTGCTCATGCCGACGGGTGAGGTGCTCACCGGTCACCGCGCCGTCGCCGAGATCGTCCGCGCCCTCCCGATCGGGCCGGCCTTCGCGTGGATGGCCAACGCCCCCGTTCTCTCGTCGATCGTGGACGGCCTGCTCTCCTTCCTCCGCGGTCGCACGTCGCGCTTCTTCGGGCTCACGCCGCAGTCGGCCGCCGTCGGCCCGCGTCGCACCGGCCCCGCGCTCGAAGTGGCCGGCCGCTTCCTCCGCGCGCGCCTCTTCGCGCGCGCCGGCCTCCGCGAGGTCATCTGCGTGGTCATGTTCGCGTCGGCCTTCAACCAGGCGCTGACGGAGCTCTGGTCCACCAAGAAGCCGTGGAACAAGCTCATCACCTCGCTGAACCAGACCGGCCCGATCCAGAACCTGGGCGTGACGCTGTCACCGCAGCCGGAGTCGATGCGGCTGCTCTCACACAAGCTCCGGTTCCTCCAGGGCTGGTTCATGTTCTCGCCCAACCCCGTCATGGATGACGGCACCATCATCGTGGACGCGGTCACGGTGGACGGCCGCCACATCGACCCGTTCTGGGATACCCCGCCGGACTTCGATATCGTCCACGTGCAGAGCTACAAGTACAACCAGATCTGGAGCGACTACTTCAACCGCATGCACTTCGCGGGCAACAACGGCTACCGCGACGCCATGGTGGACTACCTCCGTCGGTTCCCCGAGCGCACCGGCGATCCGAACGACACGCTCGTCTCGGGCGAGGTGTATTGGGTCTCGGACATGAACCCGAAGTGGGGCACGCGGAACTCGTGGGGCGACAAGCGCGAGCTGCTCTTCAGCTTCGGCGAGAAGGGCGGGGCCATCAAACCCGCGGTCGAGGTCGCGTCCAACCAGTAGCGGTGGAGGGGCGGCGATGACGCCGCCCCGCGGAAAACTCGCGGCGCCCGCAGAGCCGCGGTAAGCGGAGGGCGCCGTGCCCAGTCGAGCGCCTCGCATCGCCGCCCTCCTCCTCGTCCTCGCGGCCCCGGCTTGCGCGAGGGAGCGGGGTGAAGCGCGCTTCGCTCCGCAGGTCGCCGACGCCCGAGGCCCTGCCCAGGGAGGCTACGTCCTCTCCGACGGGAGCCCGCCCGCCTCGCAGCCCCTCGCTTCGCCGGACGCGCCCGCGCCTGCGGCCGCGGCGCTGCCCGACGCCACGTTCCGCGAGCCCATGCCTTCGGCGCTCGATGCGCGCTCGCCAGCCGTGACGTACGCGGCGCTCGAGCCGTCGGCGTGCAAGGCGGAGGTGAAGCGGCGCGAGCTGCCCGTAGCCGCCGTGAAGTCGGCGCAGCGCGGGGTCGCGCTCGGCATGCGGATCACCGGCGCGATGAACGGCGTCCGCCTCACGGTCCCGCCCGACTCGACGAAGTTCGGCGTGCTGGACTGCCGCCTCGCGCTCGTCCTCGACGACTTCACCAAGATGCTCGCCAGCCGCGGCGTGGTCGGCATGACCGTCGACAACTTCTACCGGCCGGGCGCCAAGCTGGCCGGCAAGAAGAAGGACAGCCAACACGCGCACGCGCTCGCGATCGACATCGTCTCGTTCGATCTCGCCGACGGACGCAGGCTCGGCACGAGCGGGTGGGGCGCCGCTATCGGCGAGGTGCCCTGTGGCCCCGAAGCCGTCATGGCGGCGAGCTCCGCCGAGAGCGTGGAAGCGCGGAACCTTGTCTGCGCGATCGGTCGAGCGGGGCTGTTCCACACGCTCCTCACCCCCAGCTTCGACGCGGCTCACGGCTCGCACTTCCACTTCGACATCAAGGCCGAGACGACGCGCTTCACCGTGCGCTGACGCCCTCGCGCTCACGCCTCCGGCGGCGAAACGGCCTTCATCCCGATGAGCAGAAGGCCGATGAAGAGCTCGTAGGTCTCCTTCGTCCGCGCGTCGTCTCCCTCGACGTATTCGAAGACGCGCAGCCCGTGCAGCACGGCCGAGATCAGCGCCGAGAGCACGTCCGTCGAGATGGGCAGGCTCTCGGCCTTCGAGCCGAGCACGGCCTTCACGCCTTCGCCGACGACATCCCGTGATCGACGCTGGAGCACCGCGAGGCGCTTCATGATCTCCGGATCGCGGCCTGCCTCCGAGAGGAGCTCGAGCTGCAGCCGAAGGAAGCCCTTGTCGCGGACGATCTCGAACGCCTGCGAGAGCGCCTCGTGCGCGCGGCCCTCGGTCTCCGCCCCGAGCTCCGAGAGCCTGGCGCGGACCTTGTGCAGGTACCGCTCGTAGACGAACCCCTGCAGCTCTCCGATGAGCGCCTGCTTGTTCTCGAAGTAGTAGTGGATCATCGACTTGGTCATCCCGGCCTCGTCGGCGATCTCCTGGACGGTGGTGCTCGCGAACCCCTTCTTCTCGAAGCAGCGAGCGGCGGCGTCGAGGATCTGGACGACCCGAGGGTTGGTCCAGTCTGCGGCGCGGTCGAGAGGGACTGCGGCGGAGGTCTTTGTCGATTTCGCGCGTGCCATAGGAGTCGGCCGGCTGGCCGATTTCGGGAGCTTAGCGCGCGCACGTGCTCAATTTCCACGGCTTTGGTCAGGACAGATTGTCGGCCGGCTGGCCGGTTTGTTGTCCATCCAGGCCACTGCCGATCCAGGCCCGCGGCGCGTGGATGCCGCTCTTTCTCGAGCAATTCGAATGTCGGCCGGCTGGCCTACTCGTTGCGATACCAAGCGTCCGGAGGTCCTCATGCCCATCCGCTCGCGTTCCCTGTCCACTTCGCACGACATCCTTCGCCTCACGGCGCTCGCCCTCTCGACGATCGTCGCGGCGACCGCCTGCGAGCCCTCGCAGCCCGAGCCCAACGACTCCCCCGACGACGATCCGTCTCCTTCGGCCGAAGGCACGGGTGGAAGCGGGACTGGCTTCGAGGCGCCCGGCGCGAGCGAGCCCTGCAACGGCCTCGACGACGATCACGACGGCGGCATCGACGAAGGCTGCTCGTGCGCCGAAGGCGCGACCCAGGCCTGTTTCCCCGGGAGCGCGACGCAGCTCAACGTCGGCGTGTGTCTCGCGGGCACGCAGACCTGCGTGGTCGAGGGCGGCGGGGAGCTCACCGCCGCGGTCTGGAGCGAGTGCGC
>JAEUKE010000148.1 GCA_016794345.1 Myxococcales bacterium
CGCGCCGCGGTGACCGACGCGCGCGCGATCGCCGAGGCCGCCGCGGCGTCGTCCGACGGCGCGCTCGCGCTCGCCGCGCGGCTCGACCGGCTCGCGCTCGACGCCCGCTTCGTCTTCGACGCCGAAGGGGCCTCGCCCCGAGCCGGCCCCTTCGTCGGCAGCGAGGCCACGCCGAGCGGGCGCTGCTACGCCCTGAAGGGGCTCGGCTCCGGCGCCAAGGTCCACGTCCTCTCGCCCGCCCTCGCCTCCCCACTCCTCTCCACCTGACCATGTCCGACTACAACTACCGCCGCCTCCCGCGCAGCATCCAAGCTCGGATGGAAGACCTCGTCCGCGCGCTCGAGTCTTCCCTCGGGGGCGATCTCCGCTCCGTCATCTTGCACGGCTCCGTCGCCAGGAACGACTGGCGAGAAGGCGACAGTGACATCGATGTCATCGTGGTCCTGGCGCGTTCGTCGCGCGCGATCCTCGAGAAGCTGACAGAGCCGTTTGCGATCGCGCGCGCCGCCGCGCGCGCGGAGCCGATGATCCTGGTGGAGGACGAGATCGCGCGCGCCGCCGACGTCTTCCCGCTCCTCTACGACGACATCAAGCGCCACCACGTGGTGCTCCACGGGCCGGACCCGTTCCGCGACCTCGTCGTCGACCGACGCCACATCCGGCTCCGCGTCGAGCAGGAGCTCCGCGAGCTGAAGATCCGCCTGCGCCGCGCGGTGACCGACGCGGGCGGGCACAAGCCGACGCTCGCGGGCGCCGTGACGCGCAAGGTGCGCCAGGCGAAGTTCCCGCTTCGCGCTCTCCTGTCGCTGCTGGGGACCGACTGCTCCGACGATCTCGAGACCGTCTACACAAAGGTGGGCAAGCGCCTCCTCGTGGACACACACGTGCTCCTGCGCTCGAAGGAGCGCACGGACGAGGCGATCGACACGCTCGCCGAGCTCCTCGGGAAGGCCGTCGTCGCCGTCGACACGCTCGACGAGGGAGGCGCGGCGTGAGCGCAGGCCCGATCGCCGAGACGTTCGACTTCTGGCCGTTCGACATCCCGCCCGGCACCGAGTTCTTGCTCGTGTACGCCGTGATCGCGCTCGTGGGTGTCGTGCTCGCGAAGGCGGTGCAGGTCGTGCTGCTCGGCCTGCTCGCCCCCGCAGGCGCGGAGGCCTCACGAGGAGGAGGCTACCGAGCACCGGCGCGCCAACAGCCGAAGCTCGCCGTCGGCACCTATCCCTCGGTCGACGACACCCTCGCGATCGCGTACCTCGGGCGCGGCGAGTCCGGGCTCGCGGAGGCGATCTTCGTGCAGGCCACGGCGGAAGGCTGGCTGCGCCCCGGCCAGACGCACGGACAGGTCGCGATCTATCCGCTCCCTGCCGACGCCTCGACCTCGTCGCGCCGCCTCGCGGCGAACCTGCACGCGACCTCGGCGAGCACGCCGGCGATCCGGGCGGCCGCCGCGCGCGTGGCGCAGAGCCTCGCCCCGGATCTCCAGCGCGACCTCGTCGAGCTCCGCCTCCTTCACGGCGCGGCGGAGCGCACGTATGCGTTCCTCGCGTTCTCGGGCATCGGGGCCATCGTGCTCGGCGTCGGGGTGATCCGCATCGTCCGCGGCCTCGAGCTCGGCCGCTCCGTCGGCTTCCTCGTCGCGGAGACCCTCGTGGTCGGCCTCGCGCTCGCGCTGCTCTCCCGCCCGAAGAAGCTGACCGACAAGGGCGAGGCGTACCTGAAGTGGATCAAAGACTCGACCTTCTCGCTCCGGCAGGACGTCTCGAGCGGCCGAACCCAGCGCCCCGCGGATCTCGCGCTCGCGGGCGCGATCACCGGCGTGATCGGCGTCCCGCTCGTCGCGGCGACCTGGCTGTGGGGCGGCGGCGGCGCGAGCGCGATCGGGAGCGACGCCTCCGCGTCGACGTCGAGCTTCGGCTCGAGCTCCTCCTGCTCGAGCTCGAGCTGCGGCGGCGGTGGCGGCTGCGGCTCATCGAGCTGCGGCGGGGGCGGCGGCTGCGGCGGGTAGTGGCTCGCCCCGGGCCTCGGCCTTCGAGCAGCTCGCAGGCGCGCCCTTTCGCGCGACGTCAGCGGCGATGCGCACCACGACCGAGTCCGACACGATCCCGTCGAGCGAGCCGTCGCTGACGGCCCCGAACGCGCGACGATCGATCGCGAACTCGCACCCGATGCGGACGCGACACGAGTCGACCTCGATCGACGCCGGAACCACCAGGCTCTTCTGGGTGCCGTGGAAGTCGAAGTTGCCGTAGAGCTCGAGCCCCGTCTCCGCCCGACGCAAGGAGCGCGACGCGAAGCGCGCGGTCGGGAACCGGTAGGTGTGGAGGAACTGGTCCTTGGCGATGTCGGCCACGATCGGGAGGGTGGAGTCCACCGCGGTCGTGTCCACGTGCACGTCCACGCTGGAGGCCTCGAGCTTGCTCGGCGCGATGACCAACGTCGCGCGTGATCGCGGGAACTTCAGCGTGTAGCTCGTGCCCGCCGAGACGTCCGCCTGGACATCGATCGAGCCGGCCGGAAGCTCGTACGTCTCGGCGTTGTCGGGCACGGCGACGGGCGCGGGCACCTCCGTCACCAAACGAGCCGTGGGCGCGGAGGCGCAGGCGCAGAGCAGGAGCCCCAAGGGAGCTGCCGCGAGCCGACGCTCGCTTCTTACGCGCCTCATCGAGAGCTCATAGCAGCTGACCGTGCCCGATGCAGCCGGCCTCCCCCCTCGCGGACGCGAGGGGGGACGGGGGGGTGAACGTGCGGCAACGACGCTGGCGAGCTCCCAGTCCTCCCCCGCCTCGGCACACGGTCACTCTTCGACGTCTTCGCCGGCGAGGATGTCGTGCAGGCGTGGCGCAAACGTCTCGACGACGATGTTGTCGACCTCCTCCGCGCTGGACAGGTCGAGCGCGCGCTCGGCGACCCGCTGCGCCTCCTCGACCGAGACGCGGCGAAACGTCTCGCGGATCTCCGGGATGGCGGACACCTCCATCGAGAACTCGCGCACACCCAGCCCCAGGAGCAGCACGGCCGCGAGCGGGTCGCCTGCCATGGCGCCGCAGACGCTCACGGGACACTGGTAGCGCTCGCCCGCGCGAACCACCCGGTCGATGAGCCGGATCGTGGCGGGGTTGAACGGCGAGGCCAGGTGGGCGAGGCGCCGGCTGGAGCGGTCGACGGCGAGCGTGTACTGGATGAGGTCGTTCGTCCCGATGCTCAAGAACGCGGCCTCGCGCGCGAAGTGATCGGCGAGCACCGCCGCCGCGGGCACCTCGATCATCACGCCGAGCGGGATCTGATCGGGCACCTGCTCGCCGCGCTCGCGCAGCTGATCACACGCGGTCTCCACCATTTTGCGAACCCAGCGGAGCTCGTCGAGCGTCGAGACCATGGGCACCATGATGCGGACGTCGCCGAAGGCCGTACTGCGGATCATCGCCCGGAGGTGCTCGAGGAAGACCTCGGGGCGCGTCATGGCGAGGCGGACGGCGCGCAGCCCGAGCATCGGGTTCAGCTCGGGCGGGAGCTTGAAGGTCGAGACGAACTTGTCGCCGCCGATGTCGAACGTGCGAAGCACGATGGGCAGCCTGTCCATCGAGGCGATGACGTCGCGAAAGGCCGCGAGCTGCTCGTCCTCCGACGGGGGGTGCAGGCGGTCGACGTAGAGGTACTCCGTGCGGTAGAGACCCACGCCCTCGGCGCCTACCTCGCGGCCGCGGCGAGCCTCCTCGGGGTTCTCCACGTTCGCGCGGACGGCGACCGTCGTGCCGTCGAGGGTTCGCGCCGCGCGCTCGCGCGCGAGCGCGAGCGCGTCGCGAAGCGCGGAGTACCGCTCGCCGCGCCCGCGGGCGTCGTGCAGCGAGCTCTCGTCCGGGTGGATGACGACGATGCCGCGCAGTCCGTCGACCACCACGAGATCGCCGGTGCGGATCGAGTCGAACACGTCGCTCACACCGACGACCGCGGGGAGCTTGAGCGCGCGGGCCGTGATGGACGTGTGGCTCGTGCGCGTCCCGCCCTCCGTCACGAAGGCGACGACCGTGGAGCCGGGGATGATGGGAGCGCCGGAGATCTCCGCGCCGCCGCTGACGATGCTCGCGGTGTCGGCGGGGGACAGGTCACGCGCGAAGAGGACGAGGTTGCCTCGGGGGATCGTCGGGTACCCGGCGGACTGGCTCGCGAAGCCGCGCAACAGGTGCTCGCCCACGAACTCGATGTCGCGGCTGCGCTCACGCAGGTACGGGTCGTCCGCGCGCGCCAGCTGGGCGGCGATGGAGTCCACCGCGAGGGAGACGGCCCACTCCGCGCAGCGGTTCTCGGAGCGGATGAGGCGCTCGACCTCGCTCGCGAGCATCGGGTCCTCCACCATCATGGCGTAGGCCTCGATGACCGAGTGCGCCGCGGAGACCGAGCCGAGGTTCGTGGCCACGCCCTTCAGCTGCATCCGGGCGCGCTCGCTCGCGCGCCGGAAGCGCGCGAGCTCCGCCTGGTGGGCTTCGGGCAACGCGTAGCGGCGCGGCACCTGGTGCCGCGGGTTGCCGATGACGATGGCTCGCCCGATGGCCACGCCGGGCGAGCCCGGTATGCCGTGGAGCAGCTCCTGATCACGCACGTTCGTCGTCACTCGCCCCCCCGGAGATCCACGGTCTCGGTCATTCCCCTTCCCCGAAGCGCTGCGCGATGAGCACGCCGATGGCCTGCACACACGCCTCGGCGCCGGCGCCCTCCGCTCGCACCCGGATGGTCGTGCCCTTCGCCCCGCAGAGGAGGAGCACCCCCATCACGCTCTTGCCGTTCACGCCGTCCGCCTCGGGGCCGTAGAGCGTGACGTCACAGCGGTAGCGGCTCGCCGTCTGCACGAGCTTCGTCGCGGCGCGGGCGTGCAGCCCGCGTTCGTTGATGATCTCGAACGACGCCTCGGCGGCTTCGGGCCCGCCCGCGCGGGGCTCGGTCTTCATCGAGAGCCTCCTTGTGCGGCGTCGGCCGGCGGCGCAAGCGGAGCCGCGTCGCGGTGGACCAGACGGATGCCCGTGTGCCCGCGCTGGCCGAGCCGCTCCGCGAGCGCGATGGCGATCGAGACCGAACGGTGTTGCCCGCCGGTGCAGCCGACCGCGATGGTGAGGTAGCTCTTTCCTTCCGCCTCGTAGAGCGGGAGCAAGAAGTCGAGCGAGTCGACGGTGAGAGCGAGGAAACGCGACGCGTTCTCCGACCCGAGCACGTAGTCGCGCACGCGGATGTCGAGCCCCGTCAGCGGCCGGAGCTCGTCGACGAAATGGGGGTTGTCGAGGAAGCGCACGTCATAGACGAGGTCGGAGTCGCTCGGGAGGCCGTATTTGAAGCCGAACGACAGGATGCGCACGCTCATCCGAAGCGCCGAGACAGTCTCGGGCTTGAAGACGCCGAGCACGCGCCGCCTGAGGTCGTGCACCCGCATGCCGCTCGTGTCGATCACGCTGGCCGCCAGCGCGCGGAGCGGGGCGAGGCGCTGGCGCTCCAGGCGGATGCCGTCTTTGACCTCGGCGTGCGCGCCCGCGTGCTCGTGGGACGCGTCCGCTGCGGCGAGCGCAGGGTGGGGCCGGCGCGTCTCGCTGTATCGACGCAGGAGCGCCTCGTCCGATGCGTCGAGGAAGAGCACCGTCACGCGGCGCGCGGGCCCCGCGCCGGTCGCGGCGCGCGCGTCGCGCGCGAGCGTCTCGACGACCTCCGCGGCGCTCGACAGGAACTCCGCCGCGAAGGCATTGAAGCCGAGGGCGATGTCGCGGATGCCGGCTTGCTCGCAGGCGGTGATGGCGTGCTCGATGACCGGCGGCGGGAGGTTCTCGATCGCGTGGTACCCGAGGTCCTCCAGCGCGGCGAGCGCGGTGGACTTGCCGGCCCCCGACAGACCGGCCACGACGACCACGTTCGTCGAGCGGCTCATCGACGCCTCCGCGCCCCGCTCAGATCCACGGGGGGAGGCATCGCGCTCTCGTCGCTCCGGCGAAGCTCCACCTGCTGGATCTGCCTCTCGATGACCCCGAAGAGCTCGCGCGCGGCGTGGTGCCCCGCGTTCTTGAGCAGCTCGTTCCGCGCGGCCACTTCGAGGATGGATGCCATGTCCCGGCCGGGCCGAACCGGGACGATGAGCTCGGGGATCGAGACCCCCAGGATGTCGTGGAAGCGCTCTTCGAGGCCGAGCCGGTCCGCCTCCAGCTCCTGCGAGGCCTCGTCGACGAGCCGCACGACCACGTCGATCCGCTTTCGTTCGCGGATGGCGGTCACGCCGAACAGATCTTTGATGTTGAGGATGCCGAGGCCGCGCACCTCGAGGTGGTGCCGGAGCAGCTTGGCCGGTTGACCGAAGATCATCCCCGGCGGGCGGAAATCACACTCGACGACGTCGTCCGCCACGAGGCGGTGGCCCCGCATGACGAGATCGAGCGCGCACTCGCTCTTCCCGACGCCGCTCGGCCCCATGAGCAGGAGCCCCACGCCGAAGACGTCGATGAGCACACCGTGGAGCCGCTGCCTCGGCGCCAGCTTCTCGTCGAGCAGCGCGTGCAGGCGGGTGATTGTCACGCTCGATCGCTCCGCCGAGTGCAGGAGCGGCGTCGCCGCCCGCTCGGCGCACGTGCCGATCTCGCGAGCCGAGTGGCCGAGGTGCCCGGTCAGCACGACGCAGGAGAGCCCGAGATCGAAGAACGCCGTCATGCGCTCGATGCGCTCGGCGCCGTCGAGCGAGTCCAGGAAAGACTGCTCCGTCTGGCCGAGGATCTGGATGCGGGTCGGGACGATGCCGTGGAAGTGCCCCGCGAGCGCGAGGCCGGACTTCTGGATCCGCGTGTGGGCGATGGCGCGGTCGAGCCCGCCTTGTCCGGCCATGAGCGAGAGCGACAGGTCGAGCGCGGGCTCGCCGAGCAACCCACGCGCCGTGACGGTGGGGCGCGCGCGGATGGCTTCCGGTCCGATGCTGCCGGCGAACGTCTCGTCGTCCGTCCACTCGATGCCGGCGGCGCTCGGCCCCGCCCCGCGGGAGCTCGAAGGCGTCGCCCTCGACGGAGGGTCGTCGTCGCTCACGCCGGCCGCCCCTCCTCGGATGCGATGAGCGCAAACGCCGCGTCCCCGTCGGAGGCGCCGACGAGCCGCTCGCGAAAGTGGTCGTCCCGCAGGAGGCGCGAGACGCGCGCGAGCGTCTTGAGGTGCTCGCCGACCGCGCGACGAGGACCGATGACCGCGAAGAAGATCGAGACCGGCATCCCGTCCACCGCGTCGAACTTCACCGGCTGCGGACAGAGGAGCACCGCGCCGAGGATTCGGTCGAGATCCTCCACCGCGGCGTGCGGGATGGCGACGCCGCCGCCGACGCCGGTGGACTGCTGTCCTTCCCGGCGCGCGAGCAGGTCTTCAATCGCGCTCGCGTCGAGCTTGCCTTCCCCGCTGGCGAGCAGCTGCGACAAGAGACGCAAGACCTCGCTCTTCGTCGTTACTTGGTTGGCGCCGCGAGCGACCGCGACGCGTCCAGGGCTGAGGATGTCGACGACCTGCATGACGGAAGCGCTGCTCGTTGAAGCAGAAAGGAGCAGCCCACGTCCTCCGCGAGCCGCTCCGCCGACACTAGTACATGCGACCCTCCCGAGCTAGCTCGGGAGGGCTGCCTGGTCTTGTTACTCGCCCCGTTCTCCCCGCTGCGACTCCCGCTCGACGATGGCGGCGAACTCGCCCGCCCTCATCGCCCCGTGTTTCTTTGCCACGCTCGCGCCCTTCTCGCTCCGGATCTGCCTCTCGAGCTTGTCGAGCACCAGATCGATGGCGGCGTACATGTCACGGTTGCGTTCGTTCGCGTGGAAATTACCCGAGCCGGCCTGGATTCTGACGTCCGCGATGAAGTCGAGCCCCTCGACAGAGAGGGTCACCTGCGCCGTCATGGCTTGCCGGAGGTACTTCTGTAGCTTCGCAATCTTCTCACTCGCGTAGCCCTTCACGGCCTCCGAGCCATCCATGTGCCGGAACGTGATCGCTATGTTCATGGAACCTGCCTTCCTGCGAGGGTCCGAGACACCATCAAACCCGATCGTACACGGGGAAGACTGGTGAGCAGGAAGGCCTATTCCGCACGGTCGTCGCGAGATCGCCACGGGCCCGCCACGCGGCCCCGAAATGACGAAAGTTCGCGGCCGAGCGGGCCGGTCTCTGGTACCATGCGCGGCCCGGGCGGCCGCTCGCCCCTGAGCTCCGCCGGGGCCCGCTACTCCGGGTCGGCCGGCGGCAAAGACGGCTGCCGCGGCTTCGCGTCCCTGCCGCCCTGAAGGCGTTCGTAGATGGAACGCGACGCGCCTTCCATGCGCGTGGCGTCCGCCTGCGCCGCCGGCTCGGTCCGGTACTCCTCGTTGTGTCGGAGGAAACGCGCGAACGCCACGAACGTCTTGGCGAGCTCGATCTCGTTGCCCGTCTGCTCGAAGATTGTGACGCTTCTCGCGTAGTACTCGCGCGCGCTCTTCGTGTGTGTGGGGCCCCAGCCGCCCGCGGCGGTGATCTCGCCGAGCGTGCGGAGCGCGATGCCGAGCTGCACGCGGCTGCGCACGGTCGCGAAGATGTCGACGCACCGGCCGATGCACTCGCGCGCCTTCACCAGATCGCCCCGCGCCAGGTGCGCCTCGCCCAGGGCGCGCAGGGCGTCGGCGAGGCCGAGCTTGTCGCCCAGCTCGTCGAACTGCTCCTCGGCCTGCTTGAGGACCTCGATCGCGCGATCGGGCTGCCCCGACCGGTGGAGCGCGTCGCCCGTGTTCACGAGCACGAGCGCGATGCGGTTGCGGTCGCCGATCTGCTTGGCCACGTCGAGCGCCTGCTCGAGGAGCGGCATGGCGACGGCGAAGTCGCCGCGGTCGAGCGCGAGGGTGCCCAGGTTGTTGAGCGTGGCCACGACCCCGACGAGGTCGCCGATGTCGCGGCGGATGCCGAGCGCTTGCTCCCAGGCCTCGATGGCCTGCCCGAACTCGCCCGTCTCGACGAGGACGATGCCGAGGTTGTTGAGCGAGAGCGCGATGCTGCGGCGGTCCCCCAGGCGACGGCGCCGCGCCAGGCCGTCGCGCAGGAGGCGCTCGGAGCTCGCGTAGTCGCCCTTCAACCAGGCGAGCTTGCCGAGGTCGTCGATCGTCGAGGCGACGCCCCGGTCGTCCCCGGCGGAGGAGAAGAGGGCCATCGCGGCGTCCAGGTGGCGCCCCGCCTCGTCGAGCGCGCCCGTGTCGCGATAGAGCCGGCCGATCCGGTTGTGGGCCGCGCCGCCCTTGGATCGGATGTCGAGCCGGTAGGCGAGCGTGAGCATCTCGCGGAAGCTCGCGAGCGCGTCGTCGATGCGGCCGGTGAGCGCGAGCACGTCCCCGTAGTTGTGGAGCGCGTCGATGCGGCGGGCGACGCTGCCGTCCCCCACGAGCTCGAGGCCCTTCTCGTAGTAGCCACACGCCGCCGTGAGCGCGTAGCCGGCGCGAGCGCGGTCTCCAGCGTCGAGGTAGGCGAGCCCGGCGGACTCGCCGTGGCCCGCCTTCTCGTGGTGCTCCGCCAAGAGCGCGAGCGTCTCTTCGCTCGAGTGGGTGTGGGCCTGCCGGGCGAGCCAGTCCGCGAAGACGGCGTGGTGGTGTTTCTGCGCCGACGGGGTCGTCCGCCGGCCGATCGCCTCGCGCTCCTTGTTGTGTTTGAACGCGAACTCGTCGGAGTCGGGGAGGGAGGAGTCGGGGAGCTTCAGGATGTAGTCACGGTGCTCGAGCTCCATCAGCACGCCCTTGAGCTTGCCGACGTCGTCGTCCGCACCCACGGTCCAGATCTCGGGCGCCTCGTGGCCGGCGCGCAGGAGAGGGACGAGCCCCGCCGCCCAGAAGACGCTGCCCATCGTCGCCGCCAGCTCGAGGACACGTCGCTCGAACGGCGAGAGCGCCGAGAGGCGCGCGCCGATCGCGTCCTCCACCGTGAGGGGGAGCTCGGCCGCTTCCAACCTGTCGAGGTGGACCCTCCAGCGGGGCTCGTCCGCGAGGGCTGCCTCCTCTTCGAGGACACCTCTGTCATGATAGAGCCGGAGCATCTGCTCGAGGAGCGCCGGGTTCCCGGACGCGAACGAGCAGGCGTTCTCCACCAGGCTCGCGGGGACCTCGCCCGCCGCGTCTTTGCAGGGCGCGAGCAGGGCGCGCATGAGGTCGTGTGACTCCGTCTCGGCGAGCACGTCGAGCTCGATGACGGTGTGTTTCCCGCCGCCGGCGTTGCCCCAGTCTTCCATGGCCGTCTTCAGCTCGGGGCGCGCCGCGCAGAGCACGAGGACGGGGCCGCTCAGGTACTCCACCAGGTAACGCAGGAGCTCGAGCGAGTCCGCGTGGGCGGCGTGGAGATCGTCGAAGACGAGGCAGAGGGGGCTGTGCGCCGCGTCCGCCTCGAGGAACGACTTGAAGACGGCGCGACGGAGGAGCTTGCCCTGCGCCGGATCGTCGCCGACGGCCCGGGTGAGCGGGCTCTCCTCGAACGGAACCTCCAGGAACTGGCCGAGGAAATAACAGATGTCCCCGACCTTTCGATCCCCGGTGACCGTCGCGACCTGGCTGCGGACCTGCTGCTTGACGATTTCGTCATCCATCGATTCGACGAGGCCGAACCGCATGCGCAGCATGCGCCCGAAGATGCCGTAGGCGCTGTCCGCGTCGCGAGCGCTGCCGCGGTAGACGCGCGGAACCAGCGTGCTGCCCCGTCGCCTGAGCACGAACTCCTGGATCAGGCGGCTCTTCCCGATGCCCTGCGCGCCGAGGACGGTGACGACGCGCATCTCGCGCGCGGTCTCGACCGCGGTCAGCGCCGCATCGAGGGCGGCCATGGGAGCCGCGCGGCCCACGAAGGGCCCCCGCTCGCCGAAGAGCCCGAACGGAAGGTTGTCTCGAACCATGGGAAGAGCGTCTGGGGGCCCGGAGACCTGGCCCGCCCGAGGAAAACCTCGTTAGTCGCGCGGAATCGGGGGTACCAGGGGTTTCTTCGAAGAGGCGCCGAATGGCCAGGTCTCGAGCGCTCGGGTACGATTGCCGCGTGACCCAGGCGGAGCCCTCCCCTCCTTCCCAGGCGAGCACGCGGGAGCTCGGGCTGCGGGTCCAGGCGGCCTTCAGCGTCGGGGAGATCCGGCGGCTCCTCGAGGCCTGGGGGGCGACGCCCGAGGAGCTGGACGGGGACGGCGGCATGCTGGCGCACCGACTCGCGTCGCTCGGCATGAAACGCTTCGGCATCGGAGAGATGACGCGACGGCTTCGCACCGAGAAGCCGCTCATCGAGTGGCCCGACGAGGACGCGGGGAGCGAGCGGTGGGCAGGCCGGCGCGCGGCGATCGACCCCGAGCAGACGCTGGTGGACGCCGCGCCCGAGGGCGCGAAGGCCGTCCCGCCGACCTTGCCCGATCTCGATCTCGCGCTGCCCGAGACGACGGAGCCCGGTGACGAGCCGAGGCCTCCGCCGGCCGAAGCGACCGAGAGCGCGGCCCCCGCTCCGCCCGTCGCGTCGGAGCGGGTCGCGCCGCCTCCGCCCTCGAAGAACCCGATGATCTTCCTCGAGCCCGAGGCCATGCGGGCGAAGCCCGAGGGCGGCGCGGGGCTGCGCACGCTGGCGCTCGGGGGCGTCGGCCTGATCGTCCTCACCGCGCTCGCGTTCGGCGCGGGCCTCGCGTGGAATCGCGGCTCGCCCGGCGCACAGGCCGCGACCGCGCCGGAGGAGCCCGGCTCGGTCCTCGCGCAGCGAGCTGCGGCCGGGCTCGACGAGCGGCTGCGTTCGGTGGCCTCGCTCTGCGAGCTCGAGGTCACGGGCCAGCCGTCTCGTGAGGTGCTCGGCGTCGCCCAGGAGCTCTGCGGCCAGGACGACGCGAAGGCGCCACGCCGCCGGTCCCGGCGGCCGGAGCTCGACGTCGAGCCTCGGCCCCCGCGCGACGAGCCCGTCGATCTTCGGCCGACGAGGCCGCGACCCACGCCCGTCGCGTCCCCCGAGCCGCCTCGCGAGCAACCGACCGGGCGCGGCTCGTGCACGAAGGCGTGCATGCGTGTCCAGGAGGAGTGCGTGGCGGCGTGTGGCCCCGAGCCCTCGAACGCCTCGCTCTACGACGGATACCTGGCGTGCAGCGGAAAATGCATCACCGCGTCGTCACGTTGCCGCACGTCCTGCCCGTGAGCGCACGCGGCGTCGATTGCCGCGCTGCGTAGCAAGCCCGAGGTGGAGTCCAAGCCGCGTTTGGACTACACCCGAGCAGCCCATGGACAAGGTCGTCAAGAGCGCGATCGACGCCGTCCGAGACATCCCGAACGGCGCGGTCATCCTCGCGGGAGGCTTCGGCCTCTGCGGCATCCCGGAGAACTGCATCGCCGCGCTGGCGGAGCTCGGCACGAAGGACCTGACGTTCGTCTCGAACAACTGCGGGGTGGACGACTTCGGCCTCGGTATCTTGCTCCGCAAGAAGCAGATCCGGAAGATGATCTCGAGCTACGTCGGCGAGAACAAGGAGTTCGAGCGCCAGTACCTCACGGGCGAGCTCGAGGTCGAGCTGACGCCGCAAGGCACGCTCGCAGAGCGGCTGCGCGCCGGCGGCGCCGGCATCCCCGCGTTTTACACCCCGACGGGCGTCCACACCGCGGTGAGCGACGGCGGCATGCCCGTCCTGCACGCGCCCGACGGCTCGGTGAAGAAGTACTCCGAGAAAAAAGAGGTGCGGACGTTCGACGGGCGCGACTACGTGCTCGAGCGGGCCATCACCGGCGACTACGCCATCGTGAAGGCCTGGAAGGGCGACCGGTACGGCAACCTCGTCTTCCGGCACACGGCGATGAACTTCAACCCGATGATGGCGACCGCCGCGAAGGTCACCATCGCCGAGGTGGAGGAGATCGTGCCGGTCGGCTCGCTCGACCCGGACAGCATCCACACGCCGGGCATCTACGTGCACCGCATCTTCCAAGGCGAGAAGTACGAGAAGCGCATCGAGCGCCGTACCGTCGCCAAGGCCTCCTGAGGAAAGACCCATGGCCCTCAACCGAGAGCAGATCGCGCAGCGCGCCGCCCAGGAGCTGAAGGACGGCTACTACGTCAACCTGGGCATCGGCATGCCGACGCTGGTGGCGAACTACATCCCCAAGGGGGTGGAGGTCGTCCTCCAGAGTGAAAACGGCTTGCTCGGCATCGGCCCCTACCCCGTCGCCGGGACGGAGGACGCGGACCTGATCAACGCCGGCAAGGAGACCGTGACGATGATCCCCGGCTCGGCCGTCTTCTCCAGCGCGGAGAGCTTCGGCCAGATCCGTGGCGGTCACATCGATCTCGCCATCCTCGGCGCGATGGAGGTGAGCGAAAAAGGGGACCTCGCAAACTGGATGATCCCCGGCAAGATGGTCAAGGGCATGGGCGGCGCGATGGATCTCGTGGCGCGCGCCAAGCGCGTCGTCGTGATCATGGAGCACGCGGCGAAGAGCGGCGCCCCCAAGATTTTGAACCAGTGTGCGCTGCCCCTCACGGGCCGCGGCGTGGTCCACCGCATCATCACGGACCTCGCCGTGCTCGACGTGACGCCCGAAGCCCTCGTCCTTCGCGAGCTCGCCCCCGGGGTCTCGGCGCGCGAGGTGCAGGAGCGTACGGAGCCCACCCTGCGCGTCCCCCACGACGTGACGGAGATGGTGCTTTGAACGAGGAGGCACGCCGATGAGCTGGCCGGAGAAGACGGCGCCGTCGCTCGACGCCGCCGAGAAGCGCTCGCTCGGCGAGGGCCTCTTCCGCAAGTGCGACGGCTGCTCGGCGACGTTGCCCTCGACGGACCTCGCCAACAACTTCGAGGTGTGCCCCGCTTGCGGCCAGCACCATCCCCTCTCGGCGGAGGGCTGGCGCCGCCTCCTCCTGGACGAGCAGTCGTTCGCCGAGTGGGACGCAGGGCTCGCCCCGACGGACCCGCTCTCGTTCGACGACGGCAAGCGCTACGAAGAGCGCATCGCCGCTGCCCAGAAGCGCGCACGGACGACGGAGTCGGTGCAGATCGGCGCCGCCAAGATGGCCGGTCGCCCCGTCGCGTACGGCTCGTTCGTCTTCTCGTTCATGGGCGGCAGCATGGGCTCCGTGGCGGGCGAGAAGATCACGCGGCTCTTCGAGCGAGGCCTAGAGAACAAGCTGCCCGTCATCCTCGTGCAGGCGTCCGGCGGTGCGCGCATGCAAGAGGGCATCCTCAGCTTGATGCAGATGGCCAAGGCCGTCTCCGCGCTCGAGCGATTCCGCACGGCTCGACTGCCCTTCGTCTCGGTGCTCCTCCACCCGACCACGGGTGGCGTCGCGGCGAGCTTCGCCTTCCTCGGGGACGTGAACGTCGCCGAGCCGAAGGCCCTCATCGGCTTCGCCGGCCCGCGGGTCATCGAGAGCACCTTGCGCCAGACGTTGCCGCGAGGGTTCCAGCGCTCGGAGTTCCTCCTCGATCACGGCATGGTCGACCTCATCGTCCCGCGCCTGGAGATGAAGCAGTCGATTGCGCGGCTCCTCGAGCTCCTCGGTCGCTCCGGCTCCTGAGCCGAGCTCAGGGCGGAACGATCGCGAACTCGATCACGCCGGCGCTCGGGAGCTCCACCTCCACCTCGGGCAGCGCCTGGTCGCCGCCGGTGAGGTAGCAGCTCTCCTTGTCGACCTCGCAGACGCCCGCGACCGGGCCGGTGAGCACACACGGACACCCCATGCCGTTGGGTGTTTGCACGCGCGTCACATACGAGCCGACTGCCACGAAGGCCCCCTCCTTCAGGTCGACGCGGCGCGAGCAGAGGTTCTCGGCAGTCTTCGACGAGTCGTAACAGTCGGCCGGCATCTCGCTGAGCTCGACCTCCGTCGCCTCCCACGAAAACTCGTACGTAGCGCCTGGGTCGATGCGCAGGAGCGGCCCGAGATCGGCGCAATCGAAGGCCGGGCAATAGGGCGCGGCGTCGGACTGCGCGTCACCACACGTACCCTCGCACTCGGTCGGCTCGAGCCGAACCTCCGAGCCGTCGCGGAGCAGCGTGAAGCTCGGCCGGTTGGGCACGTTACAGAACGTGGAGAGGTAGATCTCCTCCGCGCCGTCGTTGCGGAAGCGCACCGCGACGTCAGGGCCGCGTGCGTCCGCGTAGTCGTCGCAGGTCGGCGCGGCGCTGCCGGCTCCGCTGCCGCCATTGCCGTCTCCGGCGTCCCCGTCGAGCGTCTTGGCGCACGCGGCGAGCGTCAGCAGGCCGAGGACCCCGGACAGGGTCACGGCGAGCTTCCGCACGCGGCGAGCTTGGGACGGGAGCACGGCCGCGATCATCAGGTCCAGATCGCGATCGTGCGCACGCCGACGAGGCTGCCCTCGGGCGAGCGGCCGACGATGAAGATCGAGACGCCGATGCCCTCGACGTTCCCTACGTCACCGTTTGCACCGAAGTAGAACACGCGGACATCGTCGAGGTTCGACTCGAGCACCTGCTCGAGGTTCCGCATCTTGCCGCAGAGCACCATCATGTCCGGGTCGGACGGGTCCCAGCACATGTGGCCCGCGTCCTTCCACTCCTGCCACGGTCGCTCCATCCACACGAGGTCTTCCATCGGCTTGTCGGCAGCCGGATCGGCGTCGACGACGGCGCCGAACTTCTCCCGGAGCAGCTGGTCGGTGATCGTCGTCTCGTTCGCGGCGAGCGGTGCGCTGACGAATGAGAACGGGTAGTCCGACTCGCTCATGTAGGTGAGGCCCTCGGCCGCCTTCTCGATCTCGGCCTGGATCTCCGCGTCCGTCACCGTGCCCGCGCTGGTCATCTCGCGGATGATCTCCCGGACCCGATCGGCGCCACGGATGGCGTTCGACTTCGAGACGTACATCTCGCCGCGCGCGATGATCTCGCCGTTGCCTGCGAGCAGGCGGAAGCTGTGCTGGCCGTCGGCGCCCGCCACCAGATCGTACTGCGAGGCGTCGTCACCGTTGTCTTTCACGGAGGCGATCCCCTTCTCCGCCGCGCTCTTCGACGAATACGCCTGCGACTGGAGGACGATTTGACCGTTGGCGGCACGCAGCCGGAAGTAGGTCTTCTTGTTCGCGCCCTTGAAGGTCTCGAAACGCGGCCCGCTCTCCTCTGCCGCCGCGCTCGCCGGGCTCTGCAGCGCCGCGACGACCGAATCCACGCCCGCGTCCGCCGCGGCCTCGGACGAATAGAGCTCGCTCGTGCCGATGACCTTTCCGTTCGTGGCGGTGAGGTTGAAATAGAACTCACCGTTGTCTGCCTGCAGCACCGCGAAGCGCGCCTCGGTCTTGCCGTTCTTCTTGACCGAGGTGATGCCCTTCTTCGCGGCCGACAGGCTCGAGTAGCCCTCGGAGCGGAGGATCTTCTCGCCGTTCTTGGCGAGGAGCTGGAAGTAGACCTGACCGTCTTCCCCTTCGAACGTCTCGAAGCGGCCGGTGTTCGCCGTCGCGTTCTGCTCGTCGCCGACTTCAGCGGACTCGCAGGCGGGGACGGCGAAGGCGAGCGCGAGCCCCGTGACGAGAGCCGAAGCGAGGTTGCGGAAGCGCGGCCGAAGCAACGCTCGGGCCAGGTGACGGGCCCTCGAAAACCACCCGAGAAACAGAGCCTATGTGCTCCTGTCGGGGCTTTGGGCCTGGATCAGCGGATCCTCACTTGGATCGTTGTCACGGGAACGCCATGCGATACGTGAACGGCCCGCTCGGCGACGGCCGCTCGTAGAGGTGCCGCTCGTGAAGGCGGTTCGCGCGGCCGTACCAGAGCTCAATCAAGGTGGGCACCACGCGGAAGCCGCCCCAGTGCGGCGGGCGCGGCACGTCGCGGCCTTCGTAGCGAGCGGCGACCTCGGCGAAGCGCGCCTCGAGGCTCGCGCGCGAGTCGAGCGGCTCGCTCTGCATCGACGCCCACGCGCCGATCTGGCTGTCGCGCGGCCGCGTGCGGAAATAGGCGTCGCTCTCTTCGTCGGTGACTTGCTCGACGCTGCCCTCGATGCGCACCTGCTCCTGCGCCTGCTTCCAGTGCAGGACGAGCGCGGCGCGCGGGCGCGCGATCAGCTCCCTCCCCTTGCGGCTCTGGTAGTTCGTGAAGAACACGAAGCCGCGCGCATCCACGCCCTTGAGCAGCACGATGCGGGCCGAGGGCGCGCCGTCAGGCCCGACCGTCGCGAGCGTCATGGCGTTCGCCTCGAAGGGCTCGTGCTCGGTCGCCCGCGCAAACGCGGCGGTGAAGATCTCGAACGGATCACCGGGGTGCTGGGCGAAGTCGGTCATGGCTGCGGGTGATCTAGCGCACGGGGGCGGGGGCATCGAGCAGATGGGGGGCTCGGCTTCGGCTTCGGAGCTCGGCACGGCGGCGTCGGCTTCGGAGCTCGGCGTCGGCTTCGGCTTCGGCTTCGGCGTCGGCTTCGGCTTCGGCTTCGGCTTCGGCTTCGGATCTCGGCTTCGGCTTCGGATCTCGGTCGCCTCGCCGTTGGGTTGGTTGGTCACGCCTCTGGGCGCACGCCCCGCGCCGCAGCCCTCGCGCGGGACGGCGACAACGAGCCCGGGCTTGTCGGCGCGAGGGCTGCCGCACGGGTCCTGCGCCGGATGGGGCATGACCAACCAACCCAACGACAAGGCTCCCTCGTACGCCCGGTTTCCCCATCACGCGCTCGACGCGTACCAGGTCGCGCTCGACGCGCTCGTGAAGGCCGACGCGCTCGCGAAGAAGCTACCGCGCGGCTACGGGCCGCTGAGCGATCAGCTCCGGCGTGCGAGCCAGTCGGCATTCCTTCAGCTCAGCGAGGGTGCGGCGCGGAGCGGCGCGGACCGTGCCCAGCGGCTGCGGGGTGCCCGCGCGGAGGCGTGCGAGGCCGCCGCCTGCGTCGAGGCGATCGGGCGCCTCGGCCTCGCCACCGCGGTCGAGACGGGCGAGGTGCTGTCGTTGCTCGGCCGCCTCGCCGCCATGCTCACCAAGCTCGCCGGGCGGTGAGCGCCGGGTCGGGGCCGGTGTAAGCGCGCCGCTGGTCCAGCGTTCCGGTCTGCATGTTGCGCCCCTTGCTCGCCGTGATCGCCCTCGCCGCCTCCGCTCCGGGCGTGGCGCTCGCGGGCGAGCTCACGATGGCCGGCGAGCCCACGATGGCCGGCGATCGCGCGCCAGCTCAGGCGGCCGCGCCTGCACCTGCGCCCTCGCCGCCTCGGCCCGATACCGCGTCCGAGGAGGAGGAGAAGTCGCGACACGGCGTGAACCTGGGTGGCTCGTGGTTCGTCATGACGGCCGCCGCCCTGGACAACATGGAGACGCCCGTCTTCCTCGTCCGCCCCTCGCTCGAGCTCTACGCCTCGATCGGGTTGGGCGACGTGACGTTCGTCGTGGGCGGCAGCGTCCTCGGCGCGGAGATGGCCGTCGCAGAGAAGCGCTCCGGGTTCACGATCCCGATGCTCCTCACGGCGGGCATCCGCGACGACAAATGGCTCGCGACCGGATCGGCCGGCGTGTCGATCGCCACCGACAACAGCTACGGGAGCGACGTCGTCGACGACGAGCAGTGGCTCCCCTCGCCGCGGGCCGAGGTCCGAGCCGGCTACCGGATCGAGAACTTCACCGAGATCATGGGCGTTCTCGGCGGCGAGGGCCGCCTCTACGAGAACCGCGAAAATGAAACGCGCGTCTTCCTGGGCGTGGCGATCGGCATCGGCGGCGACGGAAACCAGGGCCGCTGAGACGCGGCTCGTGGTTCGATACGCGCATGGCGAAAACCAAGCGGGGCACCAAAGGTCTGGCCAGCAAGCTTCGTGAGCTCGGCCTCGCGAAGTATCCGGGCGCACACCTGAAGAGCCCCTGGCCGGGTCACCTCGATCTCGCCGTGAAGGACAAGACGTTCGCGTACCTGAGCGTCGACGGCGAGCCCTTCCGCATCTCCGCCAAGCTCCCTCACTCGGCCTCCGCGGCGCTCATGCTCCCCTTCACCAAGCCGACCGAATACGGCCTCGGCAAGAGCGGCTGGGTCTCCGCCGCGTTCCCCGAAGGCGACGAGCCGCCGATGGACATGATGCTCGCCTGGATCGACGAGAGCTACCGCGCGCAGGCACCGAAGAGGCTCGTCGCCGAGCTCGATGGTGGAGCGGCAAAGCAGCCGGTTGCGGCGAAGAAAGCGCCTGCCAAGAAGGTCGCGACCAAGAAGACCGTAGCCAAGAAGGCCGCGTCCAAGAAGCGGTAGCCGTCACCTCTCGGCCATCGCAACGGACAGCGCTTCGCACACTCGCTCACGAACCGGCTCGCTTCCTCGTCATCCGCGTACGTCTCGATCAGGCTGTTCGCGCCTCGATTCGACGGTGGTAAGGTGAAACCATGATTCGGCGTGTGCTGCGTGTTGCGGGGTCCTTCGCGGAAGCAGAGCTGATGGACCGGGAGGATCTGGCGCAGCTGACGTTCGAGGAACGCATTTCCGGCGTCGAACGACTGCGGAGGGAGTGGTTCGGTGAAGGTCGAGCTCAATCGCGACTGGAGCGAGTTCTTGCAGTTGCTGATCTCCCATCGCGTTCGGTTCCTGCTCGTGGGCGGGCACGCG
>JAEUKE010000158.1 GCA_016794345.1 Myxococcales bacterium
GTCTTCGACGACTGGATCGTCGGGACGGCTGCGGTCATCACGGACGTCGCGCACAACGGGCTCCTGGCGGCTTGGGAGCGTTATGCGATCCAGGTCGTCGCGGACCAGGTCTCCGGCACGCTGCCCACCGTCACCGTGCAAGTCCAGTGCTCGAGCGACGGTCGAAACTGGCTGAACAAGGCGTCCACGCCGGAGATCGACGCACAGCCGCTGGTCGTCGGCGCGGTGAGTGACGTCGCGGGTTTCGATGAGGGTGGGCGCCCCGGCTTCGATCGTGGCCGGCTTCGGATCAGCCTCGGCGGGACCAGTCCCGGCGCGCACCTCAGGATCTGGGTGGCGCCACGATCGATGGTCTGAGCTGCGCAGAGAGGGCAACATGGCACGTCGATTCGTGGAGCTCGTGTTCGATGACGCGGTGGTGGGAACCTCGCCCGTCTTCACGGCGGACCATTTCGAGCTTCTTCTTGGGTCTTGCAGCCGCGTCGCTCTCCAAGCGCTCGTCGATGGCGTCACCGGAACCCTGCCGACGCTCAGCGTGCTCGCGGAGCACACGCTCGACGGCAGGAGCTGGCGGTCCGTGAGCCCTGGTGGCACGCCCGAGATCAATCGAGAGACCCTCGACCCGATTCGCACCAACAACGCCAGCGGCGTCGCGGCCTACACCTCGCCTCGCTTTCCCCGGATGCGGTTCCGGGTCACGCTCGGCGGGACGAACCCGTCCGCTCGGGTGAAGCTCTACGCGACCGGCCGCGACAAGCCTTGAAGCCAGGAGCGGGTCTGCCGGGCTGACCCACCCGGGCCCCGGCGCACGCTCGACCGCGGCGCCGGTAGCGGCGTGCGCAATGTCCCCGATCCAACCGCCGCTTGCCTTCCTTGGCCAGCTCGAGAGCCCCAGGAAACCCATTTTGAGTTTTCTGGAGCAGCTCGAATCCCTATCCAACCAGTAACCGGGTTGAGCGGGCAACACGGAGCCCCCGAACACACCAGCAACAGGCTTGTCGTGGGCTCCCGCGAGCCTCACAAAACCCTCTTGAGGGTTTTCCAGAACTCCCAGGAAGTCCACAAAACCCTCTTCCCGGTTTTCCTGAGCACTCCAGGTGCGCCAACCGGGAAGCCCCCGGTGTACCATCCGGGTCGATGCGTCGATTCCGCCCGAAGCGTCGCGGACCCAGGAAGTCACGAGCCAAGCCGAAGACCGGGTGGACGTTGCCGCAGCTGGCACGCCTCGCCGGCATCACGCTTCGCACCGCGCGCCACTGGTTCGAGCTCGAGATCGTCCCGCGTCCCATCTTCCTCGGGACCGCGACGCGGTACGAGCGCAGGCATCTCATCTGGCTCGTCGCCGTCCGCCGCCTTCGCGCGAACGAGCGCCTCCAGCTCCCCAAGATCAAGGCGCGCCTCAGCGCGCTCACCCCGCAGGAGCTCGAGGCCTATGCGATCGCGGACATCCCGGCGGGCGATCTCGCCAGCGCGCTGGGCGTCCAACCCAAGCAAGTTGTCCACGACATCGGCCCCAAGGCGTACGTCCCCCCGCTCAACGTCAACCCCGACCGCAGATGGACACGCCTCGATCTCGCCGTCGGCCTCGAGCTCCACATCCGCGACGACGTCACGCTGCCCGTGATCGAGCTCGCGAAGAAGATCTGGAGCCTGGCCGTGTACGGCGAGCAGAAGCCGGCCGCGCCGGTGGCGCCGCCTCCTGCCGACACGACCGCGCCACCCGCGCAGCCCCTGAAGCCGGCGCAATGAGCAGACTCCGCTCGATCCGTGTGGCCGACTTGGGTCGACGAGAAACACGTTAGCGGTGCTGTCAGGAGAACGCTCGGCGCCGTGCCACCAGACGTATTGGTGGTGAAAGCGCGATGCGCTAACGACGGTCGCATGAGGATCATCGAGGAGGGCGCGCCGCATGTCCTGTTCAAGGTGGTGCTGCACGGGACGCGGGATAGCGCCGTGCGCGGCAGCCTGCGCGCGATCGCAGAGGCCGTTACCGGGGAAGCGGTCGCGCCTCCGCGAGACGCCGAGATCGTCACCCACGACGCCCTCGACCTCAGCCTCGGGAGGGTGAACGGTGTCCTGGTCGACCTCCTGCTGGTGACCGCGCCGGCGGAGGGGGTGCACCCGACCGCACGCTTGCTGGTGCTCAAGCAATGCGACGCCGTCCTCTTCATCGCCGACGGCCGAGCCCCGGAGGAGGAGCGCGCTCGGTTCGCGGAGCTACGCGGTCACATCGAAGCGCACGGCTATTCGTGGGCCGAGACCTGCGTCGTCTTGCAGCTCGAGGAGCTCGGTGAAGGCGCCGGCGCCTATGCCGACGCGCTCGGTGCCGCCGACCGCACCCGCGTCGCGGCCCATCCGGGGCACCCCGCCGGAGTCCTGGACGGGGTGAAGGCGATCGCGCGACAGCTCTTGCCCCGCGCGATCGCCCAGCTCGAACGCTAGCGCGGTGGCGAAGGTTGGCACCGCCGTCCTCGGTCCGGCCGGTCCATCGTCATCTCGTTTCCCGAGCCGACCAGTAGTTCTCGAGCGCATGCTCGATGTGTTCCCGCTCGAACTCATAGTCGGGCTCGAACGAGATGAACTCGAGGTAGCGCCGAACTGCAGCTCTCTGCTCTTTGCTCAACAGCCGGAACTGCTCGCTGAGGATTGGAGTCTGCGTCAGCGCATACGCCAGGCCGAATTTGTAGTCCCCGTCCAGATCCGCGACAAGGTAAGCAGGAAGATGAAACCGCATCCCTTCGTCATCGAAGAAGGACAGGCTGCTGTTGCACTTGTTTAGCTGATCAGCTTCGTCATGGGCGACCACCACGTCGCAGCGGCTCAGTGATAGTCGACGACGAGCACCGGCGGCTCGGCGCCGTTTGCGTTGTAGTAGTCGACGCCGTTCGTCGTGAGCGGCAAGAGGCCCAGGTAGACGCTGCCGTTCGGGCTGATGAGGCTCGTCGGGACGGAGAAGCTGACGAGCTCGCTCAGCGCGACGGGACCCTGATCGTCCGCGATGGGGCTCGAGCCGACGGCGGAGGGCGTCGAGACGAAGAGATCGTTTCGGGTGAACGGCTGGACCTGCCAGAGCTCGCCGGTCTGGTTGCTCTCCGCCCCGCTGATGGCGGTCACGCGGACCCGAAGCGTCGCGCCGTCGATGGTCTTGCCGGCGAGCGTGCCGTCGAGATCGAAGCGGAGGTAGGAGTGCCGCGGGGTGAGGTCGATGGGCGGGTCGTATTCGGTGTCGACCGTCATCGTGCCGGCCCCGACCTCCGTCTCGCACGTGTCGGGGTTGGGCATGGTCGGCCGGACGCAGTCGGCCACGGCCGCGGTGTAGGTGACCTCGGTCGGTCCTGCGCCCCCGCCGCCCATGTTGCTGCTCGTCGAAGACGAGGTCGTGCTGCCGCTCGTGGAGCCCGTGGTCGTCGCGCCCGTCGACGACGTCGTCGTGGGGCTCGCACCTCCGCCTCCATCCCCACCGGTGGTGCCCAATCGTGGGTCGTAGGCGTCCCAGTCATGGCTGCAGGCAGCCATGGTGAAGAGCAGGGCGCAGGCGGCGCGCAGGGCGGCCATCGAGACGATGATACGAACCCGCGGGCTTCCCGTGTACTCTTCTTCTTCGATGCGCCTCGGTCGCTACGAGACGCTCCAGCCGATCGCCTCAGGTGGCATGGCCATCGTGCACCTGGCGCGCGCTCTCGGCGCAGGGGGCTTCGAACGTCTCGTGGCGATCAAGGTCATGCACCCGCACATCGCCAGCGAGCCCGAGTTCGTGGCGATGTTCCTGGACGAGGCGAGGCTCGCGGCTCAAATCCGCCACCCCAACGTCGTCGGGACCATCGACGTCCAGGAGGAGCCGCTCTTCCTGGTCATGGAGTACATCGAGGGGCCTTCGCTCCACGTCGTGCTCCGCGAGCTCCGGCGCCGGAACGAGAAGCTCGACGTCGGCGTCGTCCTGCGCGTCCTGCACGACGCCCTGCTCGGGCTGCACGCCGCACACGAGCAGAAGGGCTCGGACGGGGCGCCGCTCGAGATCATCCACCGCGACGTGACGCCGCACAACATCCTCCTCGGGGTGGACGGCGTCTCGCGCATCACGGACTTCGGCGTCGCGCGCGCGGCCTCACGACTCTCCTCGACGCGCGGCGGCCAGGTGAAAGGGAAGCTCTCGTACATGGCGCCGGAGCAGTTCCACGGGCAGGACATCGATCGCCGGGTCGATGTCTACGCGGCGGGCGCCGTGCTCTACGAGGCGCTCAGCGGACAGCAGCTCTTCAAGGCCGACACCGAGGCCGCGCTGATGGGCCAGATCATCCGCGGCGTGATGACACCGCTTCGTGCGGCGGAGCCGCGCGTGCCGCAGGCGATCTCGGACGTCTGCATGCGGGCGCTCTCACGGGAGCCGAACGCGCGCTACGCCACCGCGGCCGACCTCGCCGACGCGCTCGAGGACGCGGCGCGGATCGCAGGGACGCCGATCGCGACGGCGCGCGCCGTCGCGGCCGCCGTGAAGGCGCTCGCGGTCCATGAGCCGCCCCCCGCGATCCCCGGCCCGAGCGGCGTGCGTGTCGTGCCGCCGGCTCCGGTCTCCGGCAGCGGGCAACACGCGCCGCTCTCCGGGAGCGGAAAGCGCGCGGCCGTCCCGGCGCCGGCCCCCGACGTCGACGAGAGCCCGTCGCAATCCACCAGCGTGGGCACCCTGCTCGCTCCCGCGGTGCCTCTCCCGCAGCCTTCCGCGAAGCGCTCGTGGAAGCTGATGGTCGGCGTGACCACAGCCATCGGCGTGGGTCTCGGCGTGGCCGCGTTCGTGGGGACCCGCCCCGGCGACACGGAGCCGGCGGCCCAGCCCGCGGCGCCCGCGAGCGCGCCTTCCGCCCCCAGCGTCGCGACCAAGCCCGCCGAGCCCGAGAACACCGCGTCGGCGAGCGAGCCGGCCCCGTCGTCGTCGACGGCCGCCGCTTCGCCCTCCGCGAGCGCGTCCGCCAAGAAGCCGGTGACCACGGCGGCGCCGGGAGGCAACCGCCCACCACCGCCGAGCCGAACGGCCTTCCGCCCCGACGACCTCTGATGAGGAAACACACCGCGCTCTTCGCCGCCCTGACCTGTGTCGCGAGCCTTCTCGGCGCCCGCGACGCGATCGCCCAGCCTGCCCCGTCCGCGCCGCCCGCTGCGTCGCAGAAAGAGGCGTTCGCCGAGGCGCAGAAGCTCTTCGACGAGAAGGACTACGCGGCGGCGTTGCCCAAGTTCGAGGCGCTCTTCGCCGAGACCCAGAGCCCGAACGCGCGGCTCTACGTCGCGCGTTCGCTCCGCGAGCTCGGGCGCATCCCGGAGGCGTACGACGAGATGGCGGCGACCGTGAAGGATGCGACCGCACGCGCCGCGCAGGAGGCCAAATACGAAGGCACGCGCGACGCGGCCGCCGCCGAGCTCGCGGTCCTCGAGGGGCGCGTCGCCCACCTGACGATCGCGGTCGCGGACGCGACGGACGGCACCAAGGTCCTGCTGAACGGCGTCGAGGTCCCCACCGCGAAGCTGGCCGCGCCGATCACGGTCGTTCCGGGTCTGCAACGCATCGAGATCGTGGGGCCTGATTTCGAGCCCGTGCGTCGAGAGATCGAGGTCGCCGGCGGCGAGACCAAGACCTTGCCCATCGCCGTGCGCGCGGGCCGCGCGGGCACCAAGGGCGGCCCCGAGAAGCCCGGTCCTGAAAAGGCCGACGAGCAGACCGGCGGGGAGCTCCGCATCGTCGGCATCGTCGCCGCGTGCCTCGGGGGCGCCAGCCTCGTCACCTTCGGGGTGACCGCCGGGCTCTCCGACGCGAAGTTCTCCACGCTCGAGGAGGAGTGCGGCGGAGCGCGCTGCACCGACCCGAAGTACGCCGACGTCGTGGACGAGGGCAAGACGCTCGAGCTGATTGCTAACGTTACCGTCATTGCTGGCTCCGTGCTCGCGGCCGCGTCCATCCCGCTCATCATCTGGGGCGGCCCGACCGACGCGGAGCCCGCCGCGACCGCGGCGCTCGCGCCGGTACCGGGCGGGGCGGTGGTGCGCGTCGGCGGCTCGTTCTAGCCACTCACTCCAGCGCGCGCGCACAACGGAAGCCGATCGCTGGCGAGCGAGTCTCCGGCGGCAAGCCCTCGCGCGCGCGGCCGAGCAGGTTGGGCGGCGCCTTGTTCGACGCGGTCCCGCCGCGGACCGTGCGCCCGGCGCCGGTCGCCGGTCCGCACGGGTTGATCTGCTCGTCGGCTCCGTAGGGGCCGAAGTTGTCCGCGACCCACTCCGAGACGCCGCCCGTCAGCGCACGAACGCCCTCTTTTGTCGTGGCGAGCTCCCACTCCGCCTCCGTCGGGAGCCTCATCGCCTTCGACGCGCAGTACGCAGCGGCCTCCTCGTGGGTGACGCAGCTCACGGGCTCGCCGCCGCCGCCGGCGCGACACCCGGAGCTGGCCGAGAGCTTCGGACATTTACCCTGCGCGACGCAGGCGTCGTACGCAGCGACGCTCACCTCGTCGCGATCGAGGCAAAACGTGTCGAGGTTGACGACATGCTCCGGCGCCGCAGCCGAGAAGAGCTCCGCCGCGACCCCCATCGTGAAGCGGCCCCCGGCCACCACGATGCTCCCCTCGGGGCACGGGGCGTTCGTCACCGCGGCGCTCGCCGACGCCGAGGAGGTGCCGGTTGCGCCGGCCGCGAGCGGCGCGCTCGACGGCGTCACGGCGACGCCCGAGGAGGAAGCGGGGACGGGCGCGGTGCGCGCAGCCCGCACGCCCGCCGAGACCGCGGCCGCGGCGATCAACGTCACTCCGAGGGCGGCTGCGACGACGACGATCGATCGACGGGGCGCCGCCGGGCGCGGCTGTGCGGCCGCGATGAGTTGCGGCGAAGGCGGCGGGAGCGCCGGCACGAAGGCCACGTTCTCCGGGCGGGCTGCCCCGACGAGCGCGGCCCAGAACGCGCGCATGTCGCCGTAACGTTGCTCGGGCAACACGGCGAGCGCACGACCGAAGACCGCCTCCACCGTGTCGCTCACGGCGAGGCCGAGCTGGCGCGGCGTCGGGCGGCGCGCGGTGTCCATCGCCTGGCGTCCGAGCTCCGCGTAGTCGTCCCCTTCGAAGGCGCGCTTCCCTCCTTGCATCACCTCGATCAAGACGAGCGCGAGCGCGAACACGTCCGTCCACGGGCCGGTCTCGCCGTACGCGCGCGAGAACTGCTCCGGCGCCCCGTAATACGGGGTGAACGCGGTCGGCATGATGCCGGTCTGGTGGACGCCTTCGAGCCTCCGCTTCATGATCTTCGCGATCCCGAAGTCGAGCAGCTTGATCTGCGCCTCGGGGCCACGCGGGTCACCGACCACGATCATGTTCTCGGGCTTGATGTCGCGGTGGGCGACGCCGCGCTCGTGCACCAGCCCCAGCGCGACCGCGACGGGCTCGAGCAGACGCATCGCGCCGTCGAGCAAACGCGGCGCTCGCTTGGCCCGTGTCTCACCCACCAGGACCTCGTCGAGGCTCTTTCCGTCGAGCCACTCGAGGACCAGGTACGGAAGCGGGGGCCTGCCTTCGAGCCGCAGGATGCCGAAGTCCCTCGCCTGGACGATGGCGGGGCATTTCGTGGAGAGATCGGAGATGAGCCGCCCCTCCTGGATGAACTGCTCGAAGAGCGCGGGCTGCTCGGCGGCCGGCGCCTCGCCGAGCGCAGCGAAGATCTTCACGGCCACGGGGATCTTCCAGACCGTGTTCTCCGCGCGGTAGACGATGGCGGCGCCACCCTCGCCCACGGCTTCGCCGACGAGGTACTTGCCGTCGATGATGGTGTCTTTGAGGCCCAGCGGGTCGCCGGTCATCGCCAGCTCTCGTCGAAGAACCCGGCCGCGCGAACCGGCCGGCCATCCATCAAGAGCCCCCCTCGTCGAACGGCGAGGCTCGCGTCGTAGACGACGTAGTCCGGAAGGTAGCGCGGGAGGAACCGGACCGCGAGGGCCGCGCGCGGGCTCGTCCCCGCGTGAACGACCACGTAGCGCGACCCGCGCCTCGTCAGCGCGTCCCCCGAGAAGCCCTCGGGCCCAGGGAAGATGAAGGAGGCGGCGAGATCCGGGCCTTCGTGTCTCTGCCCCCGGAGGACGATGGCGCTCGGCTCGAACGTCGCGGGGAGCTGCGGCGCAACCGCGGCCGTGAGCCGGTTTTGCGCGGGCGTGCCCACGAGGATGACGCTCCGCCCTTCGAGATCGGCGTCGGTGACCGCCTCGTCGGAGAAGACGGGGTAGGCGATCTCCGCGGTGTCGCCGAGGGTGGCGAGGTGCTCCGCGACCATCCGGTTCGCCTCGGTCATCGCCGGATCGGCTGCGCCGTAGACGATCGTCACGGGCCCGTGCTCCACGTCGTCGAGCGGACCGGACAGACCGCGCCGCTTGCCAAACGGGAGCGCGTCGCCCGACGCACCGAACGCGAAGCGACCGTCGTCGCCGCGCACGAAGAGGATGGGCGCGGTCGGCTCGGCCTCCAGCGTCGTGCCGTCGACCTCGACCGTCAGCCGTGCCGGGAGGGAGTCGCCGAGGCGCGCGGGATCGATCTCGAAGGCGGCGACGTTTTTGGTCGTCACGCGGACGCGGCCCTCTTTGTCCTCGAAGGAGGCGTCGAGGCTCGCCGGCTCCGCGCGGCAGCAGTCGATCATCCCGACGAGGCGGAGCCAATACGCGCGGTCGTAGCGGTACCGGCCGGTGACGAGGCGGACACGCTTGGGCGCGCGCGGCGCGGCGTGCCGCGTGAGCCGCGGGATCATCTTGCCGTCCTCGTAGGCGTAGTCCCACACGTTGTGATCGAGCTCCTCCTGCACGTCGAAGACGTGGGCGTAGCCGAGCTCGGCGTACCGATCGGCGACCACCTTCGAGCGGCCGGGGCCGTCTTTCCCGCCGTGCACGATGTCGAGAGGAACGTGCAGCCCGTTTTCGGCGTAGCGCGCGATGTACTCCTTCGCGAGGAGCGTGTCCTCCCACGGGAGATGGGGGACCTTCGCCACGCTCTGGTACGAGAGCAGGTTCGGGTAACCGCAGAGCGGCGCGGCTGCCGAGAAGACGTCGGGGAAATGCAGCGGCAAGACGAACGACACCGTTCCGCCGAGCGAATACCCGGTGAGGCTCACGCGGCGCGGATCGACCCGGTAGGCGGCCTGGATGTCGCGGATGACGGCCAACATGTCCTCTTCGCCCACGGCTCGCGGCCCCGCGTTGCCGAACCCCCAGGGCGCCGCGTAAATGGCGCCCTTGTCATCCATTCGCGGCAGGTTGTGGGCCGCGAAGGCGAGCGTCATGTGCTCGTCCGGCGCTTCCCCCACCAAGGTTCGCAGGGCGTGCTCGGGGAGCCTGTCCTTGCCGTGGGAGACCAGCACGAGCGGGAGCGGCCCGCGTCGATCGAGGCTCTTCGGGACAAACGCCACGTAGGGCTGGCGCTTGCCGTCGAGCGCCGACCGATACGCGCGGAACACGACGCCTCGCTCCTCGGCGTACGCGTCGACTCCGCGGTCGAGCTTCTTGCCCAAGGCCTCGGCGCGCTCCGTGTGGCGCGTGAGCCAGGCGACGTCGGGCTCGGCCCGGCCGATGGCCCGCCCGAGCGTCTCGACGTGGTGCGCGAAGCTCTCACGCGTCCCCTCCGGCAGGTGCTGCGAACCAGCGACGCGCGCCGCGAGCTCGGCGAGCTTCGCGACGCGCGCCACGAGCGCGCCGGACGCGGTGAGGCGCGCGACGTGGACCGAGCCGCCGGCCATGGCCACGTCGACGGTGGTCCTTCCCTTGTCGGCGGCCGGCAGGACGATCGAGATCGTCTCCGGCTTCGCCACAAGGCCGATGAGCGAAGCGAGCGCCGCGGGCTCGCGGCTCCGGCCCGAAGAGGTGGTCACCTCCACGGGGATCTCGCGCGGCAGATCGGGGATGAGCCCGCGGAGCCTCGGTGTCATCGCGAGGGTGAGCCCCGCGGGCGCGACATCGAGCCGCGCAGCCGCGTCGATCAGATCCGCCGGAGGGCACGACGCGCTCGCGATGCGCTCGGCGTAGAGCAGCCCGCGAGCGGGCCGCCCGTCCGGCTCGCGGAGGCGGAGCTGGAGCCCGGCCGTCTCCGGCGCAATAATGACCGATATGTCATTGTTACCGGGACCGAGGTGCACCGAGTAGAAGCGCTCATCCGGCAAGGCGCGGCCCTCGCGACCGGGCATCTCCTCGACCTCGAAGCGCTGGCCGAACGCCGCGATCGTGACCGTCCCCGTCGTCGACGCACGGAGCACCAGGTCGCGCGGAGCATCGCTGAACACGACGCCGCGGAGAACGGCCGCCGCCGAGCGGCTCCCCTCGCCCGCGCGCCGCGGCGTGACCCAGCCGTCGCGCGAGCAGACGGCGCGCGCCTCTTCCTCGCGCCCGAGCACCGTCGGGTCTCCTTCGTCGCGAAACCGCTGCACGGTCTTGAGGGGCAACCCGACGTGCCCCGACCACGCGTTGAGCCAGCCCTCGTCGCCGATCGCGCGCAGCCGCGAGAGGGGCACGGGCTCGGCCGAGAGCTTCGGGCCTTCTGCGGCGGCCACACATGCGCCCCCGAAACACAGGGTTCCCTCCGCGCAGTCCTCGATCGAAGGCTCGCCGCCGGCGAAGCCAAGCCGCGCCCGGGGTCCCGCGCAGGTCGGCGATGGTGGTGTCGGCGCGGGCACGGGCGCGGCAGCGCTCACGGCGACCGGAGCGGAGAACCGAGGCGACGGCGACGAAGCGGGCCTGTCCGCCTCGCCACAAGACCCCGAAGCGAAGGTGACCGCGAGCGCGAGGGGCGTGACCCAGATCCGTGGCTTCGTCGTGAGCGAACGAGGCAAATCCGTCTCCGTTTCCAAGCTTTGTCCGACGTCCGCAAAAAAACACGCCGCTCGTCCGGGCCGCTGTATTCTCCCGCGCGGAGGACCGAGCTTGTCTGCGTCCGAATCCCCCGAGAGCAAATCCGGTTCCGGCATCTACATCATTGGCGCGCTGCTTCTCGCTGCCGGCATCGGAGGGATCTTCTTCCTGACGAAGGACGACCAGAAGCCGGCGCCCGCGCCGCCCCCGCCGCCGACCCAGGTCGACCAGACCCCGCCGCCCCCGGCTCCGCCCCCGCCTCCGCCCCCGCCGGTGACGGCCAGCGCGAGCGCGAGCGCGTCGGCCGAGGCGAGCGCCGACCCGAAGGGCCCGAAGGGCCCCGCCGGTCCGGGGGCCTGCTCGAACTGCGGCCAGGGCGTGAGCAACGGCGCGCTGAACAGCGCGTTGCAAGGCGCCGCAGGGTCCGCGCGCGGCTGCTACAACCGCGCGCTGCAGAAAAACGCCGGCGCCGCGGGCAAGCTCACCGTCAGCGTGCAGGTCGGCCCCTCCGGCCAGGTGTGCGGCGCCTCCATCACGAACGACACCGTGGGTAGCCCCGAGGTGTCGAACTGCGTCCTCGGGCGCTTCCAAGGCAAGTCCTTCCCCAAACCGGATTCAGGTTGCGTCACCGTTCAGATCCCGATGAGCTTCGAGGTGAAGCAGTGACGTGGTGGAAGAGCCATCGTGGCTTTTCCACTTCATGACGTCGGTCCCCGTGGGTTCACCCCCCCAACCCCCCTCACGAGGTGAGGGGGGAGAGGCTACGGCGTCGGGCGTGCTCTTGAGCGTCGCCTACGACGGCCGCCGGTTCTCGGGCTTCGCGCTCCAGCGGGAGCAGCGCACCGTCGCAGGGGAGCTATGGGGCGCGCTTCGCGCGATCGACCCGAGCATCGCGGAGGTCCGCGGCGCGAGCCGGACGGATACCGGCGTGCACGCCCGTGACCAGCGGGTCGCGTTCGATCCGTCGCGTGACTACCCGCTCTCGGCCTGGTTGCAGGGAACGGCGAAGCACTTGCCCGAGGAGATCGCCATCCGCGCCGCGTGGGTCGTCCCGCGTGGCTTCGCGCCGAGGTTCCACTCGAAGGCGAAGACGTACCGCTACGTCCTGCTCGCGGACGAGGCGCGCGATCCGTTCCTCGTCGGCCGAGCCTGGCGCGTCGCGGAGCTCGCGTCACCCGAGGCGCTCGGCCGGATGCAGGCCGAAGCGAAGCTCGCGGTCGGGACACACGACTTCGCCGCCTTCCGCAACGCGGCCGATCAGCGGCAGAACACGGTCCGCACGATCTTCGAGCTGAGCGTGGGCCCGTCGCCGGAGCACCCACGCGTCCTTCATGTGGACGTTCGCGGCGGCGGCTTCCTCTACAACATGGTGCGCATCCTCGTGGGCACGCTGGTGGACGTCGCGCGAGGCCGGCTCGAGCCGGGCGCGATCGAGCGCGCGCTTCTGTCGAAGGACAGGCGCGACGCGGGCATCACCGCGCCGCCTGACGGGCTCTACCTCGAGCGCTACGAGATCGAAGGCGTGGACGTCTGAGAGCGGCCGGCGGCTGCCTCAGGACGCGCGCCGGACGAGCGCCTCCGCTTCGCGGACGGTCTCGTTCCACCCAGGCTCCACGCGCGCGACCCCGTCCACCCAGTCCGAGACCGGATCACCAGCCTCGATCAGCTCGCGCGCCATCGGGCCGCCCGTGAGGAGGTCGAACGCGGGGATATCGTCCACGTATTCGTAGCGCTCGGTGCGGAACCGGAAGTCTTCCGGAGCCTGCGCGCGCGCGAGCGCGACGAGCGCGAGGTACGTCGCGTAAGGCTGGAAGGTCGACGGATCGGTCGGGTGGATCTGCACGCCGCCGCAGATCTTGCCCGCGTGTTTCTGGAAGGTCGGCAGGAACGTGACCGGACGCGCGCAGAATCCAGGGAGCTTGGTCCTCGTCAGGTCGGCGGCGAGCCGGGCCCCGTCGAGGAAGGGGGCGCCGACGATCTCGAACGGCCGCGTCGTGCCGCGACCCTCCGAGAGGTTCGTCCCTTCGATGAGGCACCCGCCGGGATAGACGAGCGCGGTCTCGAAGGTCGGCATGTTCGGCGAGGTCATGACGAAGGGCCGATCCCAGCGAGGGGCGAGGGCGCCGCGCTCCCAGCCCGCGTTCGGGACGACGCGCAGCGCGCCGCTCGCGCCGAGCGCGAGCCCGCCGCGGTGCGCGAAGAGGGCGACGACCTCACCGATCGTGAGCGCGTGGCGCACCGGGACCGGCTCGAGGCCCACGAAGGAGAGGAAGCCCCCTTCCTGGTGTTTGCCCTCCGCGACGACGCCCCCGAGAGGGTTCGGCCGGTCGAGGATCACGGTCTGTACGCCGGCGGCAGCCGCCGCGCGCGCGGCGAGGAGGGCCGTCCAGATGAAGGTGTAGTAGCGGCTCCCGACGTCGGCCAGATCGACGACGAGCACGTCGATCTCCGCGAGGTGCTCGGGCTTTGGCGACAGATCGTCGAAGCTGTCGCCGTAGAGGCTGATGATCGGCGCGCCGGTCAGCCGGTCAGCCGCGTTCGCGACGCCGATCATGTCCTGCGCCTCGCCGCCGTAGCCGTGCTCGGGGCCGAAGATGAGCCGCGGTCGGATGCCCAGATCGGCAAACACGGCCGAGACGTGGCGCATGTCGCGGTCGACCGCGGCGGGGTGCGCGAGCAAGCCGACCCGCCTCGAGCCGAGCTCCTTCCGGAGCGCACCGCACCCAGCGTCGTCGTTGGCGAGCCGCTCGAGACCGATCTGCATCGACTGGCGGTTACCCGCGGCACGCCGTGGGAACAAGCCCTGCGGCGTGATAGCTTGCTGGCCCCGGCATGCACCTCCAGCCAGGCCAGATCCTCGCGGACAAGTACCGCATCGTCCGCATGATTGGCCACGGCGGGATGGGCTCGGTCTACGAGGGCGAAAACGTCCGCATCCGGCGCCGCGTCGCCATCAAGACGCTCCACGCGGGGGTGTCACAGAAGCCCGACGTCCTCGAGCGCTTCGAGCGCGAGGCGCAGGCCGCGGGCCGCATCGGCAGCGAGCACATCGTCGAGGTGCTCGACATGGGCGACCTCCAGGACGGCTCGCGCTTCATGGTCATGGAGTTCCTCGAGGGGATGACCCTCGGCGAACGGATCGTCAAACAGGGCCGGATCGCCCCGCGCGAGCTGGTGCCCATCATGGCGGCCATGCTCGACGGGCTCGCGGGGGCACACGCGGCAGGCATCATCCACCGCGACCTGAAGCCGGCGAACGTCTTCTTGACGAGGCTGCGCAACCAGCCCGACTTCGTGAAGATCCTCGACTTCGGCGTCTCGAAGTTCAACGTGCTCAACTCCGAGGAGATGAGCATGACGCGGACCGGCGCCGTCGTCGGCACGCCCTATTACATGTCCCCGGAGCAGGCGAAGGGATCACGCGCGATCGACCACCGGAGCGATCTCTACTCCGCTGGGGTCATCCTCTACGAAGCCATCACGGGGCAAGTCCCCTTCAACGCGCAGACGTTCAACGAGCTCATCTTCAAGATCGCGCTCGAGTCGCCGCCCCCGCCCGAGCAGTTCGTGCCGGGGCTGGACCCTAACTTTGCCGTCATCATGAGACGGTCGATGGCGCGCGACCCGAACGAGCGGTTCCAGTCTGCCGCCGAGATGCGCGACGCCTTGTGGGCCTGGGCGCGGGAGTGGGACACGTACGGGGGCAATCCGCCGCCGCGGGCCGGATCCTCGCCGCACCTCGGCATGTCGTCGATGAAGACGCAGATGTTGCCCATGGTGGCGCCCGCCGCGATCTCGCCCGGGCAGACGGCCGTCATCGGATCGAGCGTGTTCCAGCAGATGTCGGCTCAGCAGGCCCAGGCGTTCCAGCCGCAGGCCCCGGCTCAGCCGGGCGCGCAGTCGTTCCCTGCGCAGCAGGCGGACAAGCCGCCGCCGCTCGGGGTCGACTACCCGAGCCCGCCGATCGGCGCCGGTCCGCTGCCGCCTGCGCCCAAGAGCAACGCTCCCCTCGTCGTCGGGCTGTCGGTCGCGGCGCTCTGCCTGATCGGCGGCGGCTACTTCGTCTACGCCAAGACGCTCGCGGGCGGCGCTCCGAGCCCCGTCCCGACGGCGTCGTCCGCCGCGCCGGCGAAGACCGAGACCACATCGGAGCCGACCGCCAAGACCGCCGAGCCTGCACAGACGACCACGTCCGAGCCGACGCCCTCGGTCGATGCGCTGCCGGATGCGTCGGCTTCCTCCGGATCGCCGTCGGTCGCGGTGCCGACTCCCAACGCGCCGCCGACCGCGACCGGCGGCGTGCGACCACCTCCCACCAGTAAGCCCACCTCCGCGGCCGCCACCGCGACGAGCAAACCGACCTCGTCCTCGACCGGAAGCGGGCGCTCGATCGGCTCCGATCTCTGATCGGCTCTTCACGAGAACGGGCGTTGGGCCGCTAACTGACGTAGAATGGAAGTCTCCCTTACGGAGGGGCGGGTACCTTCATGACACTCGTTGCCGGCCAGGTAATCGAAGGCAAATACCGGATCGTCCGCGTCCTGGGCGAGGGCGGGATGGGCGCGGTGTACGAGGGCGAGAACGTCCGCATCCACCGGAAGGTCGCCATCAAGGTCCTGCACGCCCAGGTCGCGAGCAAGGCGGACATCGTCCAGCGCTTCGAGCGGGAGGCCCAGGCCGCGGGCCGCATCGGCAGCGAGCACATCGTCGAGGTGCTCGACCTCGGCAACCTGCCTTCGGGCGAGCGCTTCATGGTGATGGAGTTCCTCGACGGCGAGCCGCTCACGAACCGCATCAAGTCACGCGGTCGGCTGAGCGCTCAGGAGGCCGCGCCCATCCTCCGACAGCTCCTCGAGGGCCTCGCGGCTGCGCACGCGGCCGGCATCATCCACCGCGACCTCAAGCCCGACAACGTCTACATCGTGAAGAAGCAGGGCCAGGACTTCGTGAAGATCCTCGACTTCGGGGTCTCGAAGTTCTCCGGCACCGACGCCGAGTTCAGCATGACGCGCACGGGCGCGGTCATGGGCACGCCCTATTACATGTCGCCGGAGCAGGCGCGCGGTCAGAAGATCGACAACCGGAGCGACCTCTATTCCATCGGCGTCGTCGCCTACCAGGCCGTCACGGGGCGCGTCCCCTTCAACGCCGAGACGTTCAACGAGCTGATCTTCAAGATCGCGCTCGAGACGCCGGAGCCCATCGAGCACGCGGTGCCGGGCTTCGACGCGGGCTTCTCCGCCATCATCCGCAAGGCGATGATGCGCGAGCCGCACCTCCGCTTCTCGAGCGCGTACGAGTTCGCGCAAGCGATCGACGCCTGGCGCGCGGGCGCGCCGATGCAGCCGAGCGCGCAGGCCTACCAGCAGCCGGTCGCCGCCCAGCCGATGCACCCCGCGCACGCCACGTCCCAGCCGGGGCTCTCGCAGTCCGGCGGTCACGGCGCGGCGCACCCGCAGATGGCGCAGCTCTCGCAATCGGGTGCTCAGCAGTCGTTCTCCCAGTCGGGCGCGGGCATGCAGCTGACCCCAAACCCGATGGGCCAGTCCCAGGTCGCGCTCTCGGTCACCACACCCGAGCCGAAGCGATCGCCCGTCGTCGCCGCGCTCGCGATCACCGCGGTGCT
>JAEUKE010000162.1 GCA_016794345.1 Myxococcales bacterium
GAGCGCCGAGATCGAGGCGTGGCAGCTGCCCAGGTTGTCGAGGCGCGGAGCGAAGACGAGGTCGTCGTCGAGACCGCCGACCGAAGACGGCTGCGTGTCGTAGAGCATCAGGTCGAGCCCGAGGATGTCTTTGTCGTCTTCACCCAGCTCCGCGGCGACGAGCTTCTTCAGCTCGAGCTTGTCCCCGACGCCGAGCAGCGGCGCCAGGTGCTTCTGCTCGTTCAACACGAGGCCGTCTTTGTTCACGCCGCGGTTCAGGTGGATGGCCACGTTCGCCACCCGCGCGATGCGCCGCGAGAGCCGAAGGAGCTTCGAGCTGGTCGTGGTGCCTCGCGAGAGCGAGACGCGTCCGGCGATGGACAGGTCGCGGTCGAGCCAGGTCGAGTAGAGGGGCGAGCCGTACACCTCCACGCCGACCTGTCGGTAGCCGTTTTTGTGGACGTCGGGCTGGGGCTTCACGCGGAGGTTGGGCGAGTCCGTGTGGGCGCCGATCATCCGGAAGCCTGCCCGGGCCGGGCTCTCCTGGCCGACGATGAAGGCGAGGATCGTCGAGCCGCCGCGGACGACGTAGCGCCTGTCGCCCTCCTTCAGCCTCCACGCCTCGCGCTCGTCGAGCGCGGAGAAGCCGGCCGCATCGAGGCGGCGTGCGACCTCCGCCGCTGCGTGGAACGGGGTGGGGGAGGCGTCGATGAGCGCGCAGAGATCGTGGGCCGGGGTCGTCACGCCGGCAGTCTACTTTGCGACCCCGAACGTGACCCGTGAAAAGAGGCTCTTGGTGGGCCCCAGGAGCGTGAGCGCGACGTCCATCACCTGCGAGAACGGGACGCTCGCCGCGGCCGTGAGGACCACGTCCTCCTCCGAGGCGAAGGCGGGGGCTTGCGCCTCGAGCCGCTGGGCGCAGGCGCCGAGCGCCGCGAGATCGTAAGCACCGTCGCGCTTCGGAATCGCGACGCCCGGGCCCACGCCGCTCTCGCAGCCGGGCGCGATGTTTCCGAACGAGGTCTTCACGGCGATGCCGTCCGCCACGAGGATGACCGAGAGGTTCAACGTCTCGTGCTCGGGGGGCCCCCGCAGATCGCCCACACGCGGCGGACGGAACACCAGCGACCGCGCGCCGCACGTCTCCTCGCACAGCTCGAACTCGCCGACCTCGTGTTGCCCGGCGGTGTAGAGCGCCTCGATGAGCACGCGGTAGCCAACGTCCTTGCCCACCAGGACGCGCAGCCGCGTACCGAGCCGCGCAGCCGCTTTGGCCCTCGTGAGCGCCGAGGCGAGCGGCACGAGGTAGAGGTCGTTCTGCCCGTGTCGCTTGTGCGCCGCGTCCGCGCCGCGGCCCGGTTCCTTCGGCGAAGGCACGAGCACCGTCGCGTCGTCCGACAGTCGGGTTCCGGCGCTGTCGATAATGACGTAGACGTCAGTGTTGCTGGAAACCGTGGCCTGCGTCGCCGGCGCCTGCGGGAGCTGGGCTCGAGGCGTCGCGGAGCTCGGCGCCTGTGCCGCCCCGTTCTCTTTTGCGCATCCGGCGAGGAGCAAGAGCGCGCAGACCGCGTTCTTCATGGCCGGGCGCCGGCGCTCATCGCTTTGCGTCGCGGGCCTGGCTCATCAGCGCGAAGCCGATCAGCTTGTAGAGCAAACGTGCCCCCACGATCGCGTCCCACTCACCTTCGCCGGCGACCTCGTTGAGATCGAAGCCGACGATGCGGCGGCCCGAGCGCACCACCGCCTGGAGAACGGCGCACGCTTCCCGGAAGCCGAGCCCGCCCGGGACCGGGGTGCCGGTGTTGGGGCAGAGGGCAGGGTCGAGCCCGTCGACGTCGAAGGAGACGTAGACCTCG
>JAEUKE010000026.1 GCA_016794345.1 Myxococcales bacterium
GCAGCCTGACTCTGGCTCCTGTTATGCCGAGCCAAATCTGGAAGTCATCGCGTGGTACTGCAACAATGCGGCAAAGAGCTCCCATCCTGTGGGTCAGAAGGCGCCCAATCCGGCCGGGCTCTTCGACGTGCTTGGGAACGGCATGGAGTGGGTTCACAACGACCCGCAGGGGACGTACGGGAGCGACCCGCTTGTTGATCCGTTCGGCACGATGAACCTGGGTGATACCGCGAGAGTGCTTCGGGGTGGAGGTTGGACCGCCACGAGCGGTGTGCTGCGCGCGGCCTCTCATATCGACGCCACTTGGCACGTGGTCGGCGGATCGATCCGCCTCGCCCGAACGCTCCCTCCTGGCGAGACCTGGCCGCCGTGAGGCGGGGCGGTGCCGAGGAGCGGGAACCTCGGGCTCCACCGCTCAGTCGACGAGGCAGGTGGTGGACTTGGTCGCTTCTCTGGTTCGGACCCATTGTGGCTTACGGAGCCGCAGCGCACGTTACCCGCGCCGGGCCAGGAATCTCCTGACGCGCGGATTCGTGGTCAAGCCGATCGCTCGTTGGAGCGCGCGCTTCGCTTCGCCATCGCTGCCGGCCATCTTGTGCAGGTGAGCAAGGGCGACCCACCAGGGCTGGTAATTCGCGACGCGTCTCGCGTCGATGGTGAGCAAGATCTCGAGGCCTCGGCTCGGGGAGCCGTCGGCGTGTGCGCTGGCGACGGCCAGGCCGACCGCCGCGCCGATCGTGGGGTGGGGCTCGATCAGCTTGATGTAGAGCCCCACGATGTCCGACCAGGGGACGACGCCGGAGCGTGCCCGATAGCAGTGGGCCGCTTGGATCGCGGCCTCGATCTGGAAGGGGCCTTCGGGACCGAGCTGGGCCGCGCGGCCCAGCGTCTCGTACGCCTCTCGGAGGACCGACGGATCCCATTGCCTGGTGTCTTGCTCGAGCAGTGGGACGAACTCCCCGTCCGGGGTCGATTGAGCGGCGCGGCGCGCCTCGCAGAAGAGGACGAGGGCGAGGAGCCCCAGGACCTCCGAATGGTTCGGCAGGCTCGCTGCGATCAGGCGGAGGACGCCGACCGCCTCGTCGCGGAGCTCGTCCCGCTCGTCGCCTTCGGCGAGCGTCCCTTCTCGTCCGATGAAGTAGGCAGCGTAGAGCGCCTCGAGCAGCGCCTCGATTCGCTCGCCGAGATCGGCGGGCTCGGGGTCTTCGAAGGGGATGCCTGCCTGTCGAATCTTCGCCTTGGCTCGGACGAGACGCTTATTGAGGGTGTCGGCCGGGAGGAGGAACGCGGGCGCTATCGTCTTCACGTCCAGCCCGAGGACGGTTTGAAGAAGCAGCGCAGGACGGACCGCCACATCGATCGCCGGGTGCGCGCAGACGAGCATGAGCCGGAGCCGGTCGTCGGGAAATGGCGAACGCTCCTCGGCGTGCTCGAGGCGCGACAGGGTGGCGAGCACCTCCGGTTGTGCTCGAAAGCGTGCATGCCGAGCGTTGTCGAGGAGCTTGCGGTGTGCGACGGTGGCGAGCCAGCGCTCCGGGGAAGCGGGAATGCCGTCCTCCGGCCAGCGCTCGAGCGCAGACGCGAACGCCTCGGCGAGCGCGTCCTCCGCCAGCGTGACGTCACGCCAGCGGGTTGCCAGAAACGCGAGGATCTTGCCGTAGGAGTCCCGAGCGGCGCGCTCGGCGGCCGCTCGGGCTCGATCGGTGTCGACAGGCTGGTCCGCCATGCCCCGTCAGCGCTTCAGGTCTAGAATGGGCCGCACTTCCGTGCTGCCGCTTTCGCTCGAGGGAGAGCGGGCGGCCCAGACGAGCGCCTCGTCGAGCGAGGGGACATCGATGACCAGGTACCCACCGAGGATCTCCTTCGTGTCGGCGAAGGGGCCGTCCTGGACGAGGCGCTTGCCGTCGCGAATGCGGACGGTGGTCGCCGTGTGCCCGGGACGGAGGGCGTTGCCGCTCTTCACGACACCGGCGGCGTAGATGGCCGTCATGTACGCCCGCCAAGACTCCCAATACGGGGCTGATTCCGGGTCGTCGGGCAGGCGGTCGAGATCTTCGGGCGACGAGTTGAAGAGGAGCAGGTATTGCATTGGATGGACCTTCTGATCACGACCACGGTTTGAGGACCAGTTTGCCAGCGACGGATCGGCTCGCGCGCAAGTCGTGATTCACCCCGGCGGACTCCACCCGTATCAGGATCTCCCCGGGCCCCGGCGTCGGGACCGGGGCCTCCTCCACGAGGAGCTCTTGGCCGCGGGCGCTCACGCGCGCGCGGCGCATCGTCTTGGGAATCATCGCGTCCTTTCCGCGCAGCGCCTCCGCTGCGCGCAAGAGAGACGATCGAAGCGGGGCTCAAAGGACCGAGGCGTGTTTCGCGGTCACTCGTGTCACCTCGGGGCTAGCGATGCTGATCGAACAACCTCAGACCGGCCCAGCTACCATCGGGGAGCGGGAATCCGACACACGTCATCCACTCCCCCGTTTTCGGATGTCTGCCTTGCCTGGCGAACGAGGTCTCCCCCAGGAGCGCGCCGACCTGCTCGAGGAAGGCTTCCAGAACTGGCGCCTTGGGCTTGGGCCCGAGCCACGCCACGAGCTGGAGCCGGACCTTCCCGGGTAGATCGATGTCCTTCCAGGCGAAGTCGGACGTGGACTTCTTCACCACCTGCACCAGCTCCTCGCGGGTCGAGGCAAAGCTCCACGCGAGCAGTGGCAAGCGAGTCTGTCGTAGGGTCGGCCTGACACGTGCGAGCGCCTCTTCCAGCGCCGTTCGTGGGGCCGCGGCGTAGGCGGCGGGAAAGCTCTTGGCGCGCGCTCTCACCTCGAGCGTCGCCTTGGAGGGGAGGGCTGCTTCGACTAGCTCGCGTTGATCTTCCAGATACGCGTCGAACGCTGCGCGGTCGCTCGGATGCTTGGCGAGCGGATCCGCTCCGACGATGAGCCCTCGATCGAGCCGGGCGACCGCCCAGCCGAGGGGCGCGCCGCATTGATTGCAGCGCGTGGCGACGAGCAACTTCCCCGTCTGGGGCGCGCCCTTCTTGGTGCCGGCGAAGGCAGCGATGCGCCCCGGCTCGGGCGCGTACGGAACGTCGTACCCGGGTGTCCACCCGAGCGTGTAGCCACACGCCTTGCACCGCGCCTTGCACGACGGGCCCTTGGCCGTGCGATACGCCCCGGCGCGGAGGCGGTCGACGAGCAGGTAGCGCGTCTTCTTGGGATGGTCGTCGACGTCCGCGTAGCCGCTCGGCATGGGGGGGGCCTTTTCCGGAGCCATCGCGGGGCCATACCGGAAGATGCCGTGGTAGTCGGCGACCTCCGCCACCACCTCGCAGAAGACCGTGACACCGAGCCGCTCGGCGAGATCCGAGGCGAGCGTCGCGTCCGCGAGGTAGCCCGTGCTGTCGACGAGGGCGATCCAGCCCTTGTCCACCGGCAGGAGCGCCAACCCCAGCTTGCCGCGCTTGGGGGGCTCGGCGCTCGGTTCGAGCTCGGGCTCGTGGGCAGTTGCAGCCACCAGGCACTTCCGCGCCTCGTAGGAAGCCGCGACCGCTGCCTCGAGAGCCGCGAGCCTCGAGGGCGAGATGTTCACCGCGAGCCAGGACGCATTCGTACCCATTGCGACCGGGGAGGTTACCTCGATGCAGCCTCGCCGGGGTGCTCAGCAGCACCGCGAGCCGTGCCTTGGCGCAGGCGCGAAGGACGTGTACCTCAGTGAGGATGCTGACCGCTCGCGCGCTCGTTCTCGTGGCCGCCTTCGTCTCCGTCGTGCCTGTCGCCTCCGAGGCGCTCGCCGATTCGCCGGCGCAATCGAAGCCGAAGGCGAGCAAGGAAGGGGTTATGGCCAGGCGGGCGAAGCTCGCGAAGGCGTCCGTCGCCATTCGCAAGCTCGCCAAGGAGCCCGTCCCCGAAGGGCTGACCAAGGAGCAAAGGAAAGCGTTCGACGCGGAGGTCGCGAAGCTGGTCCCGCTCGCAGAGGACAACGACAAGGTGGTCGCGTCGATCGACAGCGGTCTCTCGGATCCGAAGTCGGACCTCGACTCGCTCTCCGAGCTCGGCGAGGAGCAGCAGCTCAAGCTGCAACGGGCCATGGAGGCCGTTGCCAAGGCCCTGGCTGCCACGAGCAACTTGCTGAAGAAGCACGCCGATACGGCTCAGTCGATATCGCAGAACCTGAAGTAACGTCTTCGTGCTTGCCGCACGAGCCATGCGCATTCACCATGCGCATGTGCCGCGTTCCCTTCCCCGCAAGGCGCCCACGAACGTCTCCGTTCGGGAGGACTACGTCCGCCGAGCCAAGGCTCTGAAGCTGAACCTTTCGGAGCTGCTCGAGCGGGCCCTCGAGGTCGCGATCCGGGAGGCCGAGCGCGAGGTCTGGCTGAAGGAGAACGAGGCGGCGATCGCGCAGTACAACGAGCAGGTCGCTCGCCGTGGGGTCTTCAGCCAGGCCCGGCGGCGCTTCTGATGGCGCAGTTCGACGTGCACAAGAACGTGCGCGGCGGGGCGTTTCCGCTCCTCCTCGACGTGCAGGCGAGCCTGCTCTCCAAGCTCGTGACGCGAGTCGTCGTGCCGATGGCGGCCATGAAGAGCTACGGCCCGACACCGATCAGCCGACTCAACCCCGTCGTGAAGGTTCATGGGGCGAGGTATGTGCTCGTGTTCCAGGAGCTCGCCGCGATCGCCGAGGAGGAGCTGGGCGAGCGGGTCGGCTCTCTCGCCGCGCATCGCGCCGAGATCGTGGGTGCGCTCGACCTGCTGTTCACAGGAATCTGAAGCGCGCCCTTCTCGGCTCCTTGGTTCGCGCAAGCGAGGGCGGGGACGGGGGGCGCCTTCTCCGAAGCGGAGTGAGTATGTCCCGAAGGCAGCTCCATACCCTCCGGGCTTGGCTCTCGGCGGCCGTGGCAGGCCGCCGAGCCTTATGCGCCGTAGGGACCGGCGAGACGGAGCGGAGGAGAAGGCGCCCCCCGTCCCCGCCCGAGCGGCTAGCGCTCGAGCAACACGTACCCCCTCAGCCGCACCGCCTGCAGCCGATCCCCAGCCGGCCCGAGCTTCTTGCGGAGGCGCTTGATGAGCGATTCGAGCGCGTTGTCGGTCACGTCCGCCCCGTCGCCCCAGCAGCCGGCCGTGAGCTCGGCGCGCGAGAGCACCTTGCCGCACGAGGCGGCCAGCAGGGCGAGCACTCGCAGCTCGCTCGGCGCGAGATCGAGAGGCTCGCCTCCCACGATCGCCGCCTTCGCCCCCTCGTCGACAAGGATGTCCCCCGCCACGATCCGCCGCGGCGGTGGTGGGTAGAGCGCCCGGCGAACGAGGGCCTCGGCCCGAGCGAGGAGGACGTCTGGCCGAGCGCTTTGCTTGGGGAGGAAATCGTCCGCTCCGGCGTCAAGGGCGCGGACCAGGTCGTCCTGCTCGGTGCGGGCGGTGAGCATCAGCACCGGCACCATCCGACCCGAAGCGCGGAGCTTCTCGACGACCTCCACGCCCTCCTGGTCCGGCAAGTTCCAGTCGAGCACGAGGAGATCGAAGGAGCGCCGCTCGAGCGCGCGGAGCGCATCTTTCGCCGTCGCTGCCGTCGCGACGGCGTGCCCGCGGCGCTCGAAGACGCGCCGAACCCCTTCGAGGATCTGGGGGTCGTCGTCGGTTAGCAGGACGTCCATCGTGTCGGTTGCCGAGGCGAGCAGGAGATTGTAGGTCGACTTTCGTGGCAGAGGCACCCACCATCGTCGTGGTCGGCTCGGAGGGGGCGGCTCCGCCCGTCTGGCTCGAGGGCTTGGGCAATCTTCGCGAGGTCGCCAGCACGCGCGCGACGGAAGGGGAGGTTCTCGCGGGGACCCTCGACCTGTCCCGGCTCGTGCTCGCCGTGCTCGACGGCGCGGCGCTTCGTCCCCGGGAGATCAGGGAGGCGATCCTGAAGGCGGCCCCGCTCGCGGTCGTCGTGTCGACGGCGGGGAGCCCTGCCGAGCCGACCGTTCCCACGGTGGACGAGGCTTCGCTTCGCCTGCTCCTCGCCGTGGCCAGGAGCGCGGGCGTGCGCTCGGCCGCGGCCGACGTCGCGCTCGCGGCGCTCGGTGCCGGGTATGTCGTGCTCGAGGGCGATCGGTCTCTCGCGTGGGGTGGCACGAGCGGCATCGGGCTCGCGCGGTCGGGCGCGCCTGTAGACGCGCTCGACGACGACGTGTTCGAGGAGCCCGCCGCGCCGCCGCGGCGGTTCCGCGTGGCGGGCGAGGGCGGCGAGCGCGTGATCGAGCGGAAGCTCGCCCCGCTCGGCGATAAGCATGACAACTCGGTCATTGTTCACGCCGACGTCACGAGCCGCGCCGGCCTCGAGGCTCGGCTCCTGGCCGGGGGCCGCGCCGAGGCGACGAGCCAGCTCGCGCGCGGCGTCGTCCACGACCTGAACAACGCGTTCTGTGTCATCGCGAGCTTCACCGACCTCCTGCAGGAGAGCTTCGAGGGGGATGACCCGCGCCTGGAGGACGTCCGCGAGATCTCCCGCGCGGGCGCGAAGGCCACGGCTCTCACCGGCAAGCTCGTCGGCTTCTCGCGCGGCGGTCCCGCGCGAACGGAGAACGTCAACCTGGCGGACGCCGCCCGGCGCGCGGAGCCGCTCTTCCGGCGCGTCCTCGGGGAGGGAGCGGAGCTCGCGCTCGCGCTCACGTCGACGGAGGCGACCGCGCACTGCGATCCGCTCGAGCTCGAGGCCGTCCTCACGGGCCTCGCCGGTCAGGCAGGGCGTCGGCTCGACGGGGTGGATGGCGTGGTGACGGTTGGCGTCTCCGAGGATCCGCCGTGGGTGGTCGTTCAGGTGAGCGCGACCGCGACGGCCGACGGAGCCGATCTCACGCCGCTACCGACGAGCTCGGCGGAGACGGATGCGGCCGCCGCGTTCGCGGCCAAGTACGGCGGTCGCTTCGAGGGAGGGACGATACGGATGCCCAAGGCGCCGAAGCGTGCGCCGGCGCAGCGTATCCCGCGGGCCAAGATCACCGACCGAGGGCCCGAGACCGTGCTCGTCCTGGAGGACGAAGCGAGCGTACGGCTCGCGGTGAAGCGTGTCCTCTCCTCGCTCGGCTACGAGGTGCTCGAGGCTCGTCGCGGGGAAGACGCGCGCGCCCTTGTGGATTCTTGCGACCTGGTCATCGCGGACCTCGTTCTGCCCGGCGAGGGGGGCCTCGAAGCGCTGCGGGCGTTCCACGCACGACGGCCGGCGCTGCCCGCTCTCGTCCTCACCGGCTACGCCGGCGAGACCGCCTCCAGCGTCGGGGGCTACCCGCTGATCCACAAGCCCTTCGACGCGGCGGAGCTCGCGCGGCGAGTGCGACAAGCGCTCGACGGAGGGTGACTCAGGCCGAGGGCGCCGGGCCGACGAGCGTCACGTAGGTCGAGATGGACCTGCGTGCCTCTTCGGGCAGCTCGTCGAACTCGACGCCGAGCGCGCACCGGCCGCGGTTGTCGCGCACCCAGCGCACGGTCGCCATGACGGTCGCCACGAGGCCGCTGGTCGGCAGGGCGAAGCGCACGCGGACCTTCTCATTGTCGCTCTTGTCCTTGTCCTGTCCGGCCCGGGTCTCCTCGCGTTGTGACAAGACGATGAGGAGGCCGCCCTCGCTCACGTCCTCGGATCGGCCGTCGATCGTTGCGCCGTCGGGACGCACGACGCGGCACGGGGTGATGTAAGGGGCGCGCGCGAAGCGCCGCCGCGAGACGCCTTGCGGCTGCTCGGGTGCCGGCGCCACGACCGGTATTGTCGGGCGCGAGTCCACACGCGGGCGCGCGGGCGAGAGGATGGCGGTCGGTCGCGCGCTCGCGGCGCCGCAAGCGTCGAGGAAGGCCTCCACGCTCGGGAAGCGATCGCCAGGGGAGGGGGCCATGGCGCGCGCGATCGCCTCCGAGGTGCTCGGCGGGAGCTCGGGGACGAGCTCCCGGAGGGCCCCGAGCCCGCCCGAGAGATCGTCGTTGTCCGGGATCGCGGGGACGTTGCCCGCGAGGCATTCGAGCAGGACCGCGGCAAGCGCGTATTGGTCGCTGCGAGGGTCTTTTTTCGTCGGACGCGAGAGCTGCTCCGAAGGGACGTATTCGAGCGCCCCGAGCGGGTCGAAGCCGCGCATGGGCTCGTTCGGGGATGGATCGTCGCCGATGGGCACGGCGAGCCCGAAGTCGATGAGCTTGATCCCCTCCGGGACGTGGGGCGACCGGGTCAGGAAGATGTTGGCCGGCCGGATGTCACGGTGAACGAAGCCACGTTTGTGGATGTAGGCGAGCGCCTCGCCCGCCGAGCGGACGACGAAGAGGGAGTCCTCGATCGAGAGGCGGCGGCGGGCAGCGAGGATGCCCTCGAGCGTCCGACCGTCGAGCATCTCCAGGGCGAGGAAGGGGCCCAGCTCCGCCGAATCCCCCGCGTCGAACGCTTCGACGATGCCGGGGTGGCGGAGGAAGCCCAGGGCGGCGGTGGCGCGGCGGAGCCGGCTCTCGGCGATGGCCGGTTGAGGGCAGTCGCGCTGGACGAACTTGAGGGCCACCATCCGACCGAGCGCCGCGTGGCGTGCCTCGAAGACCGTCGCCATCGCCCCCCGCGCGATCTCTCGCGAGAGCTCATAGCGCCCGGCGACGGCGTCGCCGCGCTTGGGTTGGCTCGAGCGAGAACGACCGCTCAGGGACGAGGGCGGTGCGAGATCGGGCAGATAGGCATGTCCGGCCATGCCAATCAGACGGAACGAAAGGCAAGGCCCTTAAGGCCCGACGTGCGAACGCTGCTCAGAGCAGGCGCAGGTTCCGCTTCGCGCGCTGCTCGGCCGCCGCGATGAGCTCCTTCGACTCGGCCTCGGGGATCCCGACGTACCTCGCGAGCTCGACCACGAACGTCCTCTCTTTGTCGTCCTGGGTGCCGTCGATGAACGTGAGCAAGACGGCGTGTTGGATGAGGACGCGAAGGTCGTCGGCCGAGAGCTCCTCGATCGGAACGTCCTCCAGGGTGCGCTTGGTCTCGGCGTAGGCGCGGATGTCCTTGGCCTGCTCCTCCGTCGCGTCGAAGGCGACGAGGAGGGCGTCGACCATCTCCCGCTCCTGAGCGCCGTAGTCGCCGTCAGCCCAGGCGACGCTCACAAGCGACTTGAGAATTGCAGCGTTCTCGCTGTGCATGCCGCCATGAGGTCACTGGGAGGGCGCCCGTGTCAAGGCGCGGTCCGGGACCTCGGCCGAGGCGAGGAGGCGGGGCAGGTAGTGACCCAAGAGACCGGCCGCCAGAAGGGCGATCAAGGCGACGGCGATGGTCCCGGCACGGAACGCTTGGCGCGGCGGAGGCGCCGGCACCACGATGGGCTCCGGGGCTTCCGCGCGCTTCGCGCGCGCCGAGCTCTCCAGCGCGGCGGTCAGGCGGCGGATCTCTTCGACGGCGGGCGGAGGCGGCGTCGGATCCAGGCCGGCCAGGCGCTTCAGGCTCGCGCGAGCCTGACGCATCGATTCGGGCGAGGAGAGCGTCGAGACCACGAAGCGGTCGAGGAGGTCTTCGACCTCGCTCTTCTGGGTGGCCCCGAGCGCGGCCGTGCTCTCGGGCGAGCGGCGCTTCCGCGGCTGTGGCGCGGCCTCCGGCTCTTCGGAGATGGGCGCGACCGCGGCGTCGATGACGGTGGGCGGCTCCTCGGGGATGGGCGTGGGCTCGGCCTCGGGGGCGTCGAGCGCGGACGACGCGACGGCGACCTGCGCGACGGGGGCCGGCGCGGGCGGTGGCTGCTCGACGGGCGCGGCTTCCACCGCGAAGCTCGTTGGAGCTCCAACCGGCTCGCTCGGTGCCAGTGGGGGCGGCGTGAACTCGACCTCGACCGAGGGCTCTTCGACGGGGCTCGTGCGCGCCGCCTCCGGTTGAGTGGGCGGCGCGACGGGGGCCGGCGCGGCAGGCGCGACGGCCGGCGCGGCAGGCGCTGTGGGCTGCTGCTGCGCGGCGGCCGGAGCCGGCCGGCGGCGACGGCGGAGCCGGCCGAGATCCTTCGCGCGCGCCGTCTCGCGGGCGAGCCTCGCGAGCGCGCGGCGCGCAGCGGCGCGGTTGACGGGGACCAACGCCGCCTCGAGCTCGCGAATGAAGCTCTCCACGCCGTCGGCGCTCTCGGTCCGCGGGCGCGCCGTGGCAGCGAGCGCGGGCATCGACCCCGCGGAGCACTCGAGCAGCCGCGAGAGCATGTCTCGCATGCGGCGCGCGGACTCCTCGGGAGCGAGCACCTGCGTCCCTCGCGCGACCTTGACGGTACCTTCGCTGGTGAGCAGGACCATCGGGTCCTCGATCGAGAAGGGCAGCCGGGCGCTCGCGTCCGCTACAGCGAGCGCGAGATAGCCCGACGTTTCGGGGACGAGCGACGCCGCGCGACCGTGAGCCGCTGCGAAGACCTCGTCGAGGGTTACCGACGTGAGCTCCATGCCTCTGGGGTGCCTTACCGAGGCCCGGAGGTCCGGGCCAACTTTCGGAGGTTCGGAGCACGTCGCCTCGGCGGACGGCGGGGGCCGGTCTTTCTTCGGATCGACCCAGCTGAACGCAGGGTCTAAGATGGGCCGGAATGGCAGAGCGCCCCGCTCATTGCCCGACCTGTGGGCTCGCGGTGGCCGACGGTCAGGCATCCTGCCCGCGTTGCGGAGCGAGCCTCGCCCTCGACCCCGCCCAGCGACCCCCGCAGCGAACGATGTTGGGCGGCGCCGGGAGCGCCGCGGCCGGCGTGCCCGGGTCGGTCAAAAAGACGCTGATGGGGATCTCCGCGCCCTTCGCCGACCCGGCCGCGACGCAACCGGACGCGTCGGGGATGACGCGCACCCAGGTCGCCGGAACGCCGGCCTCCAAGGCTGCGGTGGGCCTCGGTTTCGACCCGCTCACCGACCCGGAGCGTGCGACGGCGACCGTGGTCGACATGCCCGTCTTCGCGGGCCTCCCCGAGCCACCGCTCACCGGGTTGAAGAGCGCTCAGCGGACGCTCGTCGGCGTCGCCCGCCCCGGCATCGCCCCCCTCCAGCCGGGCGTCGCCAAGACCCCCGTCGACGACGACGAGCCACCTCCGCCCAGCTACAGGCCGCTCGAAGAGCTCGGCGCCACGATGCGCATCGCGCCGGAGGTTCGGCGGAACCTCCCAGCCGGGCCGGTCGACCCGCGCCGGCCCGCCCCCGCGCCGGAGCCATCGAGCCCGGGCGCTCGCCATCCGCTCGGCCAGCGCAGGCTCGACCGCGTGCCGATGAAGAAGATCGCGCGCGAGGCGGCCAAGCAGCGCGCGCGCTCGCGCCGCGGCCTCTACATGCTCGCCGCGGCCTTGCTGATCGCCGCCGCCGCCGTGACCGTCGCCCTGCTCTGGCCGAGCGCGCCGCCGCTCAAGGCCCAGGTCCGCGCCGGCGAGGGCGGCTCGGAGGTGCTCGACCTGACCTGCGAGAGTTGTCCTGACGGAACTGTCCTCAAGCTGCGGGACGCGGAGGGGTCGGTCCGGGCCGGCCGCGCCACGATCCAGCTGCCGGCGCCGCTCGCCATCGGGGACACCACGCTGCGGGTCGCGGTCGACAGACCGGGCTCGGGGCGCGACGAATCGGTGTCGCTCGCGGTGCGTGTCGCCTACCGCGTGAGGCCCGAGCTCGGGACGCTCGACGGCGACAAGCCGAGCATCCAGATCGTGGTCGACGCCATGGCCGGATCGCGCGTGACGCTCGACGGTGAGGAGGTCCCCCTCCGCGACGGTCGCGCGGCGAGGAGCATCGACGTCTCCAAGGAGCTCACCGGGCAGAGCGGGGACGCAGCGGCGCAGCTGTCGCGCAAGGTGAGCTTCGTCGTGACACCGCCCGACGGAGAGCAGGAGAAGGGCGCGGTCGCGGTGACCATCCCGATCTTGCCGCTCACGCTCGAGGCACCGGGTCGCGCCGTCGTCACCGACAAGTCCACGTTCGTCCTCGCGGGCCGCACGCTCCCGGGCGCCGAGATCGTCGTCGCAGGACGCTCGATCGGGGTCGCCAAGGACGGGACATTCATGCAGACCATGAACGTCTCATCCGTGGGGACGACCCAGGTGGAGGTCCGGTCGCGGATGGCCGGCCGCGCTCCACGGCTCACTCGATTCGGCGTCAAGCGCGTCACCAGCCTCGAGGTCGCCGCGGAGGAGTTCCTCAAAGAGGGGACGCTCGGCTACCCGGACGTCGCCGAGAACCCGGGCTCCGCCTCGCTCACCGGGAAAAACGTCGCGGTCGCCGGCGCCGTGGTGGACTCGCGGGTCCAGGGCTCGACGACGATCATGGTGCTCGACGTGGCGCCACCTGCCTGCAAGGGCAAGGGTGAGAAGAAGTGCCTCGTCCGCCTCGTCCAGGGGCGGCCGGACCTGGGCGTCGCGAGCGGCGCGAAGCTCCGCGCCTTCGGGACGCTGCTCGGCGCCGTCTCGCACGAGGGGACGACGTTGCCCGACATCGACGTCTCGTTTTCGATCGTCGAGCGCGCCGCCCCCCCGCCTGGCGCGCCGTCTCCGTTGGAGACGTTTGAATGAGCTCGAAGCAAATCTCGGAGCTCGGCTCGACCGAAGACGAGCACGGGCGCGACGACGAGCCGATCCCCGCGACGGTCCGCGGCGGGAGCTGCCCGCGATGTGGTCCCGGGGTCGAGGTCGACTCGAACGGCACCTGCACGCGCTGCCGCTCGTCGCTCGTCGCGGCCCGCACGTTGCCGGCCACCGTCGCGGCCACGACACTCGGCGCGACGGGGCTCGGCGCGAGCCTCGATCGCATCAAGCTCTCCCAAGCCGGCTTCGCCCTCGACGACGGCAGCGACGTCTCTCACCGCGCCGACCCGCTGATCGGGATGATCATCGCCGATCGCTACCGGATCGTGGAGCTCCTCGGTCGCGGCGGCATGGGCATCGTCTACAAGGTGGAGCACGTCCGGATCGGCAAGCTCCTCGCGATGAAGCTGCTCGCGGGGGAGCTCTCCCGCAACCAGGAGGTCGTTCGCCGGTTCAAGACCGAGGCGCTGACCGCGTCCAAGCTCTCCTCTCCGAATACCGTCCAGGTCTTCGACTTCGGCGTCGCAGAGAGTCAGGGCCTGACCTACCTCGTCATGGAGCTCGTGACGGGAGACGATCTCGGGCGCGTGCTCAAGCTGAACAGCGCCCTGCCGGCGACGCGTATCGGCCGCATCGTCCTGCAGGTGGCGAACTCGCTCGCCGAGGCGCATCAGCTCGGGATCGTCCACCGCGACATCAAGCCGGAAAACGTGATGATCCTGCCGGCACGGGACGGCTCGGACCTCGCCAAGGTGCTCGACTTCGGGCTCGCCAAGCTACGCGAGGGGTCGGAGCTCTCGGAGCTGACGAGCCAGGGCGCGATCGTGGGGACGCCGTACTTCATGTCGCCGGAGCAGGTCCGCGGGGACCCGGTGGACGCGCGCAGCGACATCTACTCCTTGGGCGCGCTCATGTACCGCGCGCTCACCGGCGTGCACCCGTTCTCTGGTCCGTCGCCCATGAGCGTGTTCGCGAAACACCTGACCGAAGATCCGCGGCCGCCGCACGAGGTGAGCCCCACGGTCCCTCGGGGCATGAGCGAGATCGTTCTGCGCGCGCTCCGCAAGGACCCGAAGGAGCGCTTCCAGCGCGTCGAGGACCTCCAGGCCGCGGTCGTCGGGGAGCTCTCGGACCTGGGCACCTCGGGGGTGGAGGCGCTGCTCGACTCGAAGGCGATCCGCCGCCTCGAGCGGGCCGAGGTCGCCGCGCAGGACGCCGAGGGGCCCGCGCTCGCCACGCGCAACGAGGTCGAGTCGTACGAGCGCAAGCTGAGGCGAACCCGCTTCGGCCTCACGGCGTTCCTCACGCTGGTGCCGCTCGCCGCCCTCGGCGCCGGCGCGCACTACGTGCTGAAGGAGCGCCCCATCCAGTTCGGAGGCGACGAGACCGAGCCTAACAATGCTGTCGGCGAAGCGAACGCCGTCCCCTTCGGTCGCTCGGTCTCGGCCATGCTCGGCAAGCGGATCTCGGACAGCCAGAGCGACCTGGATTTCTTCTCGTTCGAGGTCCCGTCCGGCGACGCGCCGGTCTCGCTCTCGCTCGGGGCTCTCCCCAACATCCCCATCTGCGCGCAGCTCTTCGGCAAGGGTGAGAAGAGCCCGCGAGCCCAATACTGCTCGGGGCTTCCCGGGCTCGACCTCGAGATCCCCGCGCTGCGCCTCGCGCCGGGGCCGTATTACGTGGCTGTCATGCAAGACCTCGACGCGCGCGGTCGTGCCTCGCCGTTCGTCCACGAGAACGTGTCGGACTCCTACACCCTCACGATGGGGCCGGCGAGCACCGACTCGGCGTTCGAGGTCGAGCCCAACGACGGCGTCCCGAGCGCACACCCGATCGGTGTCGATCAGACGGTCAGCGGCATGCTCGCCTGGGTCGGCGACGTCGACCTCTACTGCCCGAACCTCGACTCCACGGCGCTCTATCGCTTCCGGGTGGACGACGACCCGCGCGAGGGCGGCGCCGTGCTCTCCGTGTCGCTCTTGAGCCAAGGCGTGGAGGGCGCCGCCGTGCGTGTCCACGCGCGGAGGGCCAAGCCGCCCACCGAGTCCGACGTCCTCGCGCCGTTCACCGGCTTCTCCTTCCGCGGCACCAGCCCGCCGTGCCTGGTCGTGCGTGTCGCGTTGGATCCCGGCGCTCCTTCCACGGCGGAGATCGTGCCGCGCGGTAGCCAGGCGAAATACCGGGTCGCGCTGGAGGCCGTGCCGTGAGCCGGCGGAGCGCGTGGCTGCTCGCCCTCGTGGCGCTCGCGGCGCCGGCCACACCGGCGCGCGGCGAGCGCGTCGACGCTGCGCTGCCGAGCGTCGTGGCGGTCGGCCCGCCGCGCGCGCCGGCTCCGGTCGAACGAGTCGATCTCGCGCGGACCGGCCGCTCGAGGGCGCCGCTCCCCGACAGCCCCGTCGAGCTGGTGCGCCGACCGGTCGGCGCGGGCGCGCAGCCGCCGGTCGTCCTCGCGGACGGCACGATCGCCGTGGCGCTCTCCACGCCGGAGGTGGTGCGCTTCGCGCAGGACGGAACCGAGGCGAGCCGCACGCGGATCGGCCCGGCGCCGGCGGCCAGGCAGCCCGTCGTCCTGCCGAACGGCGGCTTGGCCGTCCTCACGACGGCGCCGAGCGTCGTCTTCCTGAGGCCGTCGGGCAAGGTGGCGGCGACCGTGCCTCTCTCGCGGACGACGTTCCCGCTCTCCCTCGGGGGAGACGGCAGCTTCGTCTCGTTCGTGCCTACGCTCGACGGAGGGGTCGCCGTCGCGTCGGGACGGAGCTTCGTCCAGATCGACGCAGGCGGGCAGCTCGGGCACGAGGCCACGTTGCCCGAGCGCGAGCGGTTCGCCGCCGATCTCGTGCGCGCGCGCGACGCCTGGCTCGCCACGACGCAGTCCGGCGCGGTCTATCGCCTGAAGGCGCCCGGCGAGCCCAAGCGCTTGGGCTCGTTCGGCGCGGGCGTGATGGGCACGCCCGCGCTCCTCGATTCACGCAGCTTGGTGGCGCAGTCGGGCTCCAGCCGGATCGTGTCGCTCGATCTGAAGACCGGCTCCGTGGTCACGCGCGTCGCCGACCCTGGGTTCTTCGCCTTCGACGGCGCGTTCGTGGCTGACGCGAAGGGCGGCCTCTGGACGACGACGACCGAAGGCCTGCTCCTCGGGTTCGGCCCCTCCGGCGACGAGATCGCGCGGGCGCCGATCGATCGCGCCGCAGCCGCGCCCCCACCCACGCCGATGTTCGGCGGCGGTCGGGTCGTGCCGGCGCCCGCGTCCTCCACGAGGTCCGTCCTCCTTTCGGACGTGGAGGGACGCGTCGCGTTCGCCCGGAGCGGCGGGAAGGTGGGCGTCCGGAGCCCCGACGGGAGGGTCTCCATCGCGACGGAGCGCGGGTGCTCGAGCCCCGTCGCGCTCCTGCCCCTGGCGAAGGGCAAGATGGTGCTCGCCTGCAAAGAGGGCGCGATCATCGTCTACGGCGAGCCGCAGTGAGCCGACATCAGAGCGGGCAGCCGACCTGCTCCCAGATCCAAGCGCCGCCTTCGCATTTCGTCGCCACGCCCGAGACACACGGATCGCCGTAGACACACTGGAGCCCGGGCGTGCTGCACGCCACGCCCGCGTTCGGCGCGGTCGTGGGGCACCCCGCCTCCGGTGTGCCGCAGACCCAAAAGGGCGGCGGCGGACCACACGGGCCGGGGCACGACGTGCAGCCGCACTGCGTCCCGTCGGGGTACGCGCAGCGCGCGCCCTCGACCTGGCAGACGGCTTGATGCATCGGCGTCTGCGGGCAGCTCGGATCGGGGAAGTCGCAGTCGGGCGGCGGTACGATCACCGACCAACCGGCGCTCGTGCACTGCGCCTGGGACCTGCATTGAACGAACGGCGAATCGCCGTAGGTGCAGACCAGGTCGAGCTTCGGGCACGCGGCTCCCGCGTCCGGGACGGTGGGCGCGCACCCCACGGGCGAGCCGCCGGCTCCGGTAGAAGATGACGAACCTGTCGTGGTCGTCGAGGTGGAGGCCCCACCGCCGCCCGCGCCGCCCGTCGGCTCCTCCGTGACGGTCGATCCGCAAGCGAGGAGCAGGGCGCCGAGGCCGAAGGGGAGAAGCAAAGAAGCCGGCCGCATGCGTGAGGAGTAGACCTCGCACGGGTCTCTCGCAAGCTCACGAACCGGCAGGGCGCGGCCTTGTCGCCCCTGGCTCAGAAGGCGAGACGCAGCCCGCCTGGCCCGGCGCTCCACGAGGGACCTGCGGGCGGAACGTCGGTCTGCCCGTTGTAGTACCCGCGGTCGTCGCCGTTCGCGACGTTGACGATCCCCACGATGCTCAGGGGGAGGCCGACGAGCATCGCCGTCCCGCCGGTCGCGGTGAGGACGACGCCGAGCGGCACGACCGTGTCCTCACGGATGAGGGTGATCCCGATGGCCAGGCTCGTGGTCCCCAGCCCGAGCGTGACGAGGCCCCCGATGAGCATGCCGAGACCGCCCGACTTCTTCCGGCGCGCGGGGCGCTTCGGGCGGCTGAAATCCACGTTCGGGACGCCGAAACCCGACACGTCGACGCCGCCCACGCCGCAGGCGCAGAAGGTGAAGAACCCGGACGGGTCGCAGGACTGCGTGCTCCACGAGCCGTTGGGACACTGACAGCTCTGTCGGCTTCCCGGTGCGCAGCCCGCAGCGATCTCCACCGAGGCGGAGGCTGGCCCGGCATCCTCGGTCGGGCGGTCCTCGGCGAGCGCGGTCGAGCCGTACAAGGAGAGCGCGAGCGTGGGGACGAGCACGGACCGGGCCATGATCGACGGAGAAGAATACGCGAACACGGCCCCTCAGCGATGCAGCGGCTCGACCCGCGTCACCTCGTGCTCGCCGGTGACCGACACGTCCCGTCCCTCGACCTCGAGGTGCACGCGGGATGCAAAGACGTCGCAGTGGGCCTGGTAGGCGGGCCGCGGCGAGAACTGAACCGTGAGCTCGGTGGTCCCCGGGGGGAGCGCCTTCGGCTGATAGCCCGTGATCGCCGGCTTGGGGCTCGACTCCTGCGGGGTACCGCAGCCGTGGTCCGTCAGCCAATCCACCGCGGTAGGTCGGACGAGCAGCGATCGCTTCGACGGGTTGAAGACGCGCACCCGCATCGAGCCGATCTGCGCGGCGTCTCCGCCGTGCTCGTGCATGTGGTGCTGCGTCAGCCCTTCGAAGACCACGCGGTCGGGGCCGAGGAAGAGCTCGGCGCTGCTCGAGCGGCTCACGTCGGCTCGCTGGGCGAAGACGAGGTCGCGGTCCAGCCAGGCCGTGATCTCCTTCGGCGCGTCGCCGCGTGGAGGACGGCGCACGCGCACGAGGCTCTCGTGGAGGGTCATCGCGCACGTCCGCGGCGGGGCGTCGTCGTCGGGCAAGGGCAGCGTGCCGCAGCCCGCTCGTGTCGGGTCGCAGCCGGCGAGCGCCGAGTCCGCCACCCCGGCCTCCTTGGCCGCCGCGAGGACCAGGCGCGCGGCGCGCTGGGCGCGCGCGGGGGTACAGCCCGGCGTCGCGTCGTGCGCCTCCATCTTCAGCCGCACCGGCTCGGTGAGCGGCAAGGTGATCTCACCGCCAGCGTAGAGGTCGGCGCCATACCCGCTGTCGATGTGGACGAGGTAGCGGCCGGGCGGCAGGGCGCGCCCCGGCGCGCACCGTGCCTCGTCGAAGGCGTGTGTGGGCGGCGCCAGATCGTACGTCCCGCTATTGGGCAAGAGCCGCTCCTTTGGCTCGTGAGCGGGACAATCGCTCGGGTGAGGCCAGAGCGCCATCGTGCCGAGCTTTCCTTCCTCGTCGACGAGGTATCCCGCATAGAGGCTGATGTCCGCCTTGCTGTGGTTCTCGATCACGATCCGCGGCGGGCCGGGAAGGGGATCGCCGTCCACGCCCCCGGATTTCGACGCGGGCATCGTGGCGGTCGCGGCGGTGGTCGGCTGGGGCGGCGAGGTCGGCGCTGCGTCGCCGGGGTCCCGCGCCGCGGCACACCCGACCAGTGTCAGGATGACGAACATCGACTCGCGGACACCCATCGCTGCCAGAAGAGCGTAGCACCTCGACACGTACCCCATGCACGCCCGGAGAGACGGCATTGCCTGCGGCGCAGGGCGGCCCCAAATTCGTCTCGCCTCCTCCCCGAGGCTACACTTCGAGCATCGTCCTCTCCGGAGCTCAGCGACGCGCGTTCGACGAAGGCGGCTTCTTCACGCTGCGGGGCCTCTTTCGCGCCGATGAGGTCGCCGCCGCGCGGGCTGCTTTCGACCGGCTGTACGAGACGGCCCAGGGCCTACGTGAGACGGGCGACCATGGCGGGGCGTTCTTCGTGCTCGACGCGAGCCAGCCGGGGCCTGTCATCGTCCAGCGTGTCGTCTGGGCGGGAGGAAAGGAGCCTGTGCTGTTGCGCATGAGCGAGGACGAGAGGCTCCTCGGTCCCGCGCTGCAGCTGCTCGGCACCGCCCGATGTGAGCAGCTCATCTGTCAGGCCCACTTCAAGATGCCGAACGACGGCGTGGCCTTCGACTGGCACCAGGACATCCAGCACCGCGACAAGGGGGGCGGGTCCTGGCGCGACACGAACGGGCGCGGCTCGTACGTGCAGACGATCCTGCTCGTGGACGACATGACAGACGAGAACGGTCCGCTCGAGTTCGTCCCTCGAGACGCCGCGCGCTTCGACTCGACGGGCCGGTTGATTCCGGGCTCGGTCGATCAGGCTCGGACGATTCCCGTCACCGGCTGCGCGGGAGACGTCCTCTTCTTCGGCCCCTGGGCCGTGCACGGCAGCCTGCCGAACGTCTCGAGCAAGCCCCGGCGGGTGCTGATCGACGGGTACGCGGCGCCAGGGGCCAACGGACGGTTCTATCCAGGGGTCGGGTCGTGCCGCGTTCTGCCACGTGCGGAGGCAGCCTGATCCGGGTGCGATGACCGCGCCCGCTCCAGCGACCCTCCTGGAGGAGATCGCCCTCCTCCAGGCTTCGGTGAACTTTCAGGGGGACTCCTCGAAGCGCACAGCGTAAGGGACGCCAGCGCTCGACATCGAGCGACAGTGAGGTTCCGACAATGAAGATCTCGTCCACCTGCGCCCTCGTCGTCACCCTTTGTCTCGCCGCCTGCGGGGGAGACCCCGCGAGCTCCGCGAGCTCCGCCAGCGCCAAGCCCGCGGGCAGCGCCAAGCCCGCCGACACGGCCAAGCCCGCGGAGAGCGCCAAGCCCACGGAAAGCGCCAAGCCCGCCGACGCGCCCGCCGACGTCATCCCCGAGATGGCAGAGTTCATGAAGATGCTCGACGGCTCGGACGACGGTGCGTCGAAGGCGGTCAAGAAGTTCGGAAAGGCCGGAATCGACTCGAAGGAGCTGAGCGATTACACCCTCCGTGAGCCGAAGATCCTCAAGACCGAGAAGAAGTCGGACAAGGTCACCTGCTACGATTTCGAAGCGAAGGCCGGCATGATGGTCGACACGTTCGAAGGCGTCTGCTGGGAGGGTGGGAAGATCGTCTCGGTGGCCAAGCACGATCGGAAGTGACGCGCGCTCCTCGCCGCCCGCTCCGATGGCCCTGCTCGGCTTGGCTCAAGTCCACCACCGCGAGCTTGTGGGCCGAGAGCCAGGAGCGGTGCGGCGATTGACCTGAGCCTTGCCGGAGCTGATGATTGGCCGATGGTCAAGGGGATAGACGAGGCGGCGGTGCCGTCGGACGGTCAAAGCTCCGGGGTTGGCACACGTGTCATCCTCCAGAACGAGTTCGCGACGCTCGTCTACCACCCACGATTTCGCATCGTGCACCACACCTTCCACCGGCCCGTGCCGACCGAGATCTTCCGCGCGGTCCTTACGCGTGGAGTCGAGCTGCTGGAGCAGCGCGGGGCCACCAAGTGGCTCTCCGACGATCGGGGGAACACCGCGCTGCATCCCGATGACGCGAAATGGTCGATGGGCGAGTGGACGGAGCGCGCGTCCGCCGCCGGCTGGCGGTTCTGGGCCGTCGTCCTCCCGGACATGGCGCTCGGTCGCGCGAGCATGCGCCGCTTCTTGAAGCACCACATCGAGCGGGGCCTCCGCGTCCGCGTGTTCGAGCAACCGGAGGACGCGCTTCGATGGCTCGAAGCGCCGGAGGCCACGTCTTCGGACGAGGACTGAGAGCCGCGGCACGAGCGCCGCGTCTGTTCACCTCGTCACGGTTCCGTGACGCGATTCGCAAGGGCACCGCCGCGTGCGCCGGCGAGATGCTGCGCGATGTTGTCGAGCGTGGTGGACGCGATGTTGTCGAGCGCGTCTTTGGTGAGGAAGAGAGAGTAGCCCGGAGCGAGGAGAGCTGACTCAGCCCGTTTCCGCGAGGATCTTCTTTGCCTCTTCCAGCAGCGCTTCGCGCTCGTTCCTGGTCGGATCCTCGGTCACGATCTCGAGCAGCCTGTCGAGCACCTTGCCGATGACCGGCCCCGGGGCGACCTTCAGCTCGCCCATCAGATCGCCGCCGCGGATGGCCAGGTCGCGGACGCTGAGCGCCGCGCCGTCCTCCAGGGCACGGCGCACGCGCTCCTCGAGCTCGTCGATCGAACGGAGATCGGTGTCGGCCGGCCGGCCCTTCCCGATCGCGTCCGCCCGGCCCAGGTCGTAGAGCATGGGGGCGATGGCCGTGCCCACGCGGCGGAGCCAGCGGCGCACCGCGGTGTCGCTCCATTCGGCCGAATAACAGAGCAAATGGTGACGGACGAGCGCGACGATCGTCTCGCGCTCCTCGTTCGAGAATCGGAGCCGCGTGAGGATGGGGGCGCTCATCTGCGCGCCGATGTGCTCGTGATCGTAGAAGGTGTAGTCGCTCGTCTTCTCCGAGAACGCGCGCGAGCGCGGCTTGCCCACGTCGTGCAGCAGCGCCGCGACGCGGAGCACCGTGTTCTTGGGGCAAGCGTCGAGCGTGCGCATCGTGTGGGTCCACACGTCGAACGCGTGGTGTTTGTTCTGCGCGCAGCCGACCGACTCGCAGAGCTCGGGGCAGGTGATGGCGAGCAGGCCCGTGCGCTGCATCGCCTCGAACGCCACGCTCGGCTCCGCCGCGGACATGCTCTTCACCCACTCGTCGCGGACGCGCTCTGCGCTCACCTTGCGGAACGTGTCGTGTGAGCGAGGATCGCCCATCGCGCGCTCGGTGTCGTCGTCGATCGTGAAGGCGAGCGTGGCGGAGAACCGCGCGGCCCGCAGCACGCGCAGCCCGTCTTCGGCGAAGCGCTCGCGTGGATCGCCGACGGCGCGGATGACCTTCCTGCCGAGATCGCCGCGGCCCCCGAACGGATCGATGACGTGACCGTCGAGCGGATCGAGCGCGATTGCGTTGACGGTGAAATCGCGGCGCGCGAGGTCCGCCTGGATGTCGTCGACGAACTCGACGCTGTCCGGCCTGCGGCCGTCGCTGTAGGCGCCCTCGCCGCGCAGCGTCGTCACCTCGTAGGGCACCTTGCGCATGAGGACGGTGACCGTGCCGTGCGCGATGCCGGTGTCGATCACCTTGGGGAAAAATCGTTTGACCTCCTCCGGTCGGGCGTCCGTCGCGACGTCCCAGTCCTTGGGCGGCTCGCCGCGGAGGAGATCGCGCACGCAGCCGCCCACGATCCAGCCGCGTTTGCCGTTCTGGCGGAGGGTGCTGCAGATGGAGAGGACGTCCTTGGGGACGCGCTCGAGGAGCGACTGCACGGGAGTGCCCTACTTTTTCTTCTTGGAGGGGTCGGTGTCCCAGATGTCGAGCGGACCTTCCGGCTTGGCGGCCGAGTCCTTCGGCTTGGGGATGGCCGGAGCCTGCGTCGTGGGCCCAGGTGGGGTCGGCACCGCCGTCTTCTGGGAGGCAGCGCTCGAGCCGAACGTGACCTCGAGCTTCGTGGTCGAGCCGTCGACGTCCACCACCGACGGCTGCTGCCCTGCTGCCTTGACGACGAGCGAGCGCTTCTTTCCTTTTTGCACGCGCACGGTCGCGGGCAGCGCCTTCTCGTCGTCGCCGTCGACCACGACGGCGCCGGTCGTCTTGCTGGTGAGCACGACCTCGACAGTCTCCTCTGCAGGCGCGGACGTGCTCACGCTCGGCGCGGGCTCGCCCGTCGGCGCGGCCGGCGGCGGCTCGTCTGCCGCGGCCGTCGTGGTGGGTGTCGGCGCGGGCGGGCCAAGCCGGCCCTTGTAGACGAAGAGGCCGAGCCCGGCCGCAGCAAGGACCAGCAGGCCGGTCCCGATCAAGAGCCCGGCGCTCCCTTTGCTCTTCGACGGGGTGGCCGGGACGATGGGGGCGGCGCCGGGCGTCCGGAAGTAGTCGTAGGGGACGTTGACCGCTTGCGCCGAGCCGCTCAACCGCTCGCGGACGGCGACGGGGACCTCGCCCGCGAGGAAGCGGTGGAGGTCGTCGGCGAGCTCGGCGCAGCTCTGGTAGCGCTGCGCGGGCGGCTTCTGCAGGCACTTCTGGATGATCGCCTCGAGGCCCGGCGGGCACTCGGCGTTGTTGACCAGCGCGCGGATGGGGATCGGCACCTGGTACATGTGCTTCGTCAAGATCCCCATGTAGTTGTCGCTGTCGAACGGCAGCTGCCCGGCCGCGAGCTCGTAGAGGATGACGCCGAGCGCGTAGATGTCCGCGCGGTGATCCAGCGCCGTGCCGGCGGCCTGCTCGGGGGACATGTAGTGGGGCGTCCCGAAGACCGCGCCGACCTTCGTGAGCTTCGGCCCGGTCGTCTGGCCGCCCACCTTCGCGATACCGAAGTCGAGGATCTTCACGAAGTCGTCGCCGCCGCGCCGGATGAGGAAGATGTTGTCGGGCTTCAGGTCGCGGTGAATGATCCCCCGCTCGTGTGCGGCGCCGAGCCCGTCGCACACCTGCACGGCGATCTTCGCGATGCGGGTCGGGCTGGGCCGGGAGGCCACGAGCGACGTGAGGCTCGTGCCATCGAGGTACTCCATCGCGAAGTACGTCGAGCCGTCGGGCAGCGTGCCGAAGTCGAGGATGTCGACGATGTGCGGGTTGCCGATCGAGGTCGCGGTCTTCGCCTCCTGGACGAAGCGGCCCACGATCTCCTTGTCGGTCGCGAACTCCTTCTTGAGGACCTTGAGCGCGACCCGCCGCTCGATCATGCGGTGGCGGCCCGCGTAGACGACACCCATGCCGCCTTCGCCGAGCGTGCCCTCGATGGCGTAGCGGCCATCGACCACGGTCCCGACGAGGGGGTCGTCCGCCGCGAGCGAGTTCGGCACGGGCGTCAGCGCCGGCGCGCTATGGCCGTTGGGCGGAGGGGTGACGAGGGTCCCGTTCGCGCCCGGGGCGGGGGTCCTGCCCGGCTCGCTCATCGAGACAAGAGGGTAGCGGAAACCGCCGGCCGGGGCGACTCCCGCGCCACGCCCCCAAAATCTCGCGAAGCGCAACGGCCTGGCGTGCTACGAGACCACCCGACAATGGGCTACCCGCTCACGCTCGCCGTCCGCTACCTGGGCTCTCGCAAGCGCGCGAGCATCTCGGTCGGTACGGCCATCGCCGTGCTCGGGGTCATGCTCGGGGTCGCGGCGCTCCTGACGGTCATGAGCGTGACCGGCGGCTTCCAGGCGGAGTTCCGGGACAAGGTCCTCGGCGTCAACGCCCACGTGCTGGTGCTCAAACACTCGACGGAGTTTCGCAACTACCGCGACGTGATGGCGCAGGTGCGGGACGTCCCCGGCGTGCTGAACGTGGGGCCCTTCAGCATCAACCCGATGATGCTCGCCCACGGCGAGAAGACCGCCACCGGCGTCCTCTTGAAGGGCGTCGATCCGAAGTCGAGCCTAGGTGTCGGTCTCGACCCCTCCATTCCGCCGGTCCTCGACCTGCCGCGGCACGTCTACAAAGGTCTGAGCGGCGAGTGCGCGCAGCCCATCCAGATGAGCTGCGGCATCGGGCTCCTCGCCGGGCTGAGGCGGGAGGGCGCCACGCCGCCGCCGCGCCGCGGCGAGCTCGAGCCCACGCCCCTCCGCGAGCCGGACGACGACGAGGCGGAGGCGGACGCCGGGGTCGCCGACCCGGACGCCGGCGCGCCGGATTGGCTGCGGCAGGAGATGAAGAACCGGGAGAAGGCGGCCCCGAAGGGCTCTCCGCCGCCTCTCCCGGACGACGAGGAAGGCCTCGGCGAAGGCGGCGCCCCGCAAGACAAGCCTGCTCCGAAGGGCGCGAAAGAAGGCGGCGCGAAGGGCGACGCCGACACCAAACGCGACGAGGACACGAAGGGCGACGACGACACGAAGGGCGACGACGCAGGCAAAGAGGCCACGCCTGACGGCGGCTACAAGAGCGTCCTGCCGGACGACGACGAGCTGCCGACCGGCATCGAGACCGACGAATGCGAGGACCCCGAGCTCGTCAAGAAGCTCCCCGGCATCGTCATCGGTAAGTCCCTCGCGGAGACGCTGAAGCTCGAGCTCGGAGACTGCGTCACGGTCACCTCGCCCACGATCGGCTTTCAGTTCTCGGGCGGCGCCGTCAAGCCCGCGGTCGCCAAGAACTTCCGGGTCATGGCCCTCTTCGAGGCCGGCTTCGATCAATACGACTCGAAGCTCGTCTACACGGACCTGTACGAGGCGCAGGTCTTCTACGACGAAGGCGACACGGTCACCGGCGTCGAGATGAAGATCGACGACATCGAGAAGTCCGACGAGGTCGTCGAGGCCGTGCAGAAGGTCGTGCCCCCTTCGGCCTACCGCACGATGGATTGGAAGGAGCTGAACCGCGGGCTCTTCACGGCCCTCCTGATCCAGAAGGTCATGATGAGCGGCGTCCTCGCGCTCATCATCCTCGTCGCCGCCTTCACGGTCGTCGCCACGCTCATCATGGTCGTGCTCGACAAGAAGCGCGAGGTCAGCGTCCTCAAGGCCATGGGCGCGACCGACACGGCCGTGCTCCGCATCTTCCTCTACCAGGGCCTCTTCATCGGCGGCGCAGGGACGACGCTCGGCCTGCTCGTGGGCTACGGCGTCTGCAAGGGCCTCATCGTGTGGGCCTTCCCGCTCGACCCGAAGGTCTACTTCATCGACCACCTGCCCGTGCTGCTGCGCACGGACGAGTTTCTCATCACCGGCGCGGTGGCGATCGTCCTGTGCCTGCTCGGGACGGCGCTGCCGAGCCTGTACGCCGCGAGCCTTGTCCCCGCGGATGGCCTGCGTGACATGCAAGGCGGCTCGAGCGGGCTCGAAGCGGGCGAGGTCCTTCGTTCCGGATGGGAGCTTCTCAAGAAGCGCTGGGCGACGTTGCTGATCGTGCCCGCCGCCGGCTACGCGCTCGTCGCCTGGAGCGGCACGCTGGGCGTGGGCCACGTGACCAGCCTCGCCGGGCTCACGTGGTACCCCATCTTGCCCGCGATCCTGACGGTCGTCGTGCGATCGATCGTGGTCGGCGTGTACGCGCGAGCCGCGCGTCAGCCCGACGTGCCGCTCTTCGAGGTGCTCTCGCGCAGCCTGGTCCGCGCGCCCGGGGTGTACGTCGTGGAGCTCGTGCGCTGGCTCGGCGTGTGGGCCATCCTCCTCGTCGCCGTCGCGCCGGGCGCGTTGGTCCACTGGCTGACCGACAGCTTCGCCGTCGCGCTCCTCCTCGGCATGGCCGGCATCGCGGCCGGCATCATTCCGCTCATCGTCTTCGTCCAGGCGACGCGCCTGGGGGTCTACTTCGCCGCCGACCAGGGCTTCGGACCCATCCGTGCGCTCCGCGCCAGCTGGCGCGCGACCGAGGGACGCCGGACCGATCTCTTCGTCTACGACGTCGCTGGCGTGGTGGTCATTCTCCTCTCGTCGTTCACGCTCTGCATCGGCGGGCTCGGCGCGCTCGCGGTCGTCGCGGCCGGGGAGGCGGTCATCTACGCGCGCCTCGCGAAGGTGCTCGAGCCGCCGCGCCGCCAGGCGTCCATCCCAGACGGCGCCGTCGTCGCCTGATCGTCGAAGTTGCTGGTCGGCGAGGACTCACCAGAGCAGGGCTCGGATCGCGCCGTACATCCGCGCTGGCGTCCCCGGTGTGCGAATGATCGCCTCGCGGAGCGCTACGCTCCCGCCGCCTTCTCGGTGGTACTTCAGCCAGCGCCGCGTCAGGCTCGTGGTGTTGGCGGCGCTGCCGATGGGGCGACCGACGGCGGGCTCTCCGATCGACGAGAGGAAGCCGCCGAGCAGCTCCGCCGACGCGATGAGCGCGTCTCGCACGTTGACGGGCTTTCCGGCCAGGTGCTGGAGCAGCGTGGCCCTCGTGATCCCACGCGGGCGGCGTGGCGCATGGTCATTGGGGCTGCACCGCTTGCTCGGCTTCGGGGGCGTGCAGGTCGGCGAGCGCGTCGAGCACGATCTGCTCGGCTTCCGCGCGGCGCCGAGCGCTGGCCGTCGTCGTCGTGATGAGCAAGAGCTTGCCGCCCAGCCTGGCGAAGCCCTGCGCCTGACAGACGAGGCCGGCCTCGCCCTGCCAGCGGAACGACAGGAAGAGGGCGGGGACCCGCGCGCCTTCGACCGCGCGGCGCGCGTCGATCCGGAACGACGAGAGCTCGCGGTAGTACTCGCCGACGGCGCGCCGCACGTAGCCGTCGAGATCCTCGCCCTCGGGCAGCGGCTCGCGCTGGACGGTCATCGCGATCCTGGTGCCGTCATCCCGCCGCCACTCGAGGATCTGCACCGAGAGATCGGTGAAGCTCGCGGGGACACGGACGGTGCCTTCATTCATGCGGAGCGATTCGTTCATCGGCGCTCTCCCAGGTGGACGACGGTCTCGGCCATCTCGATCGTCCTCGGGTCGTGGGTCGCGACGATCCATTGGCTCGAGGGACAGGCGGCCAGAAGCTCTGCCAACATGCGCGAGCTCTGCTCGGGTGGCAGGTGGAGCTCGGGCGTGTCCACCAGCACGACCGACCGTTCGAGGCCCACCATGAGGACACCGGCGGCGAAGAGGAACGCCATTCGGTCGGCGTTGCCGAGCTGGTGCACGTCGACCAGCTCGCCGCGGGAGGTCTCGAAAGCCAGGCCGGGGCCCTGGCTGGGCGCGACGACGCGGCGGCCCCTGGTGAGGCGCTCGAAGAGCTCTGTCAGGCGCTGCCACTCGAGCGCCGCAGTCCGCGCGAGCTCGGTGGCCCATTTGACGAGCGCGCCATACTTGTGCGGGCCTGCCGCAAGCCGCACGAGCCGCTGGTGGGCCACGACGTTGCCGAGCTTGGGAGCGAGCCTCGGGATCGCGCGGTCGGCGGGGAAGTAGTCGACCTTTGCGGTCTCGGGTGCGTGATCGTAGCGGGCGAGGATCGCCGTCAAGCCTGGGTCGGCGCTGGTGCGCGGGAGCTTGTCCTTGGCGAACGACGTCTCGGCTGTCTGGAAGGCCGACTCTGTTCCGGCATAAGCGATCTCGTCGGCGTCGAGCCACCACTCCACGGTGACCTTGGCTCCCGCCTTCCCCGAGGCGATCCAATCGTTGCTGGAGGGTGTGGGGCCATAGGGCGCCGCAGCTTCCTTGGCAGCGACGAGCGTCTCGAGCAGGCGCGTCTTGCCGGAGCTGGGCGGCCCCGCGATGGCCACCAGCCGCGCGGGCTCCGCCTTCGTCCGCGTCAGATCGATCCACCCGTCCGAAAGCCCGATCACACCGTGCATCGCCATTCACGCGACCCTCATCGCCCTTGCCTCCTGGGGTTGTCGCGAAGCCATTGGTCGATCGCTTCGCGCCGCTCCGTATCGTTGAATCCTCGGCTTCTCAGCATGTCGTCGAAGTGCTCGCGCTCGACCTCCGGGGGCAGGCGCGACCCGCTCGCGAGCTGCTGCGAGCGGTTGATAGCCGCGCGCGCTTCGTCGGCGCGAGACTGCGGGCGTGCCGCCGGGTCGTAGGGCCGGACACCGACCTGCTCCCGCCGCTCCCGCGCGGCGGCTTCGCTCGCCTCGCGCGCCTCGCGCTGCTGCGGCGTCTCGGGCGTGATGCCGTGATCGATCATCTGCGCGACCGCGGCGGCGCCCGGGCTCACGAACACGTGGGGCGCCTGGATCACGATGCAGTCGGGCCTTATCGCGATGAGGCTCGACCCCACGTGGAGGACGATCTGCTCGGCGGCGGTGAGTCCGATCTCCTTCGCGCTGACGAAGAAGTGCTCGGCCACGACGTGTCGTTCGCTGCCCCCCACCGACTCGACGTCGATGTCGTTCTGCACCGTCGTCTTCTGCGCGGCCCCGATGCGAGTCGTCTGGTTCTGCGCGATCTCGAGCTGCTCGGAGTTGCCGATCTGAGCCAGTCGGTCGGCCCCCACCCGCGTGGCGTCGTTGTTTCCCACGACCGCGACGCCGTCGTTCTTCGTCACCGCGTGAAAGTCTCGCTGCGCTTGCAGGTAGACGAGCTCGCTTCCTGCGCTGTCGCGGAAGGTGATCTCGGAGCCCGACCAGCGGTGAGTGGTCCCGCCCGGCGAGGTGGCGCGGAAGGGCGAGGGAGTGGAGGCGGCCTCGTCGATCGCGCCCTCGTCCATTCCCTGTCCGCCGCCGAGGGGCGATGATCGCGGGCCAGGAGCCGGCCGAGGCGGCGCCGACCGACCGCCCGCGGGGCGACGACTCCGAGCGGAGGCCGCTCACGGTCCGGTGCGCCGGGAGCGGGTAGGGGGTCGGCTGGTTACGCGTGAATACGCGTCCGATGACGACAGGTCTGTCAGGATCGCCGTTCAAGAAGTCCACCAGCACTTCCTGCCCGACGCGCGGGAGGTTCACGCCGCCGAAGCCGGCGCCGCCCCATGCCTGGCTCACCGGGAGCCAGCAGGACGAGCGTTCGTCCCGGGTGCCCTCGCGGTCCCAGTGGAACTGGACCCGAACGCGGCCGAACTCGTCGGTGTGGATCTCCTCGCCGGCAGGCCACGCGTTGTCGCGTCGAGCGCCGCGTGCCTGCGCGAGACCGTCGGATCGGTCAGGCGGAGCTGACAGGCCGGCGAGGTCCCCACGAGCACACGGTTGGGATCGGAGACGTCGATTGTCGCCGTCGCGCCGACGTCCGGGCCGGCGACGACGCGGATGCGGTAGCCGGGGGGCTCGTTTGTCGCGCCCCGAGGGCGAGCTCGGAGCGTGGCGTCGGCATCGGAAGGAGGCATGCGGTGCCCCAGCGTACCGCAGGGTGCCGACTGGGCTCTCCACGACCTGCGGAGTCCATTCCTCACGGGACCTCGACGAGCGGTGAAATGGTCGCGAACTGGGCGTTCTTTGCGGGCACGTTTCCTGCTCGAGGGCCGGAGCCACCATGACCTTGAACCCCCGCTCGACCCTGGCGCTCCTCGCGACGTTGCTCCTCGTCCCAGGCTGCGTGGGCGACATCGGTGATGGGCCGGGAGACGGCGCGCTCGGCGAGGATGGGGGCCCGCTCTGCGCCAACGGCGCGCTCCCCACCCGGCTCGACGCGAGGCGCCTGACGCCGACCGAATACAAGAACGTGATCCGGGACGTATTCGGATCGACGGTCGTGCCCAGCGACAAGTATCCGGGCAGCTACGGCAAATCGTCGACCGGATTCTCCACCGAGCCCACGCTCTACACGGTCGGCGAGCAGTCGGTCGAGTCGCTCATGATCGCGGCCGAGGACGTGGCCGAGTCGGTGGCCGGCTCGCTCCCCACGCTGCTGCCCTGCGCGGCCGAAGCGGACCCCGGCGACGTTTGCCTCGAGACCTACCTGTCCACCTACGTGGAGCGCGCCTACCGGCGGCCCATCACGGAGGAGGAGCGCGCGACGCTCGTCGCGACGTACGACGACGGGCGAGCGACCGGCGCGAGCTTCACCGAGGCGATCGCCATGGTGACCGCGCACGCGCTCCAGACGCCGCAGTTCGTCTACCTGACGGAGGCTGCCGGCGGCGAGGGCCGCGAGCTCGACGGCTACGAGCTCGCGACCCGTCTCTCCTTCTACTTGTGGCAGACGATCCCAGACGAGCAGCTCCTCGCGAAGGCGGCGAGCGGCGAGCTCGCAGACCGCGAGGCTCGCGCCGCGGAGGCGCGCCGGCTCCTCGCCGACCCGCGCGCCGACGCGACGTTGATCCGGTTCTTCCGCGAGTGGACCGTGACCGAAGACGTCACGCCCGGTGACAAGGACCCGAACGCGGTGGCCGGCTTCGACGACGCGCAAGCCGCCTCGATGGCCGAGTCCTTCGATCGGTTCGTGCTCGACGAGGCGAGGAACGGGACGATCGAGAGCCTGCTCACCTCGCGCGCGGCCTGGGTCGACGCGAACATGGCGCGCTTCTTCGGTCAGACGAGCCAGCCGACCGAGTGGACCCAGACCCAGCTCGACGAGCGCTACAGCGGGCTCGTGACGCAGCCCCTCTTCCTCGCCTCGCACGCGCACTACGGCGACGCCAACTACGTCGCGCGCGGCAAGTTCGTCCGCGTGCGCCTGCTCTGTGCGGAGCTCGGATCCCCGCCGGCCGACGCGCAGGCGCAGTTCGCTGCGATCCCGAAGCCCGCGGACCCGACGGGCAAGGACGTGTCGGCGAGCGTCACCGCGAACCCCTCGTGCGCGGGTTGCCACCACCAGATAGACCCGGGGGGGCTCGCTCTCGAGAACTTCGGCGCCCTCGGCGAGTACAGGACGGCCTACACGAGCGGCAAGGCGATCGACCCCTCGGGCACGTTGCTCGCGGTGGGCGACGGCGACCTGACCTTCGCCTCTTACTCGGACATGTTCGCCGCGCTCGCGAACGACCCTGCGGTCGCCGCGTGTTTCGGCACACAGATCGTCCGCTTCGCGCTCTCGCGCCCCGAGACGGAAGAGGACGTCTGCGCCGCGAAGGAGATCGGTGAGGTGGTCGCCTCGCCGGAGGGCAAGCTCGCCGACGCCTTGGTGGCCATGGCCGTGAGCGACGCCTTCGCGATCCGACGTGACTGAGAGCCGCCCGAGAAAGAGAAGAGCACCATGAGCCAACGATTGGATCGACGACGGTTCTTGCGCGGTCTCGGCGGAGCGGCGCTCGCGCTCCCGATGCTGGAGGCCTTTGCGCCTCGGAAGGGCTTCGCGGGCGTCGAGGCCCCGCCCAAGCGAGTCGTGTTCGTGATGCACCGGCACGGCCGGCCGCTCAGCCGCGAGAGCGGTCCCGATCCGTGGACGCCCGGCGCCGCCGGCGCGCTCTCCGCCACCATCTCGCCGGCGCTCGCCGAGCTCGCGCCGATCCGCGACAAGATCGTGACAATCGACGGGATCGACAACGTGGTCCGCCACACCACGGGAGACGACGGCGGGCACGGCTCGGTGGAGACCAGCTGCCTGACCTGTGCCGTGCCCAACTGGGATGGGGTCGCCGACACCGAGACCGCGTCGGCCGCGTCGATCGACTACGTGCTCGGCGAGCGGCTGCGCGCGAACACGTCGATGAAGCCGTCAATCGTGTTTCCCGCGCAGTGCGCCGGCGGCTTCTACTGGGGCGGCAGCGCCTACGGCCCCGACGGCAGCCCGCCCTGGCTCGCGAGCACCCGTCCGGAGGAGGTCGTGACGGACCTCTTCGGCTCGGTCCAGGTCGATCCCGACCCGCCTGCCCCCACGCTGCACGATCGGCTCGTCGCGCAACGAAAGAGCATCCTCGACGGCGTCGCGAAGGATTTTCTGTCGCTGCGGAGCAAGCTCAACGCCGCGGATCGCGATCGGCTCGATCAGCACGCGGCGTTCATCGAGAAGCTCAAGTCGGCCGGCGGCGGCGGAGTCACCCCGACCGAGAGCTGCACCGTCCCCGACGTGGGCGCGTTCCCGGACTATTCGGGCGAGAACGGCCGCGGCCAGAAGGACGCGATCACGACGCCTCTCCAGATCGAGAACGTGGTCCAGGCCCTCGCCTGCGACATCACCCGCGTGGCCGTTCTCGACTTCTACGCCGGGTACGATCCGCTCTTCCCGTCGGAGTTTCCGAGCGGGAACGACATGCTCTTGAACAGCAACTGGCACGCGCTCATCCACGAGAACTGGAACCCGTCCGACCCCGCGGGGCCGGTCCTGATGACCGCGTTCAACTACTTCACCAAGAGCTTCCGGACCCTGGTCGAGCGCCTGAACCAGATGGTCGACCTCGACGGCAACCCGATGCTCGACAGCACCCTCGTCGTCTGGGTGAGCGAGATGGGCTTCGGCTCAGGGCACCTGAGCTATGACGTTCCCGTCATCATGGCCGGCATGCCCTCGGCCTTCCCGGGTGGGCAGGGCCGGCACGTGGTCGCGCCGAGGCACACGATGGGCGACCTCTGGGCTCAGGTGCTCCGCATGACCGGCGGGACCGACGAGACCTTCGGGATCACCGGCACGCTCGGCGATCACAAGTCCGGCTACCTCGTCGAGTGGTCGGGAATGGACATCGGGCCGAGCACCCCCCTGCACCGCGGCCCGCTGCCTCTCTGAGACGTCCGCGCGAACCTCAGCGGTTCGTGAGCTCTTCGCGCGCGGCGTTGGCGAGGTGCTCGTAGGGCGAGCTCGCCAGCTGAAGCAGGAGCTTTTTGCCCTGCGGGTGCTCGCGGTGATGCCGGAGGCCATTCAGGACCGCCCACATCGTGTCCTCGCTCTGGTCGGAGGCGAGCACCTGACCGTAGAAGGCAGCCGCTTGCTCGGGCTTCATCATGCTCGCGACGCCCCCCATGGCCTCGCGGCGAACGCTCGGCGAGGGGTCGTTCTGGATCGTGTGCTGGGCGAGCGGCAGGAGCTGGGGCAGCTCCGACAGGTTGAAGAACTGGAACGCCATCGCCGAGCGCACGTCCTCCTCGGGGTCCGAGAGGAGGCGCTGGACGAGCCCGAAGATGCGCTGCACCTCCCGCTTGGGCAGCCAGTTGATGCTCGAGGCGATCTCCTTGCGCACCTCGACCGCTGGGTTCGCGAGGTGCTTCTCGTAGACCGCGAAGGTGAGATCGCCCATCCCGTGGTGGTGTGCGAGGGCGAGCGTCGAGATTCCGGCCGCCTGGACCGCGGGGCTGGGGTCGCGATCGATCTGGTTCGCGACGCCGTACATGATCTGCTGGTCGTCGCGGAAGCAGGAGAACGTGCCGACGGCGGCGGTGCGCACGGTCGGGTCTTGATCCTGCGCGAGCTGGATCACGAGCTCGCGCTTGCCCGCGAACTTCTCGGCCGCGTTGAAGCGCAGGTTGCTCGCGACCTCGCGGCGGACGTGTGGGTCGCTGTGCTGGGCGAGCTGCTGGACGAGGTGGAAGGCGCCCTCTTCCGCGAACTTGCAGGCCGCGATGATCACCTGGTCGAACGTGGCCTGATCGAGGCCAGGCGTGTTGGCGACGGCGTAGAGCGTCTGCAGGTGCTGGGGCGTGACGCGGTTGTCGACGAGGTTGGCCCACGCCTCGAGCGCGCCTCGGCGCACCTCCACCGTGCCGCGACGCATGACGTCCGCCAGGTACGGCTCGATCTCCATGAACTGGCCGCCCTCCGAGTAGCAGGCCAGGAAGAGATCGCGGAGCGCATCGACGAGCTCGCCCTCGTTCGAGCTGCGCAGACCCGGGAAGCGGTTGAATACCTCCTCCAGGGGGAGGAGCCGGTGCTGGTCCTCGTCGGCGTCGACCACGCGGAGCTCCGCGTCTGCGCCGGGGTCCTTCACGCTCGGGATGTCCGCAGACGCGAGCACCTTGTACGAGACGTTGTGGGCGGTCGTCTCGGTGCCGTGTGGCAGCGTGAAGCGGAACGCGAACTGCTTCTGTGCACCCGGCGGCAGGTCCTCGCCGGCCGCGACGGTCTGCGTGAGCAAGACGCGGGTGTCGATGTTCGGCATCGGCGAGTCGTCACGTGACGTGACGCAGACGTAGAGCAGCTTGACCGTGAGCTCGGTCAGCTTGAGCGGCTTCTTTCCGCCGACGAGCGTGATCTTCCCGCCGACGACGCCACCGGCCGAGGCCTGCGGCGTATCCAGCGAGAGGGTGAGACTGGTTCCGCCTCCGAACATCGAATCCAACAAGCCCATGGCGCCTCCTCCGGTCGGGTAGGGTGCGCATCCTACGCGACGGGCCAGGCGCAGCTACCCTGTGAACGAGATGGGCCAGGCGGGCGGGCTCTTGAGGAGGCGCTGGGTGCGGCGGGTCCACTCGAGCTTGAGCTCGCGGGTCGAGATCCGGTTCTGCGGGAGCTTGCGGAGCGCTGCGAAGAGGAGCTCCCCTAGCTCGGCGAAGCGCGGGTCCCGCGCCAGCCCCCGGAGGCGCGGGGGCAAGCCGTCGTGGGACACGTGCGCGCTGACGAGCGCGATCTCGGTGTCGCCCTCCATGAGCAGCTCGCCCGACAGCACCTCGTAGGCGAGGCACGCAAACGCGTAGACGTCGGCGGCCATCGGGGTCGGCTCTGCTTCGCTCGGCGCCACGCCCCAGACCTCGGGCGGTGAGTACGGAGCCGACCCGCACCCAGGGCGGAGGTTGCGGCCGGCCAGACCGAAGTCCACGAGGACCGCCGTCTGCCCGCCGCGCAGGAGGACGTTCGCGGGCTTGAGATCGAGGTGGCCGACACCCGCCTCGTGCATGGCCACGAGCCCGTCGAGGACCTCGCCGAGCGCGTGCACCGCGCGCGGCACGTCGAGCCCCTGCGTCTCGATCAGTCGTTCGAGGTTGGGTCCCTCGACGAGCTCCATGACGAGGATCGGCTTGGGCCGCGCCGCGAGATCGAACGAGACGAACTTGGCGAGGCAGGGATGTGACGGCAGCGACATCAGCGCCGACGCCTCCGCCCGGAAGTGCGCGAGGAACTGCGCCTCCGACAGGTGCCGCGCGGCGTTCTCGTTGTAGTCGGGGACCTTGAGCGCGAAGCGCTCGGCCGAAGGGTCGTGGCGATCCTCGACGCGGGTCACCACGAATACCGAGCTCACGCCGCCCGCGCCGAGCGCGCGCTCCACGTAGAACGCGCCGAGCACGCGGCGCGGCGGGAGCCACGCCGGCAGCTCGGCGGCGGGCGATGCGTCCGGGCGCCGGTTCTCCGCCGCGCCCGCCTGTTTGGTCGGCAGGTTGCCGACCGCGCGGGCGACCGCGGTGACGATGTCGCCGAGGGGGCCGGGGATCCCGATCGCGAGCGTGTGTGCCGCGTCCGCGTGCGCCGCTTCACCGGCCTTCTCCCCCGAGGCGCTCTCCCTCGCGACGAGGCTGGAGAGGGTGCGGCTCGCCGCGGGCGGGACGCCTTCGTCGGAGAGCGCGTCGAGCGCGCGGGCTCGCGCGCCGGCGTGGATCTGCGCCAGCGCGTGCGCGGCGTTCTCGAGCGTGAGCACGGTGTCCGAGTCCGCGCCCTGCGGCGCGAGATCCCCGAGCGTCTCCGCGGCCCCGACCGCCCCGGCCGCGTGATGCAACCGGATGAGGACCGACCGCAGCGCGTCGGCGCGCGCGGTCCCGACCTCTGCGAGGCCGTCGGTCAAGGCCAGGAGGGCCGCGAGCGCGCCCGGCGGGACGCGATCGGTCCGCTCGGGGGCGGGCGGGAAGAGCGAGTCCGACGGCTCCGCCGGCGCCCGCGCCGGCGCCTCGAGCGCGCGGACGAGGTCCGCGAAGCGCGAGACGAGGCCGCGGAAGTCGGGGTCCATCGAGGCCTCCCCGAGCGTCGCGAGGTCCCGGGCAGCCTCGAACACCCCGGTGGCGACGAGCACCGTGTCCGAGACGTCACACGCGCCGGCGCGCGTGAGCGCGTCGAGGGAGCGCGCGAAGGTCGCCATCAGCGCCCGGCGGAGCGGCGGCGGCGCGCCCCGCTCGAAGCAGGCCTCGAGCTCGCGCAAGGCCGTGCGCCACCGGCCGAGCGGCGCCTCGGCGACGCCGTCTTCGCCGCGGCTCAGGGTGTCGCTGTCGAGCAAGTGGAGCAGCGCGCGGAGGCGCGCCAGGTGCAAGATGACATGTTTGTCATTCGGATCTGCCCCGGAGACGACCTCGCGATCCAGGACGAACGAGAAGACCCGGTCACGCAGGAGATCGAGGGTCTCTTCGCTCGCCCGCACGCGCTCCGGCCGGTTGTCGAGGTGGAGCAGCGAGGGCAGGGTGCTGGTCTCGAGGAGCGCCATGTCGAGGTCGCGGATGACGCCGAACGAGGTCCGGCGGCCCAGCGCTCCGGGGTCGGAGTCGTACGCCTGGCCTTCGACCGCGAAGAGCGCCTCGACCGTCCCCTTGGCCGACTCGAAGAGGGCGAGGCCTCGCTCGTGGGCGGCCCGGGCACCCTCGGTCGCAAACGCCGCGAGCGCCTGATCGAGCTGAGCGAGCAACGTGTGTGTCTCCGCGTGATCGGGGGCGAGGGCGCGCGAGAGCTCCGCGCGCAGGGCGACCGCGCCGTCGTCGAACGCGGGCTTCGCCGCTCGCTGCAACCGATCCAGCAAGGTCGGCGCGTGCCGCTCGAAGAGCGTCGAGTCGCCGACGTCGCGCCGGAGCGCGATCAAGCCCTCCGCGAGGTCCTCCGCCGACCCGCCAGCCGCGAGCTCGAAGAGCTCGGTCGCCGCCTCGGGCTCGCTCTCGACCGCCCGCGCGAGGCCGAGCACGAACGGGAGGACGGCGCCGGGGTCGCGGCTGGTGAGGCCCTCTCGGAAGGCTCGGCTCGCGAGCTTGATGGCGAGGTCCGGCTTGGACACCGCGACGCCGCCGAGGGCGCCGGCCGCTCGTCTCCATTCGGTCGGTGAGTGCTCGGGCCGCAGCTCCTCTTCGAGGCTCGCGCAGCCGGCTTCGTAAAATGGCAGGAGCAGTCCGCGCGCGATCGCCACGTGCCTCCACACGAGCGGCTCTCGATCTCCGAGCAGGCGCGTCCACACGCTCTCGAGCATGCCGTCGGGGCCGACGAGGCGGAGCGCGGAGCGATCCCCCAGCGTCGCGCGCCGAACCGCCTCGCGCGCCGCGCGCTCCAGGAGCCGCGCAGCGAGGCGGCGCTCCGAGAGCGAGCGGGTCGACCGCTGGACGATGTACTCGCGCGCGAGCTGCCGGCGCGAGGCGATGCCGAGGGCGAGCGCGCCGTCGTTCACGCCGTGGGCCAGCGGCAGCTCCACCAGGAGCGAGACGCGGGCGACGATCGGCTGACTGGTGAGGCCCTTGCCACCCGCGCGGGCCATGAGCGCGCTCATCGCGGCGAACGTCTCCGCGCTGCCGGCGAGCAAGCGCGACAGGACCCGGCGGCCGAGATCGCGCTGCTCGGCGGACGCGGGCAGGGCCGCGGCGAGCTGGTACAGCGCGCAGCCGGCAGGCCCCGGGTCGAGCCAGTCGAGATCGTCGAACAGGCCAGCCTCCATGGCCACGGCCACGGCTCGCTGGAGCGCCTCGGGGCGCAGGCCCTCGAGCGGGCCGGGCCCTTCTTCGGACGCCGTTCGCGCGAGCGCGGCCATCGCTTGCCTGAAGATGACTCTTCTGTCAGCAGGCTTCAGCGTGTCGAGCCCGATGAGGCTGGCGCCGAACGACGCCTGCGAGCGAGTCCTGGGGACGAGGCTCGGGGGGCGCCGCGGAGCAGGCTCGGCCTCGGCTTCGGCGCTGGGCGGGGATTGGTCGTCGACAGTCACCTTCGGTGGTCCGGGCGAAACGTCTCGATCCTACACGAGGAGCTGCCGGCGAATCGCCGAGGCGTGCTCCGTTACGTAACAACATGTATCCTAGGGAGAGACTAGTTATCCATGCGAGGCTTTCCGACACTCTGGCTGGTCTTCGGCGCGATCGTTCTCTCGCTCCTTCCGTCCGCCGCCTCGGCGGGGGAGGCCGAGGCGCGGACCCTGTTCGCGGAAGGACGGCAACTTCGCGAACAGGGTAAGTGCCGCGAGGCGATCCTCGCGTTCAAGAAGTCGCTCGAGACCTACCCGGAGGGGCTCGGGGCCATGCGGAACATCGCCGAGTGCGAGGAGGAGCTCGGGCGCTTCGCCGCCGCCCGCCGCACCTGGCGCGACCTCGGCCTGGCCGTCGTCCGCTCTGGCGAGGCTCGTTACGAGGGCTGGGAGCGCCACGCCGACGAGGCCCGCGCTCGCCTCGAGCCGCGTGTTCCGAAGCTCACGGTGACGCTTCGAGGCGAGGGGCGCGTGCTGATCAACGGCCTGCCGTTCGACCCGCGGCTGCTCGGCACCGAGCTCGAGCAGGACGTCGGCCGCGTGGAGCTCGTGCTCGAGGACACGGGGGCCGTCCCGCAGTCTCGTTCTCTGGCTCTCGAAGAAGGGCAGCGCTACCGGGTCGAGCTGCAGGCGCGGCCGGCCGCAGCGAAGGGCGCCGCCGCCCCGACGACGCCTCCGCCCGCACGCGGTCCGACGCGCTCGGAGCAGGGGCCTTCCGGCCTGATGATCGGCGGCATCGTCTCGATGGCCGTGGGAGGCGCGGCGCTCGCCGGGATGGGCGTGGCGCTCGGGTTCTACGAGGGCGCCCTCTCGGACGTGGAGTCTGCGTGTCCCGACTACGAGAACACGCCCTGTCGGGTGGACGTGACGGACTCCGTGGATTCGGGCCAGGCGGCCTCGGCCGCGGTGAACGTGCTCGCGGTCGCCGGTGGCGTCGGGCTCGCGACGGGCGTCGTCCTCCTGGTGGTCGACGCGACCTCCGCCCCCTCGGACGGGGAGAAGGCGGCCGCCTTGCCCTTCGTCGCCCCGCTCCCGGGCGGGGCCTTCGCCGGCCTGGTGGGCTCCTTTTGACCCGACCTTCTGCTGCGGCGTACCCTTCGACCCATGTCGGACAGGCCGACCTTCCCCGAGATCTACATGACGCTGGCGCGCGCGCTGGCCGCGCGCTCCACGTGTGTCGTCGAGCGCGTCGGAACGGTGATCACGAGCGTGGACTTCAGGAAGGTCCTGGCCATCGGCTACACGGGCAACGCGAGCGGGCTGCCGAACCGCTGCGACAGCGACGGTCCCGACTGCGGGTGCCTGCACGCGGAGGAGAACGCGATCATTCACTGCGACGCCCCCCGGAGCGAGCCCAAGATCGTCTTCTCCACGCGCCTGCCTTGCCGAGCCTGCGCCAAGCGTCTCATCAACCTCGGCGGTGTGCAGGACCTCTACGTCCCGCCCTCCGAGCAGACGGACGCTTCGATCGTCGAGCTCTGCGGGTCGGTGGGGATCCGCGTCCACACCAGCGGCTGAGGCGATCAGCCTCGAAAGCCTTTGCGGGCGAGGGTCTTCTTGACGAGGCTCTCGGCCAGCGGGTTCAGCGGTCCGTAGCGGTCGTCCGGCGGGTTGCTCGGACGGCCTGTCTCCAGGTCGTCCTCGATGTCGCCCCGCGCGAGGAGCCTCAACGTCATCGAGACCTCGCGCATGCTCGCCGGACGATCCTCCGGCTTCTTCCGCAACATGCGCAGGACGAGCGCCTCGAGCGCCGGCGCGATCTCCTCGCGAAGCCAGGAGGGTGGCGGCGGCGGCGAGAGGAGCTGGTGGCCGAGCGTCACCACCTGGTCGTCGCTCGCGAACGGATGGTGGCCAGTGAGCGCCAGGAACATGACGAGCCCGAGCGCGTAGATGTCCGCGCGCGCGTCGATGGCGTCGCCGGTGATCTGCTCCGGCGCCACGTAGGAAGGCGTCCCGACGAGGAGGCCCGAGCCGGTGATCTGGCTCTTTTCGACGCGGGCGAGGCCGAAGTCGAGGAGCTTCGCCACCGGTCGAGGTCCCTCGCACAAGAACACGTTCTCCGGCTTCACGTCGCGGTGAACGATGCCGGCCTTGTGCACGGCGCCGAGCCCGTCCGCGAGCTGGCCGATGATCTCGTAGAACGTTGTGAGCTCGAGCGTCTTGCCGTTCCCGAGCGCGCTGTCGAGCGTCTCGCCGGTCAGGAGCTCCATCGCGAAGTAGGCCGGTCCTTTCCCCTCGTGAGGCCAGTCCAGGAGGGTGACCACGTTCGGATGACAGACGTCGCGGAGCACGCGCCACTCGCGCTCGAAGCGCGCCATGAGCGCGGGGTTCTGGGCGCGCTCCTCCCCGAGCACCTTCAGCGCGACGCGCTGGCCCGTGCGCGTATCGAGCGCTCGAAACACCTCGGCCATGCCTCCCTTGCCGAGCTTCTCCTCGACCAGGTAGACGCCGAGACGCTGCCCCGAGAGCCCCGCGACGGTCGAGACCACGGCTTCACTATAGCCGACACCCAAGCCGCGATCGGATCGATCGCACGACGGGAGGTCGCGCGGGCGTTTCGCCTGGGTGAACCTCGGGACCTATACTCATGACGGTGCCCGCTCCTGAACGGTCCCTCGAGCTCGCGGCCGGCGTCGTCGTGGCGAAGCGGTACACGCTGCAGCACGAGCTGGGGCGCGGCGCCGCGGGCGCCGTCTGGGAGGCGGAGCACAACCTCCTTCTCTCGCGCGTGGCGATCAAGTTTCTCCACGCCACGTCCCTCGCGACCGAGGCGCAGATCGATACGCTGCTCGAGCGATTTCGGTTTGAGGCGCAAATTTCTGCGCGCCTCGCCGCCGTGACCGATCGCATCGTTGCGGTCCACGACGCCGGGCTCTTCCGAGGCGTGCCCTTCATCGTGATGGAGCTCGCGCCAGGAGAGACGCTCGACGACGCGATCCAGCGGGCGCCGCTGCCGCCGAAGGAGGTCGCGCGTGTCCTCGATCAGCTCGCGGAGGCGGTGGACGCGGCCCATCGAGCGGGGCTCGCGCACCGGGACATCAAGCCCGCGAACGTGCTCTGTCAGAGCGGCGACCGCGGCGGCTACAAGCTGGCGGACTTCGGCGTGGCCAAGCTCTTTCGTGACACCTCGTTGAAGCTCGACTCGCCCAAGCAGACGACAGCCAACGTGCTCGTCGGATCACCGGCGTACATGTGCCCCGAGTACGTCTCCGGGACACCGACGACGAACGGCGCCGGAGACCTCTGGGCGATGGCCGTGCTCGCTTACGAGGCGCTCACCCAGATGCTGCCGTTCGACGGGGAGGCGTTCATGCAGGTCGCCATGGCGATCGTGGCCGGACGATTCGTCCCGCCGTCCCATCGGGTCGGGGGGCTCGGACCCGAGATCGACGCGTTCTTCGTGCGCGCGCTTTCGCTCGACCCCGCGGCGAGGTTCTCGACCGCCGGCGATCTCGCGCGGGCGTTCCGTGCGGCGCTCGAGGCAAACGCGACGCCTGCCGCAGTGCGGGCGCCCGCGACGAGCTCCGTCGAGCCGATCCTCGACGAAGTCGTGCCGGCGCGCCGCCCGCCGGGCCGCGCGCTGTTGCTGGCGGGCCTCGGCCTGGCGGTCGCGCTCGGCGTCGCGGGTGTGTGGCGGGTCTTTCTCTCGGGCGCCGAGAGCGCCGCGGCCCCCGCGGCCCCGGCGCCCGAGGCGCCGGCCTCGTCGACGGCGGTCGCGCCGTCCCCGTCACCTCCGCGGACGGTCGATCCGCAGCCGACCAGCGACGCCATCGATCTCGCCGACATCCCTTCCGCGGCTCCGTCACACGCCCCGGCCCCCGAGCCCTCCACGCGGCCGAAGCCGAGCACCCCCCAGCCGATCGACGAGCCGAGCGCGCCGCGCCGCCCCACTCGAAAGCCCGATCCGAGCGACGTATTGTGAGCCCGGCAGGACGTCGTCGAGCAGCGGATGGCTTCCGTGCCCTCGACGACGAGAGCACGGTCGACGCCGACGCTTGGCCGGTTCGCCGCAGCCCCGCCATCGCCGTCGGCGTGACGCTCGCCGGGCGGTACGAGCTCCGATCCGTGATGTCTCGCGGCCACATGGGGCAGGTGTGGCGAGCGCTGGATATCGAGACGGGCGGGGAGGTCGCGGCGAAGCTCCTTCCTCGGGCTGCGGCGGAGTCGACCGGCCGCTTCGCGCGCGAGGCGGCGATCATGCGTGAGCTCCCGAGCGAGCGCTTCGTCACCGTGCTCGACTCGGGGACCACCGAGAGCCTCGCCTACTTCGTCATGGAGCTGCTCGAAGGAGAGGACCTCGCGAGCTGCCTCGATCGCGAAGGCCGCCTCGGCCCCGACGCGTTGCTCCCGCTCGTCGATGCCGTCTCGGCCGGGTTGGCGGAGGCGCACGCGGCCGGCGTGGTCCACCGTGACATCACGCCCAAGAACATCTTCCTCGAGACCACCGCGAGCGGAAGGCGCGTCCGCGTGCTCGACTTCGGTCTCGCCAAACACGCCTCGATCCACGCGCGCGTGACGAAGAGCGGCATGTTGCTGGGCACGCCGCACTACATGAGCCCGGAGCAGGTCGAAGGCCCCCATCGCGTCGACTACCGGACGGACATCTGGTCGCTCGCGGCGGTGGCGTACCGCGCGCTCTGCGGTCGTCGGCCCTTCGAGGCCGACTCGCTGCCCGAGCTCCTCGGCTACATCGCAAACGCGCAGCCTGTCCCGCCGAGCCTGCTCGGTCTCGGGCTCGGCCCCGAGGTGGACGCCGTCTTCGAGCGGGCGCTGGCGAAGGATAGGCGCGCGCGTCCGTCGGACGCGCCGGCGTTTGCTTCCGCGCTCGGGCGCGCGCTCCTCGCCTGATCACGCGCGGCCGATCGCGCGCCGCTCAGCCGTCGCCGGCGCTCTTGCGCGCCTTGATGATCTGGAAGTAGCGCCGCGCGATGCCCGCGCTGTGCGCCGCTCGCGAGACGTTCCCGCCGTGGCGGGCCAGGACACGTTCGACGTACCGCCTCTGGAACTCGCGCAGGGCCCGCTGGCGCGCCTGCGAAAATGGCAGATCGAGCGCGAGCACCTCCTCGATCGACTCGCTGCGGTCGCCACCTTCTCGTCGGCCGACCAGGCGTGCGATCTCGAAGCGCAGCTCGCGCACGTTGCCGGCCAGGGGGCTGTCCTCGAGCGACGCGAGCTCCCGTTCGGTGAGCGAGGAGGTGCCGTCGTGGAGCTCCGCGAAGAACCGCTCGGCCAGGAGGCGCACGTCGCCCGCGCGCTCCCGCAGCGGGGGCAAGACGATGCGGTTGCCCGCGAGGATCTCGACGAGACCGGCCGAGAAGCGGTCACGCTGGGCGGCTCGGTCGAGGTCGCGGGACGAGCTCGCGAGCACGCGCACGTCGAGGGCGGTGCCGAGCCGGGCCGCCGGGGAGGCGGCTCGCTGCTCCTCGAGCCAGGCTCGCAGCCGCTCCTGCGACGCGGGCGGGAGCTCCGAGATCTCGCGAAAGAAGATCGTCCCTCCGATGGCTGCGGCCATCGGGGGTGGCTCGCTGGTCGCCGACGCGAAGGGCCCGGGGCCGCCCGCCTGCGTGGTGCAATCGAACACGACGAATGGCCCCTGGCGCCGCGGGCCCGCCTCGTGGAGCGACTCCGCGCAGAGCTCCTTACCTGTGCCCTGCTCGCCCTCGATCAAGACGGGCGACAGCGTCCCCGCGAGCCGCTCGCAGTGACCATGGAGTCGACGCATGGACGCGGAGGCGCCGAGGAGCCTGCCGAACCGGTCGGAGGGCGACGGGCGCGCGAACGTTCGCGCGCCTCGCTCGACCCGCAGCGACGTCGCGCCCACGCGGATCACCTCGCCGCCGACGAGCCACGCGCGCTCGACGAGCAGCCCGCCCACGAGCGTTCCGTTCGTCGACCCCGCGTCTACGAGGAGCAGTCGCCCGCCCCTCGGATCGAGCGAGGCGTGTCTTCTCGAGACCTGCCGATCGGCGAGCCGCACGGCGCAAGCGGTCGCCTGGCCGATGAGCACGGGGCCGGGCGAGTCGGGCTGGATCGTGAAGCGCTCACCGAGGTCGGGGCCATCGATCACCTCGAGGACGAAGACGGCGCCCTCGGCCGAGGACGCGGGCATCTCCTGCTCGACGGTGGCGAGCTCGGCCTCGCTGCGCGTCCCCACTCAGTGGCACTCCTGCTGGAGCGAATACGGTGTGCCCGACTTGCTGCAGGAGCCGAGGATGCCCGTGCAGCCCTGGGCTTGCCCCGTTTGCCCGCAAGGCGTCGACGACGCGTAGGCCTTGCCCTCTCCGCAGCTGAGCACGCCTTGTTGGGGACACGTGGTCGTGTAGCGAGGCTCCTCGAACGACGAACAGTCGTAGTCGTAGTCGTCTGCCCCGTCCCAGGCCTCGGTGAAGTAGGCCGGTTGCCCGGGCCTCACGCGATCGTCTCCGTCGTAGCAGTCACACGGGCCGGAGGGGCAGCAGTCGCCGGAGTCCACGGGCACGTCGTCGCCGTCGTCGTCGCAGTCCGTCCCGCCGCAGAGCACGCTGTCCTCGCCGTCCTCGTCGAGATCGACGCAGCCTCCGCCCGCGCCGCCGCCACCGGACGACGCGGAGGACGCCGTCGAAGAGGACGAGGTCGACGAGGTCGTCGCGGCCGTGGTGCCCCCGCTCGTGGAGACGGTGCCCGTGCCGCCGGTGCCGCCCCCACCGTCCTCCAGGATCACGGTGATCTCGGGGAACGTGCAGGCGCCGGCGACGAGGAGGAGAGAGGCCAAGCGACCGAGAGCCATCGCTCGAAGCTTCGAGCACCAACGACCTCGACGCAAGGTGATCGCGCCGATCGCACCTGGATCACCGCGCCAGGAACGCGAGCACGACCAGCACGATCGGGAAGACCGCGGCGGCGGCGTAGATCTGCCATCGCCCCGGCTCGCGCCGCCCGTCGCCGAGCGCGAGGATGCGCGTCGGGGCATCGGAGGGGATGCGCGGCGCCTGCAGGGACGGCGCCGCCATTCCTACGGCCAGCGCTTCGAACGCGATGACCAGTTCGTCGAGGGTCGGGAAACGACCGTCCGGATCTTTGCAGAGCGCGCGGCGGAAGAACGCGTCCACCGCCGGGCTGACACCCGGGAGGACGACGCTGGGCGGCGGCGGGTCCTCGCGCAGGATGGCGGCGAGCGGAACGAGGCCGTCCCCCTCGAAGGGGCGTCGGCCGAGCACCGAGCGGTAGAGGATCACCGCGAGCGCCCACATGTCGGTTCGCGCGTCGACCGGCTCGCGTTGGAGCTGCTCGGGCGCGAGGTAGTGGATCGAGCCGATGACCTTGCCCGGCTCCGTCAGGGCGGTCTTGTTGGCGAACGCCGGCGAGACGGCGATCCCGAAGTCGAGGATCTTGAGCACCTCGCGGTCGCCCTGCCTGGCGAAGAACACGTTGCGCGGCGAAAGGTCGCGGTGGATGACGCCGCGCTTGTGCGCGTCGGCGAGCCCGCTCGCGAGCTGCACCAGCCACGGCATGCACTCGCCCGGGCTCATGCGCCCGTAACGCTTCAGCCGATCGGCCAGCGTCTCCCCGTACAGGAGCTCCTGCGCGAGGAAGCCGAGGCCGTGGTGCACGCCGTGGGTAATCGTCCGCGCGAAATGCGGGCCCTCGAGCGAGTAGCCGATCTCCGCTTCGCGGCGGATTCGCTCGAGCGCGATCGGGTCGCCCGCGGATTTGGCGCTCATGATCTTGAGCGCGACGTTGGAGAAGAACTCGTCTCGGTCGGTCGCAGCCCACACCGTGCTCGTGCCCCCGCTCGCGATGAGGCCGCGCAACGTGAACCGCCCGGCGATCGTGGCGCCGGGGTAGAGCGGCTCGGGGGCGAGAGCGACGGCGGCGCCCATCACGCCACCGATTTGCGGCTCGCCGGGAGCGCGGGGTTCGAGCCCCCGACGGTCCTGGCCGGGCAGAGCGCCGCGGAAGGCGGACCGATGTGGTAGCCCTGCACGAACCGACACCCGAGCCGGCGCAGCGTGGAGAGCTCGCGCTCGTTTTCGACCCCCTCTGCGATGAGGCGGATGTCGAGCCGCTCGGCGAGCCGGTCCATGCTCCGCACGACCTCTTGCCGGCTGCGGGATTCGTCGATGTTGCGGACGATGCCCATCGCCACCTTGGCCATGTCGGGCTCGATCTCGACCAGACCGTCGAGGCCCGGAAAGCCAGACCCCAGGTTTCCGAGGGCGACCTGGTAGCCGTACAGTCGCAGCACGCTCACGCGCTTGCGGAGCTCGTCGATCGTCCCGATCGCGCTGCAGTCGCCGATCTCGAGCACGATCCGCCCAGCGAGCGGCGCGAGGACGCCCGTGTCGCTGTAGAGGCTCCTGTCCTCGAGATCGGTCGCGTTCACGTTCAGGAACAGGAGGGCGCGTTTGTCGGGCAACGCGGCGAACGCGTGCGCGGCGAGCGCTCGCGCTCGCACGCCGACCTCGGCGACGCGACCGAGGGACTCGGCCGCCGCGAAGAGCTCGGCAGGGGTCGAGAGCCCGGGCTCGCGAGAGCGAACGAAGGCCTCGTAGCCGAGCACGGAGCGGTCCTTCATGTCTGCGATCGGCTGGAACGCGATCCACATCTCGTGCAAGGCGGCGTCGAACCGCTCTGCGAGGTGGTCTTCGAGGCGAACAGCCTTCTGGATCGAGCTGGGCGAGGAGATGGCGCCCTGGACGGCGGCCATGACCCCGGAGTTCGAGAGAGGCTTCTTCAGGTATTTGACCGCGCCGAGCTCCATCGCTTCGAGCGCGGTCTCCACGGACGGGTTGCCCGTCATCAGGATGACCGGCACGTCCACGTCGTAGGCGCGGATCATGCGGAGGAGGTCGACGCCGTTGATCTCGGGGAGACAGATGTCCGAAAGGACGGCGTCGAACGACTCGCGCATCAAGAGCTCGGCGGCTTCCACGCCCGAGCAGACGTGCTGGACGGTGAAGCCCGCCTGGGACAGGGATCGGGACAGGCTTCGCCCGAGCTCGCTGTTGTCCTCCACGATGAGGACGCGACGCCCCCCGCTCGGGGAGCGTCCGCCGGTCGGTCGGATGGTCGAGGCAGCTGACATCTCGCCCGTGGCAACGGCACACGGACGGGCGGGCTCAAGGTGTCCTTACCGCGAGGTGGGAGCCAGTCCTACAAGGTCAGTCGGGGAGGAAGTTCTTTGTCGCCCAGTCCAAGCTCGCCTGAGCCTTGTCGACCAGTTCCTTCTTTCCGCCCGTCTCGAGGAGGTAGACCCAATCATCCGTCACGAAAATGGTGACGGTATAGAGGTGAGGGCCGCCCGATTCGTCGTGGCCGAAGTGGAGCGTCATCCCCTTCGTTCCGTCGCGAGCGGTCGCGTCTTTCTTGTCGAGCAGGGCGTAGCCCTGGCCGAGCCGCACGCGGTTCTCGAGCGCGCGCACGGCGAGGGCGAGATCGACCTCGGGGTCGTTTTCGTACGCACGGATGCCGATGACGACACCGTCTGCCGTGCTCGCACGGTATTCGTGTGCCGCCTTGTCGTAACGATCCTCGTCGAGCTCCACGAAGCCGTCGGGCGTGGCCGCCGAATAGGGCCGGCCGCACGCGGCCAGGGCCAGGGCGAGGAGCGGAGCGAATCGAGTCGTGCGCGGGATCATCTCTCGAGTCCTCATTGGAGGTTCATCAAGCGGTTGAGTCCGAGGTTGCCGAGCCAAGGCAGGGGGAGGACGAACGGGCCCTGTTGCACGCTCTGGGAGACGCGGGCCTGGAAGCTGACCGTGATGGTGGAGAACTGCGCGAGATCGGTGAGCAGCTTCAAGCGGCCCTTGATGCGCTCGATCTCGCCGGTGATGCGACCGAGCTCCTTCTCGATCTGGAGCGCCTCCTCCACCTTGTTCGCCTTCTCCAGGAGCTTCTCGAAGCGCAGGCGGAGCGCGAGCTGGTTCTGCAGCTGGATCTCGAGGTCGCGGTATTCGGCCGTCACGTCCTCCGAGACGACGTTCCGGTGAGTGACGTCGCCGACCTTCTCCACGTCCGCGATGACCTGCTGGAACTTCTCGGCGGGCACGCGAACCGTGATCGTCGTGTCGTCGCGGCGCGCCAGGTAGCCGCCCGCCGCCTTCGCGATGCCCTCGACCGCGTCGAGGCTCTTCTGCACCTCGAAGACGCTCATCGTGTAGTCGGCCGTGTAGATGAGGATGGGCGAGCGCTTGCTGTCAGCGCCGGCGCCCTGCTGGCCAGGCTTCGGCTTCTCGCCCGGCGGGGCGGGAGCCATGGGCGGCGGGGGAGGCGCTTGCTTCGCGTAGTCCATCGCGTCGTCGCTCGGCGCGACCTCTTCGGCCTCGCGCATCGGAGCGGGCTCCGCAGGCATCGCCATGCCCCCCGCCATCTCGGGGTACCCGGCCGGGCCATAAGCGGGCGTGGCCGCCGTGTCTTGCGCCGAGCCGCCGCAGGCCGCGAGCGCCCACACAAGCAACGTCAACAACAACGCCTGAGTCGTTCGCCAGAGCGCCATCGAGGTCTTTCTCCGTGGATCCGTCGCCCGGTCAACGAGCGCCGCGGACCGGACCTTACACGAGATCCAAGGAGAGGGGCGGGCCTGCTCCCGAGTGGCCCAACCGCGAGCGCTCCGTTACGCTGCGGGGCGGGAGATGACTTCCTCGGAAGACCTCGTCGCCACGCGCACGCGCCCCTTCGCCACGACGGTGGCCGCCGGCGTCGCGGACGACGCTCGCAACGAGGTCGAGGCGGGTGACCTTCCGGGGCCCGGCTCGATCGTCGGCCACCACTATCGGCTGATGCGGCTCCTCGGGGAGGGCAACTTCGGCAAGGTCTACGTGGCCGAGCGCATCGATGTCCCCGAGCACCGCGTCGCGCTGAAGGTGCTCCCGCGCTCCTTCTACGTGGGCCGCAACGTCGAGCGCGAGCTCGTCATGCTCGCCAAGATCGGCCACCCACACGTCGTCCAGTTGATGGACCACGGCATGACCAGCGACTACGTCTGGCTGACGATGCCCGTCTACGAGGGCGAGACGCTCGGCGAGCGCCTCGCACGCGGGCCGCTCGATCTCCGCGAGGCGCACGACATCTTCCTCCCCATCGCGCGCGCGCTCCAGGCCCTGCACGCGGCGGGCCTGCGTCACCAGGACGTGAAGCCCGAGAACATCTTCCTCGCGCGCTTCGCGGGCCGCATGCACCCCATCGTGCTCGACCTCGGCGTGGCCGCCGAAAAAGACGGCTCCTTCGTCGCGGGCACCGCCCTCTACGCTGCGCCCGAGCAGCTCGCCGCGATCCTCGACACCGAGAACGCGGAGGTGCCCCTCTCCGAGAAGATGGACGTGTATTGCTTCGGCGCGACCGTCCTCCGGTCCCTCGTCGGGGAGAAGCGGTTCCCGGGCGCCAAGGCGCTGACCAGGCGCCAGGTGATCGACAGCCACCAGGTGCGCGCGACGGCCCCGCTCGACGACGACGCGCTGCCCGAGCTAACCGACGAGCCGCGCCGGAAGCTCGTCCGCTACCTGTCCCGCTGGATGGCGATTCCCCCGGAGGAGCGCCCCGACATGAACGAGGTCGCGGAGCAGCTCGACGTCTTGCTCGAGCCCGAGCGCGAGCGCGAGCGCGCCGAAGAGATCGCGCGCTTCGCGCAGCGGCGGGCGCTCGCCCGCGCGCGTGTCGCGGCGGCGGTCGTGCTCGTGGCCGTCGCGGCGCTCGGCGGCGTGGCGTTGTGGAAGCGAGAGACGCTCCGGCTCGCGGGGGAGCTCGAAGAGGCGCGGACCCGCGGCGCGGAGTCGTTCGACAAGCTCGACACCTGCGTCGCCTCCCACGCGGTCGCCAAGCGCGAGGCGCAGGTGTGCACGGGCGAGCTCGAGCACGAGCGCGAGGAGCACGAAAAGACGCTCACCAGCCTCGCGGCCGCCAGCAAGGAGGGCGGCTGTGACGACGTGGTCGAGCAGATGCGCGATCTGCGCGGTCAGCTCAACCTCGAGCGCAAGAAACACGAGGAGGAGCTGAAGACCGAGCGCGAGGCGCACAGGGCCGAGATCGACAAGCTCACGCGCGACCTCCAGGCCGAGCGCGCTGCCCTCGAGGAGGAGCGCGCGGCCTGCGAGACCAGCAAGAAGGACCTCATGAGCGCGAACGAGAGCCTCAAGGCCGAGCGTGACGCGTGCGCCCTCGAGAAGCCCGCCGGCGGCGGGGGCGGGGGCTCGCTGCCGCCGGCAGGCAGCGGCTCCCCGGTGGCTCCGCCGTCGAGCGATCCTCCGGACGTTCCCTACGATCCGGAGCCACCCAAGGCGCCGCTCGGCCCGCCCCAGCCTCCTCCGACGGCCGCCCCGACCACGCTCGCGAGCCCTCCGGACGACGCGGCGCCCGCCGAAGCTCAGTAAGGCGGCGCCTTGCCCGACCGCTTCCACCCCGTCGCCCTCGTGTCCGGCGCTGCCGAGGGGCTCGGCGCCGCGTTCGCGCGGAGCCTGGCCCGGCGTGGCTGCGATCTCGTCCTCCTCGACCGCAAAGGGCCCGAGCTCGAGGCGGTGAGCGCCGAGCTCCGGGCGACGTTTGCGGTGAACGTGCGGCCGCTCGTCGAGGATCTCGCGGACCCTTCTTCTGCCCACCGCGTCGAGGTGGCGTGCCGATCCCTCGACCTCGGGCTGGTCGTGCTGAACGCGGCCGAGGCCCGCGTGGGCGACGTGGTGGCGACGCCGTTCGCCGACGCGTGCCGGGTGATCGACACGAACATCAAGGGCAGCCTCGGCCTCGTTTGCGCCGTCGTCCCGGGGATGCAGGCGCGCCGGCGCGGAGCGGTCCTCATCGTCGGCTCCAACGCGGGGCTGATCGGACACACGCGGACCGCCGTCTACGGCGCCACGAAGGCCTTCGGCGTCCGCCTGGGCGAGTCGCTCTTCGCCGAGCTCGCGCCGTTCGGCGTGGACGTTCGCGTCGCGTGCCCGGGCGCCGTCTCCACGCCGGCCTTCGCGCGCTCCGGGGCGCGCGTCTGGGCGCCGCTCGTTGCGCCTCCAACCGTCGTGGCCGAGCAGGCGCTCGCGTCCTTCGACGCCCCCGGGCCGGTGGTCGTCCTCGGCCGGTCCAACCGCGCCCTCATGGCGGGGCTCCGCGCCTTGCCACGCCGCCTGGCGGTGCGCCTCCTCGACCGTGTGATGCGCGCGACCTACCCGGAGGGCTGAGCCGGGGACCCGGTTCGGGCTTCCCCGGGCTCGCCTTCCGTATGGGCATCATTCGCGCTAGGGTCAGAGCCGGATGTCGCTAACCCGGCGCGAAGCACTGCGGCGGCTCGGAGCCGCCGGCCTCGTCCTCGGCGGCTCGGCCGCCGCGGCGAAGCTCCTCCACGACCCCGGAGGGCTCGATCTCGCGCGCTCGCAGATCAAGCCGCAGACACGCGACTACCGCCTCCCCGTCGGCGGCGAGCTGCCCGCCATGGCGATCGCGCGGAACGAGACGGACCCGGCGCGGCTCGTCCAGAAGGCGGTCGAGGCCCTGGGCGGGATGCGACGGTTCGTCTCGCGCGGCGACGTGGTGGTGGTCAAGCCCAACATCGGCTGGGATCGCACGCCGGCGCACGCGGCCAACACGAACCCCCACGTCGTGGCCGAGGTCGTGCGGCTCGCGTACGACGCGGGCGCCAAACACGTCGTCGTGACGGACGCGTCCTGCAACGAGCCGAACCGGTGCTTCCAGCGCTCCGGCATCTGGAAGGCCGCGTACGACGTGGGCGCGGAGGTCGTGCTCCCGGGCGAGCACCGCTTCCGGCGCATGCGCCTCAAGGGGGAGGTGCTCGACGAGTGGCCGGTCTTCACGCCGCTCGTGAACGCCGACAAGGTCATCAACGTCCCGGTAGCCAAGCACCACAACCTCGCCGGCTTCACCGCGGCGATGAAAAACTGGTACGGCCTGCTCGGCGGGCGTCGCAACCGTCTCCATCAGAACATCGACGTCTCCATCGCGGACCTGGCCACCTTCCTGCAGCCGACGCTCACCGTGGTGGACGCCGTGCGGGTGCTCCTGCGCAACGGTCCGCAGGGCGGCAACATCGCCGACGCGAAGGACTTCTTCACGGTCATCGCCTCGACCGATCAGGTCGCGGCGGACGCGCTCGCCTGCACCTTCATCGGCAAGACGCCCGAGGAGATCCCGTACATCAAGATGGGGGCGGAAAGAGGGCTGGGGACGATGAACTGGCGAGACCTCTCGGTGGTCGAGGTCTGACATGCTCGCCGCAGCGCGCAGCAAGATCGTGAAGCTCTGGACCGGCGCCAAGCGCCCTGGCTCCGGGCTGCCCGCCCGCCGCATCATCCGCGTGCTCGTGTGGGCGCGCCGCTTCGCCCAGACGGGGTTCCTCGCGCTCTTTCTGTACCTCCTCTTCGAGACGGGCTTCCGCGGCTCGTTTGCGGCGGAGGGGGAGCGCATCCGCGTCGGGCTGCCGGTCGAGGGCTTCCTGCTGGCGGACCCGTTCGTCGGCGCGATGACGGTTCTGTCGACACACACGGTGTACCGCGGGCTCGCGTGGAGCGTCGGCATCGTCGCGCTCACCCTCCTGTTCGGCCGCGTCTTCTGCGGGTGGATTTGCCCCTTCGGCACGCTCCACCACTTCTTCGGGTGGATCTTCCCCTCGCGGTACCTGAAGGGCGGCCGGCGGGTCGAGCAGAACAAGACCCACCCGGCGCGCCAGCGCGTGAAGTACTACCTGATGATCGCGTTCCTCGCGGCGTCGGCGACCGGCAGCGCGATCGGCGGGCTCTTCGATCCCATCTGCGTCGCCGTCCGCGCCATCGGCCTCGGGGTCATCCCCGCGGCCCAATACATCGCCGGTCGCGCCAACGACGGCGCCGCCGCGACGGGCGTCCAGGCCGTCCAGCAGACGGGCGATCGCGCGCAGGACTTCCTCGCGCAGTCCGTCTGGCAGAACAAGCAGTTCTATTTTCACCAGACGTGGTTCATCGTCACGCTGTTCGTCGCCATCCTCTTCATGAACCGCTTCATCCCGCGGTTCTGGTGTCGCGTGCTCTGCCCGCTCGGCGCGTTCCTGGGCGTCATCGCCAAACACGCGCTCTTCGGCATGGAGAAGGACCACGCGAAGTGCACGGACTGCAACCTGTGCCTCGTGCACTGCCAGGGCGCGGACAGCCCGCAGGGCGGCGTGAAGTGGCGGCAGGACGAGTGCCACATGTGCATGAACTGCGAGTCGGCCTGTCCGGAGGACGTGATCAAGTTCCGCTTCCTCCCGGGCCGAACGAGCACGATCGGCGAGCCCGATCTCGCGCGCCGCACGGCGATGGCGACGGCCGCCGCGGGCGCGGTGGCCATCCCCGCGACCCGTATCGCCGACGTCATCGACGCGAACTATGACCATCGTGTCATTCGTCCGCCGGGCTCGGTGGAGGAGCGCGAGTTCCTCGAGCGGTGCATCCGCTGCGCGGAGTGCATGAAGGTCTGCCCGAACAACGCGCTGCACCCGGCCTGGTTCGAGGCGGGCGTCGAGGGCGTGTGGACGCCCATCCTCATCCCCCGCATCGGCTACTGCGAGCACTCCTGCGTGCTCTGCGGTCAGGTGTGCCCGACGGGCGCCATCCAGAAGATCACCGAAGAGCAGAAGCTCGGGATCGACCAGAAGCCGATCAGCATCGGCACCGCCTTCTTCGACCAGGGTCGCTGCCTGCCGTGGTCCATGGGCACGCCGTGTATCGTGTGTGAGGAGTTCTGCCCGACCTCGCCGAAGGCCATCTGGGCGGAGGAGCTCGACGTCCCCAAGCGCTCGGCCGTCCCCGGCGAGAACGGGGCCGAGCCGCCGATGGAGACCGTGCGCGTGAAGCGCCCCCACGTGGACCCGTCGCTCTGCATCGGCTGCGGCGCCTGCGAGAAGGTCTGCCCCATCCAGGACAAGCCCGCCGTCTACGTGACAAGCGTCGGCGAGACGCGCTCGAAGACCAACGTCATCCTGCTCGAGAACACGAGCTACACGCAGGGCTGACGGGTCACTCTGTGGCGCAGGGCTCGGACGTGCGGCTCTCCCCCGAGAAGACGAAGCCGCCCATGTCACCCACGCCGCGCTCGACGTAAGCCACGTAGCCGTCGTCCTCCGCGCGGTCGTCGTGGACGATCTGCGGGCGGCCCGCGGCTCCGCCGTCGTCTTCGAAGGACTGGGGCAGGTCCGGCGGGATCTCGAGCGCAGGCAAGGCTTGTTTCTCCGAGAGAGTCGGTGCGGGCAGGTGAAACCGGCGACCGCCCGCCTGGACCGTGACGGCATCGCCCACGTCCACCATGCCGCGCTCCGGGCGCGCCTCCCCGATGCGGTAGCTCGAGCCCGTCTCGTCGACGAGAGGGATCCGTAGCCGGACCGGGTTCCAGGTGGTCGTCGCGCTCTGCGTGGCCGTGGAGAAGGTACACACGTCCATGTCGACCAGGCGCAGCTCGGCGGCGACCGTGCCGATCGGCAGGGCCGGCAGCTCCACCTGGATCGTGAGCGGGGCCGGGACCAGCTCGATGGGCAGCCCGGGCACATTTGCGTTGTGTCCCCGCCAGCCACGGTGAGACCAGACCGTGCTTCCCTCGAGGTAATAGACGCTCGGATACGAGGGCGCTGCCACGGTGATATCGATGGCGCGAGAGCCGACCGACGTGGTGGGGAAGGTGATCGCGGCCGAGCCGTCCGTCACGTGGGACACCTCCGCGTAGTCGAACGCCTGCAGGCGGTCGGCGCCATACCCCATCCCGTAGACGAATGAGGTCGGTGACGAGGGGCAGCCGACGTACGCGTCGTTCTCGAGCGTGACCGGCAGGTTCTCGGAGCTGACCGCCGGGAGGCACTCCGCGAGCACCGAATAGCGAGTGAGCGCCGGCGCCGAGGCTTGTGTCACCGTCAGTCGGATCGGCGGGTTGTCGCTCGTGCTCGGCGGCGCGTGGAGGATGAACCGAGCGCGCTCCATCCCCTCGGTCACGCGGATCGCGTCGAGGCGCCAAGCGCCGTCGATCGTGACGTGTCTCCAGATCACGCTCACCGTGTCCCCTGGCGCTGCTTCCACCCTGAGGCCCTTTGGGCTCGAGACGTGACGCGATCGCAAGCTACCGGACGCATCGTGGACGAGGACGTCGAGCTCGCCCAACGGCTCACCGGTTATCCTCGCCACCTCGACGGTCAAGGTGGGCGCGCTCGGAGCCTCCCCACCCTCGCCGTCCCCCGGGGACCGGATGACGTCGCTGCCGCACCCCCAACAGAGCAAGACGATGCCGGCCAGGAGCCGACGACGAACCCCAATAAGCATACCTGAGGTTATGCGGGGGACGGGGCTCGACTGACCTCAAAGCGGATCAAGCCGCCGCGGCTGCGACGCCAATCGCGGAGCGAGCCGGAACGGAGAGGGAAGACGGGACCGGGAACGCCTCGCCCTTTGCAGCCGTCACCACCGCGCGCGGAAGAGCGTCAGGCCGGAGACCTCGTCGTCGCTCCGGCTGACCTCGAGCTCGATGCCGAGGTGGACGCAGCGCACGGTGTCGATGGCCGTGCCTCGGAGCACCTCGGAGGGCGCGCCGACGACCCGCCGTCAACTCGCCGTCGCAAACACGACTCCGCGATCAGGGTCGGAGGGCGCTCACGCTCGCTCGCAGCGAGCTTGGCCCAGCGGCACGAGGCGTGCATTACATGCCGGTATCGTAGGCACCACGAAAAGGCCGCGGGTCGCGGCGCCCTCCCGGGTTGTGGTGGTATAGGCCCGGTTCGACTCCGGGGCCTACGACCAAGTCTTCCAAAGGACAAAACAAAACCCCGCAGGACGCGGAAAACGGAGGGGGCGGAGAGCGAGACTGTCGCCGTCTCCCGCGGTCCTGCGGGGTCTCTGTTCAAGACTGCGTCTCGATCTGGGTTTTCTTAACGACGGCCGTGGCGGATTTGGGGCGGCGCGCTGTCGGGCTCAGAAGCTCGCGCGGCCGGCGACGATGTCCGCGAACGCCGGGCGCATGCGGAACCAGCCGGCGTAGGCGGTCTTCGGTGCGGCTCCGCGCATGTCGGATACCCGATGCTCGAGCTCGTGCGAGAGCCGGAAGAGGACCGCGTCGCCGAGGCCCAGGTTGGGCACGGACGCGAGGAGGGAGCCGGTGCGCACGCTGCGGATCGCGAGCTCGCCGCCTTCGTAGCGCTCGCCGCTCAGGTTCACGCTCATCGCGACCATCCGGCCCATCACCATGTCGGTGTGCCAGGCGTCGCGGTGGTCTGTGCCGGGGACCAGGCGATAGATGCGCCCTTCGAAGCAGCCGATCGTGCCACAGCCGGTGATCCGGTCGACCACGTCGAAGAGCCGCGGATCGTTCATCAGGTGCATGAGCCGCTCGGTGAGCGCGCACGGCGTCAGGCAGAGCTCGGAGCCGAGCTCGCCGTGAGACTTGGGGGCGAAGCCCGAGTCGGGCATTTCTCGCTCGACCAGATCGAGCAGGGTGGGGGAGAAGAACCCCTTCAGCTTGACCCAGTCGTGGCGCGTGAAGTTCTCTCTCGCAGCGACGATGACGGAGTCGTCGACGTTCGTGGGGAGCCCGTCCGGCGCGAGGACGATGGGCGAGCCGCGTCTGGCGACGACGCCGGCCAAGGCCGCCAGAGCTCCGCGCGAAGCCTCGGTGTCGGAGGCCCCGAGGGTGGCCGCGATCTCCTCGGCGGGGATCCCCAGGGCGAGCAGCGAGGTGAGGTCGCTCTCGAGGGGAACGTAACCTTCCCGCTCGACTCGGCGCGCGAGGGCGGAGAGCAGGGCGTGCGTGGGGATGCAGGTGCCCATGCCGTCGCGCTCGGCTCAATCCAGGCAGAGGTGAATGGTCGAGCCGTAAAGACCCATCGCGCCGTCGACCATCACGCGGTGCACCTGATCGACCGTGCCCGCCGGACAGGTACAGTCCCCCGTCAACGGGTTCGGCACGCGGCAGTTCGGGGCGAAGTCGTCGTATTGATACGCGCCTCCGAAGGAGGTCACGGGCGCGCCCTGCTTGCCGCAGAGCACGATCGTGCTGCCCGCTTCGGCGTCGTCGCAGGGTAAGCGGAAGATGGAGCGGAGGCCGATTGTCGTCGCGAACCCGTCCGGACAGGCGCACGCGCCTCCGGCGAGCGGGTTGCCGACCCGGCACTGCGCCGTCGCGCCGCACCAGCCGGCGACGTCGTCGAGCTGGTAAGCGCCGCCGAAGTCGCTCTCCGGCGCGACGGCGTTGGCGACGCAGAGGTTGAGGTTGGTCTTGGCGCGCATCGGAACGCCGGGGCAATCGCTCTGCACCGCCAGCGGCAGGTCCACCGTGCCGGGGGGACAGCTGCACGCCTGCGTCACGGCGTTTGCGGTCGCGCAGCCCGCGCAGTCGGTCGGGTAGGGCTCGTGCGCTCCTCGGAGGTTCGTGCAGCCGCCGTCCTCGTCGGCGACGAACCCGCCCGCGCACGAGAAGTTGCACATGCCGTCGACACACGCGCCGGCTTCGCTCTGGCCCGCGGCGCACGGGTTGTCACACATCCCACAGTGCGCCGGGTTCGTGGTGATGTCGACGCAGGTGCCTGCGCAGAGCGTCTCGGTCGCGAAGCAGCCGTGTCCACCCGTGCCCTCCGCCGTGCTGACGACCGCGGTCGAGCTCGTCGTTCCTCCGCCGCCTCCGCTCGCTGCGTTCACGTCGTCGCCGCTGGCGCACGCGACCGCGAGGGCAGAGATCGACAAGGTCCCCAGGACGCGAAGGCGCACGCCCGGAGTCTACCATCCTCCGACGGTGGGGCGGAGGCAGCAGTCCAGCGCTTTCGACGCCAGGAGGGGCGCACGGCCCGTTCGTCATTGAGGCGGGGCGACTCGTTGGGTAGAGACTCTCCATGCATCGGAGGCTTTGGGCGGCCGCGCTCGCGCTGGGAGTGCTCGTGGGCGCCCCCTCGCTCGCGCGCGCACACGGAGGCGGCTCGGCGGGCGGCGCGCAGCTCCCTTCGGATCCGCCCGCGGTGACGCCGGACGGCGAGAAGGCCAAGGCGGAGATCGCCGCGCTCGCCGCCCAGAAGGACGCTCGCCTCAAGGCGGCCGTCGGTGCGGCGCTCGACAAAGCCAAGAAGGCGCTCGGGCGGGCGCACGGGGCGAGCCTCGCGGGTGACGCCGAAGGGGCGAAGGTCTTGTCTCGTGTCTCGCTCGCTTGGGCGAAGGCTGCCCGTGGCGTCGCACGCGCGACCGAGATGGAGGCTCGCGCGGACGCCGCGCAGGCGAAGGTCAAGGACCTGAAGGAGAAGGTGGCGCGCGCCAAGGCCCTCGTCACCGAGACGGAGAGCCGGAAGCGGCAGCTCTCGACCGAGATCGCGCGCGCCGAGTCCGACCAGAAGAAGCAGGGCGCCGCCGCCGCGGAGTCGGAGAAACGACGCGTCGACAAGGCCGCGCCGAGCAAGCCCAACGACAAGAAGAAGGCGAAGAAGCCGTGAGCCGCGCGCTGATCATGACAGGGTTGTTGGCGCTCGGGGCGTGCGCCCCCATCCCCACGCCGCGCGCGGTCGAGCAAGCGGACGAGGCGTCGCGCTCTCCTGCTGCGCTCGAAGCGAAGACTCACGCGGCGCAGACGTGGGCGCTCGCCGAGAAGCGCCGCCTGGAGGCGCACGCGGCGCTCGACTCGGGCCCGCCGGCCCTCGCGCAGCTCCTCGCCGAGGAGGCCATGGCCACCTACGACGAGGGCGCGGCCCTGGCCCGCGTGGCCAAGGCGATCCGTCGCGCCGAGGCGGCCGAGGCCGAAGCGGCGACCTTGGAGAAAGAGCTCGCGTCGGTCGACGGCGCGCTCAAGACCGTCGCGGCCGACGTGGAGGGTCTCGAGCTGAGGCTGCGGGTCGCGCAGGGCGCGGAGCCGCCAGGCACCTCGAAGTCCGCGAGCCCGGAGCGCGAGGCCGCGCGCCGCGACGCGGCGCGGGGGATGCTCGTGCAGGGGCAGCTCCTCTGCGGCTCGGCGCGGCTGCTCGGCGCGGGCTCCGCGTCCCCCGCGTCCCCCCCGTCCGACAAGATCCCGGAGGACCCGTCGAGCCCGGCGGTCGTCTCGCGCGATCTCCTGGACGCGGAGACGAAGCTGAAGGAGCTCGCCTCTGCGCTCGAGCCGGCGACCGGCGCCCCGAAGGCGACGCCGATCGATCTGGCGACCCGGGCACGCGCGGCGTGCCTGTCGGTGCTCACCCGCACGCGGCGCCAGACGTCGCCCGGCGCAGCCGCCGATCAGGCCTCGTCCGCGGACGCCCTTCTGGCGGAGCTCGCGGCCATGCGCGAAAAAGCCGTGGTCCCGTCGCGCGACGAGCGAGGTGTCGTCGTCTCTCTCCGCGACGTCTTCGAAGGGGAGGAGGTCGGAGCGCGTGGCCGCACGATCCTCGAGAAGCTCGACCGCGTCGCCGCGGCCCACCCTCGCTTCGGCGTCGCGGTCGTGGTCCACTCCGACAAAGCGGTTCCGGCGAAAGAGCGGGCGAAGTGGGAGGCCAGGGCCGGAAAGGTCGTCGCCAAGCTCTCCTCCGTGGCGGAAGCCCGAAAGCTCCCGCTCTTCGCGGCCGACGCGCTCCCCGTCTCCGCGAAGAATTCCGGGAACGCGCGGGTCGAGATCATTTTCGTAGCTCCGGAGGCACTCTGATGCGCCGTCGTTCTTTCGTCTGCTCGGTTGCAGGTTTCTCCCTCGCGTCTGCCGTCGGCGCGCTCGGTTGCGACGACTCGGGCAAGAAGTCCGAGGCGGTCGCCGTCGAGTGCCTCGACATCCTCGTGCCGCTCGTCGACCGCGACGCCGGCCAGGTCCGGAAGGGCGTGCCCGAGGGCGTGAAGCTGATGCAGAAGAAGCTGCCCGCGGACCCCGCCGGGAGCGTGCAGGAGCTGCAGAAGGCCATCAAGGACACGCGCGGCGCCGTCGACGACCTCTCCTTCGCGAAGGTCACCTTCTTCGCGTTCGCCTCGCCCGAGGGCGTGGTCATCCGGAACGAGACCGATCCCGATCGTTTGGTCGAGCAGAACGTGTTCAAGGCGTTCCCGGGGCTCGACAAGGCGAAGGATCCCAAGGCGGGCGTCGTCGAGGCCTACGGCAAGATGGAGGCGGTGCGCGGCGTGAAGAAGGGCGAAGACATCGCCTGGATCGTGGCGCAGGGCATCGAGGTGGACGGTCAGACCAAAGGCGTCCTCGTCACCGGCTGGTCCATGCGCCTCTACATCCGGGTCCTCGAGCAACAGCTCGTCGCCAAGCTGACCGAGAAGGTCAAAGAGAAGGGCCAGAACAACGTCCCGGTGGCTTACGTGTTCATCGTGAAGGGCACCGAGGCCTTCGGTGATCCGGACCGCGCGGACGAGCTGACGGCGACAATCACGAAGCTCGATGTCCTGGCCAAGACCGGGGGTGGAGACTTCAAGGCGGCCCAGGAGATCGAAAAACGACAGTTCGGTATCGCCGCGCGCCGCGTCCCCGCGTTGGGGGATGATGCCGCGATCGTGGTCGCAGCGAGCGTTTTCTAGTACACCTGGCGGCAGCGTGACGGCGGCCTCGATCGATCAGCTTCTCAAGGTGCTCACCGAAATCGTGGCGCCGCTCGTCCGCGCGGACGGTGGCGAGATCTACATCGTCGCGGTCGAGCCGAACCACTTGTCGCTCCACCTGGCGGGGAAATACGCCGGATGCCCCGGCGCCCCCCTCGTGGTGCGTGGCATCATCGAGCCGGCGATTCGCTCGGTCGCGCCCACCGCACGCCTGGACGTGACGTCCGGCGTGCGGATCCCCGAGGGCGCGTCCCTCGTCACCTGATCCCCCCGCGAACCCTACTTCTTCGGGTTCTTCTTGGGGTCCTTCGGCGGCGGCGGCGCCTCGGGCTCCTTGCGTCCCGCGTCCTTCACCTTGTCGTCGACTCGCGTCGCGTCCTGCTTCTTGTTCTTCCGGAGGTTCGGCAGGTTCGCCACCGTCGCCGACTCCTGGAACGCGATGACGAACTGGTCGTCGGCCCAGTCGACCGCCCGCACCTGAACGACCGCGTCTTTCCAGTCGACCTCCTTGAAGGGCCGCCCGTTCGCCGCGTCGGCATCGCGGACGCGACCGTCGACCCCGTAGGCCTTGTTCACCTTGGCGACGGCCTCGTCGAACGTCTTGCCCCAGCGGGACTTCTCCCCGAGCTTCTCGACGTCGATGATCTTCCAGAGCTTGTCGCCGATGAAGAAGAAGTACCGGGTCTTGCCGCCCCGGCTGAAGACCATCAGCGCCTCTTTGTTCCCGTAGGAGTACTCCGTCAGGAGCGGCGTCGAGTCGTAGCCGGTCGTCGTCTGGTTGAACTCGGTGCGGGTGCGCCGGAACTCGGCCTTCTTCTCCGCGACCTCGGCGTCGAGCCGGTCCATCTCCGGGCCGGGCTGCACCTTCTTGTATTTGGCCTTGTAGTCCTCGTCGATCACCTTGTCGTAGATCTCGGCGAGCTTCTTCCAGCCGATGCCCCAGGCGAGCTCGGCGGGCTTGAGCGAAACCGGCTTCGCGGTGCTCGGCGCCTCCGCGGCGGGAGCCTCCTTTTTGTCCTTCTCCTTGGGCTTTCCTTTGCCCTGCGCGAACGCATCCGTGGAAACGAGCGGGAGCGCGAGCCCAAGGCTCAACGCGACGAAGGACGCCAGGGCCGAGCGGCCCCACCTCATGGTGTTCATCCGATCCTCCAGAAACTACGAGAAGCGCTGGCCCGTTCGACGATTGGACCCGGGCGTTGTTCTTTGAAGCAGCCCGCGCGCGCACAAATCATCCCGGAGGCGGGCCCGCCTGACAATAGATGACCTGTGTGGTAGCAACTAACCCAGCGTCCAGCTGGGTTGAACCAGGAACAACCGGGCATCCGAGCTCACGGGCTCAACACCCTCGAAAAATGACCACGCTCCTTCGCCGTGGCGCCGTGCCTCGGGCCGCCGCCCTCTCCGTCGTCCTCTTCCTGGGCTCACTGGCAGCCGCGGGTTCACTGGCCGCAGTCGGGGGCTGCGCCGGAGCCGACAGCCCCGAGCCCCAGTCCGCGAAGACCCTGGGCCTTCCGAACTGGGTCGGGACCGACAAGGAGCTCTTCGACGACCAGATCGACCCGTCGGCGCTCGGTCTCATGCCGTCGCAGCTGGGTCGCCGGGACGAGACCCTCTGGGCCCGCGCTCAGCAGGCGGAGATCATCGGCCGCGTGCGCGTCCAGACCGTCACGGTGGACTCGCGCGGCGGCGACTCGACCTACCACCTCGGCCTCCGCTTCGCGAACGAGCTCCTCGGCCCGACCGACCTCGAGGATCGTGACTTCGAGGTGACGATCGAGCCCCGCGACCCGGCCTACGGAATCGCCAAGGCGCTCGATACAGGCCTCCACGGGCGTACTTTTGTCGGCTTCTTGAAGCGTTTTGCTGGCGCCGACGACCAGGTCGAGGTTCACTTCTTCCTGGCCCCGGACTCGGCGGAGATCGCCAAGGCGGTGCAAGAGGCCGTGGCCATCAAGGAGGTCCGGAAGCGGTGACGAACGTCAGCATCAAGACCGTCAAGGATGTCGCGGGCATCCGCGCAGCCTCGCAGATGGCGGCCGACACGCTCCTCAAGGTCGGCGAGATGCTGCGGCCTGGGATCACGACCGAAGACATCGACGGGTTCGTCCACGAGGACACCGTGAGGCGAGGGGCCATCCCCGCGCCGCTCAACTACCACGGCTTCCCCAAGTCGGTTTGCACCTCGGTGAACGAGGTGGTCTGTCACGGCATCCCGGGGCCTCGTGTCCTCGTCGACGGCGACATCATCAACGTCGACGTCACGACGATCTTCGAGGGCTTCTACGGCGACACGTCCGCCACGTTCTTCATCGGCAAGCCGTCGGACGAGGCGCGGCACGTGACGGAGGTCTCCCGCAAGTCGCTCGACCTCGCGATCGGCGTCGTTCGCGAAGGAGCTCGCCTCTACGATATCGGCGCCGCCATCCAGGACTACGCGGAGGCGGAGGGTTGCTCCGTCGTCCGCGCGTTCGTGGGCCACGGTATCGGGCGCGTCTTCCACGAGGCCCCGCAGGTCTACCACTACCGATCGAGCGAGCCGCGATCGCGCATGCGCCTCAAGGCGGGCATGGTGTTCACGATCGAGCCGATGATCAACCTCGGCACCTACGAGGTGGAGGTGCTCGCGGACAAATGGACGGCCATCACCGCGGACGGGAAGCTCTCGGCTCAGTTCGAGCACACGATCGTCGTGACGAAGACCGGCTGCGAGGTGCTCACGCGCCGCCCGCGCCCGCTCATGAATAGCGAGACCTTCCCGCTTGCGTCCGTCGTTTCGGGCGCGTCGGCTGCCGTGTAGCCGCGGCGGACGAGTCGATCATTTCCTTCGCGGCCGCGAGCGATGCGCTCGTGACCTTGGCGCCCGACAACATACGCGCCACCTCCCGCACCCTCGCGTCTCCGCGAAGGCAGAGGACGTGGCTCTTCGAGATCTCGCCGTCGGCGCTCTTCTCGACCGCGAAGTGCGCGCTGGCGAACGCGGCGATCGGCGCGAGGTGGGTGATGCAGAGCACCTGGTGGTGCCCGGCGACGTCCGCGATCGCGGCGCCGATTCGCTCCGCGACGGCGCCGCCGACGCCGGTGTCGACCTCGTCGAAGACGTAGAGCCGCGAGGGCGCGCTCTCCGCGAGGACTCGCTTGAGCGCGAGGAGCGCGCGCGACAGCTCGCCGCCCGAGGCGATCTTGCGCAGCGGCCGCGGCTCGATGCCCTTGTTCGGTGCGATCAAGAACTCCACCCGGTCGATGCCGGAGGCCGTGAGGCGCGCACCCCCGGCCGAGAGAGACGCCGCCTCTTCCTTCGCGGGTAGCGGCTCCACCTCCACCAGGACGCGCGCGCCGCCCATCCCGAGCGCGCCGAGCTCCCCGCCGATCGCGCGACCGAGCTCGTCGGCGGCCTGGTGCCGCCTGCGCGAGAGGGCGAGGGCGCGCTCGCGCGCGGGCGGCAGCCGCTCGGAGAGCGCCTTCTCCTCCTCCTCGATCTTGCTCTCGGCGCCCGCCAGCTCATCGAGCTCCGCCGCGAGGCGCGCGCGCGCGTCGAGCACGTCGTCCTCCGTCGGCCCGTGTTGTCGGAGCAAGGTCTCGATGCGGTAGAGGCGCTCCTCGATCGTCTCGAGACGGTTCGGCTCGGCCGCTTCGGAGTCGAGGTAACGGGCAGCGGACGCAGCGGCGTCTCGCAGCTCCGCGAAGCAGGCGGCGACGCTCGCGGCCGTGGGCGAGAGCCCCGGATCGAGCTCCGCCGCGGCGCGCAGGTCCGCGACCACGCGGCCGAGCTGGTCGCAGAGGCCCTCCTCTGCGTCGAGCCGGGTCGCGGCGCGCTCCACCAGGTCGCGCAGCTTGCCCGCGTGACGCAGGCGGCTGCGCTCCGCGCGCAGCGCCTCGATCTCGCCCGTCTTCGGGCCCACGTCGTCGATGGCCTGCAGCTGGAACCGCAGGAACGCCTCGCGCTCCGCGCGCGTCTTCTCCTTCGCGCGCAGCGCTCGGATGCTCTCCTGAAGCGCCTCGAGCTCGCGGACCTGGGCAGCCAGCGCCGCGCGCTCCTCCTGGAGGTTCGCGAAGCGATCGAGGTGGTCGAGGTGTGTCGACGGATCCGTCAGGGCGACGCTCTCGTGTTGCGACGCGACGTCGACCAGGCCGGGCGCGATGGCCGCGAGCTCCGCCGCGGTGCAGAGCTTGCCGTTCAGGTAGGCGCGCGACCGGCCGGTGCTCGAGACGACCCGGCGGATCGAGATCTCGGACGGGGCCACCTCGCCCGATGCGCGAAGCGGCTCGAGCGCGGGCGCCTGTGGATCGACGTCGAAGAGCGCCTCCACCTCCGCCTCGTCCGCGCCCGTGCGCACGTGATCGGCGCTGGCGCGACCGCCGAGGACGAGCGAGAGGGCGCCTACGACGATCGATTTGCCCGCGCCGGTCTCGCCCGTCAGCACGTTGAGGCCCGGCTCGAGCGCCAGCTCGAGCTCGTCCATCAGGATGAAGTTCTTCGCGCGGAGGACCGAAAGCACGGCCGAACCCTACCAGGAGCGGAAGAGCGATGCCGCGCGTGAGCGAGGAGGGTGTGTCTTTTTTCGTCAGGTCGGCGTGCAGAGGTGCGCACCTCTGCACGCCGCTTCTGTCGACGCAGTCAGGGGATCGCCACCGTCTTGCTGACCGTCACCGGGTCGCCGGTGAACGGCGGGACCTTCGCGCTGCGGAACGCCATCGCGATGCACCCGCCGGTCTTCGTGCCGGCGAACGGCGGCCCCACGATGTTCGCGACCGTGACCTTGCCCGAGGGAGCGAACGTGACCTGCACCTTCGCCTGGCCGCTCGGATCTCCCTCTTGTTTGCACGCGCTCGCGCTCGCCACCGCGCCGGCGAGCGCGGCGTTCGCGGCGCCCTTGTCGAACTCTCCGACCGCAGGCGTGGGTGCGGTCGTGGTCGCGGGCGCCGTGGTCGCGGCGGGCGTCGCCGCGGTCGCTGTCGTCGTGCTCGCGGGGATGGATCCCGCCGCCGTCTCCGGCGCTCGTGTCGTCGGCCCGGCCGCGCTCGCGCTCGGTGCCGGCTCGGGATCGGCGGCCATCGCCGTGTCGATCTGCTCCGCGGGAGGGGGCTCGGAGGGGACTCGTTGGGTGACGACGACCGTCACCGGCGGGGCAGGGGTCGGCGGTGGCGCCTGGTTGCGCGTGCCGAGCCAGTAGCCGACGCCGAGGAACGCGGCTGCGGCGCCGAGGTAGAGGAGCGCTCGTCCTCCTCCTCCTTCTTTCTTCTCCGTCACCTTGGCGACCGGCGCGGCGCTCTTCGGGCGTGTGGAGCCGGTCGTGCTCGGACGACCCGAGGCGCGCGGCTTCACGCTCCGAGCAGGCGCGGCGCTCGCGATCGGGGCCGCCGGCGGCTCGATGCTCGTCTCGGCGGGAGCGGGCGCCTCGGCGCGTTTCTCCTTGAGCGGTGGCCGCGGGCGAGGCTTTGTCGCGCCCTCTGGCTTCTTGGGCTTGTCGCTGTCCTTCTCCTTCTCGACCAGCGCGGCCAGATCGGGCGGCACGAGCGGCGGCGGCGGCGCGTCGCCCATCACGCTCCCGGGCGCGACGCCACCCATGTGCAGCACCTCGTCGAGCTCGTGGTCGCGATGGCCCGGCATCTTCGACGCGCGAGCGAGCGCGCGCAGATCGTTGATGGCCGAGTCGGGGGCGTCCTGGTCTTCCTCCGGTTGCACGGTGGTCGCCAGGCCCTCGCGCGGCTCGGGCTTCGTGGGCTCGGGCTTCGTGGGCTCGGGCTCCTTCGCCGCGAGCTTCGGCGGGGCGCGACCCGGCGCGAGGATCCGCTCGATGTCGTGCAAGCTGACCGGCTCGAGCTCGACGTCCCGAAGGCTCACCGGATCGGCGTCCTCCGAGCTCGGCGGCGCATCGTCGGCTGATTCTCGGCTCATTTGACCCCCAATGAAATGGCGGCGCTGTCGGCTTCGAGCGCCGGCTGGACCCAGTGTTCCTCGAGCCAGGCAACCGCGTCCGGTGCCTCGCGGAGGGCGCGATCGACCGAAGCGGCCGCGCTCTCGTCTTTGGGCGCGCCGGCCGTCGCGCGCTCCAGCTTGGAGCGGACGACCCAGTTCGATAGCTCGTAGTGGTGCACGATCGAGCCGAACCGGTGCTCCTTCGCGCGGGCGAGCGCGGCAGCTGCTTCGTCGATGGAGCCCGCCTCGGCCAGCGCGAGGCTCGTGTCGAAGAGCAGCTCTCGAAGGTCCTCGAACGCGCGCTCGGGCTCTGCCGCGGCCTCGCCCAGCAGCGCTTCGAGCTCGGCCGGGTCGGCCCCCGCGTCCTCGGCGGCCGCGGCCATTCGTGGGACCTGTGTCTCCAGGAAGGCGGAGTCCGGACGTTGCCCGAGGAGGCGGCCGACGAGGTAGAAGTCGAACGCGCTCGCCACGCTCTCGCCGAGGAGGTTCGCCTTCATGCCGGGTGGAAGCGACCGCGCGCAAAGGTGGTGCCACACGACGTGCGCCACGACGTCCGCGGGGATTCGTGGCCCCGCTAGGACGTCGGCGACGCCCGGGGTCCAATAGGTGAGGTTCAGGAGCGCCACATCGTCCCAGGGCAGCTCGCCTCTCTCGGGGACGAGAAAGGAGAGGCGGTGGTCGCTCGCGACGCGCTTCAGGTCGTCATACAGACCGACATGCGAAAACGAGCCTTCGTCCTCGATTTCGAGATCGCCGAGATGGACAGGTCGGAACCGCATGGACAGGTCATTCTGCCATACGACGCGAGCGGAGCGCGACCCTGCCGCATGGGCGGGTGAATCGGGCGAGGCTCAGATTCCCGACGGATCGAACTTCGGCGTCGCCGCGGGCTGCGGGGTCGAGGTCGGCTTCGACGGCGCGTACCCTCCCGGCCGGGGTGGGACCGGCGTGGGCGGAGGCGGCGACTTCAACGTCCCGCCCGCCTGGGTCGCGCTCGGCTCCGGCGCCGAGGTGCCGGGCTCCTGCGCGGTGGGCTCCGTCGGGGGCGGCGACGCCGTGGTCGTGGTCGCGGTCGCGCCCACCTGCGTGGGCGCGGCTTTCGGTGCCTCCTTCTTGAGGAAGAAGAAGGCCGCGCCGGCGCCGACGGCGACGACGATGAGCGCGAGCACCACGACGAGGCTTCGACCGGAGCCGGGAGCGGGCGTCCGCACCGGAGCGGCGGTGACGATCGAGGGAGGCGGCGTTGGCTGGAAGGGGAGCGGCTCGGGCGCAAACGACGCTTGCCCCGCCTCGCGCATCCACGGGCTCAGCTCGGTCTGGTGCGGGCCGGTCATCGGTCTCGGGCCCGGCGTCGCGGACGGGGTGGGCGCGATCGCAGCCGGCGGATCCTCCGCCGCGACGGGGGCCTCCGAGATGATTGGGCCACCAACCATCGGGGGCGGCTCGGCTTCCTTCACAAAAGGCGCGGGCGCGGGGATGGGATCGACGCCCATGGGGGGCGTGTGTTTGGCGGTCCCGTTCCGGTCGACCTGGAGCTCGGCCACGATCCCGGGAGGCGGCGTGAGCACCCGGGGCGGAGGCGCCGGCGCTGCACCTTCGACGGCGGCGGGAGGCGTCACCGGTGCGGGCTCGATTGGGGCGGGCGGCTGAACGACCCGCGGTGGAGGCGTGACCCCGCCGAGGCCGCCGAACGGCAGCCCGTTGATCAACCCCTGCACGTCGATGCCCGCTTGGTTGGCCGGGACCGTCTCGCGCACGAGCTTCGAGACGGGGCGCGCTGCCGGCTCGGGGCTCGCCGTTCCGGCGCGCCCAGGCAACGCCCCGGGCAGTCGCCCGAGCACGGCCGGAATCAGCCGTCCCGGATTGTCCGGCGACAGCTGGGGAGCGTCCGGGAAACGACGAGCCGGCACGTAACCCTGGGTCATCGAGACGCCGCTGATTGTAGCCGAGGGAAGAAGAAATGGCGCACAAAGGTTAGCGCCTGGCCCCAGAGCGCCAGTCCTTGCGCGCGAGGCCCTACCGTGTGATTGGGGTGGCGCCCCTCAACCAGAAGCGGGGCTCACTGTCTTCAGGAGACCATCATGTCGTTCTTCTCGCGATCGTTGGGACTGCTCTCGAGCGCCGGTGGCGCCTGTGCCGTCGTCCTCGCGCTCGGCGCCGTAGCTTGCGGAGACAACCCGGCGGGCCCCGAGCCCGGCGCATCGGGATCGGCTCAGCCGGGCGCAGCCGCGCAGGTCAAGAAGCCGGATCCGCTCGTGACGAAGACCTTCAAGGCGGAGAGCTGCTACTACGGCGCTCTCTCGCTCCAGCTCGCCAAGGTGGCCTACACGGAGAGCCTGGGTGGAGCCGAGCCGAGCGCCGACAAGCTCCCCGACTTCGGGGCCGAGCCGCTCGAGAACCCCCCCGTCAAGCAGCCCAACCCCGCGGCCTCCGGCAGCGCCGCGGCCTCCGGCTCGGCGGCGCCCGCGACCAGCGCGAAGACGGCGCCGACCGCGAAGCCGACCGCTTCCGCCGCGGCGAAGCCCCCGACGGCGCCTTCGGCCACGGCCAAGGCCACCGCGACCCCCACCGCCAGCGCGAAGGCTCCCGCCGCCACGACGGGCAGCGCGAAGGCTTCGGCTGCGACCTCGGCCGGCGCCCCGCCGCCCGCGCGTGACCCGGCTGCCATGGCCCGTGTCCGCTCGGTTCCTTACGAGCGCTTCGTGCGCGCCTGCCACGTCGCGGCCGGCAACACGAAGGACCTCCCGAACCCCGAGCTCGACAACGCCCTGAAGGAGTTCGCGGACTTTGCGCTCCCGCTGTCGAAGACGATCGCGGAAGCGAACGCCTACTACCAGAAGGAAGACTTCAAGACGGACGACTTCGCGAAGGGCAAGGAGTACCACAAGAAGCTGACCGAGGGCTTCGGCAAGCTCGACGAGGCGCTCAAGAAGGTCGAAGAGAGCGTCAAGAAGTTCAAGCAGGCGAACCCGATCGACACGTCGGCTTACACCGAGTCGCAGAAGCTCTCGGAGGCCGTCGTCGCCGCGTCGACCGAGGCGCTCCTCGCTTCGATGGCGCGCCCCTGGGATCAGGGCAAGGTGAAGGAAGCCGTCACGAAGCTCGACGGCGCCATCGCGCCGCTCCGCAAGTACGCCGAGTCGCACAAAGAGGAGCGTGACCCCTGGGTCATGCTCGTCGCTGCCCCCGCCGACAGCTACCTGAACCATCTCAAGACGCTGTCCGAGACCGATCCGGCCGAGGTCCGCATCGGCAAGATCGTCAACGCGGTCACGCTCTTCAACCGCGTGCACGAAGGCAACAACCGCGCTCTCTCCCGCAAGCTCGCCGAGGGCGCCGGCAAGGGCACGTTCAACAACCGGAACCTCCGCCCGAAGCTCCCGGTCCGCGGCGCGCCCTCGGTCCAAGCTCCGCAGTAGTCTCTGCGAGCCCTCTCGAGCGGGGCCCCAACCCCGCTCGAAGAAACTGGGCTCCGTAGACTACAGACGTGAACGGCGCCGCCCGGCGGCGAGGCGATACAGAGCCTCGTACTGTCGGGCGGCGTAGCTCCATCCCATGTGTTTCTGCATCGACGTGATCTGCATGGCGTGGAAGCGGCCCGGATCGTTGCGGTACACGTCGAGCGACCAACCGACCGTGGCGAGGAGGGCGTCCGGGCTGGCTTCGTCGAACTTGAAGCCGGTCACGCCGCTCTCGACCGTGTCGTCGAGGCCGCCCACGGATCGGACGATCGGCAGCGTGCCGTAACGCTGGCTGTACATCTGGTTGAGGCCGCAGGGCTCGTAGCGCGACGGCATCAGGAAGAGATCCGCGCCCGCCTCGATCCGATGGGCGAGGCCTTCGTTCATGCCCACCCAGATGCGGAAGCGGTCGGTGCTGCGAGCGACGCGCGAGAAGAGGTCCTCCGCCCAGCTCTCACCCGAGCCGAGGACCGCGATCTGCAGGTCCTGCTGCAGCAGTCCGCCGAGCGCCTCCGCGACGAGATCGATCCCCTTCTGTCCGACGAGCCGCGAGACCATGCCGATGAGCGGCACGTCCGGTCTCTCGGGCAGCCCGAGCTCTCGCTGGAGCGCTGCCTTGCACGCGCGCTTCCCCTCGAGACGTTGCCAGGAGAACGGGGCGGCGAGGAACGGGTCGGTCTCCGGGTTCCACGCGGCGTCGTCGATGCCGTTGAGGATCCCGACGACGTCGCTGCCCCGCGCGCGGACGAGCGCCTCGAGCCCCTCGCCGCCGTCTTTCGTCTGGATCTCGTTTGCGTACCGAGGCGACACGGTCGACACGATCGTCGAGTGGACGAGCGCGCCCTTCAAGAGGTTGAGCTGGCCGTGCATCTCGAGCGAGGAGAGCGCGCCGCTGTCCCAGCCGAGGCCGGTCTTCGGCAGGTCGGCCCGCGGGAACCAGCCCTGGTAGCCCATGTTGTGGATGGTCAGCACCGTCGCGGCGCGACCCATGGGCGTGTAGCGATCGATCGTGTCCAGGTAGACGGGGATGAGCGACGTCGGCCAGTCGTGCACGTGGATCACGTCGGGCTGGAACCCGAGGTACCGGCAGAGCTCGATCGCGCCACGCGAGAAGAACGAGAACCGCTCCAGGTCGTCGCCGAAGGAGCCGTGCTCGTCGTTGTAGATGCCGCCGCGATCGAAGTAGTTGTCGTGCTCGAGCAGGTAGAGCGGCACCGCAGGCTGGCCTTGCCGCGTGCTCATCAGGTCCGCGCGGCGCACGCCGGCCCAGACCGTGTGCGCGGTACCGAAGGGGATGCCGAGCGCTCCCGAGAGCGCCTGGGATTCGATCTTCCTCGTCGAGCGGTACCGCGGCAGGACGATGCGCACGTCGTGTCCGCGAGCGGCGAGCGCCAGCGGCAGCGCGCCCGCCACGTCGCCGAGCCCGCCCGCCTTCGCGAACGGAAAGCACTCGGGCGTCGCGAAGAGGATCTTGAGGCGCGGCATCCGGTGTTTTCCTTATCAGATGTGGCCGCGACGCTGGTTACGAATCACCTGGCTCGCGATCGTCACGACACGCACAGTCGCGCGCTCCAGACCGAGGCGGGTGGTGTCCACGGTGTGCTCGGCGCGCTCGTAGAGTGGGCGCCGCGCGCGGAGCAGCCCGCGTAGCTCCTGCATCGCGTTCTTGCGGTTCGCCATGGGGCGGGTGTCGCCTTGTGCCACGACGCGGCCATAATGATCTTCGGCGCTGGCCCGCAGCCAGATCGTGGTCGTGTTGGCGAGCAGGCGCTCGAACGTCGTGTGGTCGCCGACGATGTTGCCGGCGGTCGCGACCACCGCAGGACCGCCTTCGGCGAAGAGCCGCTCGAGCTCGTCCCGCTCCAGCCGCCGGTAGTACGACGCCCCGTGCAGATCGAGCATCTCGCCGATGCTCATGCCCGCGCGGCTCGCGATGCGCTCGTCGAGCTCGACGAAGGGGATCTCGAGCGAGGCCGCCGCGCGCGCGCCGATCGTCGACTTGCCCGCGCCGCGGAGGCCGAGGAGGGCGACGAGCCCGCGTCCTTCTTTCGTCTCCTCGCGTTCCTCGGACCCGCGCTCGGCGATCCCCAGGAGCGCGGACGTGGTGGTCCCGGTCGCGCGCGCGACCTCGGCCAGGCGAAGCACCGAGACGTTTGCCTTGCCGGCTTCGAGGTCCGAGAGGAACCGCTCGGACAGCGAGCTCGCGCTCGCGAGCTGCTTGAGGGTGAGGCCGCTCTCGGTGCGGGCGACGCGGACCGCGCGGCCCAGGGCTGACAGGAGGCTCTCCGGCACGCATGCACTATACTGCATGGTCTTCCGCAAGAGTTGCACTATAGTGCTTGACGGTCCGGAGGCCCCATGCTGAAAAAAGGCATGGCGGAACCTTCGACGGCCCAGGAGCCGGTGCGCTTCGAGACGCACCCGAGTCGCTACACCCACCTCAAGCTCAAGACGGAAGGCCCCATCGCTCGTCTCGCGCTCGACGTCGTCGAGGAGAAGCCGATGCGGCCCGGGTACACGCTGAAGCAGAACAGCTACGACCTCGGCGTCGACATCGAGCTGGCGGACGCGGTGCAGCGGCTCCGCTTCGAGCACCCGGAGGTTCGCGCCGTCGTCGTGACCTCGAACCAGCCGCGAATCTTCTGCGCCGGCGCCAACATCTACATGCTCGGGAGCTCCTCGCACGCGTTCAAGGTGAACTTCTGCAAGTTCACCAACGAGACGCGCCTCTCCCTGGAAGAGGCGTGCGCGCACAGCGGCCAGCACTACGTCGCCGCGCTGAACGGCGTCGCGGCGGGCGGCGGCTACGAGCTCGCGCTCGCGTGTGAGCACATCGTCCTCTGTGACGACGGATCGAGCGCCGTCTCGTTCCCCGAGACGCCGCTGCTCGCGGTGCTCCCCGGCACCGGCGGGCTCACGCGGCTCGTCGACAAACGCAAGGTCCGCCGCGATCTCGCCGACGTGTTCTCCACGCTCGCCGAGGGCGTACGTGGCAAGCGCGCCAAGGACTGGGGCCTCGTCGACGAGGTCGCGCCGAAGAGCAAGTTCGACGAGGTGGTCGTCGCCCGCGCGAACGCGTTCGTCTCGCAGACGCCCGAGAAGAAGGGGCCCGGCGTCACGCTCGACGCGCTCGACCCGAAGCGCGCGGAGGACGGCGGGAAGATCACGTCGAGCTACAAGTTCGTCACGCTCTCGGTCGACACGGAGGGCCGCGTCGCCGATCTCACGATGCGCGGCCCCGACTCGGCCGCGCCGGGCACGGCGGAAGACCTCCGCAAGCTCGGCGCGCAGGGCTGGCACCTTCGCGCCTTCCGCGAGCTCGACGACGCGCTGCTCGATCTGCGCTTCAACCACCCGGGCGTCGGGCTCGTCTGCCTCCGAACCGAAGGGGACGCCAAGGCCGTCCGTGCGTGGGACGAGAGCCTGGCCAAGCTCTCCGGCGAGGACTGGTTCGCGAAGGAGGTCCTCCTCTTCGTGAAGCGCACCCTCAAGCGCCTCGATCTCACGGCGAAGAGCTTCTTCGCGATCGCCGAGCCCTCGTCGTGCTTCACCGGCACGCTCCTCGAGCTCGCGCTCGCGTCGGATCGAACCTACGCCAAGGCCGGGGACGAGCCGGCGAGGCTCGGCCTCTCGAGCTTGAACTTCGACGGCCTGCCGATGTCGAGCGGCATCACGCGGCTCGAGGCGCGCTTCCTCGCCGATCCGTCGAGGGTCATGGCGCTCGCGCAGCGCCTCGCAGGCGGAGAGCCCGACGTCGACGCCGAAGGCGCGCTCGAGCTCGGCCTCGCGACGTTTGCGCCCGACGAGATCGACTGGGACGACGAGGTGCGCCTCGCGATCGAGGAGCGCGTCAGCCTCTCGCCGGACGCCTTGACCGGCATGGAGGCGAACCTACGGTTCTGCGGCCCCGAGACGCTGGAGACGAAGATCTTCGCGCGCCTCAGCGCCTGGCAGAACTGGATTTTCCAGCGCCCGAACGCCGTCGGCGAGCGCGGCGCCCTCACCATGTATGGCCGCCCCGAGCGGCCGGAGTTCGATTGGAGGAGAACTTGAGCACGGTTGTCAGCTCGGAAAAGATCCCGAACAACGTCGACCTCGGGTCGGACAAAAAGCTCCAGCGCGCGCTCGAAGCGTGGCAGCCGAAGTTCATCGACTGGTGGAAGGAGATGGGACCCGAAGGCTTCCAGGCCGACGACGTCTATCTCCGCACCGCCGTGAGCGTCGACTCGGATGGTTGGGCCCAATACGATTTCGTGAAGATGCCCGACTACCGGTGGGGCATCTTCCTGGCCGACCCGATCGCCGACAAGAAGATCGGCTTCGGCGACTTCTACGGGCAGGATGCGTGGCAGAGCGTGCCCGGGGAGTTCCGCAACGTGCTCCGCCGGCTCGTCGTCACCCAGGGCGACACCGAGCCTGCGAGCGTGGAGCAGCAGCGCCTCCTCGGCCAGACGTGCCCGAGCCTCTACGACCTCCGCAACCTGTTCCAGGTGAACGTGGAGGAGGGCCGTCACCTCTGGGCGATGGTCTACTTGCTCCAGAGCTACTTCGGCCGCGACGGCCGCGAGGAGGCGGAGGGCTTGCTCGAGCGGCGCAGCGGTAACCCCGACAAGCCGCGCATCCTCGGTGCGTTCAACGAGCCGTGCAAACACTGGCTCAGCTTCTTCTGCTTCACCTACTTCACCGATCGCGACGGCAAGTATCAGCTCCTCGCCCTGGCGGAGAGCGGGTTCGATCCGCTCGCGCGCACGACGCGCTTCATGCTCACGGAGGAGGCGCACCACATGTTCGTCGGCGAGACCGGCCTCGGCCGCGTCATCGAGCGGACGTGTCAGCTGATGAAGCAGAACAAGAACGAGGACGCCCGCGCGGAGGGCGGCATAGATCTCGTTACGATCCAGAAGTTCATCAACTTCTGGTTCTCCGTCTCGCTCGATCTCTTCGGCGGCGAGATCTCGTCGAACGCGGCGAGCTACTTCGCGTCCGGCCTGAAGGGCCGCGCCAAGGAGGAGAAATACGAAGATCACGTCGCGCTCGACGGGACCTTCTCGATGGAGGTCCCCATCGTCGAAGGCGGCATCCTCAAGGGGCTCAAGAAGGACGACGTGCCCCTGCGCAACGCGATGAACGAGGTGCTCCGCGAGGAGTACGTGCAGGACTCGCAGCGCGGCCTCGACAAGTGGAACCGCATCCTCGAGTCGAACGGGATCGCCTTCCGTTTCCGCCTGCCCAGTCGCCGGTTCCACCGCGCGTCCGGGATCTTCGCCGGGCTCACCTTCGATCCCGACGGCCGCCCGATCTCGAGGGAGGAGTTCGAGGCCAAGAAGGGCGAGTGGCTCCCGACCGCGGCGGACGACGCGTACGTCGCGAGCCTCATGCAGAAGCCGATCTACGACCCGAAGCAGATGGCGAACTGGATCGCCGCCCCGGCCCGCGGCATCAAGGGCAACCCGGTCGACTTCGAATACGTCCGGCACACGGCGTAGCCGGACGCCCCCTCCTTCGGGAGGACGCGCCCTCGTCGCGAACGCTTCGTCACTCGGGGCGTTCGCGAGCGGGGGCGCTCTTCATTTCAGGGCGCGCTCCGGATCCCGTCCGGCCGCTCGGGGAGCTTACCAGCCCCGCGCCCACGCCTCGCGGATGTCGAAGTGGCCTTCGTCGCTGACGAGATCCGCGAGCTCCCGCTCGGCGAGGACGTCGAGCAGGTCGGCCTCCCGGCCGTTCACCTCCATCGAGCGCAGGACCAAGCGGACGCCGTGTGCGTAGTCGAGGTACCGGTCGTCGTGGACGAGGCTCAGCCCCTGGATGGCTCGTCCGTCGTCGGCGAACCACCCGTAGATGGGGGTCCGCCCGGGCTCGCTCTGCGAGCGGCGCGAGATCACGAGATCCTTCTTGGGGCCGGAGACGAGCTGTCCGAGCGCCCCGCCCGCGCGGCGGCGGCGCTCTTCGATCGCCGCGTGGTGGGCGGCGAAGTACTCGACCGAGGCCATGTCGCGGCCCGGCGCCATGTACGGCGAGGATATCCGCACCGACGCGGCGGCGTGGATCGTGTCGACGAGCTTCTTCGTGGGCAAGAGAGAGGCGGCGGTCCGCGCGATCGCCTTCGCTGACCGAATCGTCATCGGAACGCGTACCCAGTCTTCGTCCGTGCCGACGGCGAGGTAGTCGGCCGTGACCCAGACCCTGCCGCTCAGCGATCCCGACGAGAGGCGCACCTCGACGAGGCGGCGCTCGAACGGCGGCAGGTTTCCCGAGTCGATCTCGTCGACGATCAACCTCTCCCGCTCCGCCGGGCGCAAGGAAAGTGCGGCCTCGACGAGCGCCGAGCCCGAGAGCGCCCCGTGCGCTCGCGCGGGCAACGGGAGCGCGCGGCCCGCCGCGCGCGGCGCCTCCGGCCGCGGCGGTGCGGCAGGGCTCGGTCGGGCATTCGGGTGGCAGGCTCCGGCGCCGAGGGCGACGCAGCCGGCGCACCCGAGCAAGAAGGCTCGCCGCGTCGTCAGACGTGGATCCAAGACCCAGAGAAGGTAGCACTGCTAACCTCGAGCCAGGCGTGAACTCCACCTACTTCCTCCTCGGGCTCGGCAAGGTGACGTTCGGGATGCTGGTCGCAGTCCTCGGCGTCTTCCTCGCGACGCGCATCCTCGGACGGGCGCTCGGTATCCGCGATCTCGACAAGGAGCTCGCGGGCGGCAACACGGCCGCGGGCGTCCTCTCCGCGAGCGCGATCGTCTCGCTCGGGATCCTCGCCCAGCACGCCGTGGTGGCCACCTTCAGCGCGATGGATCTCGCCTACCGTGATCGCGCGTTCGAGCCCCAGATGCTCGCGGCGTTCTTCATCTACGGCCTCGCGCACGTGCTCACGTCGTTCCTGATCGGGATCGGTGTGCTCCTCCTGGGCAAACGTGTCTTCGCACGGCTCACGAAGGGGATCGACGAGATCGCCGAGATCAAGCGCGGCAACGTCGCTCCCGCGCTCGTGCTCGGAGGCGTGGTCGTCGTCCTCGCCCTCATGACGGCGCCGGGACTCGAGATGGCGCTGACCGGCCTCCTGCCGCTGCCGACGCTCGGTCGAGACGAGCTCCTCGCTCCGCACTGAGGGCCATGCGACGAGTCCGCGCGCTCGCCCTCGCAGCTCGCCTCGCCTCGGCCGGCGTCGCGGCGTCGTGTCTGGCAGGTTGCTTCTCGCTCGACATCGTCGAGTGGCTCGACGATCAGGCGAAGAAGGACAAGAAGAAGAAGAAGAAGAAGAAGAGGGCCACCGAGGACAAGGACGACGACGATGCCGTCTCGCTCGGACGCGCGGAGTTTCCTCCGGGAACCGAGCGACCCGTGGCGAAACACGTGTGGTCGACCAAGGCCCTCGACCCGGCGGACTATTCGCTCCAGTACGCGATGAGCCGCGGCGCGCAGGACAAGGTGCTGCAGGCGCACGCCGCGTTCGCGAAGAAGGTCTCCTACACCCCGCTCGACGAGGGGAGGTACCGCTGGATGATCCCGCCCGGTTGCGAGCCCGACATGGGCTGCGCCTTCGGCGCGATGTCGGACTCGAGCCGCGAGGCGCTCGAGCCGATCGTCGCCCTCTTCGAGGCGCGGCAGCGCGAGATGAAGCTGGACGCCGGGCAGATCGCTGCGCTCGTCGTCGCGTTCGTGCAAGGCATCCGCTACGAGCGCCCCAAGGACCAGCCCTTCGAGATCCTCCCTCCCGCGTCCGTCGTGGCAGAGAAACGCGGCGACTGCGACTCGAAGTCGCTCCTCGCGCATCTGCTCCTCCGCGAGCTCGGCATCGACAGCGTCATGCTCTCGTCGCGGGCTCACGCCCACGCGATGCTGGGGATCGCCGTGCCTGCGCCGGGCAAGAAGTTCAACTTCGGCGGTCGAACCTACGCCTTCACCGAGCTGACGGCTGTCGGCTCGCCGATCGGCCACGTGAACCCGGAGCTCTTGAGCCCGGACGACTGGAAGATCGTCGTGACGAGGTGGCCCGAGTCGGGGTGGACGGGCCGCTGACCGGACGCTACTCCCCTGGAACCAACATTCTTTGAAGAATTCGGGCCGCCCCTGACGGGGCGAAGGCGGCCCGAATTCTCGGGCTAGGGCCCGTCTTCAAACCTGTCAGGTTCGAAAGAACGATACCGGGCACGGGCACGCGCACGGCCCGCCGACAGGCCGAGGAGGACCGCGCCGGCGGCGAGGTGACCTTCGGTCACGAGCGCGTAGCTCCACAAGAGGAGGGCGAGCCCCGGCATGTAGTCCATCGTCGTCGCCGCGTTGACGACGACGACGGGCGTGAGTGCAAACAGAACCGTCAGCATGCCGGCGCCTGGGAGAGGCCGCGCGAGGCGCCGGAACGCGAGCACGGCGAGCACGTAGCTCGCGGCGACGAACGAGTTGGACGCCACGGGGCCGCCCCACGGCACGAGCGCGGCGAGCGTGTATTCGAAGAGCGGATTGCCGGGCAGGCGCGACGGCTCGTAGCTCCCGGTGGACGCGAGGTGCTGCGCTGCTGCCGCGCTCCGCCTCGCGTCCCCATCGGCGCCGTAGTCGACCGCGATCCGCGGGACGATCTGCAGGCCCGCGAAGGCTGCGGCGGCGCAATCGAGGAGCCTCTGACCCCACGCACGCTCCACCATGTCGCTTGGGTTCATGCACGGGCTGCGCCGCGGCGGTGCGGCGCGACGGAGGCGCGCAGCGGGGCGGCGCGCCGCGGTGCCCTTCAGCCGCTGCCGCGCTCTCGCGTCGCGAGGAGGATCTCCTCGCGGACGCGCGAAGGCGAGGGGAGCGACGCGTCACGGAAGGCGCGCGCCATCGCTTCCGCGCTGCCGTAGCCGGCGATGCGAGCGACCTCCGCGATCGGGAGGCTCTCCGCCGACAAGCCGAGGATGGCGGCCTTGATGCGGTACCGACGGAGCGACTCCCGCCAGCCGAAGAAGGGCGCGCGCATGGAAGACGAGAACCCCTCGATCTCCCGCGCGACCTGCCGGAGCGAGAGGCCGGCTCCGAGGGCGAGGCTTTCGAGCGATCCGAGCAGGTCGAACGCGCTCGCCATCGGCCGAACCGCGCGCCAGACGCGGGAGAGGTGGTCGTCCTCCGTGGTGATGGCCTTCGCGAGGTCCGGCGCGACGAAGCCCGCGACGGCCAGCTGCTCGAAGAGGTCTCGCACGGTCTGCGCTCCCGCGTCTCCGTCGGCTCGCGCGAGCACGCGGGCGACCTGATCCCAGATCTCGGCCGGGACGGAGAACGTGGCGGGCCGGGGGCCCGGGTCGAAGCGCAGGTGCTCCCGCGAGAACCGGATCTCGACCGCCTCGAAGGGCGTGCCGTAGCTGCGAAACGGCATCGCGGAGCGCGTGGGGCTCCCCTCGAACTGCTCCTCGTCGAGGAGCAGGGCCACGGGCCCGCGGTGCTGCGCGCGAGACTCGAGCACGTCGAGGCACCCCGCGTGGATCAGGTAGAGGAGCACGCCCGCGCTCGGCTTCGATAGTCTGGGGACGAAGCGCGAGTCGTGTGTCAGGGCGCTCCGCGAGACGACGTTCACGAACACCTGGCGGTCGATCAGGAACGTCGCCCGGAAGGCCCCGTCTCCGAAGCGCCTCTCTGTGCTGGCAACGAGCATCGCGAACGGCGGAACATACACCGGTTCGTCCGTGGTTCCGCGGGGGCTCGGCAGGCCCCGCCCGGTGGCTCGCGAACTTGGCCCTGCCCTGGAGGCGGGCCTAAGAAGGCCACATGCGGCGGTTTCTCCAGATCGTCCTCATCGGCTTCGCGCTCCTCATGGTGGGTTTCGCGCTGACGCGCGCGCCCGACGCAAACGCGAGCGTGGCCTACGTGTCGCCGTACACGTTCGAGCAGACCTACGGGGCCGGGCTACGGCTGCTCCGCGTCGACCTCGGCTACAAGCTGCTCGAGAAGGACAAGGATAACGGCTACATCCTCTTCGAGTACTCGAGCCCCGAGAGCGGGAACAAGGTCTACCGAGGCTCGATGGAGCTCGTGGAGACGAAGGAGGGCATCCACGTCGCGGTTCAGATCCCGCAGATGCCCCAGTACCACGAGAGGATGATCGTCGATCAGCTCGCCAAGAAGCTCTCCGACGAGTACGGCGAGCCTCCGAAGAAGGCCAAGGACAAGGACAAGCCGAAAGACGGCGAGAAGGACAAGCCGAAAGACGGCGAGAAGGACAAGCCGAAGGACGGCGAGGACAAGCCGAGAGACGCCGAGGACAAGCCGAACGGCTGAGCGCAGCCCGCCGGCGCTCCGAACGCGCCCGCCCCGGCGCCCCCCAGCGGCGCGGGCGGGCGCCCGCGTTTCAGAGCGACCAATACGAGACGTCGGCCCGCAGGTTGGCGGGGTCGAGCTGGCTCTTCACGTCCACCAGCGCCCCTCGCGGCTTGAGCATGGCGCAGAGCTTGTCGGGGCCGAGCTCGTGGTACTGCCGGTGCGAGACGGCGAACACGAGGCCGTCGAGGTCGCGGAACCGATCGATCGAGGTGAGGTCGAGGCCGTATTCGTGTTTCGCCTCCGCCGCGCTCGCCATCGGGTCGTGGACGAGCACGTCCGCCCCCCATTGGGAGAGCTCCCGGACGATGTCGGGAACCTTGCTGTTCCGGACGTCGCTCACGTCCTCCTTGAAGGTGAGCCCCAGGACCCCGATCTTGGCGCCCTTCACCGGGAGATCGGCCTGGACGAGCATCTTGATGAGCCGCTGGGCGACGAAGACGGAGACGTGGTTGTTGATGCGGCGGCCGGCGAGGATGACCTCGGGCTGATAGCCCAGCTGCTGCGCCTTCATCGTCAGGTAATACGGATCCACCCCGATGCAGTGACCGCCCACGAGGCCCGGCGTGAAGCGGAGGAAGTTCCACTTCGTCCCCGCCGCGGCGAGCACGTCCTTCGTGCGGATGCCCATGCGCTCGAAGATGATGGCGAGCTCGTTCATGAGCGCGATGTTGAGATCTCGTTGCGTGTTCTCGATGACCTTCGCGGCCTCGGCCACCTTGATGCTCGGCGCCCGGTGGACGCCCGCCGTGATGACCGCGCCGTAGGCGCGAGCGACGCGGTCGAGCGTCGGCTCGTCCTCCCCGGAGACGACCTTCACGATGCGCTCGAGCGTGTGCTCGGTGTCGCCCGGGTTGATGCGCTCGGGCGAGTAGCCGAGCTTGAAGTCCTGGCGGGTCAGGCCGCTCACGCGTTCGAGGACCTCCGCGCAGACCTCCTCGGTCACGCCGGGGTAGACGGTGGACTCGTAGACCACCACCGCCCCCTTGGTGAGCACTTTTCCGACGGTCTCGCTCGCCCGGATCACGGGGGTCAGATCGGGGACGTTGTTGTGGTCGACGGGGGTCGGAACCGCGACGACGAAGAAGGTTGCGCCCTTCAGCGCGGCGGGGTCGGAGGTGACCTTCAACCCGGCCCCGAGCAGCTCTTCCTTCGAGATTTCGCCGTTCCTGTCGTGCCCGGCGGCGAGCTCCCGCACCTTCTCTTCGTGAATGTCGAAGCCGACGGTGCCGGGAAAGTTACGGGCAAAGCCGAGGGCGACAGGCAGCCCGACGTAGCCGAGCCCGATGACTGCAATCCGTTCGCTCATGTTTCGTTCCGATTGCCGAACTTTTGTTGTTTCCCCACGACCTGAGGTTCACTAGGGATGCACTCGCCGTACATCGCGGGTGCCGAGCTTGGCCCGGCCCGCTCGGGAAATCGACTGAAACGAAAGTTTCCTGCTTTTTGAAGAGGAAACTGCCTTGACGACGGGAACGCTTCTCTGTTTTCTGCCGTACACTGCGCGCCCTCTAGGGGTGAGCTCGGAAGCGCGGCGGCCGGCTCGGAAGCTTGCCGTTTCAAACGGTGAGGAGATTCGAAGATGACGATTCGCTCTTACATGGTTCTCGCGATCGCGGCCCTCGCCGCCGTGGGTGTCGGCTGCTCGGACCCCTGTGGTGACCTGAAGGCCCAGTGCGAGGATTGCGGCGACGCGAAGTCGCTCTGCGAAGCCACCGTCGACTTGACGTCGGAAATCGGCGGCGACGACGCCTGCCAGGAGTACCTCGATCAAGGCGGCATCGAGTGCAGCGGCCAGGGCGGCGGCTCGTGATTTGAGTTAGGGGAAACTGTTCCTTTTTTGGAGATCACTATGAAGACGGTTCTTTTCGGTTTGGCATCCATCGCTCTCGTCTCGCTCGTCGGCTGCTCGGATCCGTGCGCTGACGTGAAGGACTGCTGTGTCGCGCTCTACGAAGAGGCCGGCGCGGACACCTCGGTTTGCAACGTCTATGACGACGCGGACTCGGACGCGTGCGACGCGGCCAAGGACACGTTCTCGGCTGCTGCCGATGCCGCTGGCGTCGACCTCCCGGCCGAGTGCGAGTTCTGATCGAGTAGCCGGGTGAGCTCTCACCGAGAGGTGAGGCTCACCCGGTGATCTTGCCCTCGAGAATCTGTCGAGGACCTTCGGTGAGGAGGAAGCTAGCTTCCTCTTCACCGAATCGTTTTTGTAGCGCCTCGATCCCCTTGGCCACCTCGTCCACGTCTTTGGCCTTGTGGGCGTCGCTGCACGCGGCCTGGTAGTAGCCGGCCTCGAGCAGCGCTTCGGCGGCCTTCCGCGCGCTCCGGCCGTATTTGCCCACGAGCGCCGCCACGTCGAGCAACATGACAGCGCCCACGTCCAGGAGCGGGTCGAGCGCCTCGATGTCTTCCCAGACCGGCTCGTAGCGCTCCGGGTGCGCGAGGACCGGGCGCAGCCCTCGTCGCACCAGATCGTGCAGGCGGTGCTGCAAGCGGGCAGGGAAGGCGCGGTAGCCGAGCTCCACGAGGACGGCCTTGCCGCCCTGATACGGGAGCGCCTCGTCGCTCATCAGCCGGCTGAACACGACGTCGTCGAAGAAGTGCTCCGAGGAGAGCGAGACACCCGGGAGCTCCGGGTCTGCTCCGGCGCCGATCGCGTCGACCGTGCGCGCGAAGGCCGAGCGCAGCGCGGGCGCGGTGTTGTCGAACATCCCCGGACGCATGTGGGGCGTCGCGACGACGTGGTCGAACCCCGCCGCCTTGAGCGCTCGTAACATCGCGCGTCCGTCCTCCGCCGTGCGCGCTCCGTCGTCGACGCCCGCGACCCAGTGGCTGTGCAGATCGATGAAGCCTCGCACCGAGGCGAACCCTACCACGTGGTTCTTGGCCCCTCGAGGTACGGCTTGTCACGATTGTGTTCGTCGTTGGAGGACAGCCTTTGGAATCCGCAAACCAAGCCTGCGAGATCTCGCGTGGCGGCGCCGAGCGCCGCCGCAAGCGAAGCGAGGACCCCGTCACTGCCCTTCACTACCAGCTCGCCGCCGTGCGGCGGGACGCGGAGCTCGACGCCGTCGTGCTCGCGGACGCGGCCGGGTGCCTCGTGGCCGGTGCCGGGGCCTGGCCCGCGTGTGAGGAGCTCGCGGCGTACGCGCCCCTCCTCGCGACGCCGCGCGCCTCCGTGCGCCGGACCGTGAGCGCGAGGCTGTCCGCCCTCGAGCCGGAGGTCGAGAGCCTCTCGTTCGAGGTGCTCGGCTCGGAGGTGCTGCTCTCCTGCCGAGGTGGGAGCGGCGCGCGCCGCGAGGCGCTGACGCGCGCGGCTGCCGGCATCAAGCGCATCCTCGACGCCGCCTGATCGCCGCGCCGACTTGGCGTCGGCCCCCAAGAGGGGCGGGATTCGTGATATGGCCGGCATCGTGCAACCGTCGCGTCGGCTCTCCCCGCTCCTCGACGAACGGCGCGTCGTCCTGTGCGTCGGCTCCGGCGGCGTCGGCAAGACCACGACGACGGCCGCCCTCGGGCTCGCCGCGGCTCGGCGAGGCAAACGTGTGCTCTGCCTCACCATCGATCCCGCCAGGCGGCTCGCCCAGAGCCTGGGCCTGGAGTGGAGCGCAAACGAGGCTCGCGAGGTGGAGCCCGAGATGCTGGCGGCCGTCGGCGTCCCGCCGCGCGGCTCGCTCACGGTCATGCGCGTCGACACGAAGCTCACGTTCGACTCGCTCGTGAAGGAGCTCGCGCCGGACGCCGAGCGTCGCGACCGCATCCTCAACAACGTCCTCTACCGGTACATCTCCACCTCGCTCGCGGGCACGCAGGAGTACATGGCCATGGAGAAGCTGCACTCCTTGCGCGACGACCCGCGGTGGGATCTCGTGTTGCTCGACACGCCGCCGACCGCTCACGCGCTCGACTTCCTCGACGCGCCCGAGCGGCTCGTGGGCGCGATCGACAGCCCAGCCATTCGCTGGTTCGTGCAGGCGTTCCAGTCCTCCGGCAAGCTCTCCTTCAACCTGCTGGCCAAATCCACCGCCACGCTCCTGAAGGGGCTCGGCAAGCTCACCGGCGGCGGTTTCCTGGAGCAGGTCGCTGCCTTCATCGCCGAGATGAACGCGCTCTTCGGCGGCTGGAAGAAGCGCGCCGACGCCGTGGCCGCGGCGCTCCGCGGGCCCGACGTGGCCTACGTCCTCGTCACCACGCCCGATCCGCTCGCCATCCGGGAGGTGCGTTATTTCGCGGAGCGGCTCCTCGGCGAGAGGATGCGCGTGGACGCGTTCGTGGTGAACCGAAAGAACCCTTCGTTCCCCAACGAACCGACCCACGCCGCCGAGGTGCTCGAGGCGCTCGGGCTCGTCACGTCGGCCGACATGGTGCAGAAGTGCGCCGAGGCGCAGAAGGACGCCGCGAGGCTCGCGAAGCTCGACCGGCTCCACCTGCTCTCGCTCGACGGCATCGTCGAAGAGACGGGCGCGCCGCTCGTCAGCGTCCCCACCTTCGCGAGCGACGTCTACGACCTCGAAGCGCTCCGACAGATCGGCGACATCCTCGCGCCCTGAGCAAGGCCGGCGAAGGAGGCGGCCGACGCCGCCTCCTCGGCTCAGCGCTCGTTTCGCTCGGTCTTGGAGCGGCCGCGCCCGCGGTAGTGGACCACGATGGGCACGCCCTCGAAAGCGAACGTCTTGCGGATCTGGTTCTGCACGTAGCGCCGGTAGCTGAAGTGGATCTTGTCGGGCGCGCTCGTCGAGACGACGAACGTCGGCGGGCGGATGCTGGCCTGCGTGATGAAATAGAGCCGCGGCGCCTTGCCGCCGTGGGTCGGCGGGGGATGGGTCTCGAGCACGGCTCCGAAGAAGCGGTTCAGCTCGCCGGTCGGGATGCGCCGGGAGAAGCTCTCGCCCACGCGGTCGATCGTCTCGAGCAGCGTGTCGGTCCCGCGCCCCGTCTTCGCGCTCAGCTTGCAGATGGGCGCCCACGGGGCAAAGGAGAGCTTGTCGCGTGCGTCCTCTTCGGCCTTGGCGAGCGTGGACTTGTCCACCAGATCGGCCTTGTTGAGCGCGATCACGAGGCCGCGTCCGCGCTCCTCGGCCAAGCCCAGGATCTTCGCGTCTTGCTCCGCCACGCCCTCGGCCGCGTCCGCCATCAGCACGATGACGTCGGCACGCTCCATCGCGCGGATGGCCTGCACGACGCTCGCGCCCTCGACGAAGCTGCCTTCTTTTTTTACCTTCGCCTTGCGGCGGATGCCTGCGGTGTCGACGAAGGTGTAACGCTTGCCCTTGCGCTCGACGATGGTGTCGACCGCGTCGCGTGTCGTCCCGGGGCGCGAGTCGACGAGGACACGCTCCTCCCCGGAGAGACGGTTCACCAGGCTCGATTTGCCAGCGTTCGGCTTGCCGATGAGGGCGACCGCGAGCCCCTCGTGCGGCTGCGGCTCGTCCTCGTCCGGAGTGCGCGGCGGGAGCGCCTCGGCGATCGCCTCCGCGAGATCGTCGAAGCCACGACCGTGGGCCGCGCTCACGAGGATCAGCTCCTTCATGCCGAGCCGGTAGAGATCGGCCGCCTCCTGGTCCTGCTTCGGCGAGTCGGCCTTGTTCGCCACGTAGAGGGTGGGCTTCTCGGCCGCGCGGAGCAGCTTCATCTCGGCGTGGTCCACGCTGGTGGCCGGCTCCGTCGCGTCGAGCACGCAGACGATCACGTCCGCCTCCGCGAGCGCGAGCTCGATCTGCCGCTTGATGCCCTGCTTCATCGGGTCTTCGCTCAGCGGGTCGAAGCCCCCCGTGTCGATGAGGATGTAGCTCCGACCGTGTGAGGAGACGTCACCGTAGTGACGATCGCGGGTGACGCCGGGCTCGTCGTGCACGATCGCCGCCTTCGATCGCGTGAGGCGGTTGTAGATGGTGCTCTTGCCCACGTTGGGCCGGCCGACCAAAGCGACGATCGGTTTCATTCCGTCTCTTCCTCTTCGCTCTCGGCCGCGGAGCGGTTCATGACCTCGTCGCTCATCATCTCCGCGATCTTCTCCGGCGCGTCGCGCCATTTGGGCGTGACGCGGACGAAGAGCTCGAGGTGGACCTTGTGGCCCGTGAGGCCCTCGATGCGCTGGCGCGCGGCGGTTCCGATCTTCTTCAGCATCTCGCCGCCCTTGCCGATGACGATCTTCTTGTGGCCGGGGCGCTCGACGTGAACCGTCGCCGCGATGCGGAACGCGTTCGGCATCTCCTCGAAGCTGTCGATCGTCACCGCGGTGGCGTGCGGCACCTCTTCACGCGTGGATAGCAGGACCTGCTCGCGCACGTATTCGCGAGCGAAGAACCGCGTCGGGCGGTCGGTCAGATCGTCCTCCGAGAACGCGGGCGGTGCCTCCGGGAGCAGGCGACCGACCTCGGTGAGCACGCGCTCGACGCCGTTTTCCTTCAGCGCGCTGATGGGCACCACGGCCTCGAAGCTCCGCAGCTCGGAGAGCGCCTGGAGCAAGGGGAACAGGCGCGTCTTGTCTCGGACCAGGTCGACCTTGTTCACGACGAGGACGGTCTTCGCCGTCGCGCCGATGTCCCGCAGGAGGACGAGGTCCCCCGGATGGGGACGCAGCGGTCCGTCTTTCTTGGGCAGATCCGTGAAGAAGACGACGACGTCGGCCCCGGCTGCGGCGCCGCGAGCCTCGCGGTTCATGAACCTGTCGATCGCGCGCTCGCCCTTGTGGAGACCGGGCGTGTCGAGCAGCTTGATCTCGGCGAGCTCGCCGTCCTCCAGCTCGTGCCGGACGACACCGAGCAACGTCTCCCGCGTCGTCTGCGGCGTACGGGTCACGATGGCCAGGGGCACGCCGAGCGCGGCGTTCAAGAAGGTCGACTTCCCGACGTTGGGCCGCCCGACGATGGCCACGGTCCCGGAGCGGGTCCGGGAGGTCTTCTTCGGGGAGGGGGCCTGACGCTTCTTCACGCGGCGCCGTTTAGCACGTCTGTCCCCGAGCCTCCGACCTTTGCTGGCGACCGGCCCCCCCTCGCGAGGCGAGGGGGGTGGGGGGTGAAGGAGCGGCCAGAAGCCTCCAGAATGGGATGACGCCACTTTTTCTCCATCCTGCTAGAGAGAGCGTCCGGTGAGATCTCGCGCGCTCCCCTTCGCTCTGGCGTTCGTGGTCGCTGCCCTCTGGGTCGCGTTGCCGCTCGCCCGAGGGGGCGCCTGGGATCCGTACGAGCTCGACGCCGCCGACCTGGCCCGGCGCGTCTCGGTCCACGTCTTCGGCGCTGCCGACCTGGCCCGACCGGAGGACCCACCCTCCATCCCGACGCTCTCCGACCTCGGGATGGGAGAGCTGCCCTTCACGTCGATGGCGCTCGCGTTCCGGTTCTTCGGGGTGAGCGAGACGGTCGGCCGCGGAACGATGGCCGCCTGGGCCGTGGCCGGCGCGCTCAGCCTCTTCTGGCTGCTGCGCCGCGCGGGCGACACGAAGGCCGCGTTTTTCGCGGTCGTCGTGCTCGTGACCATGCCCCTCTACGCGCTCCAGGGCCGGACCATGCTCGGCGACGCGGTGAGCCTGGCCGCGTTCATGATGGCGACCGCCGGGCTCACGATCGCGGCGATCGGCTCGGGCCGCACACGAGTCGCGAGCGGCGCGCTCGCTGCGCTCGGGCTGATCTCGGGCTTTCTTTCCCGGGGTCTGTTGCTCGGCATCTCGGCGCCTTGTTTGTCGGTCGGCCTCGCCCTCCTCCTCGGAGGCAGCCTCTTGCCGCAGCCGACCAGAGCGAGGCCCGCGTTCCTCTTTGGCGCGACGCTGACGATCGTGGGCGGGCTCGCCGCGGCCCGCTTCTGCTTCGTCGCCTGGCCGCTCGTCGACACCGACGCGCCGCTCGATCGGGAGGTCGGGATGGTCCTCTGGGATCCGTCGCCGAATGACTCGACCTTCGATCGGCTCTTCCGGCAGATCGGCCACGCGTTGTTCCCGTGGAGCGCGCTGCTCCCTTGGGCATTTGGCCGCGCGCTCGCGCCGCGGGCGCCGGTGGGCTCGGGCTCGGCGGAGCCGTTCGTTCGCGTGGCGCTCGCCGTCTCCACTGTCGTGGCCTTCGCTTGCGGCACGCTTGTCGTGCCCTGGGCCGGCCCCTTGCCGTTCCTCGGCATCGCGCCGCTGGCCGGCCTCGTCGCGCTGGCGCTGCGCGATCTGGATCGCGTGCCCGCTCGGTCGTGGATCGGCGTGCTCGCCGCCGGGGTCGCGTTCGCGCTCCTCACGATCGACTTCTCGAGGGAGCCGGCTCGAACGCTCTCACCCTTCGTGGTGCCTTCGGCCGTCCTGCCTGCCGGCTTCGAGCCAACCACGAAACACACATTCGCCTTGGTCGCGGCGCTCGCGACCCCGGTCGGCCTGCTCGCCGTCTTCGGCTCCTCCGGCGCTCCCCCGCGCAGGGCGTCGGAGCTCGTCCCGTTTGCACGAGCGCGCGTCGCGTCCGCACGCTCGTGGGCCCGCGAGATCGGCCGCGCGGTGCTCGCTGCGTTCCAGGGCAACCTGGTCTTTTTCCTCGTCGTCTTCGAGGCTGCGCTGGTCGGGCTCGCGGCGATGTTGTTCATCGGGAGGCGAGCAGGTTGGGAGGCGATCGTCGAGCTGCCCCACGCGGTGGTCGAGATCGGCACCATGCTCTGGTGGGCGCTGCCGATCGGGCTCGCCGTCGTCGCCGTCTCGCTCCTGGTGGTGCAAGCGGCGTGGGAGTCGCTCGTCGGCCTCTCGCGGCTCGGCGCCGGCGGCGCGCTCGGGTTGCTCGTGGCGACCGCGAGCTCGATCCTCGGCTTCTCGCATTACCCGGCGCTCGCCGCCGAGCTCTCCCCGAAGGAGGTGTTCGAGACCTACCGGAGCCTGCGCACCGAGGGGGATGAGCTGGGGCTCCTCGGCGCGAGCCCTCGAGCGGGCTCGTTCTACGCGGGGCGCGCGGTGCCGAGCTTCGGCGACGAGGACGAGGCGTTCGCCTGGCTCGATCACGCGGGCGACGGTCGCCGGTTCCTGGTGCTCAAGTCGCGCGATCTGCCCAAGCTCAACGCGCGCTGGCGCAGCGCCCACAAGACGAACCTGCCCGTCGTGGACGCGCGCCGGAGCGAGATCCTCCTCGCGACGAGCCGCCTCGACGGGGACACGAACAGAAATCCGCTCGGCTCCATCCTCCTCGAGTCCGAGCCCGCGCCCGCCCACGTGCTCTCGACTCGGTTCCTCGATCACCTCGACGTGCTCGGGTGGCAGGCGGAGTCGCTGAGCGGTCAGGTCGTCGACTCCGTCGTTCCCGGCGAGCCGTTCCGCCTCGTGTTCTTCTACCGGGTCGCCGGCGAGCTCGGCGACTGGCAGGCGTTCGTGCACCTCGACGGGCGAACCCGGCACAACGCCGATCACGCGCCGCTCGCCGGGCGCTACCCGATGCCGCTGTGGCGGGCGGGCGACCTGGTGCGTGACGAGGTCGAGGTGACGTTGCCTCCCAACTTCGGCCCAGGAGAAATCTGGGTGTTCTTCGGGTTCTTCCAGGGAAAGACCCGCCTTCGGGTGACCGAAGGGGAGCATCGAGAAGACCGCGCCGTGGCCGGCAAGCTACGTGTCCGATGACGCTCTGCGCAGCGGGTGCGCTCTCGACACGGCGCTTCGGCGGGGGTAGTCGCAAAGCATGTCGGGCGACGAGAACGAGCGCGAGCGCGAGGAGGAGCTGCCTCCCTCCTCGGACGTCGATCGTCGCAGCGCCGATCGGTTCGACGTCGTCTGGTGTGTCGACTGCGAGACGGAGGACACCTTCCTCTACGCCGCGATCACGAACATCAGCGCGCTCGGCATCTTCGTGCGAACGGAGGACCCGCTCCGGATCGGCACGCGGATGCGCCTGCGATTCGCGCCGTCCGCGTCCCGGGCGCTGCCGCCGCTCCTCGTGGAAGGGCGGGTGCAATGGATCAACCCCGCGCGCCCGGGTTGCCCCAACCCCGGCATGGGCATCCGGTTCGTGGGGCTCACGCTCGACATCCGCGAGCGCCTCGTCGAGATCATCCGCACGATCGCCTATCTCCCGAACGAGATAGACGAAGCGAGCTGAGCCCTGCTCACTGCGGCAGCGGGAAGCGGCGCACGTACATGCCCGGCGCGGCCGCGCTCATGTCTTCCCACCCGAAGACCAGGTAGGACCCGACGGCGACGGCCGGCTTCTTCGGGGCGACCGTCGATCGAGTAATGACAAAATCGTCATTCTGGCCGGTGACGGCGTTGAAGAGGAACCCGCCGTTTGCGCCGAGGAGGCGCCCGCGGAGCGAGGCGCCGTCCTCCCAGGCGAGCGCATAGAGATCGCCGCCCCCGGCCACCGCCGGGGCGCCCTTCGTGCCGTCGACCACCGCGTGGGCTGCCGCGTCCTGATCGCCGGCGACGGCGCTGCCGTCCAGGGCGTAGCGCTGGAAGAAGACGTTCCCGTCGCTCCGCCAGACGATGGCGAACCGGCCGTCGGCGAGGACCGCGACGTCCGGCTGATCTTGCACGCCGCTGGTCTGCACGTTCGCGGTCTTGGCCGTGTCCACCGTCATGCTGGCGGTGACCTTCGAGTAGAGGACGTCGTCGCCGCTCTCGTACGCGACGATCCAGCCGCCCGCATAGCCGCCGACCCGAGGCGCCCTTCCGGATCCGGCGATCGTGGTGATCGTCCCCAGGGTGGCGGGGCTCGGGTCGTTCGAGGTGATCGTGCGCCCGAGGATCTGTCCGGCTTGCTCCCACACGACCAGGGCGGTCCCGAGGGTGCCGGTCGCGACATCCACGCTGACGGCAGCGTCATTGCCCATGGGATTGCTGACGTTCAGCGGCGTCGGGTTGGACGTGCAGCCCGTCGCGGGGATCTCCATGGCCTGGACGTCATCCCTGAGGGGCGCCGTGTAGTTGGAGATGAAGGCGATGACGACGCCGTTGCCGAGCGGCGCGACCGCGGGCAGGCGCTGACCGTTCGGCAGGGGCGTGTCGCTCCCGTCACAGTCCACGTTCAGGCGGTGGGGCTCGCCGAACTGAGGCGGCGTCGTGATGGGCGAGAGGTCCGACGCGAAGTAGCGGACGCCGACGTCGCTGGTGGCCGCCGTGTTCGTCTGCCACGTCGCCCGGAGCGCGTCCTTCAGCTGCTCGGCCCCGCCCGCGAAGGCGAGCGAGAGGTGCGTCTGGCCGTTGTTGCCGTTCGGCGTGTCCACGAAGTCCACCGGCAGCTCCTTCGTGGAGCAGTCGGCCTCGCACACGGCGTCCGCCGTGATGCTGCTGCACGTGCCGCCGAGCGGGCCCGTGTCGCACAGCTCGCCGGCCTGGAGCGTGCCGTCCCCGCAGCAGCTCGGCGGAACGTAGCGGACGATCTTGATGTCGACGGCGAGCGGGTCGCGATCGACCTTGGCCTTCGCGCAGCCGCGCGCCGTGAGGCTGCCGCTGCCGACGACCTCGACGTAGAACACCTGGGTGGAGGAGTCTCTGTCGAGCTTGAGCTCGCCACACCAGGTCGCGCCGTCGTCACAACCCGATTTCGAGAGCGGGTACTCCTTCGCGTCCGCGGGCTTCTCGATGCTCCCGTCCGCGGCGCACTCGGCGTCCGACTCGAAGACGTAGAGCGTGACCCCGGAGGCGTCGTCGAGGATGCCCTGCGGCGCGGTCATCGCGAGCGCGACGGAGGCCGTGTCCTCCGGCTCGCACGCGACGACGACGACCGGCAAGACGAGGGCGATGGAAGGAAAGAGCGAGCGGCGCCGCATCGAGCCCCACCTTATCAGGTCAGGGATTCGGCGGGGCGGCCGTCGCACCGCTCTTGGTCCCGGCTTTGCGGCAATCCGACAGCTGGCGTTTGGCCTCGGGCGCGTCTTTGCCGTCGGAGTCGGCGATCTGCTGCAGCTTCGCCTCGGCCGCGCTGCAGCCGTCGCGCTCCTTCGTGGCGAGCGCGTCCTCGAGTGAGGGGATCCCGGCGCCCTTCGCGGCCGCCGAGGCCTCCGGGGCGGCCGGCGCCATCGCCCCGGGCGAGTCTTCCTTCGGCTGGCCCTCCTCGCCGGAGAGCGATTTGGGCTCCGCCTGGGCGGTCGCCGCAGCGCCGGCCTCGGCCTTGTCTTGCTCTGCCGCCGCGGCGGGAGCGCGGTACTTGGCGGCGGCTTGAGGCGCCGCGGTCGGCGCCGGTGCGGCGGCTCGCGCGCCCTCCTCGTCCGCCGCCGGCGCGCCCTTCTCGCTCACCGAGACGGGCGCGAACGTGCCAGGCTTCGCGCGGAGCAGCAGCAGGCTCGACCCGATGACGAACATGAACAGCGCAGCCATCGCGAGCTGCGGTCGCATGGCGTGAGACCCCGCCCACGCCGCCGCGCGCACGACCTTCTTGTACCAGGGGGCGCTGTGTTGGACGGCGCGCTCCGCCGCGAGGACACGCTCCTCGAAGTCGTCCGGCGGCTCATCCAGCGGCAGCACGGCCCCCTCACGAGCGGACTTCAGGTTCGCGTAGATGGGCGCGCACCGCGAGCAGCTCTCGACGTGGCGACGGAGCGCTGCCGCGGTGAGCTCGTCCAGCTCGCCGTAGAGCGCGTCCATCACGTGTTCGTCGAACTTCTCGCAGTCCATGGTGTCGTTCTGGGTCTAGTGGATGGCCTTCGCGTAGTCCTCGTACTCGGAGAGCGCCTTCTGGAGCCTCTCCAAAGCGTAGCGCATGCGACTCTTCACGGTATTTTCGGGCACCCCGATCATCTCGGCGATGTCCTTGAAGGGCACGTTGCCCACCTCGCGCAGAAGAAAGACCTCACGCTGGTCGTCGGGCAGCTCCTCCACGGCGATCTGGATGCGGCGCCCGAGCTCGCCGCCGATCGCTGCGCGATCGACCGTCCGGGCCGGGTGTGTGTCCGCGGTTCGTTCGCCGAGGGTGGGGCCGTCTTCCTCACCGCTCGAGCCGGGTTGGTCGAGCGAGGGATGTCTCCGGAGCTGCTGCTTGCGCAGCTGGTCGATGCAGAGGTTCCTCGCGATCGTGTAGATCCACGTGGAAAACCGAGCCGAATGTCGGAACTCCGCCGCGGCCTGGACGACGCGAACGAAGACGTCCTGGGCGATATCCTCCGCGAGAGCGGGTGAGCGAATCTGCCGGAGGACGAAGTTGTAGATCGCTGTCTTGTGGCGCTTGACCAGGAGCGTGAACGCCGCCCGATCACCGCCTTGGTAACGCAGCATCAACGCTTCGTCCGTGACCTCCTCTCGAGCCAAGCTCAGCGCCTCCTGCCTGTGTCGAGGAGGGTCCGAGCTCGATTGTTCCTACGCGCCAGATTCATGGAAGTTCTGGGCCGGAGAGCGAGGTGGCGAGGTCGTCGGGGCGAGAGGAGAGGGCCTGGTGCGCGGATGGCGCAGCGCGAGGCCAGCGAGCCTACCCGAACGCCGCTTGCCCGTCATGGAATCGCGGGTACCCAGAGCGGTGGTCCCGTGCTCGCCGCCCCGCGGCCGTTGCAAGCGGGGAGGCCCCCTCCTAGACTGCCTTTCGCACTGGAGCTTCCGCTCCATCCTTGTTCACCGCCACCGTAGGGGTTGGTCGTGCCGAAACTCTTTCGTGCTTTGGGTCTTCCCGGGATTTCTGCAGTCCTCGTCATGGCCGGTCTGGTGACCGCCGCCGTGGCCCAACCTGCACCGAAGGGCAGCGGTGCGCCAGCGGCTTCCTCTGCGCCCAAGGCGAGCGCCTCGGCGGCGGCCAGCGCCGCACCCGCGGCGTCCGGTTCGGCGGGCAGCGTGGCTGTTCCGGCCGCCTCGGGCACCGGACCCGCGACGAGTGGGCCCGCCGCGACGGCCGCGGCTGCGGGCAGCGCACCTGCCGCGGGCTCCGCGTCGGCCCCCACGGCCCCGCCCGCGATGGACGGCCAGACGTACGCCGTCCGCCTCCGCGACCTCGAGCAGAAGATCGACGAGCTCAAGGAGCAGATCCGTCGGAGCCACACGCGCCTCTCTCTCCTCAGCGACACCATCCTCTCGGGTGGCGGCTCCGGCTCCCGCGCGGTCGTCCGGTTCAAGAACGATCTCTCGGACGCGTTCCGCGTGACGCGCGCCCTCTTCGTCCTCGACGGCGCGGTCCAGTACAACAAGACCGATCAGTCCGGCGCCCTCAGCGAGCAGGACGAGATCCCGATCTTCAACGGCTCCATCCCGCCGGGCGACCACACGCTCCAGGTCCTCCTCAACCTGCAGGGCAACGGCTACGGCGTCTTCTCCTACCTGCGCGGCTACCGGTTCGAGGTGCGCGGCAGCCACTCGTTCTCCGCCGTCGAAGGCAAGACCATGCAGGTCGACGCCATCGCGTACGAGAAGGGCAGCGTCACCACGCCCCTCGAGGAGCGTCCGGCCATTCGCTACACGGAGAAGGTCACGAGCGGCCTCGCCGAACAGGGCGCCTCCGGGCAAGCAGCTCCCGCGGCAGCCCAACCGGCCCCCTGAACGAATCCGGAGCCCAGCATGCGCTCTCGACTTCTCGTGAGGTTGACCGGCGCCGCGGCCCTCGCCGTGGTGCTCGGTCTCGCTTCGCCCTCGTTCGCGATCGACTCGAACGAGGCCCTGACGACCGCCCAGCAGCAGGTCACCAGCATCTCGTCCACGGTCGGCAGCATCCGGCAGGCCGTCCAGAAGTCCCAGACCGAGCGGACGCCCGCGCAACGCATCGCGGACGCCATGCTCCTCATGGGCTCGAAGGACTACGACCGCGCGGCGAACGTCCTGAACCAGGTCGTCGAGAAGTACCCCGATCATCCGACCGCTTACCCCGACGGCCTCAGCCTGCTGGGCGAGGTCTACTTCCGCTCCGGCCAGCTCTGGTCGGCGAAGCGCGTCTTCCAGAAGATCACCTCTTCCTCAGGTGACGCGCGGTTCACTCCGTATCTCTCCAAGTCGCTCGCGAGGCTCGTCGACATCGCGATGCGCAAGCGGGACGAGAAGCTGCTGGAGGAGGTCATCGCCTCGATCGACAACGCGCCGTCCTCGGCGACGAGCCTGCTCGCGTACGCGCGCGGCAAGGCCCTCGTGGCCAAGAAGGACTACGCGCAGGCGAAGACCGCGCTCGGCGCCATCGACGACAAGAGCGAGTACGCGCACCAGGCGAAGTACCTGCTCGCGCTCGTCTCCGTGAAGGAGTCCACACCGCCCCCGGTGAAGATCGAGGACGGCGAGGATCCGCCGCCGGTCCCGAAGGAGCGCTACGCGCAGGCGGTCGATCAGTTCACCGCCGTCACGCGCCTCCCCGCCGACACGGAGGCACACAAGCTCGTCATCGATCAGGCCTGGCTCGCGATCGGGCGCCTCTTCTACGAGACCGGTCAGCTTCAGCAGGCGGTCAACGCCTACAACCGCATCGACCGTTCCTCGCCCGAGTTCGGGACGATGCTCTACGAGCTCGCGTGGGTCTACGTGAAGCTCGGCGACGCCGACCGCGCGCTCCGCTCGCTCGAGGTCCTCGCGGTCGCCGACCCGAAGGGCCAGAACATCGCGGACAGCACGCTCCTCCGCGGCGACCTCATGTTGCGCGCCGGCAAGTTCGACAAGGCGCTCGCCACGTACGAGGGCTTCAAGACCACGTACGACCCGATGCGCGAGAAGGTCGAGCAGTTCCTCTCGTCCACGAGCGATCCGGGCGCTTATTACGATCGCCTCACCAAGAAAGAGTTCGAGACCATCGACGCTTCCGGGCTGCCCGCCGTCGCGATGGAGTGGGCGCGCGAGGCGGAGGACGGCGACGCGGCCTTCGGCATCGTCGACGACATCAACGAGTGCCGCGATCTGCTCGCCCAGTCGAACGACATGGTGGAGCGGCTCAACGCGGTCCTCAACTCACCGGCCCGGGTTCGCGCGTTCCCCGACCTGAAGAACGGCCTCGAGCGCGCGCTCGGCATGTTGAACCGCAGCGCGCTGGCCCGCTTCACGCTCGCTGGCGGCATGGAAGACGTCGACGACGGCTCTCTCTCCGGAGAGATCGCCGACGTGCGTCGCGAGCGCCGCGCGCTCGAGGCGAGGCTCAAGAAGCTGCCGACGACGGACAGCGACTTCGCCACGCGCGAGGTCGAGGCCGAGCGCCAGTGGAATCGCGTGTCGCAGGCGGTCCAGCGGCTCGAGCTCCAGGTGAACCAGAACCAGGCGATCGTGAACGGCCTCAAGCGCGTGATCGACGAGGGCGGGTCGCTGGGCGTCGTCCGCGACCCGGCCGCGGTCCAGTCCTGGCAGGCGCAGATCGACCAGGAGGAGCGCGAGCTCGGCGTCTTCCGCCAGCAGCTCGAGGCTGTCCGCAAAATGATCCGTTCCGGTCGTGTGACCGCGGGCTTCGGAGATCAGCGCTTCGTGGAGGACGACAAGGTCCGCGATCGGTACCGCGAGGTCCTCCGGAAGGAGCTCGAGCTTGCGGCGGGTGGCGCGGCGGGCGGCGACCTCCGAGCCTACGCGGCCAAGGCCCTGCCCATCGCCAAACAGGCGGACGAGGCAGACGCGCAGATCGCTGCCGTCAAAGGTGAGCTGGATGCCGAGGTCGAACGTCGAACCCAGGGCGTGATCCAGGAGATCGACACCGAGACGAAGAACCTCGTGACCTACCAGGTCCGGCTCGAGGAGCTGGACGGCGAGGCCCGCGTCCTCGTCGGCGAGGTCCTGATGAGAAACTTCGGCTTCGTCCGAGACCGACTGAAATCCATGATCTTGCGAGCGGATGTCGGCATCACCCAACAAGCGTGGGAGGTCCGCGAGGACCAGATCACCCGCGTCCGAACCTTGCAGCGCGAGCGCGCGCGGGAAGAGCGTGTCCTGCGCGAAGAGCTGAACGAGGTGCTGGACGACGCCGGCGCAGCACCCGAGGCGGCCCCTGCCGAGCAGCCGAAATGAAGCAGCACAGCAAATACCTCGCGTTGTTCCTTGGTGCCCTGGGACTGGCCGTCGTGCCGGGGCTCTCCATCGCCCAGCCCGCCCCCAAGCAGCCCGCGCCCGTGCCGTCGGCGTCGGCTGCCCCATCTGCGTCGGCTGCCCCGTCGGCGTCGGCTGCCCCGTCCGCGTCGGCTGCCCCGTCCGCGTCCGGTGCCCCGTCCGCGTCCGCCCCGCCTCCTGCCGCGCCCGCGCCCGTCGCGCCCCCGCCCACCGTCAAGACCGTGCCAGGGCCGCCGGAGCCCACGGCCGACCAGATCGCGGCGCTGGCCGAGCTCCAGAAGGAGGCGGACGCCTACGAGGCCGCCGCGAAGGACTACCGCTCGGCGCTGACGCGAATCGTCAAGCACCACTACGAGGACCGGAAGCGCCGCGTGCTCTCGGCCCTCGATCGCGAGATCCAGATCGAGAAAAAGGGCCTGCTCGACGCCCGAGAGGAGGCCATCCGCCGCTACGAGGAGTTCATCGCGAAATACAGCGGCCCGAACGCGCACCCCGAGAACACGCCCGACGCGATGTTCCGTCTGGCCGCGCTGTACGAGGAGCGCGCGAGAGAGAACGAGACCGAGGTCTCCGAGCAGGAGATCGCCGCTCGCCTGAAGCCGGCGATCGCGCTCTACAAACGCATCATCAACGAGTTCCCGAAGTACCGTGAGCTCGCAGGCGTCTACTACTACCTCGGCCACGCCCTGAACGACTCGCAGCGGACCGAAGAGGCGCAGCAGGTCTGGCGCTCGCTCGTCTGCCACGATCGCTACGCGTACCCTGTCGAGACCGATCCGAAAGATCCCGAGAAGGACGTGGTCATCCCCCTCGTCCAGGACCACGACTCCGCCTACTGGCGCGAGTGGGAGCGGCGCCACCCCGAGCCGCTCAAGAAGGGCGGCGGCGGCAAGGGCCCGAAGGCTGCGCCGCGCCCCGCGCCGAAGCCGAACGGAAAGCCCAACGCGGCGGACGACCTTCGCGACGAGACGGAGTTTCTGAACCCGTACCCGTCCGAGTGCAAGATGCTGCCGCAGAAGGTCCGCGCCGGTCAGGACCCGCGGTACGTGGCCGAGGTGTGGTGGCTCATCGGTGACTACCACTTCAACGAGATCAGCGAGGCCGGCGGCGCGTTCAACTGGAACCGCGCGCAGGCCGCGTATTCGAACTCGCTCCAGTACAAGAAGCCGCCCGTCTACGGCGTCGCCATGTACAAGCTGGCTTGGACCTACTTCCGTCAGCAACGGTACAAGGCGAGCGTCCTGCAGTTCGTCGAGCTGCTCCGTTACGCGGACGAGCAGGAGAAGCTGAGCGGCGATCCCGGGACGGACTTCCGCGGCGAGGCCTTCACGTACATCGCGGGCTCGCTCACCTACCTGGACTTCGAAGGCCCCGGGCCGGAGGAGCCGTTCATCCCGCGGAACGACGTGCTCGACACCGAGCAGGACGCCCGCAAGGCCGAGCAGAAGATGCGGATCGCCATCGATCGCGTCCAGGACCCTGCGCTCATCCCGCAGGATCAGAAGTGGACGGTCGAGATCTACAAGGCGCTCGCGCAGGAGTTCAAGGAGCTGAACCAGTACCGGAACACCATCGAGATGAGCGAGCTCATCTTGAAGAAGTGGCCCGGTGACTGCGGCGCGCCCGTGGTCCAGAACCAGATCGCCGAGATCTACGACACGATGATGCGGCAGAGCCGCGAGGGCACGGCGGAGTTCCAGGATTACTCGGCCAAGGCGCTCGAGGCCCGCACGAAGCTCGCGCAATACGTCGGCGCGGACAAGCCCTGGGTCCGCGGCTGCATCAACGATCCGGAGGCCATCCAGACGGCCGAGCGGCTCGTGCGCGGCGGCCTGCGGCGCGCGGCGGCCGATCACACGAACGCCGGTCGCGCCCTCGCCGAGCGCGCGCTCTCGACCGACGACAAGGCCGAGCGCGATCCCATCCTCGAGAACGCGCTGAAGGAGTACCAGCTCGCCTCGCAGGGCTGGGAGGGCTACCTCCTGCAAGACGAGAACTCGAGCGACTCCTACGAGAGCCGCTTCTGGCTCGCCGACGCGAACCACATGGTCGTCGTGCTCACGGTCGCGCTCGACCGCACCCCGACGCAGCAGCAGGTCGAGGTCGCGAAGCGGACGGCCGTCGCGGTGCGCGATTCGAACGAGGACAACAAGTACCTCCAGCCGTCCGCGTTCTTCGTGGTCGACGTCGCGTACCAGCAGCTCCAGGACCAGTACAAGCGCTTCAAGGCGACGAACGGCGCCGAAGGCATCGAGAAGCTCGACGGCGTCCAGATCGAGAACGAGGGCACGAAGGAGGCGAAGGTCAAGAAGTCGCCGGTGCCGCCCGCCGTGCTCGGCACCATCGCCGCGCGCGAGGAGTACGCGCAGCGTGTGCCCGAGCAGTCGGACGTGATGGTCGACTTCGACGGCGCGAGCGTTCCGCAGCGCAAGGTCTACGCCTTCGACGCGGCGAACTACTACTTCACCTACGGCCAGTTCGACGAGGCGAAGAAGCGCTTCTACCCGATCTACGACGCGGAGTGCGGCAAGACCACGCTCGGCTACAAGGCCTGGGATCGCCTGCAGTCGATGGCGAACTTCGAGAACAACGTCGAGGAGAGCCGCAAGCTCGCGACCGCCGCGGAGCAGCGCCCCTGCGGTATCACGGAGGAGCAGAAGGCGAGCGAGAGCACCTTCGCGTCGACGACGCGCTCGCGCGGTTTCTACATCGACGCCGCCAAGGCCTACGAGGAAGCGGAGAAGCTCGAGAAGGCCGGCAAGAAGGGCCCCGAGCGCGACGAGGCCTGGCGCAAGGCCGCCGCGCTCTACAAGGTCGCGCTCGAGAAGGCGCCCGCCCGCAACGAGGCACCCGAGGCCGCGATGCTCGGCGCCAACGCCTACAAGCAGGTCGGCGAGTACGACAGCGCGATCGCGATGTACCAGCTCTTCATCAAGGAGTACGGCAGCGAGGAGAAGCTGACCGCGCTCGAGAAGGGCGACCCGAAGGCGGAGCCGCCGGGCAAGCCCGACCCCGCCGAGTACGAGAAGCGAAAGACCGCACTGAAGGACGCGTACGGCGAGCTCGCGAAAGCGAACGTCCTGTTCTTCACCTACCGAGGTGCCGCGGAGGTCTACGACACCGTCAGCCGGAACAAGCGCTTCCCGGAAGAGGACCGGCGCAAGGCGGCGAAGAATGCTGTCGACCTGTACGCGAACCTCGGCGACGACCAGAAGATGCTGGACGCGCGCCAGACGCTCTACAGCCTGAACCCGCCGGTCTCGCAGAAGATGGAGATCGACTACCTCGTCGCGCAGGCCGACCTGAAGCGCTGGGACGAGACCGCGCCGGACGAGGGAGCCAACCGCAACGCGCGCGTGAAGGCCATCCAGTCCCTCGAGGCCTATTACCAGAAGAACCGCAACGCCAAGGAGGCCGCGCGCTTCAACGTCCAGGCCGCTTACAACGCGTCGAAGATGCACCGTATCGGCAAGGACGGGAAGCTGAAGGACTGGTGCTCGAACACCATGAAGGCCTTCGACTCCTACAAGGCCTCCGCCCCCACGAAGGACGGCAAGAGCGAAGCTCTCGGCTCCATCGAGGCCGACATGGCCGCCGAGTGCGCCTACCGCGCGCTCGACGAGGACCTGAAGGCGAAGTTCGACTACGAGACGAACCACCACCGGTACTCGGGCACCATCGACAAGGTGAAGCTCGCGTTCGAGAAGGACCTCAAGGAGGCGCTCGACGTGTGGCACCCGAAGCTCGAGTCGGTGATCACGACCTACGCCTCGCCCAAGTGGAGCGTCGCTGCGCGCGCTCGTCAGGGCACGCTCTACGACAGCGTCCGCACGGGGCTCTTCAACGCGACCCCGCCCGCCGTGAAGCTCTACACCGACAAGGAAGAGCGTCTCTTCAAGCTGGCCGAGGAGAGCGGTCGCGACGACTTGGCCGAGCAGGTGGACGCGATCCGGCAGTCGCGCCGCGAGCAGTGGCGCACCGCTCGCGAGCAGTCGCTCGAGTCCGCCGACCGCCCGATGATCAAGTTCTACACCGAGGCCATCGTCTGGGGCCGCGCGTACAAGGTGCGCGCGCCCAACACGGACGTCGCGCTCCGTCGCCTCGCGTTCTTCACCGACATCCTCGGGAACGCCAAGATGAAGGACTACTCGCAGGGCGTTCTCGACCCGGCGACGAAGTCGGCGTTCACCTACACCGACAACATGTTCCTGCGGACTCGCCCGGGCCAGACGAGCGAGCTCTCTCCGGACGGGCTCCCGGCCCCGCTCCCTGCTAGCCCTTAGATCGCGTGGAGAGAAAGATGACCTTGCTCTCGAGCTTCAAGCGAATGCCCGCAATCTCTCCCCCCCGGCCCCCCTCGCTTCATGCGGGGGGAGCGCTTTGCCTGCTGTTCGGTCTCGCTGTCGTCGGGTGCAGCAGCACAGACGAGAACACGCAGGTCAACGTCCCCGGCGGCGGCATCGTCGGGGCGGGGGATCTCACGGGAACGCCCCAGCCCGGCCAGCAGTGGTCGGTGAGCGACGCCGGCAGCTCGTCCGAGATCGGCAAGAACCGCCCGAAGATGAGCGACGCCGCTGCAGGCCCCTACCAGAAGGGCATGCAAGCGTTCGTCGCCGGCGATCTGGCGCGCGCGAAGCAGTTCTTCAACGAGGCGATCCAGGCCGACCCCAAGGCGTACCAGGCGCACTACTCGCTCGGGGTCGTCCAGGAGCGGCTGCGAGAAGAGGCTGCGCTGAACAGCTACAAGCAGGCCTTCGCGATCATCCCCGACTACGAGCCGGCGATCGTGTCCTACGCGCTGCTCAAGGCGCGGAAGGGCCAGACGAGCGACGCGGACACGTTCCTCGCGCAGAAGCGTGGCCAGCTGCCCAAGTCGGCGGCGCTCCTCGCCGCACACGCGGAGGTGAAGTCGCTCGCGAAGGACACGGGCAACGCGCAGAAGCTCGCGTCCGAGGCGCTGAAGATCAACCCCGACTTCAAGCCCGCGATGGTCGTCATCGCGCGCGACCACTACCGCGCGCGCCGCATCGATCTCGCGCTCTACGCTTTGCAGGCGATCCTCGACGGCTTCGAGCCGGTGAACGAGAACCCGCCGCGCGACAAGGAGAACGCGGAGGCCCTCTTGCTCCGCGCGCTCATCTACCGCGAGCAAGGCAACCGGGCGGGCGCGATGGACCAGTTCCAGAAGGCGATCGCGCGGCGGCCCGATCTGGTCGAGGCCCGCGTGCAGCTCGCGACCATGTTGCTCGAGGCGGGCAACGCCGATCAGGCGTTCCCGCTGGTCGAGGGCGCGCTCCGGTTCGACAACACGAACCTTCCGGCGCACCTCGTGTTGGGGGACGTCTACCGGCTGCAGAGCAAGTACTCCGAAGCCAAGCAGCGCTTCGACTACGTCGTCTCGAAGGACGCGAGCCTGCCGCAGGTCCACTACAACTACGGCCTGCTCTACCTCTTCGCGCCGAGCATCCAGGGCATGACGCCGCTCCAGCAGGTGGACGCGGCGACAGCCTCGCTCAAGAAGTACCAAGAGCTGCGCCCGAAGGACGCCTCGGACGACTCGGACGAGCTCTTGAACCGCGCGAAGCTCAAGCGTGGTGAGCTCGAAGCGGCGCAGACCGCGGCCCAGCCCGCGCCTGCCACGCCTCCTCCGCCCGCGCCCGGCAAGCAGCCGGCGGGCGGCGCGCAACCCGCGGGCGGCGGCGGAGCCGCTCAACCTCCCGCCGGCGGCGCACAACCGGCGCCCGCTCCGGCTCCTGCTCCTGCACCCGCACCGAAGAAGTAACGCGAGGGTTTGATCATGAAGAAGCCTCTCATCGTCGCGCTCGTTTCGTTGGGAGTCCTCGCGTCGGCGGAGGCCTTCGCGCAGGACAAAGGCGGCGGACGCGGTGTCATCACGCTCGCCGAGGTCACCATCACGGGCCGCATCCAGAAGCCGATCGCCGCGGTGGACGTGAGCCGGCTGCAGCCGAAGCTCACGCTCGCCGAGCTCCGGCAGCCGTTCCTCGAGCGAATCGAGAAGGCGATCTACAAGGACCCGTTCTGACGACTGCGCTCGTTGGTCTTGCGGTCGCCGTCGCCGTCTGTGGGGTCTTGCTCGCCCTTCGCGCCCTGCGCGATGTCGCCCGCTGGCCGTCGCCCGCTTGTCGCGAGCTGCCAGCCAAGCTCCGGCGGTTGCCAGTCGAGGCGAGGCTCGCCCAGGCGGAGGGCCTCGTGGCGGCCGGGAGCTGGGAGGCGAGGCTGGTGAACGAGCTCGCCGCCGCAACCACCGAGGTCGAGCGAGCCGACTCGGCGAGCGAGGCCGTCGGAGATCTGGCGAGCCTTTATGCCTCGCGATCGCGCTGGGCGCCGGCCGCGCTCCGGATCCAGCTCGGCGTGGGGCTCCTCTCGGCGGCGCTCCTGTTTGCACGCGGCGCCCGGCTCGAGGCGGCCCTGGCCCTGGTGGTCGGCGTGATCGGCGGGCTGGTCTCGCACCTCATCGGAGACCGGGCCGCGGAGCGGGAGCGCGCCCAGCGGTCGCTGGCCGACGAAATCGTGCTCCTGCTGGTCCCGGACCTCACGGCTGGCCGCCGCCGGGCCCGGAGCCGGAGCTTTTGAGCCCGCCCCTCAGCTGGGTGGACCGTTTTGGAGTCGGCGTGTACCCTTCTTTGGAACCTTTCCCGCGAGCGAGCGTCCTAGGGAGTGGTCCCGTGCCCACCCTTCGGTCGTCCACTTCCGACAGAGGCCTGACTTCCCGATGACCCAGCAGCCCCCCCTCGGTACCCAGCCCCAGCGCCCCGGCCAGATGACCGCAGTGATGCGGGCCATGCCTCAGGCGACTGGCCCCAAGGTCTTGCGCATCGGCCTCGTTCAGGGCGGCAAGGTCATCGAAGAGCGGGTCATCAAACAACGCACCCACGTGACCGTCGGCCCCAGCGAGAAGAGCACCTTCGTCCTGCCGACGAAGAGTCTCCCGCCGACCTTCAAGCTCTTCGAGCTCGTGGGGTCGGACTACGTTCTGAACTTCCTCGACGGCATGACGGGCCGCGTCGCGCTGAAGACGGGCATCAGCGATCTCGGCGCGCTGCGCGCACAAGCGAAGCGGGTGCAGCAGGGCCCGGTGACGAGCTACCAGATCCAGCTGAACGAGGACGCGCGCGGCAAGGTCGTCGTCGGGGAGACCACGTTCCTCTTCCAGTTCGTCGCGCCGCCGCCGGTCCAGCCGCGGCCGCAGCTGCCCGTCTCGGTGAAGAGCGGCGTCGAGATCGACTGGACGACCACGATCATCGCGGCCTTCTCGTTCCTCTTCCACTTCGGCCTGATCGGCTCGATCTACTCGGACTGGATGGACCCGCCGGTCGACGACGACCTGAGCGTGGCGCAGCTCATCGAATCCGTGAAGCAGCTGCCTCCGCCGCCTCCGGTGGAGCAGAAGGAAGAGACGCCGGTCCTCGCCGAGGCGACCGCGACGGCGGCCGCTGCCGAGAAAGAGGCTCCCAAGGCCGCGGGCGCGACAGGCCAGAAGGGCGCAGGCTCGCCGGGCAAGGGCGCCGGAAACATGAGCGATGCGCGCGCGTCGCAGCTGTCGAACGAGCTCGCCCAGCTCGACGTCGCCATGCTCGCCAGCCTCAACTCGGGTGGCGTCGCGACCGATCGCGTCCTGTCCAACAGCGAGGTCCCCTTCGCCCTTCTCGATCAGGCGGCTGCCTCGGGCGCCGCTGCGGGGCGAGGCAAGGTCGGCGGTCTGGACATGGGCGGCGGCTCGGGCGGCGCGTACGTTCCGGGCGCCGGCGGTGGTGGTGGCCTCTCGGGCCTCGGGAACAAGGGCCAGGGCGAGGGCGCCGCTGGTGCGGGCTCGGCCAAGGCGGTCAAGGGCCCGACCGGCAGCGCGTCGGTCGGCGGTGCTTCGGTGTCCGGCGGCAACGTCGCAAACGCGGCGTCGGTCGTGGCCGGCATGGCCGCCGGCTTCCGCCGTTGTTACAACCGCGGCCTCCAGGAGGACCCGTCGATGAAGGGCTCCGTCCGCATCACGGCCAAGATTGGCCCGAACGGGGAAGTCCTCGGCGCCACGCCGTCCGGCGGTGGTGGGCTCTCCGGCACGGTCATCTCCTGTGTCGTGTCGCGTGTCGCGAGCGCCCAGTTCGCGGCGCCCGAGGGCGGCGGCGCCACCATCGTCATCCCGATCTCGTTCGCGTCGCAGTAGTTTTGCTCGACCC
>JAEUKE010000178.1 GCA_016794345.1 Myxococcales bacterium
TCTCCCCGAGGGAGAGGGGGCCCGGATCGCTTCTGCGATCCGCTGGGCGAGATTTGCTGGGTTGCTGAGGACGTCGTCGTTTCGGAAGCGGAGAACGCGGTAGCCGCATGCACGAAGGAACTCGTCCCGCGCCGGATCCCGCGGCGTCGGGTGGTGACCGCCGTCGGCTTCGATCACCAGCATCGCCTCGTGGCAGAAGAAGTCGGCGAAGAACGGCCCGACCGGAGCCTGCCGTCGGAACTTGGCGCCGTAGAGCCGGCGATCTCGGAGGAGCTCCCACAGAACCCGTTCGGCAGGCGTGCTTCGCCGGCGCAGACCACGCGCCCGCATCGTGGCCGGTCGAAGAAGTCGCCTACCCCCTCTGTCGACATGAGTCGTCGCCAGTTGCGTCGATTCCGTCACGCTGCCCCTCTCCCTCCGGGAGAGGGGCCACGGGGTGAGGGTTCACACCCGCGGCTCTTTCACCGTGACCAAACTCCGATCCCCACGACGCTCTTCACCTGAAGTCCGTGCGCATGCCACGAAGAGCCTTCACATCTCGGATAGATGCGCGATCCCGCGCTAGATCAGGGACTTGACTAGACGCGAAACACGGCCGCGCCCCACGTGAAGCCGGCGCCGAAGACGCTGGAGACGACGAGATCGCCCTTCTTCACGCGACCTTCTTTGCGGTGGTGATCGAGCGTGAGCGGGATCGTCGCGGCGGTGGTGTTGCCGTAGAGCTGGATGCTGTTGAGGACCTTCTCCGGCGGGATCTCGCCGTAGTGCACGACGGCCTCGTTGATGCGCAGGTTCGCCTGGTGGGGCACGAACCAATCCACGTCGTTCCAGGTGAGGCCGGTGGCCTCCAGCGCGGCGCGTGTGGAGAGGTTCATCGCGCGAACGGCGTTGAGGAAGACCTTCTTGCCGTTCATCTGCGGGTACATCGTCTCGGGGACGCCCCACTTTTCGTTGTATTGGATGTGGGGCATCTTCTTCGAGTCGAAGACCTTCAGGTGCAGATCCATCGCGCCGCTGCCGTCGGCGCCGAGCTTCGTGTAGAGGATGCCCTCGCGCGGGTCGTCCGTCTCGGTCGGGCCCACGACGACCGCCCCGGCGGCGTCCCCGAAGAGGACCATGACGTCCCGGCCGCGCGTCGAATAGTCGAGCGAGTGGGAGTGGAGCTCGGAGCCGACCACCAGCACACGTTTGTACTGTCCGCCACGGACGAAGTTGTCCGCCATCTGCAGCGCGTAGAGAAACCCGGAGCACTGCTGCCGGATGTCGAAGCAGGGGCAGCCGCCTTCCCCATCGATCCCCAGGCGGCTCTGGAGGAACACCGCCGTCCCGGGGAAGTGGATGTCCGGGGAGAGGGTCGCGAGGATGATGCAGTCCACCTCGGATGCGCTGCAGCCTGCGTCGGCGAGCGCACGCTCCGAGGCCCACTTCGCGAGATCGCTGCACGTGGTCGACTCGTCGTTGGGCACGTAGCGCCGCTGCTCGATACCGGTCCGCGCGCGGATCCACTCGTCCGTCGTCTCGGTCCGCTTCGTCTCGTGGCGGACGTGCCGCTCGTCGAGGTAAGCGATCTCCTCGTTCGTCACGACGCGTTCGGGAACGTAGGAGCCCAGACCGAGGATCTTGGAGCGCAGCACACCACGGTCATAGGCCGACATCGGCAGCGCGGCCACCCATGATCTCGCTTCGGGCCTTTTCCCGCCGTATCTTCGTGGGCACGTGACCGCCGACGTCGAGCGCCTGAAGGACCGCCTCGCCTCCACACCCGCCGTGTTCCGACCGGTGACGGACGCGAGCGGCGGTGGGATGCAGCTCCACGCCGTGGTGGCGGATCTTTTCCGCGACCGGTCGACGCGGCGTCTCGAGCCCGCAGAGCTCGCTGTGTTCCAGATCGAGGTGGCCTCCGCCGCGAAGCGCAAGCACCTCGAGCTCGTGGCCGTGACCTGCTGGCTCGTCCACGACAGCGCCTTCCAGGGCGCCGACGCGGGCGCGCTCCATCGCCTGCTCTCGAACCGGCTCGCCCTCCTCGCCGACCACGTGAAGCCGCAGCTCTTCATCGAGGACGCCGAGCGGCGCGAAGAGCTCGTCCGCACCTGCCTGGCCGAGCTCGGCATCCTGCCGGCGGGCGAGACGAAGGAGGTCGCAGAGGACCGCCTCGCCTCGCTCGACTCCATCAGGCAGAGCGCGCTCCTCGCCGCGGCCCGCGCCCGCGAGCAGAAGCGCGCCGAGCGACGCGCCGAGCTCGAGCGAGTGCGAAAGCAAGAAGAGGAAGAGCGCAGGCAGGCGGCCCGAACCACCTTCGAAGACTGATGATGAGCCCCATCCCCGAAGCCTGGAGGGCGCGCGCGCCCGCGATGACCCAACGTGCCTGGGAGGGGCTCGAGCGTGTGCTGCAGCACGTGGACGCGCCTCGGTACAACCGGACGATGGGCGATCGCGTCGGCGAGACGGAGCTCGAGGCGCTCGCGCGGTTCCGCCGAGCGCTCGCCGACCGCGAGCGCGAGCATGCGGCCACCCCTTCCCCTGCGACGATCGCCTTCGTGGAGGGCCTGCGCGGTCGCGTCTTTCTCCTGGACGACCTGCCCGCCGGGTTCGACGTAGCGCGCGATTTCGAGTCGCTCCCGACGACCGACCGCGACACGCTCGCGAAGCACCTCGAAGATCTCGTCCCCCACGACGAGCCGCTCGACGACGCCATCGTCTACTCCACGTCGGCCACCACCGGGCACGCGGTGCTCGTCCCGAGCCGCCCTTCGGCGATGGTCCAGAACCTCGCCCACCTCGAGCGGCTCGCCTCGCTTCACGGCGTCGAGCTCGATCCGCGCGAAGGCGAGCCGTTCGCGCTGAACGCCACGGTGCAACGCCACACCTACGTGTTCGCCACGACGATGAGCGGCTGGTCCGGCGCCGTCTTCGCCAAGGTGAACCTGGAGCCGCACGATTGGGCGGGTGGCGAGGGGTCACGCGACCGCTTCCTCACCGACCTCGCGCCCGCGTTCCTCGCGTCCGAGCCGGTGACGCTGGCGACCGCCCTCGAGCGCGAGCTCCCGCTCCGGCCGCGCCTCGTCGTCTCGAGCGCGGTGAGCCTCCGTGGCGCGCTGACCTCACGCATCCAGGACGCCTGGGGAAGCGCGGTGGTGGATCTCTACTCCACGACCGAGACCGGCCCCATCGCAGCGAGCGTGCCCGGCGTGGAGGGTCACGTCGTGCTCGTGCCCGACCTCTTCGTCGAGGCGCTCGGGCCTTCGGGGGAGCGAATGGCGGACGGCGAGCGGGGCGAGATCACCGTAACCGGCGGTCGAAACCCGCTGTTGCCTCTCGTTCGGTATCGGACCGGCGACCACGGGCGGCTCTCGGCGACCACCCTGCCCGACGGCAGGCGAGCTCGCGTCATTCTCGATCTCGAGGGCAGATCGCCAATTTCCTTTCGCGCGACGGACGGGGGGCGCGTCGGCTCGGTCGACATCGCCCGGCGAATCCGTGCCATTGCCCCGTTCGTCCAGCACGCGTTGTGGCAAAGAGCGGACGGCTCCGTGGAGCTCCGCTTGCGTCCGCTCGGCGGCGTTCCCCTCCCGCGCGCCGATTTCGATCACGCGCTCCGCGAGCTCTTCGGCAAGGAAGCGCAGATCGAAATCGTCATCGATCCCGATCTGGGCCGAGCCGGCGGGAAGGTCGTCGCTTGGCGGAGCGAGCTGGCTTCTTCGTGAAGAGGTCCGCGAGCCGCGCTCGGGCCTCGGGATCTCGCACGTCCTCCAGGATCTGCCCCACGCGAGCCGCGTCGACCAGGCCCCGGTCGTGAAGCGCAACGAGGTCGGCCTGGTCGCGCGCGAAGCGGGAGGGGTCGATGCCCGGGTCGGTCGTGAGCTTGAGCGCGACCAGGTGATGCAGAGGAACGATCGGCATCTCCGTT
>JAEUKE010000201.1 GCA_016794345.1 Myxococcales bacterium
AGTCGTTGATCGAGCGCTCCGCAGCCCCGTGCAGGATGCTCAGCGGAGGCTCGCGCGGCCACTCGGCGAGCAGGTGCCCCTCGCTCTCCTCGTCCGGCGTCAGGTGCGGATGGGCCCAGTCGACCGACTCCGCCGCGAAGGTCTCGAAGACGAGCGGGTGCGAGACCAGCACGTCGCCGATGTCGCAGGCGAAGATGTCCACCAGCACGTCGGGCAGTAGCCCCCGCAAAGCCTCCGCTGCGCGCCGCGCCGCCACCGTGGCCAGCTGGTTCACGCGATCGAGCTCCGCCTCCTCGTCCGGCCCGAGCTTCGACTTGGCCATCAGGCCCTCGAGCCACGCGGCGTCAGCGGGATCAAGGCTGGGCTTCTCGCGCGTCACGAGCCACCGGCCGTCGGCCCTGCGACGAGGCCGCGAGCGAGCGCTTCGTCTTCGGCGGTGGGGGTGGGCGACATCGCGCTTCCAGTTTAGACGGTCCCGTCTGTGAGCGGAGGCGCAACCTGCCCGGGTGCTCCCTCCGAGCGCAGCACCGTGATCCATCCACCACGCCAGGCTCGCCAGAAGGGGTAGCGGGTTGAGCTGCCCGGGCTCCGACAACAGCGGCGAATCGCAGGCCACGCAGAGGATGAGTGCGCCGATCGCGAGTGGGCTTCGCTCGTCGATCATTTGTGCCGCTTTCGTCCCACGACTCCACCCTCTCAGTTTCGGGAGTCTCAGGGAATCCCGGTGCGACGCCCGATGATGCCGAGAGGCTCACCCGTTGCAGCATCGACGACCTCCACCCAACCGGCTCGCCCAATGAACGCCTTCGATGCGGTTGCGATGAAGCCTTTCTCAGGCGACGGCAGCTCCCACAGTGTCCTGCCGGACTCGAGATCGTACGCTCGCAGACGCTGGTCGAGCCTGTCCCGACCGGCAATCTCGTACCCGCGTCCACCGGTGATCATGAGCTGCCTCCTGGGTATTGCCGCTTTCCAGAGTTGACTCGGCGGTTGTACCCGAAAGAGTTGATTGGTGATCGTCAGGACAAAATCGCCACTTCTGCGACCGGGTCCGTCCGCGAGGTCTCGTAGCGAGGCGGGTACGCACTCGACGGATTCGAGTGCTTCACACTGAGATGCAAGGACATCCGGTGGAAACTCGGATCGCTCGATAGAACCGGATTCCAGATCGAGCACAGCCCGGGAGCCAGCGACAGTTGTGTCAAATAGCCACAGCTTGGAAGGGGATGCTGAAGCGGAAAGAAACTGTCCGCCGCCATGGAGTTGGACTTCTCGTTGAATTCTGTTCACCGTCAACGACGGGATATCGACAATCACGACAGTCTTGCTGGTGAAGCTCGTCGCCACCAGGCGAGTCGGCGAAACCGCGATGCCGCCGATCAGCTCGCCGAGTGGAAGGTGCCACAAGAGCTTCAGGCTCGAGCCATCGAACGCACACAGCGCGCGCGCGCGCCGGCACGGCACGACCAGGTCTGGCTCGTTGTCATTGGTGATGTCGCCAAGCGCCATGTCGTCGGGGTCGATCTCCAACTCCTCCGACGTCGCCGCCACCGCCTTGTTCCCTTCTGCGGACTTGCTCGCCATGGATTGCTCCAGCCACGCCGCAAGGCCCATCAGGGTGAGGAGGATGCCAATGGCGATTGCGAACCACAACCAGGGGCGCTTGTGTCGTTCTCGGGAGAGACGCGTCTGTTCGTGCAAGCGACTCGGAGGCATGAGCTTGGGATCTCTAGCGCGGCGCGACCGGGAACGGCGACGGGAAGCGCTCCGCGATGGCGTTCCCGAGCGCCATCATGGCCTCGAAGTGCTGTACGCCGTGCTCCCGCCCCAGGATCCCGAACACGATCCGCGTGACCGCGTCGGCCGCGCGCCGCGCCGCCACCGTGGCCAGCTGGTTCACGCGACCGAGATCCCGCGCGGCCTGGGTGAGCGGCACGTTCTCGAGGTGGACGCGGATGACGATGCGGCGGGACCGGCTCGGTCATGGTTGCGATATTACGGCAAGCGTTTACGATTGTCGTATATGCGATCTCCGGAACGCGACGAGATGCCCGCGGTTAGGCCGTGGAGTGGGGGCGTGTTCCTGGGCTCCGGATGGCTCCTCTACTCGGGGGCAGTCGGGAGCGCTTCGCTGCACAGGCACCACGCCGCCCAAGTCCTCGTCGCCCGGTCCGGCGTGGGCGAGATCGACGATGGTCAAGCGGCCGTCTGCCGGGCGCGCGCCATCTTAGTCGCGGCCGACGCGCCGCATGCCATGCGATGCGCGACGCTGTCCGCGTACCTCCTCTACCTCGAGTCGGGCTCTCGAATCGCCCAGCGCCTCGAGGCGTCGCAAGGGCCTTCGTTGCACGCGCTACACGACGGCGCGCTTGAGGATCTCCTGAGTGAGCCGGAGCCGGCCTCGCTGGAGAGCGCGCGCCGGATCGCGCTGCGGATGGTGGGGCTGCTCGCTCCGGCCGCGCTGGTCGGCGGGGCCCGTCCACGACATCCTTCTGTTCGTCGCGCCATGGCGCTGATGCCCGCGCTCATCGAGCAGCACGGGAACGAACTCCGCTTGCGCGCGGTCGCTGCGGCGGTCGGCCGCTCGCCCGAGGGGTTCTCGCGAGTGTTCAACGACGAGGTCGGGATGTCCGTCCCAGCCTACATCCGATGGGCTCGGCTCCGTTTCGTCGCGCGCTCGCTCGCACGCGGCCTCACGTTGACCGACGCGGCGCAGGACGCTGGCTTCAGCGACAGCGCGCACCTTTCGCGCGTCTTCCGCGACACGTTCGGCGCGCGGCCGTCGGATTTGGCGGCGTGCACCCGCTGGGCCGTCGGCGACGTGGAGCTCAGCTGACCTCCGGATCCGTTCAAGCTCCAGCCCGCGGCCGGGTGCATTCTCCCTGCGTCAGTACTGGAGGCGCGCATGGAACCAACACTCGCAACGAAGATCGAGAGCCGCGCAGGGCTCGGCGCCATGGCGAGCATCGCGCAGAGCGGGCTCTTCGTGGTGATCGCCGTGTCAGCGCTCGCTATCGGGATCGACCGCTTCGTCCGTGGCGGGCTCGCCGCCATGAGCGCCTCGGCACCTGGCCTGTTCCTCGTCCTGTGCGGGGCGTTCATCCTCATCGCGGTGCTCGGTCTCGCGATCACCCCCGCCGAGAAGCAACTCATCGAGCGCCACACACCAGGGCTGGCCGACTTCGGTGGCGCGATGGCCGTCCTTGGCCACTCCGGCACCATCGCCTACTTCTCCTGGTGGACGCTCTATCGCTTGGGCTTGTGCGTCACCGAGCCCGAACTGGCGAACCGCTTGGCGCCGATCCAGCTGGGCGTGATGTTTGAGCTCGTCTTCGTTGGCGCGTGGGTGTGGATCATCGCCTGGGCTGTGGCGCGCCACCGGGTGCTGCCGCGCGGTTTCTTCTGGCTCAGCGTCGTCAAGGCGGTGTGCTTCTGGTTCACGTTCGTCGCCTTCCTCCTCAACGTCACCTGGATGCTCGTCGTGGGGCTCGGCGCCACAGCGCTCGTCGTGGGCCCCGCGTGGCACCTCTGGATCGCTCGCCTCTTCCCTCGGGATGGTGCGCCGAGCGAGGCTCGCCATGGATGACGTGCCGCGCGAGGTGACGATCGCCAGCGAAGGCCTGCGGCTCTTCGGGCGTTGGAGCGAGGTCGCGAACACAGCCGGGGCGCTCGTCCTCTTGCCGGGGCTCGGCTTCCACACGTTCGAGTACGAGCGACTTCAGACGTTGCTCGCCGAACGAGGGCGGTCGAGCCTGGCCCTCGACTACCGCGGGCACGGCCGGAGCGGAGGACCGCCCGGCGATTGGACGCTCGAGCTGCTCGTCGCGGACGTGCGAGCCGCCGTCGACTGGATCCTCGCCCGCCACGTTGGCCCGGTGATTCTCCTCGGGAACAGCCTTGGTGCGATGGCCGCCGTCGCGACCGCGAACGCAGATGCGCGCGTGGCGGCCGTCGTCGCGAGCAACTGCCCCGCGCACGTTGGCGACTTCCTGATGACGCCACTGCGCCGGGCCCTCTTCGCGATCGCGAAGCTCATCTCACTCGTCCTGCCTCTCCGGATCAGTGTGAATCACTTCTACGCGTACTCGGACCTCATCGAGGACCGCGCGCTCGTCGATCGCATCGCGCAGGACGATGCGATCCGGAAGGCGCGGAGGCTGTCGGTCGCGGCGTACCGCGCGCTCATCGACGAGTGGGACGGGGTACGCGAGGTGGCACGGCTGGCCAAGCCGCTCCTGCTCGTGCAGGGGTCGCGCGACCGTCTGCAACCGCCGGAGCAGACCGATCTCCTGCTCGATGCGGCCCACGAACCCAAGTACCGAGTGCGCCTCGCCACTGGCCACCTACCGAATCTGGAGCGCCCGGATCTCCTGGCGGACGCGGTGCTCAGCTGGCTCCCGAAGATTGGGCTCGGGCCGTGAGTCGGGCGCATGAGGGTTGCGCACATTACGACCGGCGTTTACGATGAGCGTAAATGCTATCCCCTGCCGATCGCGAAATCCGACTTGGCATCTGGAAGATCCACATTCTCCATCACGCCGAAGCACGTGAGGTCTGGGGCACCTGGCTGCTCGAGGAGCTCGCGGAGCATGGCCACGCGCTGAGCCCGGGCACCCTGTACCCGGCGCTCGGCCGCATGGAACGCAACGGGTGGCTTCGTCGCGCTGGCAGCGCGCCGCACGCGCGTGCGCGGCAGACGTTTCGCATCACGCCTGCGGGCAAACGATTGCTCAAGGAGCTGCGGCGGGAGGTCACGGAGCTCTACGAAGAGGTCGTGCTCTACGCAGAGAACGAGCCGAAGGGAGGTCGGCCGTGACCCTCTCTCGACTCCTTCGAGCCGACGCGCCATTCGCCGCGGTCCTCATCCGGTTCGCGGTCGGCGTCGTCTTCGCCTCTGAGGGCATCCAGAAGTTCCTCTACGCGGAGGCTCAGGGCGCTGGGCGCTTCGCGAAGATCGGCATTCCGGCTCCCGAGGTGATGGGGCCGTTCGTCGGCGTGGTGGAAATTGTCTGCGGCTCGCTGCTCCTCGTGGGGCTCGCGACGCGGCTCGCTGCGTTGCCCCTCATCATCAACATGCTGGTCGCGCTCGCCTCGACGAAGGTCCCGATCCTGCTCGGCCACGGCTACTGGGTCTTCGCGCATACGTTCGCCCCGAAGGCTGGGCTGTGGGCCTTCCTCCACGAGTCGCGGACGGACCTCTCGATGCTGTGTGGAGCGATCTTCCTCGCGCTCGTGGGCGCGGACCGCTGGTCGCTCGA
>JAEUKE010000202.1 GCA_016794345.1 Myxococcales bacterium
TCGCAAAGCTGCCACGAGCCGCAGCCGAGCCCGATGCAAGCGGCTCTTCATCGCCGCCAGGCTCAGGTCGAGGACACGCGCGGTCTCGGCGCCGTCGATGCCTTCGATGTCGCGCAACAGGAGGATGGCCTTGTCGTCTTCCTCCAGCGTGTCGAACGCATGCCACAGCGATGCCCGAGCCTCCTGCCGCTCGAGCGCCGCGTCCGGCTCCTCCGATCCCCAGCCCGCGTCGGTCCCGAGCTGCTCGAGGTCCGGCTCGAGATCGACGCGCGCTGCGCGCCGGCGGCGCCGGAGCGCTTCGTGACGCGCGATCGTGTAGAGCCAGGTCTTCACCGAAGCTTCGGCGCGGAAGGAGCCTGCGTTCTGCAGCGCGGCGACGAACGTGTCCTGCAGGACGTCCTCCGCGGCGGCAGGGTCCCCCACGATGGCCCGCGCGAAGCGAAGCACGCCCGCCTGGTGGCGCTCCACGAGCTCCGCCGACGCTTGCCGGTCGCCCGAGGCGACCCGGTGCATCAGCTCGGCGTCGGAGGATCGTTCCTGCGGGGCTAGCATGCGGGACAAGACGCTAACACGTGACTCTGTCCGCGTGCTCGTCAGGCCGTCCGCTTGCCGAGCTTGCACGTGTTGATGCCGAGCAGCGAGTAGAGCGGGCAGCTCCCGATGATGCCCGTCAGGAGGGGCACCACGCCGATGAAGCCCCAGCTCGCCTTCGGGCCGATGAACGCGAGGCTGAGGAGCGCGAGGCCGAGGAACACGCGGAACAGACGGTCGACGGGGTGCTCGTTGTTGGCAAAGATCTTCGAGAGCATGGGGTCCTCCTCGGCGCCTGGTTGCGCCGCTCACACCCCTATCGAGTCCGGAGGAGGCTGGAGGATTCGGGCGCCGCTATCTTTTTTCGATCAGCGCTCAGCCGTCATGAGCAAGAGCAGGTCGGCGCAGGTTCCGTTGCGGACGGTGATCGCTTCGTCGTTGATCTCGGTGAGCTCCACCTCACCGGTCGACAGGACGATCTCGGTCCCGTCGCCCTCGCGCGCCGTGGCGATGTACGCCGCCCAGGAGCGGGGCTCCGCCCCCAGGCCGTGAACGAACCGGACGCCCATCCCCGGCGGGAAGTCGATGAGCTCGTCCGGGTCCCAGCCCGACGACTGATATTTCCCGTCCACCGTGGTGCCCGCGGTGTAGAGGGCCGGCGACTCCTCGAGCAGATCGTCCCCGCAGCCACCCGTGAGGACGTCACATGACAGCGGCGTCAGGCTCGCGAAGCAGGCGAGCGCTGCGAGCGCGCGCGCCTCAAGCGCCAAGCCACTTCGCCGCATCGATCGCATGGTACGTGAGGATGAAGTCGGCCCCGGCCCGGCGGATGGAGAGCAGCGCCTCGAGCGCGGCCCGCCTCTCGTCGATCATGCCCGCCGCGGCGGCTGCCTTGATCATCGCGTATTCGCCGCTCACGTTGTAGGCCCCGAGCGGCAGCGCCGTCGCCTCGCGGACGCGGTGCACGATGTCGAGGTAGGGCAGGGCGGGCTTCACCATGACCATGTCCGCGCCTTCCTCCTCGTCCAGGAAGAGCTCGCGGAGCGCCTCACGGGCGTTTCCCGGGTCCATCTGGTAGCCGGTCCGATCGCCGAACTGCGGGGCGCAATCCGCCGCGTCCCGGAAGGGGCCGTAGAACGACGAAGCGTATTTCACGGCGTAAGAGAGGATGGCCACGTCGCTGAAGCCCTCCGCGTCGAGCGCCTCGCGGATGGCGCCCACGCGTCCGTCCATCATGTCGCTCGGCGCCACCACGTCCGCGCCGGCTCTCGCCTGGGCCACGGCCGAGCGCGCGAGGATATCGAGCGTCGCGTCGTTGTCGACGACCATGTCGCCGCGCGCGTCCTTCTTGAGGATGCCGCAGTGGCCGTGGTCGGTGTACTCGTCGACGCAGGTGTCCGTCATGACGAGCAGCTCGGGCGCCGCTTCTTTCATGGCCCGGACGGCGAGCGGAACAGGACCGTTAGGATCACACGACGCCTCTCCGTTCGGGTCTTTCTGCTTGGGGAGCCCGAACAGGATGACGCCGCCGAGGCCCAGCTTCTTGGCGAGCCGCGCTTGCTCGGCGGCCGCCGAGACCGGCAGCTGCGAGACGCCGGGCATCGTCGCGACCGGCCGCGGCGCGTCGAGCGCCTCGCTGAAGAACATCGGGAGGATCAGGTCCGACGGGGCGAGCGTAGCCTCGCGGACCAAGTTGCGGATGGCGGCGGTGCGGCGGAGTCGCCTGGGGCGGATGGTGGGAAACATCGCGCCGCTACCGTAGCACCGACGGGGTCAGGGTCCCCAGCCGCTCTCCGCGGCTTTCCGGGAGAAGGCCGCCACGAGGGCTTCCACGCGCGCCAGCTCCTTCATCGTGAACCGAGCCTTCTTCCCGATCTCCAGGAAGCCGAGGAGGCGGTTCTTCGGGCGCAGCGGGAACATCGCCGCGCCCTCCGGCTCGACGCCGAGCTTGGCCAACCTGCTGACCGTCGCCTCTCCGCCATGGCCCGGCACGGGCTCGGCCACGACCGTGTGCCCACCTGCCGCCGCCACCACCGCGGCGTCGAGGAGGCGCGTGCGGAGACCCAACATCTCCACCATGGCCGGGCCATGGGCGCAGACCACGGTCGCGCCTTCGTCGGCGACCTTGTGGAGCAAGGCGACGTCAGCCTGGGCGCGCCGTACGGCCGCGCCGAGCAAGAGCAGCAGCCCATCCGACAGATCGGAGGCGCCGGCGAGCTCGTCCTCCGGGAGGACGTCCGCCGAGCCGGGCGGGAGCGCGAAGCCCCACCCTTCGTTGGAAGAGGGCACGTCGTCCGTCTGCGGCTGCCGCGACGCGCGCAGCTGCGGCGCAGGCGGCACGGCGCCCGGGCTCGCGGGGCCGGGCGCGACGCTGCGCGGACGGGGCGGCGACGAAGTGGAGGCCAAGCGCGGGGGCGGGACCGTGCGCGGACGCGGGGGAACGGGCGGAGGAACCGTGCGCGGACGCGGAGGATCGAGCCGCGGCGACGACTTCACCGGGATCTTCGTCTCTTCGTCGTCCAGGTACGACTCGAGCGTGGGGCGGTCCGCGCCGAGCAGATCGCGACCGAGCTCGGTCGGCACCTCCGTCGTGTCGCCGGGCTCGGCCATGTTCGCCTCGCCTTGCGCGGCGAGCTCGGCGGAGCCCAAGGTCGGCGCTTCGCTCGATGCGGCGAAGCCATGCGCGCCGCTGCTCGTCACCTCCATCGTCGGCCTGCCCTCTTCGTGCGAGGGCTCCTCGTCGATGAACGAAGCGGACGAGAGCGGCGTGCGCGCGGTCTGCTTGTTCTCCGTGCCGGGGCCTGCGCCGTCGTCGACGACCTCCGTGAAGTCGGTCAGCGGGCGCCAGACCTTCCAGCCCTCGTGGCGGACGAAGCTGTCGAGCGGAACGCGACCGGCCTCCACGCCGCGGGCGAGGAGATCGAGGCGCACAGGGCCGACCGCGTTCATCCCGTCGGTGACGTACCAGCGATCGGCGCCTTTGCCATCGAGCGCCTCCGAGCGAATCCGGACTGCCATCAACTCGTCCACGTAGAGCATCAGAAAACGATCCGCCGACCCCTCCAGGGTGCGAACAAAAGACAAACGAGGTCGGAACGGCCCCCCACCGCTTCGCAGCAGGACGTCGCTTTTTGGCGAGGGTCTGACCGATTGTCAAGACGGCCCGACCACTTCGGGCCGGTGGCATCTGTTATTGTGCGTTTCGGATGGCCGCAGCTCCTGCCCGGAAAGGGACCGTCTACCTGGTCGGCGCGGGGCCCGGCGATCCGCGGCTCTTGACGCAGCGCGGCTTGGAGCTCCTCTCCACGGCCGACGTCATCCTCCACGACGAGCTGATCCACCCCGTCTTGCTGCGCGCCGCCCGCGCGGACGCGGAGGTGCGGCACGTCGGGAAGCGCGGGAGCGAGCCCGCGGCGAAGCAGCTCAAGCAGGACGAGATCGATCGCATGATCGTGGCGGAGGCGCAGGCCGGGCGGAGCGTCGTGCGCCTGAAGGGAGGCGACCCCTTCCTGTTCGGTCGCGGCTCCGAGGAGTGTGAGGCGCTCGCGCGCGCCGGCGTTCCGTTCGAGGTCGTCCCCGGCGTGACCTCGCCGCTCGCGGCCGCAGCGTACGCGGGCGTGTCGCTCACGCACCGCGATCTCGCGTCGAGCGTGACCTTCGTCAGCGGCACCACGCGCCACGGGGAAGCGTTCGACTTCTCGCGGCTCCGAGGCCTCGGCGGCACGCTCGTGGTCCTGATGGGCCTCGGCCGCCTGCGCGAGATCGCGCGTGCCCTCGTGGAGCAGGCGGGCCGGAGCCCCGAGACGCCCGCGCTCGCGATCCAGTCGGGGACCTTGCCCTGGCAGCGCTCCGTGGAGGGAACCATCGTGGACATCGCCGAGCGCGTCGAGGCCGCGAAGCTGAAGACCCCCGTGCTCGCCGTCATCGGCGAGGTCGTGAGTCTGCGCCAGACCATCCGATGGTTCGACGCGTGGCCGCTCTTCGGCAAGCGCGTCCTCGTCGGGCGCGCGGAGCACCAGGCCGAAGGCACGAGCGCGCTGCTGCGCGCGCGCGGCGCGGAGCCGTTCGAGCTGCCGCTCATCCGGATCCAGCCGCCAGCCACGCTCGAGCCGCTCGCGCGCTGCGTGACCGAGGCCTCCACCTACGATCTCGTCGCGTTCACGAGCGAAAACGGCGTGCGCGCGTTCTTCGAGGCCGCGCGCGCGGCGCGCCGCGACGCGCGTGTCTTCGGCAAGGCGAGGATCGCGGCCATCGGCGAGGGCACCGCGGCGGCGCTCGCCGAGCGCGGCATCGTGGCCGACGTCGTGCCCGCGGTGTTCCGCGGGGAGGCGCTGGCTGCCGCCTGCATCGCCGATCTCGAGACCACACGCGGGACCGCGCGTGGGGCGCGGGTCCTCGTCCCGCGCGCGACCGTCGCCCGCGAGATCTTCCCCGAGACGTTGCGCGCCGCCGGAGCCGAGGTCGACGTCGTGTTCGCCTACGAGACCAAGGCGATCGAGCCGGAGCGCGCCGCCGAGCTGCGCCGCGCGTTCGAACGCGGTGAGCTCGACGTCGTCCTCCTGACATCGAGCAGCATGGCCAGCTCGCTGTGTGACGCCCTCGGCGAAGGTGCGGGCGCCATCCTCGAGCGCGCGCTCGTCGCGAGCATCGGACCGATCACCACGAAGACCGCCGAAGGTCGCGGCCTCCGCGTCAGGGTGACCGCAGGCGTGAGCACGATCGAGGGCCTCGTCGAAGCGGTCGAGCGCCACATCGAGAGCGAAACGTCGAGGCGCGCTTGACGAGCTCCCACAAGCGCCTCTTCGAGCCCCTCGCCATCGGGCCGATCACCCTCCGCAATCGCACGATCCGCGCGGCTGCGTTCGAAGGAATGGCCGCCGGGCACCGGCCCACGCTCGCCCTCGTCGACTACCATCGATCCGTCGCGGCGGGCGGAGTCGGGATGACGACGGTCGCCTACGCCGCGGTCGACCGCAGTGGTCTCACCTTCGGTCATCAGCTCTACCTGCGAGAGGAGATCGTCCCTGCGCTGCGCGACCTGACCGACGCCATCCACCAGAACGGCGCGCTCGCGTCGATCCAGATCGGCCACGCGGGCAACATGGCGAGCCTCGCGGTGACCGGAGAGTGGCCGATGGCGCCGTCCTCACGCCTCAACCTGTATGGCCCGACCTGGCCCCGCACGATGACGAAGTCGGACATCACGCGGCTCGCCGGCTCCTTCGGTCGCGCGACGCGCCTCGCGCGCGACGCGGGCTTCGACGCCGTCGAGGTCCACGCGGGGCACGGCTACCTGATCAGCCAGTTCCTCTCGCCTGCGACGAATCGCCGAAAGGACGAGTACGGCGGCTCCCTCGACAACCGGATGCGCGTCATGCGCGAGGTCGTGAGCGCGACGCTCGACGCCTCGGGCGGCGAGATCGCCGTGCTCGCGAAGATGAACCTCTCGGACGGATTCCCGGGCGGCCAGTCGCTCGATGACGCCATCGTCATTGCTCGAACGCTCGAGAAAGACGGCGTACACGCGCTCGTCCTCTCGGGCGGCTTCGTGAGCCGGGCGCCCATGTTCATCCTGCGCGGCGCGATGCCGATGGGCATCATGGCTCGTCAGGCGGGGAGCGCGCTCCTCGCGCCGTTCATCCGGCTCGCCGGCCCCGTCCTCGTGCCCGAGGTGCCCTACGAGGACACGTATTTCCTCTCGGACGCCGTCGCCGTTCGGTCGGCGGTCGGTCTCCCCCTCGTCTACGTCGGAGGGGTCTCGTCACGCGCCTCGGCGATGCGTGTGCTCGAGGCGGGCTTCGACGGGATCGCGATGGCGCGCGCCCTCATCCGCGAGCCGGGCTTCGTGCGGCGCCTGCAGTCGGAGGACGACGCGCTCTCCCCGTGCGACCACTGCAACTACTGCGCGGCGCGCATCTACGGGACACACATGGCCTGTTACCAGATCGATCCGCCGCCGCCGGCGGAGATGCGGCTCCTCCGTCCGGCGAGGCCGAGGTGACGCTCCTCCGAGCAGGAGACCGCCTCCGGACCGCGCTTGTCACCGGCGCGTGCTCCGGCATCGGGCACGCGATCGCGCGGCGCCTCGGCTCGCTGGGCTACGACCTCGCGCTGGTGAGCCACCGGCGCGAGGAGCTCGACGCAGCCGCCAGCGCGATCGCCGCCGAGCACGGCGTGCGCACAATCGCGCTGCCTTTCGATCTGGCCCGCGCGGAGGCCGCGAGCGAGCTCGTTGGCCGGCTCTCGGAGGTGGGCTTCGAGATCGACATCCTGGTCAACAACGCGGGCGTCTTCTTCTTCGGCGAGGCGGCCGACGCCGACCCCGAGGCGGCGCGGCGGATGCTCGAGCTGCACGTCGTCACGCCGTCCCTGCTCGTCACGCACCTTGCGCCTCGCATGCGCGAGCGCCGCGCAGGTCACGTGCTCATCGTCTCGAGCATCTCGGCGTTCCAGGATTTTCCGGGCATCAGCTACTACGGGGCGAGCAAGAAGTACCTGCTCGGCTTCTCTCGGGCCGTCCGCAGCGAGCTCGGCGTGTACGGCGTCGGAGTCACCTGCCTCGCGCCCGGCCCGGTCGCGACCGCGCTCTACGACGCCAAAGGTGTGCCGGTGGAGCTCGCGCGCCGGCTCGGCGTCATGGCCTCCCCCGACGACGTGGCCGAGCGCGGCCTCGAGGCGATGTTCCGTGGTGACGAGGTCTGTGTCCCCGGCATCGGTTGGCGCGCTGCCACGCTCGCGTCGCGCGCCCTGCCGCGCGCCGCCATCGACGCCTTCCGGCGGCGCGCGCCTTGGCTGGGCGCTCCAGGGCGACCGAAGCGTTAGCGCCGGGTCGCGACGAGCACGATGAGCGCCACCACCGCGAGCGCGATCCCCACGAGCCCCGCGATCTTCCGCCACGAGAGCGGCGCGTCGCCGAACGCAATGGTGGGGCTCTGCCCGTGTACGATCGCCCGGTAGACGCGGTCACCGTAGCGGTACGCGAGGACGTAGACGGGCAGCGCGTAGCGCCGAGAGACGAGCCCGTGCAACACGACGCCCACGTGGCAGTTCCGGACGCGCCGACCCGGCACTTCGCCGCGCGAGACGCGCTCGATGGCCGTGGCCTCGACCGCTCGGGCGATGATGGCGCGCGCGGCCGAACGTTGGACGTCGAAGCGTTCGACGATCGCCTCGGCGGGGCCCACCGGGGAGGACGTGGCCGACCGCAGATCGAAGCCACCCGCGAGGTTCGCGGCCTCCGCGCTCGTGAGCCCGCGCGACGCGCTCACGAGCACGGAGTCGAAGCGCATGCGCGTCTGGCCTGCGTGCGGCGCCCAGTCGCTGCGACGTGAGCCGGCGTCGGAGTCGGCGGCCCAGCTGACGAGCGCGTCGGCGTCGAAGACCCAGGCGGCGAAGAAGAGCGGCCTCACGTGGTCGACGGTCGCCTTGCGCGCGAGGTCCGAGGGCCGGAAGAAGCCGAGGGTGGACAGCCAACCCCGGACGGCGCTCGCCGCGGCCTCCGGCGAGGTTCGGAAGGGAAGGAAGAGCTCGGCCGCCTCGATGGGGTCGTGCGGCTCCTCCAGGTGGGTGACCGAGCCGCAGAAGGCGCACCGGGTCCCTTGGTGCTCGGCGGAGAACGCGACGGCCGCGCCACACGAGTCACACCGAAGGATGCGCGCCGTCGCGGCGGCAGGGACGTCATGGAGGACGGGCGCCGGCTGCGCACAGGTCGCGCAACGCAGGTCGGAGGGCTCGAGCGGCGTCGCGCATCGGGAGCAGGCGCTCATCGCTTGCCTCCGAAGACCGCGACCAGCACGAGCACGAGCGCGAGGCCCGCAGCGACGGCGATGCCGACGCGGATCCAGGAGATGGGCGTCTTGCCCCACGCGCGGCCCGTCTGTCCGTTGATGACCAGCCTCACGATCGGCTTGTCCGGCGCGTAGCGGACGGCGAAGACCCACACGGGGACGAGCACGAGGCTCGCGATCTCGCGCTCGAACGAGGTCGAGAAGCCGAGGCCTCGGTGGGAATCGCCTGGCATGAGCCGGTCGAGGGACGCGGCGACGTCGGCCTGGGCCTCCTGGCGCGCCTCCGCGAGGCCGGCCTCGGGCGTGAGCGAGGGCTCCTCCGCCATCCAGCCCTGCACCTGGCCGATGTCGTATCGCCTGAGCGCGCGCAGATCGAAGGGCTCGACCGCCGAGAGCAACGCGTTCGGCAGGCCACGCGACGCGCTCACCACCACGTCACGTACGTAACCCGCCCAGGTCCCGGAGAGCGAGCGCCACTCCGTCTTCGTCACCGTGCGCGTCTTCGTGACGGTTTTGCCATTTTCCTGTTCGGTGTACGTCTCGGTCTCGGTGTAGTTCTCACCGATCTCGGCGCTGTAGCTGCTCCGCGCCAGCGCGCCGTACAGGTAAGCCGGCACGTAGACGCCGCGAACGTCGTCGAAGGAGGCCTGCCTGATGCCCGGGTGAGTGAAAGGACCACGGGAGCGGGTCCACGCGCGCGCGCGCTCGTGTGCTGCCTCCTTCCCGAGGACGAACGCGACGACGAAGTCGGGGTTGGGCAGGTCGTGCCTCGCCGGGCGCGCGAGCACCGAGGGGCTCGCGCAGTAGGGGCACTTCGTGGTGCGAGTGCCCTCGAAGCGGAGCGCCGCACCACACTCGTCGCACGTGAGCGCTTCGTCGCCCATCCATCCACCCCCTCGGTACACGTCAGGGCTCGGCGCTCACAGCCGCGCTGGCCGGGCTGTCGTCATAGAACTGCTCCGCCCAGCGGCGGTAGCGCATCACCGGACCGTCGCCCGCGGCGAGGGCAGGGCGGGCGACGTACTCCTTGTGTTTCCAGATGAGGAAGTCCTGCTCGACGTCGTTCTGGAACGCCTGGAAGCCGCGGGCGTGGATCAGGTTCTCGACGAGCTTCGAGAGCGGCTTCGAGAGGCCGACCAGCTTCATGGGGCCCCGGAGCTCGCTCTGCTCCAAGCGCTTCACGGTCGCCGCGATCCGGAGCTCGAGGTCCATATCCCCGACCGGCGTCGCGAGGACGAAGTTGCGGTAGGTCAGCCCGAGCGCGCCGATGCGCGCCTCGACGAACGAGTAACCGAGCCCGTGGACGTGTGCGTCGAAGTCCGCCGTGACGCCCCCGAGGCCTCTACCCCACAGGCCGACCGGGCGATGAAACTCGTAGGTCGCGTGGAGCGATGCGCCGTCCACCACGAGCTCGCTCAGCATGCGAGGCCGCTCGTAGCCGTGGACGACCGTGAGGTGCCCGATGTCGACGCTGTTCTCCGTCGTGTCCTGCGGATGGCCACGGAACCGGTAGACCGCCCGCTTGAACGGCGAGAAGTCTCCCATGTCGAGCTTCGGCACCTGGAAGCTGGGCGGGCCCCCCCGTGGGTCGGCCCAGACCAGGACGATGCCGTTCTGCTCCGCGATCGGCCAGGTGCGCGCGGCGACCCGGGGTGGCTTGGTGCCGTAGCCCGTCGCGACGCACGCGCCGTCCGTTCCGAAGAGGAAGCCGTGGAAGGGGCACCGCAGGGTCTCCTGGGTCACGGTACCGCCGTGCCCGAAATGCGCTCCGAGGTGAGGGCACACCGGATCCACGGCCGAGAGGGCGCCGCCTTCGGTCCTGAACAGGACCAGCTCCTTCCCGATGAGGCGCTTGGTGGTCACGCTCCCCCGCGGGAAGTCATCGCTGAAGCCGACGCAGTACCAACCCCTGGGGTAGGGCGGCAGCCGGAGGTCCTTCGCCATGGCGCTCGGATGGTACCGCCGCCGGCCGGGACGAGCAGGGCGAAAAAAATCTGATCACGTTCTCCGCTCTCGGGGAATAGGTGGGTGAACGTCGCGCGTGCGTCGCAAGGCCGGTCGGGATCCTCCGCCGGCGGCGCCGCCTCGCGGCTTCCTGATCCGGGGTGCGTGACGTCACGCGAGCGCGCGTGAGATCGCTCGTGCCCCACTCTTTCGGCCCGCTCCGAGCGGACGGGCCTGGAGGCTCACATGCGCGCGAAGCTTGTCCGATCGATGCAGGGTGCACTGGCGTTCGGTGCGTTTTTCATTCTCACCGGTGCGAAGGGCGAGGGGTGTGGGCCCATCGATGGCGACGGCGACGATGGCTCCAGCACCTCCTCCGGGGCCGGCGGCAGCGAGGTCGTGTGCCCCGACGGCTCGCACCTCGAGTCCAAGTGCGACGAATACGGGATCTTCTGCTGGGACGAGTGCGTCTCCGACGAGACTTGCCCGGACGGCACCGTGCTCGACTACGTCTGCGAGCCGATCCCGGCCGACCCGTCGATGTGCCCGGATCCGATGATCGACTGCGGCGGGGGAGGCGGGCAGTGTTACCCGACCTGTGTCCCGATCGATCCGTGCGGCCCCGACTTCCACGAGGAGTGGGTCTGCGAGGGCGTCATGGAGCCGCAGGAGCATTGCGATCAGCCGCCTCCCGAGTGTTACCCGGTGTGCGTTCCGAACAACAACTGCGGCCCCGGCATGCACGAGGAGTGGGTCTGCGAGGACCCGGGCGTCGACCCGATGGATCCGAACCAGCCGGTCGACCCGCTCTGTTATCCGGTCTGCGTCCCCGACCCGCTCTGCCCGCCCGGCACCCATGAAGAGGTGCAGTGCGCGCAGCCCGACCCCGCCGATCCGCAGGACCCGATGATCCCGCCGGAGGAGTGCTGGGTGAGCTGCATCCCCGACACGCTCTGCGAGCCCGGCACGCACGAAGAGGTCATCTGCGAGTCCGACCCGATGGATCCGATGGGCTCGTATTGTTACTCGGTCTGCGTCCCCGACCAGCCGGAGTGCCCGCCCGACACCCAGCCCGTGCAGATCTGCGCGGAGGACGGCATGGGCGGCTTCTACTGCTGGATCGAGTGCTACGGCCAGGCCGAGCCCCCTCCGATGGAGTGAGGTCGTGAGACGAACCCTCTCCCCCCTCGACTCGGTCGAGGGGGGCTTGGGGGGTGAACCCACAGGGAGAGCGCACCGGAGACCGAGGCGCCTCCACCTCACACGACGTCACACGATCTTGCTGAGGAGCTTCCTGCTGTCCTGCGAGATCATCTGCACCTCGGCGAGGCGCAGCTCCAGGAGGTCGCGGGCGCGTTCGATCGCGTCCGCGTCCGCTTTGTCGCCGGGCAGCCCGAGGCCGAGATCAATGACAATGCCGTCAGCGACGGTGACGGCCGCGCGCGGGGCCTCGTTCGACCCGAGCTGACCGCCGAAGCCAGCCGTGATGTCCGGCGGCAGCTTCCAGGCTTTGAGGAGGCGCTCGGTCAGGTGATGGCGCGCTGCCGAGAGCAGCGGCCAGATGTTCGGCTGCTCGATGCGCCGAGGCCACAGCGCGGGCGTCGCGAGCGCCACGATTCCCGCGGCGAGGCCGACCTCGTGGAGGAGGCCGATCGTGAACGCCGACTCCGAGTGGATCGACGAACGCTGCGAGATGACCCGGGCGACGTGGGCGACCGCGACCGAGTGGTCCCGCAGGATGCGCATGGCGCCCTCGTGACCGGGTGCGCGGAACACGCGCGCCGTCAGCGCGGCTTCCATGCAGATCTCGGTCATGGTCTCGAGCCCCAGCCGCAGCAGCGCCTGCTGGATTGTCCGCGGCGGCGACCGCCCGGCGTAGACCGGAGACGATGCCACCTTGAGCACCGACATGGCGAACATGGGGTCGCTCTCGACGAGCGAGACGATCGCGCCGAACGAGACGTCCGAGCTCTTGCTCAGCGAGAGCACGCGGAGCGCGACGTCCGGGAGCATGGGCGGGCGGTACAGGGCGCTCGAGAAGAGCTTGTCGACCGCCTCCGTCAACGCCACGGCAGTCGACCCTTCCCCGGGGGAAGGTGCGGACTGAGGGGTCTGGAAGCGGTATCGCAGGCGCATGGTGCCGCCAGCTCGGATAACGGCACGGAGCTACCGCGGCTTGAGACCGGCGGGCCTGCGGGTCGCTAATACGTCTCGACGTGCAGGCGACCCTCTTGCCGCATCCGGCGTTTCACGCTCTCCCAGTCGAGCCCCGTGGTTCGAGCGATGTCGGCGAGGGCGGCGAAGACCCCTTCCTCCATGCGCTTGTGCCCACACAGGTAGATGAACGCCTCTTCGTTCGAGAGGAGCTTTGCGACCTCGTCCCGGCGAAGGAGCATCCGGTCCTGCACGTAGGCGCGAGGCATCCCGGGCTCGCGGCTGAACGCGAGCTCCACGTCGATGAGCTCCCGAGGCAGCTTCATGAGCGGGCCGAAGTACGGCAGCTCCGAGCGGCGCCGGGCTCCGAAGAACAGGAGGATGGATCCGCCCTCGTTCCGGCCGAGCCGCCTGCGCCGGCGTTCGGTCATCGCGCGCATCGGCGCAGCGCCCGTGCCCGTGCAGATCATCAGGAGCTTCGCGCCCGGGTGATTGGGCATGAGGAAGCTCGCGCCGTAGGGCCCGGTGACCTTCACCTCGTCTCCCTTGGCGAGATCGCAGAGGTAGCCCGAGGCGACGCCGCGCACCTCGCGCCCGTCTGCGTCGTGGGTCACGCGCTTCACGGTCAGCGCGAGGTTGTTGTGCCCGGGCCGTTCGCCGTCGCGCGGGCTGGCCACCGAATAGAGCCGCATTCGATGGGGCTTTCCGTCGGCGTCCACGCCGGGCGGCAAGATGCCGATCGACTGTCCCTCGAGGACCGGGAACGCCATCTTGCCGAAGTCGAGGACGAGGTGGCGGATGTCCACCTCGCTCGACGGTCCCGTAAGTCGCAGGTTGCCGGCGACCGTCGCGACCGCGGGCCTATCGGGCCCGTAGAGGCCCACGTACGGGTGGGCCGCGGACCACGGCGGAGGGGCAGGCCCGCCCTGCGCCGCCGTCGCGGTGCGGACGAGCTCGACGACCGCGGCCGGCAAGTCGGGTGTGGGCGCCGTCGCGTCGCCGGCTTCCTGATCGGCAGGCAGGGACTCCCAGCCCAGCTGCTCTTCGATCGAGAAGGGCTGCGCGACGCGGCGCCAGCTGTCGATGGCGCCGGTCGGGCAGGGCGGCAGGCAGTCGCCACACGCGTCACATTTGTCGAACGCGACCGCGTAGCTGCGCCTGTCGTGGGTGATCGCTCCCTTGGAGCAGCTCTCCTCACACGTGTTGCAGCGGATGCACACCTCCGGGTCGATGAGGTGCTGGCGCGCGAGGACGGGGAGGGGCGAAGCGGCTGTCACGCGAAACGCACGTACTCGAAGTCGAGTCCCTTGTTGTCGATCCCGCGCGCGGGCGGGGCGATCCAGTTGGCGTAGCGACCGGCCTCGGACACGCGGCCCATGAGCGAGCGAACGAACGCGTGGTCCTCCGCGGTCGCCAGCCACTCCCGCGAGTGGTGCGTCCACTCCGCCTCGCTGACGGGCTTTCCTTGCGGGTTCACGCGCGCGCCGGCGAACGTCCCGATCTTCCGGTTGAAGGCTTTGTGCGGGAGCGTGAGGCGGCACGGGAGGCCGGCCTTCTCGATGATCTTGTTCCAGCGGTCGACGCCAGCTTGGCAGTCGGCGATGTAGTCGTCGCGCAAGCGCTCGTTGAGCGCGAGCTGCGCGTTGACGCGCTTCTCGATCAGCTTGTCGCCGGCGATGTCGAGCACGGGATACTCCGCCCCGGTGAGGACATGATCGTCGTCGATCTTCTCCTCCTCGAAGCGGCCCTTCAGGCCCATCGCGTAGAACGTCGAGGCGTTGGAGGAGACCTCGCCGCCGTAGAGGTCGAGCGTGACGCTGAAGTGGAAGTTCAGGTAGCGCTGGAGCGTCGGCAGATCGATGACGCCCTGCATACGGACCTGATCGGGCGCCTCGATGTCGTGTTTCTTCATCACCTCGCACGTTCGCTGGATGACCCGGCCGATGCCGCTCTCGCCGACGAACAGGTGGTGTGCCTCCTCGGTCAGCATGAAACGGCACGAGCGCGCGAGCGGGTCGAAGCCGCTCTCCGCGAGCGCGGCGAGCTGGTACTTGCCGTCGCGGTCGGTGAGGAAGGTGAACATGAAAAACGACAGCCAGTCCGGCGTCTGCTCGTTGAAGGCCCCGAGGATGCGCGGCTTGTCGGCGTCGCCCGAGCGCCGCTCGAGGAGCGCCTCACCCTCTTCGCGACCGTCGCGCCCGAAGTGGGCGTGGAGCAGGTAGACCATCGCCCAGAGGTGTCGGCCCTCCTCCACGTTTACCTGGTAGAGGTTGCGCAGGTCGTAGAGCGACGGGCAGGTGTTCCCCAGGTGGCGTTGCTGCTCGACGCTGGCGGGCTCGGTGTCGCCCTGCGTGACGATCACACGGCGCAGCGTGCTCCGGTACTCGCCGGGGACGTCGTTCCACACGGGCTGACCTTTGTGCGTGCCGAAGGCGATCTTGCGGTCTTGCTCGGGAGGCGTGAGGAAGATGCCCCAGCGGTAGTCCGGCATCTTCACGTAGCCGAAGTGCGCCCAGCCCTTCGGGTCGACGCTGATCGCCGTTCGGAGATAGCAGTCGAAATGGGTCGACTCGAGCGGGCCCATCTCCCGCCACCAATCCAGGTACTTCGGCTGCCAGTGCTCGAGGGCCCTCTGCAGCTGCTTGTTCTGGTCCAGCCCCACGTTGTTGGGGATCTTCGAGGCGTAGTCGATCGACATGGGCACGCTCCCGGCCGCGGCCGAAAGCAAGCGGCGTGCGAAGCGGAAACGGACGACGAAGGCGGAGCCGCCGCACGGCGCGAGGCGCACGCCTTGCGTCGTCAGGTGCTAGCGATGCGGCCGCGCGTGGCCCACGACGTCACGCTGAACGGGCCTCGCCACTTGCAGCCGGCCTCCACGGCTCGGGCGGCGACCGCGGCCATCGTCAGCGGAGCGAGCGCGGACTCGAACCACTTCCACTCGCTGCGCTCGAGCCTCACGCCCAGCCACTCCCTCCCTTTGGCCCCGGCGCCGAGCGGCGCGTGCGCGAGGTAGGCCGCGATGGCGGCGACGGCGACGGCGCGAGGCGCGAGCTTGTCCGCTGCGCGATCGTTGGCGAGCGAGCTTGCCGGTCCGGAGCGGTAGACCATCGGCAGCGTCTCGAGTCGCTTGGCGATGGGCGCGAGCTCGGTCGTCGGGCGGTTCGCGACTCTTCCGACGAGGACACGCATGGCGCACTCGGCCGCCGCGGATGCGCACTCCACCATGGCCGCCGCGGCGTCATCCACCGCTTGTGAGGGCTGGCCGCTCTTCACGTCGGCCTGGACCTGGGCGAGCGAGCTCTCGAGCTTCTCGAGCGCGCGCGGCAGCTCCACCTCGAGCCGCTCCGCGAACGTGGCGTCGCTCCCTTCCAGCAGCGGCACGATGGCCGCGCAAAGGTCTTCCCATTCCATCACGCGGACGACGCCGCCCGCGGCAGGCATCGCCGCGATGCTCTTGTCGTCGAGCGCGCGAAGCCAGCTGGGCGCGTTGCCTTGGTGAGATGCGAGGGCCGGGTCGACGGGGACCGATTCGATCGAGAGACGCACGGGTGCCAACCGCGGCCCCCCTACCATGGGTGGGCCGGCGGATCTGCGGTGGTTCGACTCAGGCGCCGAAGAGCGGCCCTGGGATTGGAAAAATCTGCTTCTTGGCGGTCGGGTTCACGAGCATCGCCAGCGCCAACCAGAGAGCGATGGCGCCCAGCCCGACCGTGAGGAACGCGATGGGCAGGTCCATCCCCGGCACGTGTGCGTAGCCCTTCAGCAGCTTGGCCACGTAGATGAGGTCGATGTCGAGCAGGAACGCGAAGAGCAGCTTCGAGTGGAACCCGAAGGCATAGGTGAGCGGCACGAACAGCACGAGCGACGCCGCCTCGACCGCGAGGATGACGCTGTGATCGGGGACCTGGCCATGGGCGAGGGACCAGAGCGACCACGCGTTGAGCGCCCAGTTGAACGCAAACGCGGTGAACACCGTCGCGCCGAGCAGGTTCTTGTTCCGGTAGTTGAGCAGGCCGGCCACGAGCTGGCAGCCGAAGCCGAACAGGAAGCAGAAGACAGCCGCGGTGGTGAGCGCTTGCGGCGTCAGGCTCGTCTTGAAGGCGATCGGGAGGAGGGCGGCGCAGCCGAACGCGAGGCCGATCAGGCCCACCGGCGTGGGCTCCGCCAGGGGGAGATCGGCGGCGGCGGCGTGGGCGCTCGCCTGAGCCGCAGGCTCGGGGCTCGAGACGACCGCTACGCCCGACGGGCGCTCCTCTTCGTGCGAGAGATTCCCCGAGAGCGATTGAATGCCTGCCGCTGCCATGTCCCACCTCGCCGGTTGTTCCCCGTCGTGTTGCGGGGCAACACGAGGATTGGTCGCGTTCTAGGTGCGAATTGCCGCTTCGTCAACCAGTTTGTTGCACCGCAACATGAGGCGGCGGCCCGCGTTGAATCCCTTTGAGTTGCCGGACAACGAAGGCACGGCGAACCATGACCCGGATGCGCGCGTCTTCCCTGCTTCCCCTCCCCCTGATGATGGCGGCCCTCGCAGCCTGCGGCGACGACGAGGCCGACCCGACCGGCGGCGGCGGCACCGGCACGACGGCTTCAACCGGAGGCGAAGGCGGCGCGGGGGGCGAGGTGACACCGGCGGGCGACATCGCTTCGGTGTCGGCTCCCACGCGGACCCAGGTCCAGATCGACGTGACCGGCTCGATGGCGACCGCGCCCGTCGAAGCGGCGGCCTACCAGATCACGAGCGAGCACGGCCCGCTCGTGGTGACCGCAGTCTCCGTCGACGGCCAGCGCATCCTCCTCGAGACAGAGAAGCAGAAGCTGGGCGTGACCTACGAGCTCGTCGTCGCGGCGCCGGGCAGCGACCTCGATCTCGAAGGCGACTCCTTCCTCGCCGCCGACACGGCTGCGTTCTGGACCAGCGACTTCGGGAACAACTTTGCAGCAGTCGAGGTGACCGCGAAGCGAGTCGGCGTCGGCGAGCACGTCGTGCTCTACGCGATCGACGGCGTCTCCCCGACCGACACCGCCGAGACCATCCAGGTCTTCGACGAGACGGTCTTCCCCGCGGAGATCGAGCTTCTCCACGCCGCGCCGGATCGAGACGAAAACGGGCGCATCGTCCTGCTCGGGCTCGACGGCGACGGCTTCTACGCCGGCTACTTCAACCCGCTCGACTCGCTGCCTGCCGAGACGGTGGAGCAGTGGGGCTACAAGTCCAACGAGATGGAGATGCTCTACATCAGCATCCCCGACACACAGGGCAAGTTCGATCCGTGGGGTGTGATCCCCCACGAGTTCAGCCACCTGCTCTACAACGAAGAGCACGACATCTCCTCGGAGGACTGGTCGTGGCACAACGAGGGCCTCGCCGAGTGTGCGGTGAAGGCGGTGCACGGCTCGAACGACACGGCGACCTACTGGTTCCTCAACTCGCCCGATCTCGCGACAGGCAAGTCCCTCGTGCAGTGGGAGTACGCGAACTACGCGCAATACGTTCAAGCCTACGTCTTCTGGACCTACGTGGCCGGGAGGCTCGGCGGCGTCGCCGGCTACGGCCAGCTCTTCGATCAGTCGGGTGACCCCGCGGCGATGGACGCGTTCTTCCAGGCCGAGCTCGGTCAGTCCTTCGCCGACGTGCAGCTCGACATGATGACGGCGGCGTGGGTCGAGGCCCCGACCGGGCCGCACGGCTTCAACGGCATGCTCACGCTCGGCGCCGACCCGCAGTCGTCGTCGATCGACAGCATGCCCGCCCTCTCGCCCTTCGAGGCGGTGTTCTTGACGGGTGCGTCGGGGGCGATCACGCCGGCGGGCCAAGGCCCCGACGTGAGGATCCGCGGCATCGACTCGAGCGGAGCAATCACGGACGCTGCGCCCTTTAACGCTGACGGAGGCGTCATGATTGTCCTGAACGCGCTCCAGGATCCCGGCGAGATGACGACGCAGCCCGGCGGCAGCTTCCCTGCGGCGCTGCCCGTCCCGCCGCCGAGCCCCCGCGCGGCCCTCGCCGCGGGCCGCGACCCGGCCTGGAGGCACCCGCCGCCGATCAAGCCGGCCAACAAGCGCTTGCTCGATCGCTGGCTTGCCCGCACGCGGCCCTGACCGTCAACGCGCGCCCAGGCGCTTCTGAGCGAGCCGCTCGAGCGCGCCCAGCGCGGAGTCGGGGATCTCGTGCCCGCCTCCGTGTGCGACGAAGTCGACTGTCGCGCCTGCGCCGAGCAAAGTGTCCCTGAGCTCTTCCGCGAGCGAAAAGGGGAGCAGGACGTCTCGCCGCCCGTGGCTCATCGCGACGACGAGCCCCGGCCCCGAGACCTTCGCGGCGGCCTTCCACCGGTCCCGGCAGAGGAGCGTCCCCGAGAGGATCGCGAGCCCGGCGTACTGCGCTTCTGCGGAATGGAGCGCGATCTCGGTCGTGATCATCGCGCCCTGCGAGAAGCCGCCGATGATGGTTCTGTCTCTCTTCAGGCCGGCGTCCTTCTCCAGCGCGGCGAGGCAGCCTTCGAGCGCGGCGCGAGCCTCGGCCATGCCGATGGGCGTGCTCTCGGCGATCTCCTCGCGCCGGCCGGTTCGGATCGCCTCGTCCAGCTTGGCCATGTCGATGAGCCACCAGGCGCGAGCCGGGGCGCCGAACGCCTCCTCGAGCGAGAGCGGCGCCTCGGGGAAGAACCAGCGCAGCCCCCGGCCTACGTCGATCGCGCGCCAGAGGTCGGCGAGATCGTCGCCGGGCGCGCCGAACCCGTGGCAGAGGACGATCGCAGGGCCGTCGCCGCCGCCTTCGCCGTCCGACCCGCCGGCGCACCAGACCTCCAGATCACCGAACCGACGTAGCAACATTCCTCCGAGCTACCACCGATTCGGCCCAGCGGCCTCGGCTTCAGCGCTCGTATTCGTCGCGGCGGCGGAGCCAAGCCATGTTGCCGTCCGACTCGTCGCGGCCCTTGGGGACCAGGTCGAGCAGGTGGTACGCGGCGTTCGTCATGTCGAGCCCACGCGAGTAGGTCGAGTACGTGTGGAAGATCTCGTGGCTCGCAGTCCGGAAGAAGACGCTGATGCCGGGCATCTCGGGGCCGACGCGCGTCTGCGTCCCGAAGTTGTAGGCGGCCCTTCCGGCGGCGATCTCCTCGGGCGTGAAGGAGACGCCGAAGTCGTAGTTGAAGTCCGAGCCGCTCGAGGACACCCACGGAAAGGTCCACCCCATTCGCGACCTGAACGCGTGCAGCTTCTCCAGCGGCGCGCGCGAGATCGCGACCAGGCTCGTGTCGCGGTGCTCCAGGTGGACGACGTTGCGCTCGAAGTTGTCCGCCCAGAACGAGCAGCTCTTGCAGCCAGCCTCCCAGCTCGGATCGAACATGAAGTGGTAGACGATGAGCTGGCTACGCCCCGCGAACAGCTCCTCCAGCGTCACCGCGCCGCGCTCGCCCTCGAACGTGTAGCTCTTCTCCAGCCGCACCCAGGGGAGCGCTCGCCGCGCCGCGGAGATCTCGTCTCGGAGCTTCGTGAGCTCCTTCTCCTTCGCGAGGAGGCGCAAGCGCGCCTCCAGCCACTCGGGCCGCGACACGACCTCGTGCTCGTCGATGCTCATGAATCGAGAGGGTAGGACGTCGGGACGCCCCGAGGGAGTAACAAGCGCGGCGCGATTCTCTGCGCGGGTGCTGCTCGGCATCCTCGACCTGGATTTCGACAAGGTCCTGCCGGCGCACGGCGCGCCCGTGCTCGCCGACGCGAAGTCACTCTACCGTCCGGCCATCGAGCGCGCGGCCGCGTCGCGTTGACACGGCCGCGTCACGGGACCACGGCCTTCACGAGGACGAACTTGTTGTTGTCTCGTTCGGTCGTGAGCTTCTCCAGCTCCGCGCTCTTGCCGATGTCGCCGAGGAGCGTCGACTCCAGGCCGTGTGTCGTGACGACGTAGAAGACCTTCTGTTTCTTCTTCTTCTTCTGGTTGGAGAACCAGCTCTTGGCCTCCTTGCCGCGGTCCAGGAGGATGGCCACGTCGTTGCCCGTGTAGAAGTTCTCGCCCTTCCAGTTCATCTGGTACGCGACGAGCGGTCCCGGCTCGTTCGCGCGCTCGCGGACGTAGCGGAGCACGAGCTCGCGCTGGCCCCAGTGAGGGGAGGTCTGCACGAAATACGCGTCCAGCGCCCAGGCGGCGAACGCGGTGGCGAGGCCGGCGAATGCGAGGAGAGCCCCGCGACGGAGCCGCTCCGAGGAGGCGAGGACGAGCAACATGCCGGCGCAGAACGTGAACGCCCACAGCGGGCCCGAAAAATCGAGGTGCTCGGGCCACTCGCGCTCGTAGTTGTACGTGAAGAGGTGCAGGAGCCGCGCGTCGCTCGGCTGCTCGACGCGGTCTGCGGCCATGTCGCGCCCGGCGAAGAAGGCGACCGCGGCGCCGGCGAGGAGGAGCACGCCGGAGGCGACGCGGTCGAAGCCCACGCCCACGATCGAGTGGGACCCGACGCGCGAAGCCACGAGGGCAGCGGCGCCCGTGATCGCGGCGTAGGAAGCGACGCCACCCCAGGTCGCTCCGCCGGCGAGGAGGGCCACGAGCGCACAGGCTGGACCGACGAGGAACGCGAAGACGAGATCACGACGCGGGACCCGTGCGAGCTCGCCTCCCTCTTCGAGGAGCCGATGCAGCGCCACGCCGACCAGCATCGCCAGGCCCGGGAGGGCCGGGAGCACGTAGTGGTGGAACTTCGTCTTCATGTAGGCGAAGAGCCCGAAGGTGACGACGAACCACACCGCAAAGAGGGCGAGCGCCCCTCGCGCGTGTGTCGACGCGTCGTCGTCAGCGCTCCGATCGTCGCTTCGTCTGCCGAAGAGCGCGGCGGGCAAGAGGCCGAGCCAAGGGAAGGTGCCGTAGCCGAGCTGTCCGATGTAGTAGCGGAAGCTCACGTCCTGCCCGTCGTTGGTGTCGTGCGCCTGGTCGAACGCGCGCTTCACCATGTCGTAGAAGAAGAGGCGGTCGGTGAACTCGCTGCCGTGCCGGACGTACATCGCCACGAACCACGGCATCGCGACCGGCAAGATCATGGTCGTGCCCGCGGCCACCTCCAGCTGGAGGAGGAGGCTCCAGCGGTTCGTGACGACCAGGTAGCCGAGCACGGCGGCGGCGGGGAGCACGAGCCCGGCCGGGCCCTTGGCCATGGTCGAGAGCGCGACGCAGAAGAACGCTGCGAGAAAAGCCACGCGGCGGGCGCGCTTCTCACCCCAGGTGAGCCAGAGGAAGATCGCGAGCGCCTGTGCCCAGAGCACGGCCTGCAGCGCCGGGTGGAACCGAGGGAGCGCCGCGATGTGCTGGGCGCAGGGCGGGTTCCCCGGCGAGTTGCCGCAGTTCTCCGCCGAGCCGAACACGAAGGAGTCGGAGACGAGCTGGATGGGCGGCATGCGCAGCCCGATCACCGGATCCATGGCGAGCTCGAGGTTGCGCGTCACCAGGTAGACGAGCTGCGGTGTCGCGACGCCGACTACCGCGGCGAGGAGCAGGTGCCGCGCGGAGAGGCCGACGCGAAGCGGTCCGAGGTGGACCTCGTGTACGCGGAGAAGCCTGTCCGCGGGCTCTTGCGCGCCGATCAAGAAGAAGCCGAGCGCGGCGGACATGCTCGCGACGAACGGCATGTCCGTCATCGTCTGGTGCGCGATGAAGAACCACTGGGGCATGCTCGTCAGCACGACGCCGCCCAGGAGGCCCGCGCGCCGGCCGAAGGCACCCGCCACCGCCTTGTAGAGGACGTACGTCGCGAGGACGGTGAACGCGAACACGGGGAAGCGCACCGCCCACTCGGGCCAGGGCGCGGCGCCGTGGGCGGCGGACTCGAGCATCCGGCCGGGCTCGTAGTGGACGCCGAGCGTGGCCATGGCCAAAGACTGCATCCAGAAGCCGAGGATCGGCTTCGACATGAACCACTTCTCGTGGGCCCACCACAGGCTGATCCAGTCCTGGCGAGCCAGGATCTCGCGCGCGACCTCGCCGTAGTGGGTCTCCCAAGGATCGGTCAGCGACTTGGAGCCGAGCGCAGGCAAGAGGACGAGCGTCGTGTAGACGATCAGCCAGAAGCCCTCGCGTCTGTAGAAGGGCCGGGACGGCGCGCGCAACGCGTCGAGGAAGGAGCCGACGGCGCCGACGAGCGCGAGGAACGCGGCGGGGATGGCGATCGCTGCGCCGAGCGGCTGGAGCGTCCCGGACACTCCGAGTCGGAGCGTGACGAACGTCGCCAGCGCGCCGGCCGCGACGAGCCCGAGCGGCCGCGCGAGCGCGCGTGCCTCCGTGCGCTCGCCGCGATCGTCGAAGCAGCCGAGGAGGAGCAACACGCCGGCCGTGGTGACGAGCGTGGCGAACGCACCGGCGAAGACGCCGGCGCGGCTGCTCCAGGGCCAGATGACCGCCCAGAGCCCCAGGGTCAGGCCGACGAGCGTGACCACGCCCCCCGAGACCAGCCGCAGCGGGTTCCCTTTGAGCACCAAGGGGGCGGGAGGGGGACCGCTCTCCGGCGGCTCGGGCTCGACCTCGAGCGGGTGGCGGTGGACGCCGCCGCTCTCGTCCTGTGCGATCAGGACCTTCTTGTCGAACCTCAGCCCGGCGAGGTCGTGCTCGTGCACGTGCTCGTGCACGATCGTCCAATCCTCGGTGAAGTAGACGAGCACCTGGCTCGCGGACGCGACCGCGACGTATCGCCCCGTCGCGTCGACGGCGAGGTGTCTCGGGTCGACGGCGATCGAGCCCAGCTTGATCGTCTCCCCGTCCGGCCAGACGACCGAGACGCCCTCCTTCGTGGCGACGAACGTGCGCTCGCCGAGGCGCGCGCGAGCGACTCCGTCTTCGCTCGGCGGGCCCTCGGTCTCTTCCATGACGAATCTGTCAGCTCTTCTGGTCGCTGCCTTCGCCGAGCTCGCCGGCGATGCCGCGGGCCTCTTCGAGCGCGGTGCGCTGGCGCTTCAGCTCCTCGAGCTGCGCCTTCGACTCGGTCACGACCTCCGGAGGGGCCTTCTCCGCGAACGAGGGGAGCGAGAGCTTCTTCTCGATCGCGGCGATGTCCTTCTCGACCTTCTTGACCTCGCGCTCCACGCGCGCCGCCTCTTTCGCGGGGTCCACGAGGCCCACGAGGGACACGAGCACGTCCGCGTCCGCGGTGGCGTGCATGACGGCGCCCCTGGGCCGCGCGGTTCCGCGACCGGTGATGGCGGGCGCGCCCTTCGTCTTCACGAGCGTCGAGATGGCGACGCTCTCTCGGTCGAGCAGCGCCGAGAGCGCGGCGTCGTCCGTGCGCAAGGTCACCTGGATCGCGGCGGCCGGGTGCACCTCGTGCTCGCTTCGGATGGCGCGCGCCGCGGTCACGATGCCCATGAGGGCGTTCATGTCGCGCTCGGCCGCCGTGTCCTCCGGGGCGACGGTCGCGTCCGGCAAGACGGCGAGGCAGAGCGACGCGGGGGCGCCGGGCGCTCGCGGGACGCGGTGCCAGAGCTCCTCGGTGATGTACGGGATGAAGGGGTGCAGCATGCGCAGGCTCGCCTCGAGCGCGTAGGCGAGGACGTCGCGTGTCTCCTTCTTGGCGGCCTCGTCGCTGCCGGCGAAGACGGGCTTCGACAGCTCGATGAACCAGTCGCAGAGCTCGTTCCACACGAAGCGGTAGAGCGCGGCCGTCGACTCGTCGAGGCGGAAGCCCTCCACGCCCGAGCGGACCGTCATCGCCGTCGTGCGCAGGCGCGAGAGGAGCCACCGCGAGGTGAGGAGCTTCGCCGGCGGAGGCGTGGCCTTCACCTCGGCGCCCTCGAGGTTGGGGAGGGAGAAGCGCGTCGCGTTCCAGAGCTTGTTGCAGAAGTGCCGGTAGCCCTCGATCTTCTTCAAGCTGAGCGGGATGCGCTTCGACTGAGGCGAGTAGCTCGCCAGCGTGAAGCGGAGCGCGTCCGCCCCGTAGGCCGGGAACCCCGACCCGAGCGAAGCGGCCGACGGGTAGGCCTTCTTGAACTTCTTGAGCGCCTCGTCCAGCGGGGCGCCGGGGAGCGCCTTCTGCACGACGTCCTCGAAGCTCGCCCCGTGGATGAGGTCGAGCGGGTCGATGACGTTGCCCTTCACCTTGCTCATCTTGTCGCCGGTCTCGTCGACCACGAGCCCGTGAAGGAGCACGCGCTTGAACGGCGGCTTCCCCATGAAATGGATGCCCATCATCATCATGCGGGCGACCCAGAAGAAGAGGATGTCGTAGCCGGTCTCGAGATCGCTCGCGGGGTAGAACTTCGCGAGCTCCGGCGTCTCCTGGGGCCAGCCCATCGTGGCGAAGGGCCAGAGCGCGGAGGAGAACCACGTGTCGAGCACGTCGTCGTCCTGGCGGGGCGAGGCGGCCTTGCACTTCTCACACGCGGTCACCTGCTCGTCGCGCGAGACCGTCACGTGACCGCAGCTGTCGCAGTACCAGGCGGGCACGCGGTGGCCCCACCAGAGCTGGCGCGAGATACACCAGTCGAGGATGTTCGAGAGGAAGTGGTCGTAGGTCTTCGTCCACTCCGCCGGGATGATGACGGTTTCGCCATTCGCGACCGCGGCCATCGCGGGCTCGGCGAGCGGCTTCATCTTCACGAACCACTGCGTCGAGATCATCGGCTCCACGATGGAGCCGCTGCGCTCGGAGCGCGGGAGCATGAGCTCGTGCTGCTTCGAGCCGCGGGCGAGGCCCTTCTCGTCGAGGGCCTTCTTCACCGCCTTGCGCGCGACGAAGCGATCCAGCCCGGCGAACGGGCCACACAGATCGTTCATCTTCCCGTCGAGCGTGAGGATGTTGATCTCCTCGAGCTTGTGACGTTTGCCGGTGGCGAAGTCGTTCCAGTCGTGCGCCGGGGTCACCTTCACGGCGCCGGTGCCGAAGCTCATGTCCACGAGCTCCGCGTCGGTGATGACGGGGATCTTCCGGTCGACGAAGGGGTGCTCGAGGAACTTGCCGTGGAGGTGCTTGTAACGCGGGTCGTCGGGGTGCACGGCGACAGCGGTGTCGCCGAGCATCGTCTCGGGTCGCGTGGTGGCGACGACGATCTCTCCTCCGCCGTCCTCCGCGCGCACGGGGTACGCGAACTCGAAGAGCTCGCCCTGCGCCGGCTCGTTGTCGACCTCGAGGTTGGAGAGCACGGTCTGCGCTTCGCAGTCCCAGTGCACGAGCCGCGTGTCCCGGTAGATGAGGCCTTCTTCGTAGAGGCGCACGAAGGCCTCGCGCACGGCGCGGGACATGTCGGGGTCCATCGTGAACTTCGAGCGCGGCCAGTCCGCCGAGACGCCGAGCTCACGTTGCTGGAGCGCGATCCGTCCGCCGCTCTCGCCCTTCCAGGTCCACACGCGCTCGAGGAACGCCTCGCGACCGAGGTCGTGGCGCGTCTTGCCTTCGCGCTTGAGCTGCCGCTCGACCACGGTCTGCGTCGCGATGCCGGCGTGATCGATGCCCGGTTGCCACAGGGTGCAGTAGCCCGCCATGCGGTGGTACCGAACGAGGATGTCCTCGAGCGTGTTCGTCAGGGCGTGGCCCATGTGGAGCGACCCCGTGACGTTCGGGGGCGGCATCGGCAGGACGTAGCGGGGGCGCGGGTCCGGCAGCTCGCTCGAGGCGGCGAACACGCCGAGCTCGATCCACTTCTTCGACCAGAAAGCCTCGACCTCGCGAGGCTCGTAGCCCTTCGATAGCTCGGTTGTCATAGGGTGACCCGACGTTCGGGGGAGCGCTTTCTTACTCGCTACGAGCCCAGAAAGCGAACACCCCCCTCACGTTCGTGAGGGGGGCGGGGGGTGAACGTGCAGAGGCGAACGCTCCAGTCGGCGGGTCGCCTCCGACACCGCTACTTCGTGAGACGCGAGATCTCTTCCTTGATGAGCGTCTCGGCGAGGACCGGCACGACTTCCCAGACGACGCGCTCGATGACATCGCGCGAGAGGGCGAGGACCGCGTCGGCCTGCTGCTGCGAGAGGCCGAGCTCGCCCATCTTTGCTGCGAGCTGGCCGTTGCCGGCTGCCATCGCGCTCGCTGCGGCTGCGGCCACGGGGGCGGCCGCGGCGGGGCGAGCGGTCGCGACGGGTGCGGCCGCAGGCGCCGCAGCGGGCTTCGCCGCGACGGGCGCCGGGGCAGGAGAGGCGGCAGGCTTCGAGCCGAGGCCGCCCGCGCCGAACCCGGCTGCACGAGCGGGCTGAGCCGGCGCGGCCGGCTGGACCGGTCCGCCGTACATCATCGTGCGGTTCTTGGACGCGGCCACGGCTGGCGCGGGAGCCGCCGCGGGTGCGGGGGCAGCGGCGACCGGAGCCGTAGCAGGCGCCGCAGCCGCAGCCGGCACGCTCGCGCCAGCGCCGCCCTGGATGAGCTTCGTGGCGCGGTCGATCAGCTGCTGCGTGTCGAAGGGCTTGTCGATGTTGTCGGTCACCCCCGCGCCCTGACCCCGGCCCGCGTCGTACGGGTTCTGCCGCGAGGAGAGGAAGAGCAAGGGGACCGACGGGGCGGCAGACCGGAGCTGGCGCGCGATCTCGTAGCCATCGCCATCCAGCGAGTTGTCGCAGATCACGAGACCCACGCCGCCTTGCTGCAGCTGAGCGAGCGCGTCGTTGCCGCTCCCTACCACCGTCACATGGAAATCCGTTCCCGAGAACGTGATCTCCAAAATCTTTCGCATGGTCGCGCTGTCGTCGACGGCGAGAATCGTCGTAGCCACGTGGGGCATCTCCTTGGCGATGATGGGAGCCGGGTCCGGGAATCATCGAGTCCCGGGGACCTACCTGTCAACATAACGGGAGGGCTCGTGCCTCCACACTTGCGCAGTGTCGGTTGCGGACGGCCGGCAGATCTGCCACGGGGGAGCGGTTGGCCACTCCCCCGGTCGTCGTTCCCCCGTCGCTCGACGGTAAGCCCCTCGATCGGGCCGTCCGTGAGCTCTTCGGCCTGAGCTGGAACGCCGCGCGCGACGCGATCCGCTCGGGAAAAATCACCGTGAACGGGGCGGTCGCGACCGACGCCACCCACTCCGCGATCCGAGGACAATCGCTCGAGCTCCGCCCCAACGCCCCGCGTCCTCACGTCGCGCGCCGCGACGCCTTCGCGCTCGAGCGAATCCTCTTCAAGGACGGGGCGGTCGTCGTGGTCGACAAGCCGCCCGGGATCAGCACGGTCCCCTTCGGGGACGAGGCCCCCGAGGAGCGAGCGACGCTCGACGCGCTCGTTCGAGACGTCCTCGCGAACCAGGGCACACGCGGTCGCGCTCCGCTCGGCGTGGTGCACCGGCTCGACAAGGAGACGAGCGGCGTCCTCGTCTTCACGCGCACCGTCGCCGCGAAGAAAGAGCTCGCGAACCAGTTCCGGCACCACACCACCACGCGCCGGTACCTGGCCATCGTGCACGGCGCGCTGACGAGGAAGCAGACGTTCAAGAGCCACCTGGTGGAAGACCGCGGCGACGGCCTGCGCGGCACCGCGCCGAAGGGCAAGCGCGAGGGGCAGCTCGCCATCACCCACGTCGAGCCGGTGGAGAAGCTCTCCGGCGCGACGCTCGTGGCTTGCCGCCTCGAGACCGGGCGCACGCACCAGATCCGCATCCACCTCTCGGAAGCGGGCCACCCGCTCGTCGGCGAGCGCGTCTACATCCGCGGTTATCGCGGCCCCGTCATCGAGGCGCCGCGCCTGATGCTGCACGCCGAGCACCTGGGCTTCGTGCACCCCGTCTCGGGCGAGAACATCGAGATCGACGCCAAGCCCCCCGAGGATTTCCAGCGTGTGCTGAGGCGGCTCAGGGCTCGATGAGCTGGGCCACGTAAGTGAGCCGCGAGGCCGTGTCGACGATGTTGATCATCCCCATGGGTGGGCTGATCTGGCCGGCGCTCGCGGTGTTGTCGACGACGATGTAGTAGAGGCCCGGGCGGACGGCGAAGCGCTTCGTGAACGGCCCCGGCTGGATCGCCGCGCTCGCGATCGGCATCGTCGTCGCCGGTCCGGTGACGCCGTTCTGGTAGCTCTCGCGCCACGTGTCGGCCATCGTCTTCGGGTAGACCATGAGCTCGACGGCGGGGCCGGCGAGCGAGCCCTTCAGCTGGAGGGCCTGGTCGTCGTCGGCCACCTCGAACGGCCCGAGGAAGTCGCGCTGTCCGGTGTAGACGTCCGCCACCTCGTTCGCGAACGTGAGCACGTCGTCGTCGTCGTCGACCTCGATCGGCTTCTTCGGGTGCTTGCCGGGCGGCAAGATCCCGAGCGAGAACTCCTTGTTCCCGTTGTCGTTCTCGATGACCGTGAACCCGCGCTGGAGGAACTGCGTGACGACCTGGCCGCCCACCGAGTTCGCCGCTGGGCCAGCCGGCGTCATGATGGTCGCGATGTCGGCGATCTTGTTCTCCACCGACGTGAGCTTGAAGTCGGGCCCAGCGGCCACGCGCGCGAGCTTGCCCCACGCCCAGACGCCGTCGTCCTCGAAGCGGTAGTCGAACGAGTACTCGACCGCGGCGTTCAGCGTGAAGCCCATGCGCTTCATCGTCGGCATGTACACGTAGCCGGCGCCGCCGATGTTCACGAGGATGGTCCGGTTCTGGTCGTTGATGCTCGCCGTGCACGACGCCGGGAAGTACCGCCCGACAACGGGCTGGCCCTCCTGGAACCGGAGCGGCACGCTCGTCTTCAGCATCTCCGGGCAGACGCGCTGCACCCCGTAGGTCTTGAAGGCCCACCAGCGCAGGTTCGGATCGTTGTTCAGGATGACCCCGGCGCAGGGGCAACCCGTCGCCACGATCGCGAACAGGATCATCCACAAGCCGAGCACCGCCGGTTGCCACCGGCCCACGCGTCGTCTGTTCCTCGGGCAGGGCACGGGGTAACGATAGCCTCCCCTCGTTGGACGGTGCCAGCACCGATGGTCCTTCTCGAGAGCAGGGTTCCGACGCGACCGGCACGGCTACCCTCTCGCCCGGATGCGTCCACGCTCGCGCTCTTCGCCTCCGTCCTGGTTGCCTGAACGCCGCAGCCCTCGTCGTCGATGGCTTCGGTGCTCTCCGCCGCGCCCGCGCCCGTCGAGGTGTCCCCGCTCGCCATCACCCTACCGGGAGGAGGAGGGGGCCTTTCGAGCCCTTCGCGAAGATCGCCATCAAAGGCGCGATGCTCCGCGCTCTCTTCACGGAGGCCCGGTTCCGCCGTGCCCTCAGCCGCCTCGTCGAGGCGCCTGGCCCGCACCTCAGCGGCCCCACGAGTCCATCCTTCTCCGCGAGCGCGAACGCGAGATCACCCGCGCTCTCGACGCCACCGACCCCAAGGACCGCGAAGCCTTCGTCGCCCACGTCGTGCTGGGCAAGACGCACGAGCAGTGCCGCC
>JAEUKE010000072.1 GCA_016794345.1 Myxococcales bacterium
CGGTTCGCTCGCGGCGATCCTCGCCTTGAGGCACTTCGCGCCGCGGGTGCCCGGGGTCCTCGTCGCCGTGGTCGGCGCAACCCTCGCGGTCACGTTCCTCGACCTCGAAGCGCGCGTGAAGGTCGTCGGGGAGGTGCCACGTGGCATCCCGTTGCCTTCGATCCCCCGTGTGTCGCTCGCCGAGATCGGTGAGCTCGTCGGCGCGGCGGCCGGCATCGCGCTTGTGTCCTTCGCGGACACGAGCGTGCTCTCGCGCACCGTGGCGGGCCGCAATCGTTATCGCGTCGATCCGAACCGCGAGCTCATCGGTCTGGGGATGGCCAACGTGGCGGCGGGTTTCTTCTCGGGCTTCCCGATCTCGAGCAGCTCCTCGCGCACCCCGGTCGCCGAGGCAGCCGGCTCGCGCACCCAGCTGACCGGCGTGATCGGCGCCATGGCCATCCTCGTCTTGCTCGTCGCCGCGCCGGGCTTGCTCGCGAACCTCCCGACCGTCGCGCTGGCCGCCGTCGTCATCAGCGCTGCGCTGCGCCTCTTCGACTTCGCCTCGCTCCGGTCGTTCGCGCGCGTTCGCCGCGCGGACTTCCTCGTCTCCGTCGTCACGTTCCTCGCCGTGGCAGCGTTCGGCGTGCTGGAAGGCATCGCGGTGGCGGTCTCGCTCTCCATGCTCGACTTCGTGCGCCGCGCCTGGCACCCGCACCACGCCATCCTGGGCCGGTCGGCGGGTGTGAAGGGCTACCACGACATCTCTCGCTACCGCGACGCCCGGCAGGTCCCCGGGCTGCTCCTCCTCCGCTGGGACGCGCCGCTCTTCTTCGCCAACGCCGACGGGTTTCGCGAGCGCATCGTCGACGCCGTCGACGAGGCCACGACCCCCATCCGATGGGTCGTGATCGCCGCCGAGCCCATCACGGACGTCGACACGACCGCGGCCGAGATGCTGGAGGAGCTCGACCACGAGCTGAGCCTGCGGGGGGTCGAGCTCGCCTTCGCCGAGCTCAAAGATCCCGTCCGCGACAGGCTCGAGGCGTATGGGCTGCAGTCCAAGGTGGGGCGAGAGTTCTTCTTCCCGACGATCGGCGTCGCGGTGAAGGCCTACCTCGCACGTCACGAGGTAGGCTGGACCGACTGGGAGGAGCGGACTGGCAGCTGAGCGCCGCGAGCCGGCCTGGCCTCATTGCCAGGGAAGATCGAGCGGCGTGCCGTCGGGCAGCTTCACGCAGACCTTCGCGGTGCTGAACGCTGCGATGAGAATGAGCACCGCCTCGCCCGTGTTGATGATCTGGTGCGGCGCGGACGGCGGGACGACGATCGTGTCGCCCCCCTGGAACCGGAGCTCCTCCCCGTCCAGGATCAGCGTCCCCTCGCCGTCCTGGATCAACACGACCTCCTCGCAGTCGTGTGTGTGCGGCGGCGTCGCGCCCTGCGGATCGATCTGCTGAGCCCAGACCGCGAGGCGCTCGAGCCCGTGCTCGGCCCCCGCGCGCGTGCGGTGCGCGAGGCCGGGCAGGACGTTGGGGAAAAAGGCAGAGTTGGAATAGATGGTCATGGGAGCCTCCTGTCGTGAGGCGCGGACCTTCGTGCGCCTCGGATGAAGGCACTTTGCGATGCGGAGGCTCGAACGATAAGTTGGCTCGGAGGCACATCACTGCGGACTGGGAGTCCGCAATCGGAGCGCTTGGTGGAGGACCTCTCGAGCATCGAAGTGTTCGTCAAGGCGGCGGAGCTGCAGAGCTTCACCCGCGCCGGGCAGGCGCTGGGCATCACCTCCTCGGGCGTCGGCAAGAGCATCGCTCGCCTGGAAGAGGGACTCGGCGTCCGCCTCCTCAACCGCACGACGCGCCGGATCGGGCTCACGGCCGACGGCGCGATCTTCTTCGACCGGTGCCGCGGCATCCTCGAGGATCTCGCCGCGGCGCGCGACGTCGTGTCGAGCCGGAGCGTCGCGCCGAAGGGGCGCCTGCACGTCAGCCTCCCCACCACGATCGGACGCCGGATCGTCATGCCCGAGCTGCCTCGGTTCCTCACGGCGCACCCCGAGCTCGAGGTCGACGTCTCGCTCTCGGATCGGCGCATCAACCTGGTGGAGGACGGCGTCGACGTCGCGGTGAGGATCGGGTTGCTCGGCGACTCGTCGCTCGTCGCGCGCCCCATCGGACAGCAGCAGATCGTGACGCTCGCGTCCCCGCGTTACCTCGAGGCTGGCGCGATCGAGTCGATCGGCGATCTCCCCCTCCATCGATGCCTCGCGTTTCGCCTCCCTTCCACCGGACGCCAGCGGCCGTGGACCTTCCGGACCGAGGGGCGCGACATCGAGTGGCGACCGCGATCTCGTTTGAGCATCGACGACGGCGAGGCGCTCGTCACGGCCGCCTGCGCGGCGCTCGGCGTGATCCAGGTCCCGAGCTACATGGCCGCCGAGGCGCTCGCGAGCGGTGAGCTGGTGGAGGTGCTCCCCTAGCTCCGCCCGCACCCCATTCCCATCCACGCCGTCTTCGCGAGCCGGCGCAACCTGTCGGCGCGTGTGCGCGCGTTCGTCGACTTCGTCACGTCGCTCGGGGGGCTCAGGCCGACGCCCCTGCCGCGGTCGAAGGTCGGTCGGCGAACGCGCCGAGATCGAACGCGCTGAAGGGAAGGGTGCGACCGAACCTCGTGACCGGAGCTCGAGTCCGGAATGAAGCCGGCACGCCACGTGCTCCCGAGAGCAACCACCATGAAGGAAGCTCGACCCGAAGACACGTTGATGTTGTTGGCGCTCGACCGCGCGGCCCGAGCCGCGCAGCGGGGAACGCGGCACGCCCGAGGCCTCGAGGCGGCGCGCGACGCGCTCACCGAAGCCGCGCGCGCCGAGTCACGAGCCCGCGAAGCGGCCCATCGAGCAGGCGTCGAGCTCGACGCCTTGCTCGCGGGCGTCGCCGAGGGCCGACCGCCTCGAGCGGAGCAATTCCAGGAGGTCGCGGCTCGCCACCTCGAGGCGTGCGCGTTCGAGCGGTCGGCTTGCGCCGGCGCCGATCGTGCTCGCAAAAACGCGGCCGACGTGCTCGCCACGACGGCCCGATCTCGAGCCGTCGCGCCGGCCTCCTCTCGGCGGGCCCCTCGCTCCGTGCGAGGCAGGGAGCCGGTCACGCAGCGGTCTCCGCGCCTCTCGACCGTGCCTGGCGCGATCGCGGAGCCCCTCAGCCAGAGACCGTCGGCGCCCCCGTCGTGAGCAACGATCTGCCGACGAGCGGCAGGTCTTTGCTCACCGCCGTCTACCCCTGTAAGGCTCTACCGCGCTGGCTCCGTCGCCACCTGCAGCTTCGGCGCACCGATGGGGATGCGGCTCAGCGGCTCGGGCTCGACCTGGCCCTCGGGACCATAACGGTACTGATAGAGCCCGTCGTCGGCGGAGACCAAGAGCGTGCCCGCGTTTGCGATCACGTCGTAGCCCGAGACCTCGGGCGCCTTGGCCATGAGCTTGGGAGCGCGCGGATCGCGCACGTCGAACACGAGGAGGCCGTCCTTCGCGTCAGCCACGAAGAGCGTGCTGCCGTCCACACCCAGGCCGTGGGGGCTCGTCATGGGGTGCTGCGCGATCTGCTGAGGGCGGGTCGGATCTTTCACGTCGAACACGAGGAGCGCGTTCGTTCCGCGGCGGCAGGCGCTGCCCGAGCGGAGCGTGACGTACGCGACGTCGTTCTCGACCACCACCGGGTCGCACGAGACCACGTGGGACGCCTGGCCGATGAGCCGCGGCGCGGTCTTCGACTCGGCGAGGTCGTAGACCAGCATGCCCTGTCGGGTCCCGACGAACAGGAGATGCCCGTAGGGAAAGAGCGTCTCGGCGTCCGCGGAGATCGGGACGAGGCCCACCTTCTTCGGAACCGCATCGAGCCCGCTGCCGAGCTCGTAGACGAGGAGCTCCGTCCGATTCAGCGCGTAGAGGTGCCCGTCGTGGACGATGAACCGCGCCATCGATCCGGCCTTCACCGTCGGGGCGGCCGCTGCCATCGCGGGCGGCGACGACGAGCCGCAGCCCACCGACGACGCCGCCAGCGTGAGGGCAACGAGCCCTGCCAGGAGCTTCTTCATCGCGCCACCTCCGCGGTCTGTCGGAGAGGCTCGAGGCGGACGACGACGCCGCGGCTCTTGTCGAGCCCCTCGACGTGTACGGGCGTGTCCGAAGCGAGCGTCTGGTACGGGTCGTATTCGAACTGATCCTGGAGCCGCTCGGCGAGCCTGGCCGTACCGTTCGCGAGATCGAGATCGAAGACGAGCAGGTCGACGAAGCTGTCTGCGTAGAGGCGGCCGTCGCGCACGGCGATGTCGATGTTGCCGGGGATCTGGATGAACAAAAGCGCGCGAGGGCTCTTGGGGTCGGTGTTGTCGAAGACGTGTACGCCCAGGCCGGGCTCGCTCAAGAAGAGGTGACCGTCGGCGAGGAGGAGCTTGCCGCGTTTGCCCACGGGCTGGGGTGCCTTCACCTGCACGGCCGTCGTGCGCAGTTCCTCCCAGCTCAGGTAGACCGCGCGATGGGTGGGCTGCGGCGGCATCGGCTCGGGCGGCGCCTGCGACGTGGCGACGCAGCCGAGCGCCGCGACGATGGTCACGAGCACCTGGCGCCAGCGGTGGCGGAGCGCGCCGCGGGGTGCGTCCTGCCCAGGCCGCGCGCGCCAGAGGTAGGCCCACGAGAGCGGCAGGATCGAGAGCGCGACGAGATCCTCGGCGTCACACACGTGCGACGACGGGACGATCGCGTCGAGCGCGCCGGCGAACAGGTCGGACGCCGCAGGGCTCACGTTGATCGCGACGAAGAGCGCGGCCGGAGCCGCGAACGCTGCGGCGACCGCGGGTGTGCTGCGCGCCCGCGTCAGGCAGACGAGCACGACGGGCGCGAAGAAGAGGAACGCGAAGTCGCTGAGCTTGCCGGTGAGGATGCCGGGAACGACCCCCGATCCCTTGAGGAGGTGATCGTTCAGCACCATCGAGAGGACGGCCGCGATCGTCGGGGCGCCGAGGACGGCCGTGGCCGCCGCTCCGCCCGAGAGCCGCCTCCGCAGAAGGTCGCGCATCGTCATGAGGAACGCCGTCAGTCTAGGTGACCTTACAGGCCGCCGCTGGCCGCCCGGCCCCGACATCGTAGAGTAGCGCCCGATGACCGAGCACCGATCCGACGACAAACCGGGCGTGGGGGCACGCGAGGCCGGCGGCGTGGAGGGCAAGACGCCCTACGACCTCCTCGGCGGCTCGGAGAAGGTCCGGGCCATCGCCATGAAGTTCTACGACCACATGAGCGAGCACGAGCCGGCCCTCGCGAGGCTGCACCCCTGCGACGAGAAGGGCAACGTGCTCCCCGAGCCGCGCGAGCGCTTCGCGCTCTTTTTCATCGGCTGGCTCGGCGGCCCGCAGGACTACATCGAGAAACATGGCCACCCGCGCCTCCGCCGGAGGCACGCGCACTTCCTCGTCGACACCGCGATGCGCGACGCGTGGATCCGCTCGATGACCGCTGCGCTCGACGCGGAGAACGTCACGGGGCCGCTTCGCACGTTCCTCGACGGTCGGCTCTTCGAGGTCGCCGACTTCCTGCGCAACGGGTAGGTGCCGCGAGAGATCAGTCCTGCGGCGGCTGCTCGTCTCTCCGCGCCGCGTCGCCGGTGCCGAGCCACTCGTCCATCCACGGCGCGGTGAACGCGAAGTACGCGGCGTCGTCCTTGAAATGGTGGAGCATGTGGTTCCTGTGGATGCGGCGGTAATAGGCCGAACGCGGGCGATAGGGCGTGTGCGTCAGGTAGTGGGTCCACTCGTAGACCAGCGCGGCCGCCGTCATGGCTGCCATCGCCGTGATGGCGAGGCCCCAGCTCGGCATGATCAGCCACCAGAGCGCGACGTTGATCGGCAAGAGGGGCACGAGCACCGCCGTGGGCAAGAAGGTCCGCTCGAGGACCCACGGGTGCCGGTGATGGTAGCGGTGGTATCGGGCGAACACGGGGTCGACCTGGACGCCGAGCACCGTGCGGGGGCGCAGGTGCAGCAGGCTCTTGTGCAGGAACCACTCCTGCAGAGGCCAGTAGGTAGCCACGCCTGCCACGATGGCGAGATCCCAGCCGCCGAGCCCGCCCACCCACGCGCGCGCGAACACGAGGATGCTCAGCTTGGCGAGCAAGATGCGTGGCGTCGGGAAGCGCGTGAAGAGCCGAATGGCGCCGAGCAGCGTCTCCGCTCCGGGGACATCGCGAGCGAGCGTCTCGATCTTCGGCGCGACCGTCGTCATGGCTTCCCTCCCTCTTCTCTGTCGATGGCTTCGAGCACCTTCGCGAGCTCGCGCGAGCCCCGCGCGACGATCGTGGAGGCGCTCCGCGCAGCGGCGCCTTCGTCCCCTCGTTCGATCGCCTTCGCGAGCGCCGCGTAGTCCTTCACGGCCTTTAGCTCCGCCGCGAGCACGTGGGTCAGGTGGCCCTGGACGAGCCCGTAGCTCGCTCGCATGGAGTTGAACGCGAGCTGCCAGGCGAGCCCGTCGCTCCCGCGCACGACCTCGCCCCAGAAGTCGAGCGCCAGGTCGGAGAGGAGCGCCAGGTCGCCGGCTGCCTTCCGCATTCGCTCGACGAGAGCGGGCAGCTCCCCCGCCGCGCGGCGGCGCGCGCAGGCCCGAGCGACCTCCGGTCCGAGGGCCGCACGGAGCTCGAGGATGCTCCGCGCCACACGCGTGTCGACGCGCCCATTTCGAACGACGAGCGCGCCCAGGATCTCGAGGCCGGCGCTGCTGCGAAAGTCCAGCACCTGGGTCGCGCCGCCTTGCTGGACGGCGACGAGGCCGGCCTGCTCCAGCCTCTTGAGGCCTTCGCGGACCGCGCCGCGGTTGACCTTCAACGTCTCCGAGAGCACGCGCTCCGACGGCAGCGCGTCCCCCGGGCGGACCTCGCCGCTCACGATGTGATCGCGGAGCTGCTCGTAGACCGAGGTGGCCAGAGACTTCTTCGCGACGGGCCGGAGCATGTGGGCAACGTAGCAGCTCATCATCTGGTATGACAAGTGAGCCAGGGTCGCGGCGAGCCCGCTGCGAGCCGGCCCCCTTTTCGCTCAGCGGTACATGCGGTCGATCCGGGCCTCGGGCGACCTGCGATCGAGCAGCAAGAGCGCCGTGTAGAAGGCCCACTCCGCGGGCTTCATCACCAGGTAGACGGCGTCGGCGAGCCAGGGGCCGCGGATGTACCGGGACACCGGGAGCCCGAGCGCGTCGTAGGTGCGCCGCGCCAGGCGGCCGAAGCGAGGCCACCTCTCGTGGAGCAGATCCTCGAAGGCGTTGGCGATCGCGAGCTGTCTGTTGACGAGGATCGGCACGCCGCCGCGCTTCCCGATGCGCTCGGGGCGGACGAGCCCGCGATGACCGCGCGCCGCGACGGTGCAGAGATAGTGACAGTTCGCCGGGACGACCTCGATCGGGATCTGCGAGAGGGTGTAGCCGCAGGTCTTCGTCAGGACCTCGAGCGCGGCGAGCGGTCGACCGTGCCACAGGCCCTGGATCACGAAGTGCACGCCGAGGAGCACCGGCGAGACCCCGAGGGCCTTCGCGAGGAGCACGCGATGAACGCGCGCGCTCGCCAAGGGCACCTCGGGGAGGTGCCGTTCGCCGTCGCGGTACTTCGACTGCTTCGGATCGATCATCTTCTCGAGCATCGCGTCCCGCCCGCGAAGGCGCAGGCGCCGCAAGAGCTCGGCGCCGAAGAAGAGGATGGCGAGCAGCGGGGCCAGGCAGGGGAGGAAGACCGGAGGGAACACGAGGCCCAGCGCCAGCCACCCGCCGAACTGGATCGCGACGGCCGTGTGGACCACGATCCCGACGACTAACGATGACAAGATTGTCAGCTCTGCGGCCGGCCGCAGCGCCTCGGAGCGCCTCCGTGAGATCGCGTAGGCGAGCGAGAGCGCGGCGTGCAGCGCGACCAAGCCGAAGACGTGTGTCGCGGCGAACGGCCGGTACGCGGTCGGGCCACCGCACTGGTCGTCGATGCAGTCCGCGTCCGCGAGGAGGAGAGCATAGACGAGGCCCCACGCGGGCAAGACGCCGAGCACCAGGATATCCGCGGCCTTCCGCCAGGGCTGGTCGCCCTTCGCGCGGATCTTGCGGTGGGTCCGGACGATCGCCACCAGCCACCCGACGAACGCCCCGGCGGCGGCGAGGAAGCCGACGACAGCATGGATCGAGCCGAGCGGCAGCGCCACGAGGAGGAGCAGCGGGCTCAGGTACCCAGTGACGACGAGGACCGCGAGCCCGGCCGCATAGGACCAGCTCGGCAAGGTCGGCGGGAGCTCATCCTCGCTCGGAAGCATCTGCCGATCGTGAGCCTCCGCTGTTGAGGCGGAGTGGCTCGCTCGTGGAGATTCCATGGAGGACCGCCGGGAGCCGGCTACTTCTTGGGCTTCTTCTGGGCTGCCGGCTTGGGCGCCTTGCCGCGCACGTATTTGGCCACGACCGTGTTCTGCTTGAGCGTGAAGCCGGGGGTCTTGCCGCCCTTCGGCGCGGGCGGGTCGAGCTCGATCTCGAGCCGGAGCCCGGGATGGAAGAGCGTGCCGTTGGGGGCGCGCTTGAGGCCGAGCTCCCCCTGTCCGGTCGGCTTCGCGAGGAGCGCGCCCTTGTCGTAGGTGAACGTCATCCCTTCGATGGAGGCGATGACCGGGGCGGGCAGCTGCTTCTCGAGCTCCTTCTTCGCCTTCTTGTCGAGCACGTATTCGCCCGCGATGCCCTGGCCGAGGGCGTCGTCGATGGCGACGGTCTCGCGCTCGACCGGGGCAGAGACGGACGAGCCCGTCATCGCCATCTTCAGGACGTCGAGGCCGAGCTTGGTGGTGTCGAACTCGAAGCGGTTGCTCACGAACGCGACCGCCACCTTCTGCTCCGGCGCGCGACCCACGAACGCGCCGAAGCCGTCGATCGCGCCGTTGTGCCAGACGATCTTGCTGCCGCCGATGTCGCCGACGACCCAACCGAAGGCGTAGTCCTTCGAGACCGGCGTCCACATGCGCGCCTTCGAGGCGTCCGAGAGGAGCGCGGTCCCGGAGAGCGCCCGCTCGAAGGCGAGCAGATCGGCCGCAGTGGAGCGGAGGAAGCCGGCGCCGAAGGGCAGGCTGGGCGAGACGTCATCGGCGGCGACGAGCTCGTCACGGACGTTGCGTGTGTAGCCGACCGCGTCGGACGGATCGGCTGCGACGCCGGTCGACTTCATGCCGGCCGGGCCGAGGACGAGCTTGCCGAGGGCTTGCTCGAGCGAGAGCTTCGTCGCGCGCTCCACCGCGAGCCCGGCCAGATAATAGTTGGAGTTCGAATAGGAGAACGGCCGCTCCTTGCCCTCGGTGGGGGCGGGCGGGTGTTTGCCGAGCCAATCGATCACGTCTTTCTGGGGGACGTCCTGCATCTTGCGGTCGAGCAAGCCGCCCGGGTCGGTGTAGCTCGGTACGCCCGAGGTCTGGCTGAGCAGGCTGGCGAGCTTCACGTCGTCGTAGGCGGCGGGCAGCTCCGGGACGTGTTTGCGAATGGAGTCGTCGAGGCTCAGCGTCTTGTCTTCGACGAGCTTCATGACCGCGACGGCGACGACCGGCTTGGTGACCGATCCGATCCGGAAGCGCGTCTTGTCGGTCGGATCCGCGCCGTCGGGCAGCTTCGCCTTGCCGTAGCCGCGCGTGACGATGACCTTGCCGTCGTGTGACACCAGCAACACGCCGCTCGGCGCGTAAGCAGCCCCGTAGCGGGACCCATACCCCTTCACGTAGGCGTCGATGGACGCGGAGAGGTCCTGAACCGAGCCGTAGGGGGGCAGGTCGGTGCCGTCGTCGTCGGGGAGCGCCGCGGACGCGGAGGCTGCCGGGCCTTGCCCGGGGCCGGGGCGCGGCGGCTCGTACTCCGGCGGCGGCCCGACATATTTCGTTCGAGGCTCGGACGAGCAACCGGACGAAAGTGCACTGACCACCAGCAAAGCGAGCGAGAGACGGAGCATCATGCCTCTTTTGTCACGTGACCCCCCGGGGCGGAGGGAACGATAGCCACTTTTCAGCGCTGTCCACAGCGCGTAAAGCAAAAGCCGCGGTGCCGTCCCGCATCCTCGTCGTCGACGACAGCCCGACCATCCTCAAGGTCGTGGCTGCGATCCTCGCCCGCCACGGGTACGAGGTGGAGACCGCACGCGATGGCCTCGCCGGTCTGGACCGGCTCGCGGCCCAAGGTGGCTTCGATCTGGTCCTGCTCGACTTCGTGATGCCGAAGCTGAACGGCTACCAGTTCTGTCGCGAGATCCGCCAGAACCCGAAGTACGTGCCGGTCCCCGTCATCCTGATGAGCGCGAAGGGGGACCGCATCCGCGACCAGTTCGTCCAGCAGACCGGCGCGCTCGACGCCATCACCAAGCCCTTCGACGCCCGCGCGCTCGTCGCCGTGGTCGAGGGCGCCCTCGCCAAGGTGAAGGCCGGTCGCGCGCCCGTCGCGCCGGAGGGCGAGACCATGCCGGAGGAGTCGAGCCTCGACGACGACTCGCGGCCCAGCCTCCTGCCCATGAAGCTCGAGCGCCGCGCCGCCGCCGAGCTCGCCAAACACGTGACAGCTGTCTGCGTGCCGGCCCTCATCGAGCTGCGCGACCCCGATCGCAAGAGCGCCGACGCGATCGGCAAGGCGATCACGCGGGCCATCACGTCGAGCTCTCTCGATCCGGTGCTGCAGGCGCTCCGTGAGGCGCTGAGCGGCGCGACACGCGAGGTCTTGAGCGGTGACCTGCGGCTCGTGCCGCTGGCGGAGGTCCTCCAGCTGTTGCAGATGCAACGGCAGACCGGCGTGATGCGTGTCACGGGCGAGTCGCGGCACCTCGAAATCTCCTTCCGCGACGGCTCGATCGACTTCGCGCAGAACTCGAGCGAGAACCGGGAGCTCGCGCTCGGCCGCTTCTTCCGTCAGGACGGCCTCGTCACGCGGGCGGAGCTCGACGAGGCGGTCGCGCACGCGAAGGCGACGAAGCGCCGCCTCGGCGATCACCTGGTGTCGACGGGGAAGGTCACCGAGGCGCAGCGGCGAACCGCGCTGGAGAAGCAGACGTCCGAGATCATCTACGATCTCGTCCTCTGGCAGACCGGGCGGTTCTGGTTCACCAAGGACGCGCCCGCGCCGGAGGCAGAGGAGGCGCGGCTCGGGCTGGGCGTGGCAGGCCTCGTGCTCGAGGGCTTCCGCCGGGTCGACGAGTGGCGCCGCATGGAAGGAACGATCGTCTGGGACCAGGTGGTCGTCGTCGACGAGGCCGCGCACAAGCTCGTCACGCTGCAGCTCACGCGGTCGGAGAAATGCGTCCTCGACGCGGTCGACGGCAAGCGAACCATCACGCAGATCGTGTCGGACGTGGAGATCGGTCGATTCGAGGCGCTCAAGATCGTCTACCAGTTCTTGAGCTCACGCGTGCTCAAGGCGGTCGCCTGAGATGCGCGCGGCGGGCGAGAGCGCAGGCCTCGTCCTCGCCGTCCCTCGCGGCACGTTCCCGGGCTGCGCCGAGGCCGATCTCGTGTTCTTGCCCGCAGCAGAGGTGCGCGGCGTCGCCACGACGAGCGTGAAGAAGCGGCTCGGCGTGGCCGGCCCGATCGAGGTGGGCGTCGTCATCGTCGACGGCCGCGTCGTGGGCTACGCCGACTTCGCGCCGGGCGCGACGTCGTCCTCGGTGTGTGTTGTCGCCGCGCTCGAGTCGAAGGCAGAGATGGCCATCCTCGGCGCCGAGGTCGTGAGCGCGAGCCATTTCCCCCTCGGCGAAGACGGCCGCACGGTAGAGTACGGCGGGCGCGCGATCCCCGTGGTCTCCGCTGCCCACATCGCTTCTCACGTGGAGCGATTGAGCGACTCCCACCAAGCTCAGACACCCGAGGGCTCGTGAGCGCACCGAGAACGCGAAAACGCCTGATCGACATGATCCGCAGGACCGCCGGCCTCGGCGGCGCGGAGCGCGACGGAATCGAAGACGCCGAGATCTGGACCGCGCACGAGAGCGCGTCGCGCGCGATGCGCGAGATCGACCGAGCCGCGGAGCGGGTCACAGCGGCCGCGGCGCGGCAGCGGGCCCAGCTCGACGCCGCCGCCGAAGGCGCGCGCGCGATCGCCGGTCGCGGGGAGGCCTCGAGCGCCGCGCTCCGCCGCGTCCGCGAGGTGCTCGAGCGCATCGACGTCGTGGCGTTGAACGCCGGCCTGGAGGGGGCTCGATCGAGCGACGCCTCGGGCCGCGGGCTCCTCTTGGTCTCGGAGGAGCTGCGGGCGCTCGTCGGCCGCGGCGCGGATTCCGTCGGCGAGGTCGAAGGCTCGATGAGCCAGGCAGCCGGCGCGCTCACGGAGCTCGGCGAGCGGCTCGAGCAGACCCAGAAAGACGGCGCTGCGCTCGGGGAGGTCGCCGCCTCGCTCAAGACCGCAGCGCAGGCGGGGCAAGCGGGCCTCGGCGATCTCGAGAGCCGCCTCCGCAAGGCGACGGGCCTCGATCCGGAGACCGCGCGCCTCATCGCCATCGCCGGCGACCACGCGCGGGGGCTGGCCTCGAGCCTCTCGGCGCTCGACGGCGTGCAGGGAACCGAGGCGTTCCGCGCGCTCGCGCCGCTGCTCTCTCCCCTCGCCAAGCTGCTCGCCGCGCTCCCCGAGCCGGAGGGCGCCGCCCGGCCGGGGGAACGAGATGGATGATGAGCTGCGGGAGATCCTCGTCCGCGAGCTCGAACGATACGACGACGAGCTCTCGGGGACTTCGACCGTAGCCGAGGCGCGACGGATCGCGCACAGCCTCCGCGGCTCGCTCAGCCTGGCGGAAGAGCGCGAGGCGGCGCAGGCCTTCGCCAGGCTCGAGCGGCGCATCGTCGCGGGCGATCCACGCGCGCTCACCGACCTCGGAGACCTCGTGCGCAAGCTGCTCGTGCTCGCGCGCGAGGGCCAGAGTCTGCCGACGTCCGCCTGGCCCGAGCCGCCGGAGGACCTCCGGCCGAGCGCCGTCCCGCCCGAGCTCTCGGGTGACTACGTCGCGCAGGCCCGCGACTGCGTCCGGCGGATCGACGCTGCGCTGGAGCTCTCGGACGTCGACGCGGCGCTCACGATCTACCGCGAGGTGCACACCCTCAAGGGCGCGGCGCTCGCCGTGGGCGACGAGCTCATGGCCTGGTTCTGTCACGGGCTGGAGGAGCGGCTGCGCGCGGCGAAGTCGGAGGACGCTGCGCGCCGCGTGCTCGAAGACGTGCGGACATTTCGCGGCGTGTTGGCCGAGATCCCGCGCGCGCCGGACAACGCGCTCGCGACGCTGCGGCTCATCAGCGGCGCGCCCGTTCGCCCCTCGCGCCCGCCGCTCTCCACGCCTCTGCCGCTGCCCCCAAAGCGACCCAGCTTCGAGCCGCGCCCGCTGGAGTCGGACGCGCGCGCGCTCGCCGATGACGGAATGGTCAGGGTCCCGTACGCGACCCTCGACGCCCTCCTGGATCGCACCAGCCAGCTCCATCAGTTCCGGGTCCCGCTCGTCGCGTTCTCCTCTTCGCTCGCGACCGCGGCAGAGAAGACGGACGACCTGGCGCGTGAGGTGCGCGAGGCCCTCCGCCTCATCGGCCCTCCTCGACCGTGGGGGGCTCCGGCGGCGGCCATCCACAAGCTGGATCGCGCCGCGCGCGCGCTCGAGCCGCTGCGGAGCGTGCTCGAGGGCGCCTCGGAGCGGCTCGCGGCGCTAGGCGGCCGTGTCCACCGGCAGACGGACCAGATCTCGAGCAGCGTGCACTCGCTGCGGACGGGCGCGGCCTCCGTGCTCTTCGAGCGAGTCGGGCAGATCGTGAAGAGCGAAGCAAAGCGCGAGGACAAGCTCGTCGGCGTGCAGATCGCGGGCGGGGAGACGCCGGTCGATCAGCGCCTCATCGAGGGTCTCGTCGAGCCGCTCAGGCAGCTCGCGCGCAACGCCGTCGTCCACGGGCTCGAGCCAGCGGCCGAGCGCGTCCGCGCGGGCAAGGCCGAGATGGGACAGATCCGCCTCGGCGCTCGGCTCCACGGCGGATCGGTGGTCATCACCGTCGAAGACGACGGCGCGGGCGTGGACACGGCGGCGGTTCGCCGGCAGGCCGTGGAGATCGGCCTCATCCCGGCGGAGGCCGCCTCGACCCTGGGGGACGCGGCCCTCCTGACGCTCCTCTTTTATCCGGGGTTCAGCACCCGGCGCGAGGTCGACCTCCTCGCCGGGCGAGGCGTCGGGCTCGATCTGACCCTGGCGGCCGTGCACCGACTGGGCGGTACGATTCACCTGGAGTCCCGCCGCGGCCACGGGCTCACCGCGACGATCGTCGTGCCTGCCGAGAGCGGGCTGGCTCGCGTCCTCTGGCTGGGCGCCGGCGGTTCGACCTTCGCCCTCCTCGTCGAGCACGCAGGCCGCATCGAGCGCGCGCGCGACACCGACAAACGCGTGGTCCCGCTCGCGGCCCTCGTGGGGGAAGCGGCGGGGCAGGGCGCCGAGCCCGCCTTCGCGGTCAACGTCGTGGCGCCGTGGGCGCACGCGGGGGGCGTGACCGTCGGGGTGGAGTCGATCGGGTCGGTGGACGAGGTGACGCTGCGCCCGCTGCCCGCCTTCGTGCGGGCGCTGGGCCCCTGGTCGGACGCCGTACCCTGGGCAGAGGAGATCCGCCTCGCGCTCGATCCGCTCCGGCTCGCGCAGGTCGCTGCCCGCCGCCCCGCCGCCTGAGGTAGGCTCGGGCGCACGATGACTGCACCCGCTTCGGACGTTCGATCCTCTCGTTCGGTTCGCGACGTGGAGGAGGCGAGCTGGGCGCGCGACTTCGTCTCTCGCATCGTGGCGGCGTGCCCGCGTCGCATGCCGACGAGCGACGACGAGCGTCGCGCACACGCGATGATCCGCGCGGAGATGGAGGCGCTCGGCCTCCAGACCACGGTTCACGACTTCTCGTTCAACCGCGACCTCTACGCCACGTTGGCCCTCCACTTCGGCCTCGGCGCGGCCGGCTCGTTCGTCGCGCCGCGCTCGCCGCTGCTCGGCCTCGCGCTGCACGCGGCGAGCGGCCTGTCGTATGCGCTCGACTCGTCCCACAAGGCGCTGCTCCTCCGGCGGCTCTTCCCCTTCCGGCCGTCGCAGAACGTGCTCGGCGTGATGCCCGCCAAGGGCCCGGTCCGCCGGCGCATCGTGTTCCTCGCGCACACCGACGCGGCCTTCACCGGCAAGGTGTTCGACCCCGCCTTCGTGAAGCGCTTCGTCACGAAGGGTGGTCCGCTCTACAAGTCCTTGCGTGTGGCCACCGCGGCGCTCGGTGCGCTCGCGCTCCTCGACGTGGTGCAGATCTTCCGGGGCCGATCGACCGCGCTCGCAGCCGCGCGCGCCGCGCTGACGATTCCGCCATTTTTGGCCGCCGCGCTGAACGCGGACGTCGTGCGCCGTGGGGAGATCGTCCCTGGCGCGATGGACGACCTGTCCGGCGTCGCAGGCATGCTCCTCCTGGCGAAGCGGCTCCGCGACAAGAAGCCCGACGACGTGGAGCTCGTGTTCGTGGCGACCGGCTGCGAGGAGTCGGGGCTCGGCGGGTCGCGTGCGCTCAGCGACGACAAGGCCGGCGAGTGGGACAAGTCGCAGACGATCGTCCTCGGGCTCGACGGCTTCGCCAACGGGGAGCTCTGCTGGTTCCTCGAGGGGGAGATCTTCGACGTCCCGCTCGCGCCCGAGCTCGCGCGCTCGCTCGAGGCCACGCGCGCCTCGCGGCCCGACTTCGAGGAGGTCGCGCCGTTCAGCATCCCGGTCGGCGGGACGGACGCGATCCCCTTCGCGATCAAGGGCTGGCCCGCGGTCACGCTCGGTTGCGTCGACCGCAGCCTGAACATGCCGCGCCACTATCATTATCCGACCGACACGCCCGAGAACCTCGAGGCGGAGAAGGTCCCGTTCTGCGTGGACTTCGCGGCCTCGTTGGCCGAGCGGCTCTGGGCGCCGAGCTGAGCGTTTGTCGCGGATAGCTTCGCGATCCGGTCGCCGCCGCTCGCGCATCGGCTCGCTCGGAAATCGAGGCTCGATGGCAGAACGACGCGCCCACCTGAGGCGCGTGCGCCGCTCGCGCTGGCGTAGGCCATGCTTCGTTGTCGGCGATGGATGGTAACAGCGCCTCGCCAACGGTTCCCGAGCCGGAAGGCGCGCACCGAACGCTGCCCGGGCATGCGCCGATGCTCGATGCGCTCCATCGAGCGCAACACGACGAGCTGAAGGGCTTCGTCGACACGCTGCCAATCGCGCCGGGCGATCGCGTCCTCGACGTCGCGTGCGGAGACGGGACCTTCACGTCCTGGCTCTCGGCGCGCGCGGGCGCAGGCGGGCTCGTCGTGGGGCTCGACGCGTGTGTGCCCTTCCTGGCGCGCGCCTCTGCCCGTCTGTTCGACGCTCCGCGCCTCGCCGCGCCGACCCTCCTCATGCGCGGCGATGCCAGCGAGCTGCCGTTCCCCGAGGCCGGCTTCGACTTGTGCTTCTGCGCTCACAGCCTGCAGACGCTGGCCGACCCTGCCTCGACCGTGCGGGAGATGGCTCGGGTGACGAAGCCGGGGGGCTCGGTCTGCGTGCTCGAGAACGACGAGCTCTCCCATGTGCTTCTGCCCTGGCCGCCGGAGGTGGAGCTCGCCATCGACCGCGGGCTCACGCGAGCGGCGTTCGAGCGCGGGGACACGCGTCCGTTCCTCGGGCGACGGCTCGGGAAGCTCCTCTCCGATGGGGGCCTCCTGCTGCGCCGCTTCGATACGCTGTCGGTCTGCAGGCGCGGACCGCTCGCGACCGCGGACCGGGAGTTCTTCGTCCGCTTCCTCGAGCACCGGCGCAACGAGGTGGAGCCGTTCTTGTCCGGAGCCGACCGCGCGATGGCGCTCGCGTACCTCTCGCCCGCCGGCATCCGGTCGCTCGCCGACGACGCCAGGCTCACGGTCGCGTTCGTCCACGTCGCCGCGATCGCCGAGAAGCGCCCGCGGTCGAAGCGCTTTTGCGGGCCGCGCCGTTCGACCTGCCGCAAGGTGAGGTCGCGGCCCGCCTCTTCGTCGCCCGCTTCGCGCCCGCCTTCTTCGTCGCTGCCTTGCGAGCCCCCGACGTCCTGCGTCCCCGCTTCGTCTCCGCGCCTCGGTTCTCTTCGCCTTGCGGCATCACACACCTCCGAAAATCTTCGCTCGTCGCCGCGCGAGAACCACCTCGACGCGCCTCTCCGAGCTCCATCAGTCGGCGCTGCTCGCGAAGCGCGTGCCAACGCCGCCTCCTACCCGCCCCGACCCGAGGGGCGCACGAACCGCTCCCTCCCGCGCTCCCCTCGCGTTACCGTTGGCGCGTGCAGCCCGGTGCCTGCCTCGGCGACCGCTTCGTGCTGGAGCACCTCGCCGGCTCCGGAGGCATGGGCGTCGTCTACCGCGCCGAAGATCGGCTCTCGGGCGAGCCCGTCGCGATCAAGCTCCTGCTCGACCCGGCGCAGAACGAGGCCCGCTTCGAACGCGAAGCTCGCGCACTGGCCGAGCTGTCTCACCCGGCGATCGTGCGCTACGTCGCGCATGGGACCGTCGAGGGCCGGCCCTGGCTGGCGATGGAATGGCTCGACGGTGAGGATCTGGGCAGTGTGTTGCGAAAGGGCCCACTCTCCATCGCCGACGCGACCGGCGTCGTCCGTCGGATCGCCGAGGGCCTCGGCGCGGCTCATCGTCGAGGCGTGGTCCACCGCGACGTGAAGCCGAGCAACGTCTTCGTGTGTGGCGGCGACCTCGAGCGGGTCCGCATCCTCGATTTCGGTATCGCGCGGGTCGGCGGCGCTGCGAGCGCGGTCACGCGCTCCGGGGTCGTCATGGGCTCGCCCGGGTACCTGGCGCCCGAGCAGGCTCGCGGCAGCCGCGACCTCGACGCGCGCGCCGACGTGTTCTCGCTCGGGTGCGTGTTGTTCGCTTGTCTCACGGGTCGGGCGCCGTTCGTCGCGGAGGACATCGTGGCCACGCTCGCCAAGGTGCTCTTCGAAGAGCCGCCACGACTCTGCGACGCCTGGCCGGACGCCCCCAAGGCCCTCGACGACCTCGTGGCTCGCCTGATGGCGCCCAACCCCGAGGCGCGTCCGAAAGACGGCGTGGCCGCCGCGGCGGAGCTCGAGTCGATCATCAAGCTGAGCGGGACGCTCGGCTCCACGTCACACCGCGCCGCCTTCGCCGCCGAGGAGCGCCGGCTCGTCTGCGCGGTGGTCCTCGAGCCGCGGCGCACGGTCGAGTCCGACGCGACGACGGTCATCAGCACGACGACGGTGATCGATCGGGTCACCGTGGACGCCTCCCAGGTCGCGGAGATCACGCGCAAACACGGCGGAAGGCTCGAGACGACGCGAGACGGCGCGCTCGTCGTCCTCCTCGACGAGGCCAGCTTGGCCACCGATCGTGCCGTGCGCGCGGTGCGCTGCGCCGAGGCGTTCCGGGCGAACGTGGGCGAGCGACGGATCGCGGTCGTGACCATCCGCGCGTCGGCCGGCGGCGCGACCCTGGCCGAGCAGCTCGCCACCTCCGCCAAGGCGCTCTTCGGCGGCGCGAGCGCAGGCAACGGCGTGCTCGTCGATCAGCCCACGCGAGGGCTCCTCGGCGAGCGCTTCGTCCTCGGGCGAGCCGGGAGCGGCTGGGCGGTGGTGGCCGAGCGGGCTGGCGGCAGCGACCACCCGCTCCTCGGGCAAGCCACCCCGTGTGTCGGTCGTGACCGAGAGGTCGGAGCGTTGCTCGCGCTCTTCGACGAGAGCGTCTCCGAGCCCGTCGCGAGGGCGGCCGTGCTCGTGGGCCCACCCGGGATCGGGAAGTCCCGCGTTCGCGCCGAGCTCCTCCGCCGCCTGCGTGCTCGCGGCGACGCGCTCTCTGTCTGGACCTGCCGGGGGGACGCCGTAAGCGCAGGCACGCCGCTCGGGCTGCTCGCGCAGATGATCCGGGACGCGGCGTCGATCAGCGGCGCCGAGGCCCTCGACGAGCGCCGCGTGAAGCTGCGCGCGTTGACCGACGCGCTCGTCGCCTCCGGCGACCGCGACCGCGTCACCCGCTTTCTCGGCGAGATCGCGGGTGCCCCGTTCCCCGAAGAGGGAGAGGACTTCCTCGCGGCCGCGCGGCGTGATCCCGTCCTCTACGGCGACCAGACGCGGCGCGCGTTCGAGGACCTCGCGTGCGCCGCAGCCGCGAAGAGCCCGCTCGTGCTCGTCGTGGAGGACGTGCAGTGGGGCGACTCCCCCAGCGTTCGCGCCATCGACGGTGTCCTTCGCAACTCGGCCGACGCGCCGGTGCTCGTCGTCGCGACGGCGCGTCCCGAGGTCGCCGAGGTGTTCCCCCAGCTGTGGCACGACCGCGGGGCGCAGGAGATCCGCCTGGGCGCGCTCACGCCGAAGGCGAGCGAACGGCTCGTCCGGGCCGCTCTCGGAGCCGACGCGGACCCGGAGCGAGTCGCCCGCGCCGTGGCGCGCGGCGGAGGACACCCGCTGCACCTGGAGGAGATCGTCCGCACGATGGAAGCGGGCCAGACCGAGGAGCTGCCGGAGACGGTCGCGGCCCTGGTCGAGTCCCGCATCCAGTCCATCGAGCCCGAGTCCCGGCGCATCCTCCGCGCGGGCAGCATCTTCGGGCGCGCGTTCTGGACCCGCGGCGTCGCCTCGATGCTCGGCGTGAGCGCGGAGGAGACGGCCCGTTGGGTCCGCGAGCTCTGCGAGCGCGAGTGGATCACCGCGCGAGCGGTCTCGCGGTTCTCGGGCGAGCAGGAGCTCGCGTTCTGTCAGGACGTGGTCCGCGAGGTCGCTTACGCGACGCTGACCGACGCCGACCGCACCGTCGGTCACCGCGTCTGCGGCGAGTTTCTCGAGGCAGTCGGAGAAGCCTCCGCGCTGGTCATCGCGCGCCACTTCGAGCTCGGCGGGGACGCGGAGCGGGCGTCGACCTTCTTCGCGCGTGCCGCCGAGCAGGCGATGGACGGCAACGACTACAACGGCGTCCTCTCCCATGTGGCGCGAGCGCTCGAGCTCGCGGGCCCGAGCGCGTCGGCAGCGCCGCTCCGCGCGCTCGCCGCCGAGGCGCACGGACACCTCGGCGAGCACGACGCCGCGCGCACGACGGCCTTTCGAGCGCTGGCCACGCTGGAAGCGAGCGACCCGAGGTGGCTCCAGGCCGCGGGCGTAGCGATCGCTTCGGCCGGCAAGCTCGGCGACCATTTCAGCGTGGAGCAGGTGGCGACGCTGCTGCTCGATCTCGACGAGCCGCTCGCGCGAGGACCCGCGTTCGCCCACGCGACCGCAAACGCCGTCGTGCAGCTCTACCTGGGCGGCCGCGCGCCTCTCGGCGATCGTGTGTTCGAGCGCTTGGAGCGCGCCGGCGACGAGCCCATGGTGCGAGCCCAGATCGGACGCGCCGCGGGCATCCGCGCCCTCTTCGCGGGCGATCCGGCGAGAACGGTCGCGCTCCTGCGCGACGCCGTCGCCGCCTCCGAGTCCGCGGGGGATCTCCGGCTCGCCTGCTCGCTTCGCAAGACGCAGGGCTATTACGAAGCGGAGTGCGGTGCGATCGAAGAAGGTGTGCGAACGCTGCACGCTTGCGTCGCCACGGCCTCGCGCCTGGGATTGCTCGGCCTCGAGGCGCACGCCAAACAAGACCTCGGCTATCCGCTCATCCGCCTGGGCCGCCTCGACGAGGCGGAGCAGACCCAACGCGACGCGCTCTCCGAGCTCGACAAACAGGGGGACCGGCGGCTCCTCGCCTTCACGCACGGCTACCTCAGCTGGATCGCCCGGCTCCGCGGCGATCACCCGAACGCGGAGAGAGAAGCGAGGCTCGCGCTCGAGCTCGCGCCTTCCCCGCCGGTGAAGCTCATGGCCTTCGGACACCTCGCCGCCGCGCTCCTTGCTGGGGGCGACGTCGACGAGGCGGCTGCAATGGCCGAAGCCGGCATCCAGGTGTTGCGAGAGATCGGCCCCGGGGAAGAAGGCGCGCCGCTCGTGCTCCTCCTCGCCGCCCAGACGCGCGCCGCTCGCGGCGACCGAGATGCCGCCCAAGCCATCGTCCGCGAGGCGCGCGACGACGTCCTCGCCCGCGCCGCGCGCATCAGCGACCCCTCGCTCCGCGCGGCGTTCCTGACGCGCTTCGCCGAAAACGTCGAGATCCTCGCCCTCGCCAGCGCCTGGCTCGGCGAGTGACGATGCCCGACGCGAGGGCCGAAGGGCCGGGCAGGATCCGCCCGCTGCGTTCGGCCCACGCGCAAGGTTGTTGGCGATGCGGCGGAGAGGGCGGGATGCGACTGCGCTTCGCTCCGTCGGACCTCCCTGTACTCCGTCCACTGCGTGGACTCCGTACAGTCCGGTTCGAACCCGGAGTGGAGGGCCGAAGGGCCGGGCAGGATCTGCCCGCTGCGTTCGGCCCACGCGCAAGGTTGTTGGCGATGCGGCGGAGAGGGCGGGATTCGAACCCGCGGTAGAGTTTCCCCTACGCGTGCTTAGCAAGCACGTGCCTTAGGCCACTCGGCCACCTCTCCTGGAAGCTGCGAAGCTAATACAACCGAAATTCGAAGCGAGGAAGCGGGATTCGACTCCGCTTCGCTCCGTCGGACCTCTGTGAGCGCGGGCAATTCACACCCGTCAGGGTGTGAATCAAGAAGCAATAGTCCTCCGGCCCTTTGAGGAGATAGCGCGCGAAGCGCACCGTCTCCGAAGGCCATCGGCCGGAGGACTCTCATGAAATGCCCGCACGGACAACCCTCTTTCTTCACGAAACGAGCGCAGAACGGCCCCGGGGCCACTCCGCGCTCGTTCCGCCTGGAAGAATCACTGGGGGGCGCCGCAGTCCGCCCAGGCCAACATGTCGTCCTTCTCGGTGCCCTGGAACCCGGGGTAACCCGCCTGGGGCATCGTGCCGTCGGCCACGCGGTCGTAGATCTTCTGGGCCTGCGGCTTGGCGAGATCGTACGTGTCGTAGTCGGTTCCCACGGGGGCCGCGTTGCGGGCGGCGCCGGTCAGCTGGGAGGAATGGCAGTTGGTGCAGCGAGAAAACGCAGAGCTGAGCTCCGAATAACCCTTCACGTTGTCGCAGTTCGCACCCCCGGACGACGACGAGTCGTCGGAGCAACCGGCGGAGAGTGCCGCGCTGATTGCGCCCGAAGCGACGAGCAGAAACGCAAGAACCCGGTTCGTCATGATGACTCCTGAGAAGTGACCCATGTCTTCGCCCGGTTGGGCGCCGCCGAGTGTAGCGTTTTCGCTCCCCCTGGGAAGTATCCAGCACAGGCTTGCCCCACGGGGGCGCGGCTTCTAGTCTCGCGCACGGTAAATGGCCCCCCGCCTCGCCCTTCCGGTCGGCCTCTTGTTGGCGCCAGCCCTCATCTTGGGCTTCGTCGCACAGAAGAACACCGAGTACATCTTCGCGTTCTTTCTCGCGTACGGCGTCGTCGCGACGATGGTGTTCCTCACCCAGTCGCAAGGAGGCGGCGCGCCGCTCGGCGCGATCGGCGATGCGCTCCGCGATCTGCGTCGCGGCCGCGCGCCGCGCTCCCCTGACGGTGCGTCACCCGAGATCGCCTCGCTCTTCGACGAGATCGAGCGCATCGCGGAGGAGCGGCGCGAGCTGACCGAGAAGCTCGAAGAGACGAAGAAGGAGTCGTCCGAGGCAGGCGCGCAGATCAAGAAGGCGGAGCGCGACGCGGAGTCGGCGCGCAAGGAGCTGGAGAAGGCCCGCGTCGAGGCGGCGAAGGCGCCCGCGGCGCCCGAGGTCACCGAGACGGTCTCCAACGTCGCCGAGGCCGTGGTCGAGGTCGACGGCGTGATCCCGGCGCTCGCGCAGATCGCAAACGAGTTCGGCGGCTACGTCCGCGCCGCGAACCAGTCGCTCCTCGAGATCTACCAGTCGATCGAGACGCTCGCGACCAGCGCGGAGGAGTCGAGCTCGAGCATCCTCGAGATGACGACCACCAACGAGGAGGTCGCGCAGAACGTCGGGGAGCTCGCGACGAGCGTGCGCGAGACCGCCACCTCGATCGAGGAGATGGCGTACTCGATCCGCGAGGTCGCCCGGAACATCGACGCGCTCTCTCTCACGGCCGAAGAGACGAGCTCGTCGATGAACGAGATGGACGTCTCGATCGACCAGGTCCAGACGAACGCCAACGAGACCGCCCGCCTCTCGGAGGAGGTTGCCCTCGACGCCGAGCGCGGCGCCGAAGCCATCCTCAAGACGATCAGCGAGATCAACCGCATCCGCGAGTCGAGCATGGAGGCCGTCGCCGTCATCTCGAACCTCAACACGCGGATCGAGGCAATCGGCCAGATCCTCGCCGTCATCGACGACGTCGCCGAGCAGACGAACCTGCTCGCGCTGAACGCCGCCATCATCGCGGCGCAGGCCGGCGAGCACGGCAAAGGCTTCGCGGTCGTCGCGGACGAGATCAAAGATCTCGCCGAGCGCGCCGGCGGCAGCACGAAGGAGATCGCCGAGCTCATCAAGACCATCCAGGCGGAGTCGCGCAACGCGATCAACGCCGTCGAGCGCGGCGCCCAGAACGTCTCGCGCGGCGTGGAGGTCTCGAACGAGGCGGAGCGCGCGCTCAAGAAGATCCTCGAGAGCTCGCAGAAGTCGACGACGATGGTCCGCGCCATCGCCCGCGCCACGGTCGAACAGGCGAAGGGCTCCAAGCAGGTCACCGACGCCATCGGCCGCATCGCGGAGACCGTCCAGCAGATCGCCGCCGCGACCGCGCAGCAGGCGCGCGGCTCGGACCAGATCATGAAGAGCGCCGAAAAGATGCGCATGATCACGCAGCAGGTCGAGCGCTCGAGCCAGGAGCAAGCGCGCGGTGGCCGCCAGATCACCGCGGCGATCGAGCAGATCTCGAACATGGTCAACACGCTCTCCGGCTCGCAGCGCGCGCAGACGCGGACGGGCGAGCAGCTCCTGGACTTGAACCGCAAGCTCGAGGATCTCGCGCGCATGCAGTCCGACCGGTTCCGCGGCCTGAAGGCGGCCTACGGTCGCCTCGAGCGCGCGCTCGGCGTCGTCAAACACTGACGGAGGTGACAGCGTGAAGGAGCTTCTGCTCGCGATCGATCAGGGCACCACCGGGACCACCGCGCTGGTCATGAACGCCGAGGGCCAGACGCTCGCGCGGCATACGGTCGAGTTCAAGCAGCACTACCCGCAGCCCGGCTGGGTGGAGCACGACGCGGACGAGATCTGGGCGAGCGTGGTGAAGAGCGTCGGAGTCGCGCTCGAGAAGGGCTCGATCGATGCCACCCGGCTCGCGGCCATCGGCATCACGAACCAGCGCGAGACCACGCTCCTCTGGGACCGAGCGACCGGCGCGCACCTGCACCGCGCCATCGTCTGGCAAGATCGTCGGACGGCGCCGCTCTGCGAGAAGCTCAAGGCGGAGGGGCGCGAGAAGCTCGTGCGCGAGACGACCGGCCTCGTGCTCGACCCCTATTTCAGCGGCACCAAGATCGCGTGGATGCTCGAGAACGTCCCGGGTGCGCGGAGCCGCGCCGAGCGCGGGGAGCTCGCGTTCGGCAACATCGACACCTTCCTCGTCTACAAGCTCTCGGGCGGGCAGGAGCACCTGACCGACGTGACGAACGCGTCACGAACGCTGCTCATGAGCCTGGCCCGGCTCTCCTGGGACGACGAGATGCTGGCGATGCTCGGCGTCCCTCGGGCGGTGCTCCCGAAGATCGTCCCTTCGGCCGGCAGCATCGCGACCACGAAGGGCTTCCCGGGCCTGCCGGACGGCCTTCCCATCTCGGGGATCGCGGGCGACCAGCAAGCTGCGCTCTTCGGCCAGGCCTGTTTCGGGGTCGGCGACTCGAAGTGTACGTATGGTACCGGGGCCTTCGCGCTCACCAACGTCGGGGACGCGCCCAAGCCGAGCCAGCGAGGTCTCATCGCCACCGTGGCGTGGCAGGTTCGCGACCGTGTCGCCTACGCCCTGGAAGGCAGCGCCTTCATCGCGGGCGCCGCGGTGCAGTGGCTCCGCGACGGGCTCGGGATCATCTCCTCTGCTGCCGAGGTCGAGACGCTCGCCCGCAGCGTCCCGTCGAGTGACGGGGTCGTCTTCGTCCCGGCCCTCACTGGGCTCGGGGCGCCGCACTGGGACGCGCACGCACGCGGCATCCTTTGCGGGATCACCCGGGGCACGACCAAGGCCCACATCGCGAGGGCCACCCTGGAAGGGATCGCCTTCCAGGTCTCGGACCTGCTCACGGCCATGGGTGATGACCTCGGCCGCCCGCTCAACAAGCTCCGCGTCGACGGCGGAGCTGCCGCGAACGACCTTCTCATGCAGTTCCAGGCGGACGTGACCGGCGTGACCATCGAGCGGCCGGCCGAGCTGGAGTCGACCGCGCGGGGTGCCGCCATGCTGGCGGGGGTCGGCGTCGGTCTGTTCGCCGATCCGGCCGATGCAGCGCGGATGTCGAAGGTCGACCGGACGTTTTCGCCCTCCTGGGATCGAGCCGACCGCACGCAGGCCGTCGAGCGGTGGCAGGCCGCCGTGGCTCGCGCGAAGTCGAGCTGAGCACACGCGGCAGTCAGGGCTTCCTTGACAAAAGCCCAGGGCGGGGGGCGCCGTGGGCCTTTGGCTCGCCGCGTGCTCGCGATCAGGTGCGCCCCGAGGAATGTCGAGGGTGGTGGCCTGGTTGTCCCTGCATACGGAGAGAGACGGTGATATGAATCGTCAGCACTCAGCGGCCCTTCGCCGCGTAGTCATCGAAGTTCCCCCCGACTCGCAATCTGCGGGTACCCCTTTCGTTCCGATGAGACCACCGCTTCGACGAGTTACCCGCAAGGACGAGCCCGAGGACCTGTCCGCGGAGCACGCCGACCGCGAGCCTTCGATTCCGATGCAGGTCGCCCCCGGCACGCCTACCCGCGACGTTCCCGTCGATTGGGAGGCGCTCGAGGACGCGTTCGAGAACAACGCGCCCGAGGTGCACTCGTACCTCCACCTCGTGACGGGCGATGTGCTCCGCATCGTGGACGGCATCGCCGACCCGCAGATGCACGCTCGGATCGCCGCCGACTCGAACTACCTCCGCATCGATCCGGTGAGCTCGCGCGAGCAATACCGGTGGATGGAGCGCTACATCCCGATGGTGGAGGACCCCGATCTGCAGGGGAAGCTCACCCAAGCGATCGACGGCAAGGGCGCGTTCCGCCGCTTCAAGGACGTGCTGATGGCCTACGGCCCCGAGCGGGAGCGCTGGTTCTCGTTCCGGTCGGAGCGCCTCCGCATCTTCATGGAAGCCTGGCTCTCGGCGCACGCTCTCTCTCCCGTCGCGCGCCCCGTCTGGACGCCGGAGCCGCCGAAGGCGGAGCCGTCGAGCCCCGGCGTGGTCGGCGTGGAGCCGCAGCCCGAGACGCCGCGTCCGGCGGATCGTCGCGGTCGCAGCGCGGAGTCGCTCCGCAAGACGCTTCGCGAGATCTCGGAGTCGCTCGGGCCGCGCGATCTCGACACGCTGGTGGCCTTCGCGGAGTTCGTCCGCACCCGCCGCGCTACGCGCTCCTTCGCGCACCACTTCTCGGACTCACACCACGGTCACGACGACGAGGTGCCGAGCTCGCAAGAGGTGCCCGCCGCCGAGCCGAGCTCGCCCGAGGGCTGATCGCCGAGACGCGGGCTCTCGAGCCGCAGGAGCGCTCACCGATCGGCGCTCGGCTCGGCCCCTAGCGCGCGCTCGAGGAATCCGCGCAGCGCGGTGTTGCCAGCTCGCGCGGCCCGCGCGTTTCCTTCCGGTGTGCCGCCGACGTCGAACCAGACGTCGTAGGCCGCGTTGAAGTACGCGGTGCTGTCCTGCGTGGAGCTGCCGGGGGGAAAGACGATGAAGTGCCCTGCATCGGGGAAGCAGTGCACCTCGTCTTCGTGGAGGGCGGCGTGTCCGCTCGCGTCGAGCCGCTGCCACGCGACGTCGGCCAGATCGCAGGACGGCCAGAGGTTGTCGCTCGCGCCGGCGACCAGCAGCACCGGTCCGCTCGCGTCTTCGACGCGCGTCGTGGCCAGGTCCAGCTCCTCGGGGGTGGCCGCGTCGATCGACGCGAAGAACGTGGGCGTGGAGACGATGTACTGCTCGCCGTCCTTGAAATAGGAGTCGGGGAACGCGCCGGCGCTCGGGACGGACGGGACGTCGACTCCGCCGAGGGTCCAGGCAGTGACCGGCTCTCCCGAGGTGGCGCCCCACACGTAGCCGCTCGGCACCTGGGCGACGACCGCGTGGACGCGCTCCGGAAACGACGCGCCGAGCAGCAGCGCGAGCTCGCCTCCGCGCGATCCGCCGAGCACCGCGATGCGGTCCGGATCCACGTCCGGCTGGGACGCGAGGAACGCGAGATCGTCCTCGAGGATCTCGAGCGGGACGCGCTCCAGATCGGCGGGCAGGCCGGGCGCGCCGAAGTAGCCGACCCCGAAGCTCACGTACCCGAGCTGCGCGAGGTAATACGCGAAGAACTCCCCTGTCGAGGTCCCGCCTTCGGAGCCGCCGAAGGCGAGCACCGCGGGTCTCTTGCCGCGCGCCGCGCCGCTCGGCCTGACGAGCGTGCCGACCCGTGTCCCCTCCGCGACCGGCGTCGCCTCCACGCCGGCGTCGATCGAGCTCCGCGCGAACGAGCCGGCAGCGAGCGGCGCTCCGCTGATGGCGTCGACCACAGTCACGTCGAACGCCGCCTCGTAGTCGTCCGTTGGTGGCGCGGACCAGATGAGCCCGTCCATGTCGGCCTCGGTCCAGCTGCCTTCGATGGGCGCGTCTCTTCCGAGGTCGACAGTACCGTCATTGATGGCGTCGAACGTTGCCCACGAGCCGAGTGAGGAGTCGACCCGGATACGTTGCCCGGCTTCGAGGCCGCGGACGACGACGCGGACCGGATCGCTGTAACGAGCTTCGGTCGCCTCGACCTCGGCGTCGTCGGCGTCGTGGGGTCGAGCGTCGACGAAGAAGTGGACGCTGACCTCGGCAGCCGGCGGCCCGCCGCCCTCCCCGCCGCCGCCTTCCTGCTGCCTCCCGCCGCTACCTCCCCCGGAGGTGTCCGCGTCGTCGGAGCAGCCCACCGCGACGGAGGCTGCCAGGAGGAAGGCTTCGAAGGATCGGGCGCTCACGGGAGCGCTGCGATTGCAACGGGCGCGCCACGGCGAAACCCCTGGAATCTCGTTCCCCGTGAGCCGCGACCGACAACCCGCTAACGATCGCGCCGGCCCGGATCACCCGGCGCAGCCGTGTTCTTCCGGGAGCTCCTCCACGCGCTGGAGCCGCCACTTCACGGTCCGCGGCCCCGCGACGTTTTCGGTCGTGAACGACTCCATGCCACGCGCCGACACGCAGAGGTGGACGCGCGTGTCGCCGTACCCCGTCGTCACCCGACACCGCTCCTCGAAACACGTCGATCTCGCCCCGACCGACACCCGCCGCGTGCACGGCTCTGCCTCGCCGTCGCCGCTGCCCGGACGCTCGAACGAGCGCGCCGTCGTCAGGGGCCTTTCGGCCACGAGCGGCGGCTCGATGATGACATCACCGACATCGTCTTGATCCACCGGGAGGGAGGCGGGCATCCACAGGCCACCAGGCGCCGACAGGAACACGAAGCTCCGCTCGAAGATGTCGACGACCGCGTCGGGCGATCCGGAACGACAGGAGAGCTCGCTCCCGAGCGCGCCATAGTAGGACTGGAGCTCCACCCCGCAGGTCACGCTCGCGCGGGTGACGGTCCTGCCTCCCTCCGGCGCGTGTGGATCCACGTCGTCGACGACGGCGTAGTGGTACTGCCGCCGAGGCTGGAAGAGGGTCGCGTAGGCCGGCGCCGGCTCGTGCGCGGTGACCTCGGCCGGAGGACCGGGCTCAGGCGGCGGGGGCGGAGGACGTACCTCTTCGGAGCCCTCCTCGCGGCTCGACTCCTGGAGCACCAGCGGCGACGGCACCGCGTGGACCCAGGCACTGGCCTCGGGTTGCTCTGGCTCGAGGGGGCGTGCCGGTCTCGACTCGCGAGACGCCGCGCTCGGCGCTGCACACCCAGCCAGAAGAAGCGCGATCACGAGCCGCACGACGGCTCTACGCCGGAGTCGCGGGGTGCATTCCGGAGGGGACGATTCCGAGGGCACGGCCGATGCACCGACGGCGCGTTCGTCGCGGATCATGCGGGCAAACGGGGCGCGGGCCCTCAGAGCGCGCGCGGTTTGCGGCGCCTCGCTGCACCACCTGCATCGACCGGAGGGAGACGCCCATGCACGTGCTACTCGTGGGAGCCGAGCTCGAAGAGAACCTGGCTTTGCGGTACCTCGCGGCCGCGCTTCAGAAGGCCGGGCACACGGCGGCGTTCGCCACGTTCGACAACAAGAAGGACTCCGGCTCGGTGCTCGCTGCGGCGGCGCGCGAGCGACCCGACTTGATCGGCATGTCGATGACCTTCCAGTTTCGCGCTCGGGAGTTCGGCGAGCTCGCGGGCGACCTCAGGCAGAGCGGCTTCACGGGGCACATCACCTGCGGCGGGCACTTCCCGACCTTCGCTCACCGCGAGGTGCTCGAGACCTTTCACGGGATCGACAGCGTGGTCCGGCACGAGGGCGAGACGACGCTCGTCGAGCTGTGCCGCGCTCTCTCCGATGGCCGAGGCCTCGGCGGCATCCTCGGCGTCACCTTTCGGGGACCGGACGGCGAGATCGCCGTCAACGAGGCGCGCCCGCTGGCGGAGAACCTGGACGATATCGCGTTCCCGGTGCGGTTCGGTCCCGCGCAGGAGCACCTCGGCATCCCGGCGGCCTTCCTCGTCGGCTCGCGCGGGTGCTTCGGCCACTGCACCTTCTGCTGCATCCACGCCTACCTCAAGTCTGCTGGCGGGCCGAAGTACCGGATGCGCAGCGCCGCGAACATCGCCGACGAGATGGCCCAGCTCCGGCGCGAGCGCGGCGCGCGCATGTTCGTCTTCCACGACGACGACTTCTTCGTCCGCGACCACGAGAAGGATCTCGCGCGCGTCACCGCGCTGCGTGACGAGCTGGCCGCGCGCGGCGTCGACGACATCGCGCTCGTGGTGAAGGCCCGCCCCGACGACGTCGACGATCGGGTCTTCGACGTGCTCGAGCAGATCGGTCTCTTGCGGGTCTACCTCGGGATCGAGGCCGGCTCCACGCGCGGGCTGAAGGTGCTGGGGCGTGGGGTCGACATCGCGACGAACCGGCGCGCCCTCGACACCCTCCGCGCGCGCGACGTCTACACCTGCTTCAACATGCTCGCGTTCGATCCCGAGTCGACGCTCGAGTCGCTCGAGGAGACGTTCGCCTTCCTGCGTGACTACGCGACCGTCCCGATGAACTTCTGCCGCACCGAGATCTACGTGGGCACGCCGCTCATGACGAAGCTCTCGCGCGAGCAGCGCCTCATCGGCGACGTCTTCGGATGGGACTACCGGATCCGCGATCCGCGCGCCGAGCGCGCCTTCCGGATCTTCGCGAGCGCGTTCCTCGATCGCAACTTCCGCTGCGACGGGCTCATGAACGCGACGCTGGGCCTCGGCTACCAGCTCCACCTCCTCCGGCGCTTCTACCCGAAGTCCATGACCAGCGCGCTGCGAGACCTGGCGGACGGCACGACCCGCCGTGTGAACCTCGACTGCGTCGATCGAATGACGGAGATCCTCGCCTTCGCCGGGTCGCGCCGCGCGGAGGACGACGCCGCCCTCGAGGACTTCATCGGCGAGACGTCGCGCGCCGTCGAGGCCAAGAACCGCGAGCTCGAGGTGGCCGTCGCCGACGCGACGATGGCGATCGTTCGCGCGGCGACCGCGCCGCCTGCCCGCCCCGCTCGATCGCGTTGGGGGGCGCTCTCGGCGGCTTCTCTGGCGCTCATCCCGCTCGCCGCGTGTGGCGAGAAGGCGCTCCCGATGCCGCCCGATCCGCTCCCGATGCCGACGCTGTCGGCCGGCCCGCCCACGAGCCAGCCGACCGAGCAGATCCCGCCGCCGATGGATCCGCTCCCGCCGCCGCAGGTCGAGCCGAGCGCGACCGCCTCGGCCTCGGCGAGCGCGTCCGCCGCGCCGACCACGAAGCCCATCCCGACGCCCACCCATCGGTACCCGCCGCCGCCGGATCCGCTGCCGCCTCCGGTTCGCCGCTGAGCTCGTGACCCACCACGACGGCGGCATCTGGGGATCGTCGTGTGGGGCACGCTTGCAGGGTGAGGCGTGGCTCGCGTCCGAGCGGACCCACGTTCCGCGGTGGGTCCGTTCACCGGGGCGGGAGCCCGGCGGTGCGCGGTGGCGGCTCGCGCGGTGGCGGCTCGCGCGGCGGCGGACGGCGCTGACGTCCACCGAACGCGCCGTCCGCGATGCGACAGAGGTCGGCGGTTCGCGCGCAACCTGCCGGCTCAGTCGCACGGTGGCTCGACCTCGGTCGCAATCGAAGCCATGCCGAGCCCCGCGGAAACGCGGTGCTCGCAAGGGTGGAGGACCAAGGTCGGCGGCCGCCGCGACCAAGGTGGGGAGCTTGCGCGGCATCCTCGTGGTTCGGTCGCATCCCGGCCCCGCGCGCGCCCCGCGCAACGGCTTCGCGGACGGGTCGTCGATCGTGAGCGTGGCTGGGCACACCCTCGGCTCGGAGGGCGGAGGTGTCCGGAGCAGGAAGAGCTGGATCAAGCGAAAGAACGTGAGGCCGTGCGGTGGGCGAGCAAGCGGGGTTGGGGCCCCGCGCGCAGCGCGAAGCGGAGTTGGGGTGAGAACGCGCAGCGTTTGAGGGGGCTGCCTCAGCCCCCTGGCTCGGGAGGTGCTGCGGGGCGAGCTCGAGCGAAATGTGAGGCTCGGTCGGCAGGGCTTCACCTGAAACGGTCTCGGCGTCGTACTCGCCATCGGTCTCGGCGCTCGGTTTTCGAAGGCGACCTCGCGAAACCTCAAGCGCGACAGCGCTTGATTGAAGACTAGATGGCCGGGCGACGATGGTGCATGACGAGATTCGAATGATCCTCCGATTCGGGCAGGTGGAGCTCGACGACCAGACGCTCACCGTCACGCGCGCGGGCGAGCGCGTGGACGTGCAGCGCCGCGTGCTCGATCTCATCCTCTACCTCGTCCGCAATCGGGATCGCGTCGTCAGCGACCAGGAGCTGTTCCAGAAGGTGTGGAGCGGCGTCGCCGTGACGCGCGCGTCCATCGCCCACTCCGCGATGAAGGCGCGACGTGCCCTGGGGGACCTCGGTCGCGCGCCCACGATGATCGAGTCGGTGCGCGGTCGCGGCCTGCGTTTCATCGCCGAGGTGGTGGAGGTGGGCGCAGCCGAAGCGCCGAGCGCGCTCCCCCCCGACGCGGAGCTCGTCCCGTCCTTCTCGAGCACGACCGAGTCGATGTTCGAGCTCGCGCGGCAGATGGAGGCGACCGAGTTCGAGCAGACGCTCCCGTTCCCCTTCCTCGTCCTGCCCTCCCAGGCCACGGGAGGGGCGTCTTGGGCGATGGAGACGGCGTCCGCCTCGGTGGACGAGAAGGCGCGAGCCAGCGACCTCCCGAGCCGCATCGAGCTCTTCGAGCTCTGGGGTGTCTTCGACGGCCCGCCGGTGCTCAGCGTCGGTCGTACGCGCGCCTGCAACATCGTGGTTCGAGCGCCGTCGATCTCGAAGCTGCACGCACGCTTCCACCTCGAGCCCGAGCTGTCGCTGGAGGATCTGGGGTCGCGCAACGGCACACACGTCAACGGCGAGCGGCTCGGACCGGGGCGCCGGGTCGTGAGGCCAGGTGACACGATCCATTTCGGGCGCGCGGTGAGCGGCATCCTCTCCGCCGCCGCGCTCCATGCCCTCCTCCGCCGCATGGATCAGGTTGCACGTCTCAGGCGGCCGACCCCGGCACCAACGCGTGGTGGCGACGGATGATCTCGATGATGTGGAGCAAGGCCTCGCCCGTGATCTCCTCGCTCTCCAACTCCGCGAGCAGCCGCCCGATGCTGAGGTCGGCGCCGGTCGTGAGCTTCTCGAAGAGGCGCACGATCCCCTCGACGTACGGGTAACGAAAGACCGCGCCGCTGACCGACCAGAGGAGCTCGGGGCCCTGCGACGACTCGGAGCGGCTCCAGGCCAGCGCCGCAGGCAGCGGCATGCGCACCCGGGAGTCGCGGTCGAGCGCCTTCTCGAGCGGCTCTGGGTCTGGCCGCGCGACCAGGCCGAACGACGTGCGATGAGCGAGCGCCTTCTCTTCCAGCCGCCTCCTGAGCGGCTCGGAGCCGAGGGCATGGACGAGGTCGGCGTGCAGCGCGCCGAGGAAGCTGGCCGAGTCGCCGCCCGATCGCGACGACCCGCAAGGCCACTCCGTCTCGAGCTCCGCTCCTTCCTGGGCGAGCTCGCAGGCTGCCCGCTCGACGAGGCGGAAGGGAGAGCTGTCCGCGAAGAGCCCGAGGCCGAGCGTGGCCGTCACTCCGCCGTCGGACTCGGCCACGTGCCAGTACTCCGCCGGCCAGTAGAGGATGTCACCCGCCTCGCCCTCCACGACGATCGCTTGGTCGCGGTAGCGAGCGACGTCCAGCCTGCGGAGGAAGGCCGTCTCGAGCTCCGAGCCGGGCTCCACACCCGGATGGTTCGCGAAGGTCTCGTACGGCCAGACGAGGAAGCGCTTCTTCCCTTCCAGCACGAACGTGATGACATCTTGGTCATCTTTGTGCACCCCGAAGAAGCCCTGGCGGTAGTCGCCGGCGAAGATCTCGAACGAGGCGGGGACCGGCCGGACGGGGAGCCTCGCCATCAGGCTCTGGGCCAGCCGCCAGGCGTCGGGGTGCGCTGCTTGGAAGTTGTTGACGACGAAGCCCGTCATTCCTCGGCCGCCGCCGATGCGCTCGACGTAGCCGCCGATGGAGCGGTCGCTCTCTCTCGGGTAGTCCTGGTCGGCGAGGTGGCGAGCGGCGCCGCCGTCGTACATGCGGAGGCGGAGCTGGCCGTCCCCCGCCCGGATCTTGTCGCCGGCTGCGACGAGCCAGCGAAAGACCGACAAGGGGTCGGCCAACGGCGCCCGCCGGCCGGCGTGAAAAACGCCGGGCCGGCGAGCGCGAACGTGTCCCGCGATCGCGTCGTTCACGTTCTGGCCTGCCCCCTCAGTACCTGCCGGGGCCCGCGAATCGGCCGGCGCCGGCGCGGACCCCCGAGCGGATGCGCAGGTTCTGGCCCTCGGTCTGTTTCTCACGCGCCTCGAGATCAGCGATCGTGATGGCCGGGGACTTCGTCTCGTTCTTCTGGTCCTTGTTCTCCATCGTTCCTCCGAGGCGGCATCCCGCCGCTCTCAGAGGCTAGGTCGTGCTCCGACGGCTTGCCGTGAGCAGAACATGAGCAGCGCCCCGCTCCCCGGCCGCTATCGCTCGACGTAGAAGGTCTCGGCCGTCTCGGGGTGCGTGAAGCGGGCGCGCGAGCCGACGACGCAGAACTCCAGCGTCGCCGCTTCGGCAGCGGCCCCGACCGTCACCTCCTGCCCGTCGACGGCGTACGGCTCGGTCGCGGACTCGATGGGTCCGGCCTCGACGGTCGTGCAGAGACAGAGGTCGCCGTCCTGCGTGCACGTCACGCCGTCTCCCTGGACCGCGTTGGCGCAGGTCGCGCCTAGCGGCGCGCAGGGCAGGGGGATCTCGAACTCCCAGCCTGCGAAGAGCTGCTTCGTGATCGTCAGCGTTCCGTCGGCGCCGAACGAGACGTCCCCTTCGGGCCAGAGCACGTAGCGCGACCGGCGCACGAGGCCGTCGACGCAAGCGTCCTCCGTCCAGGGCGTCTCCTCGCAGGGCGTCGCGTAGTGCCAGTCGCCGAGGAGATCGCCGCCGCACGGCGCGGCGCCGCAGACACTCGTCTCGCTGTTACCCGTGCTCGACGCCGATGTCGTGGCGCCCGACGACGTGCTGCTCACGGCGCTGTCGCCGCCGGCTCCTCCGCCGTCGCTCGAGGCGTCGGCGTCGGTCTCGGGCGCGGTCGCGCACCCCGTCAGCGCCAGCGCCAGCGCGAGCAGATGCAAACCGAGACATCGAAGTGAGCGAAGAGCAATCATGAGGAGCCTCCTTGCGAAGAAGCTCTCTCTTGCCTGGCGCGCAGGCTTCGCGGCCCTGAATCGATCTGAATCGAGTCGAAGCGCTCAGCCCCAGCGCTTCATTCGGGACGCGCGAAGGTGAACGAGCAGCGCGACCATCACTGGCACGAGCCGCCGGGTTGGCCGTCTTGGCGCGGTCCACACACGAGCCCTTCGCAGCAGTCCAGGTCCTGATCGCAAGGGATCGCCGTGCCGCCACACGTCCCCGAGCTCGTGCTGCAGTCCGCGTTGGGGTCGGCCTCACACCCATCGGGGTTGGGCTCGGAAGCGCTCCACTGATCGAAGCAGGCGTTCTTGCACGCCGAGTCTCCGAAGGCGCACGCCATCGTGCACTCCTGGATGTCGAACCCGAGGCATTGGTCGAACGTCGCCTTGTCCGGGCAGGTGTAGCCGACGTCGTTGATGCAGCACGTGAACTCCTCGTTGCCCTGCGAGTTCTGACCGACGCCGTCGTCCTCGGACTCCGAGCCGGCGTCGTCGCCGCCTCCACTTTCGCCGTCCTGCGTGGAGCACGCGGCGACGGCGAATGAGATGCCGAAAAGGCCCAACCAAACGTACTGTCCTCTGAACATCACAAGCCTCCCTGAGTGGCGGCGCGGTGCCGCTCTCAGGAGACTATGTAGTTGGATATCTGTGCTCTTTGCACTCGGCATCCGATGGCGGAGAAAGTGGGCGTAGGCAGGCTTTGTCGCCTGTCAACGGGGAACGTCCTCGGATTCGGACAGTCCGCAGCTGGCGACGTCAGGCGTCGGCGCTCAGCCCCAGCGCTTCATCACGTCCTGGACGAGGTGCGTCGCGAGCCCCAGGAAAGCGAGCCCGAGCAGGACGTAGCCGAGCGTCTCGCGGCCGGCGGTGACGAGGACGGCCGAGGCGACAAAGAGGCCGCCGACGATGAAGCCCGAGAAGAGCCGTCGCCCGAGGCGGTCGAGAGCGGTGGGGAGGCGCGCGTCCGTCGCCTGGATGTTGAGCCGGCCCATCCGCACGTCCTCGAGGACCTCGCGGCCGAGCTGCGGCAGATCGTAGGTGGCGCCGCCGAGGCGCTCGATCCCGCGGAGCAGGTCATTTCCGATCCGCTGAGGCGAGTAGCGCTTCTTGAGGAGCTCGAGGAAATACGGCTTTGCCTCCTGGAAGACGTCGAGCTCGGGGTGGATCTCCTTGCCGACACCCTCGATCGTCATGAGCGCCTTGCCGACGAGGAGGAAGTCGGGCGGGATCTCGAGGCCGAACTTCTTCGCGCCGCCGACGAGGTCGCCGATCATCCGGCTCATCTCGATGTCCTTGAGCTGCTTGCCCAGGTACTTGTCGGCGAGCATCGCGACCTCTGCTCGGTACGCGCGCATGTCGACGCGCCGGGTCGGGGTGCCGATGGCGTAGAGCGCGTCGGCCAGCGCCTCATAGTCGTTGCGCCCGGCGGCGACCATGAGGTCGACGCACCGGTCGCGCATCTCGGGTGAGAGGCGGCCCACCATGCCGAGGTCGATGAGCCCGATGATCGGCGCGTCGGGCTCGCCCGAGATGAGGATGTTCCCGGGGTGGGGGTCGGCGTGGAAGAAGCCGTCCTCGAAGATCATCTTGATCACGATGCCGACGGCGGTGCTCGCGATCTTCGGTCCGGAGAAGCCGTCCTCCCGGATGGCGTCGTAGACCTTCTTGCCCGGCAGGAGCTCGAGCGTCAGCACGGTCTTGGCGGACGCCTCGCGGTGGACGAACGGAAACCTGACGGAGCTGTTTCCTTCGAAGTTCTTGCGGAACCTGTCGGCGTTCTCCGCCTCGAGGAGGAAGTCGAGCTCGGCGGTGATCGCCCTGTCGAACTGCTCCACCAGCCCACGTGGTGCGTACGTCCGTGACTCGGGGATCGTGCGCTCCACCAGGCGGGCCAGGTGATGCAGCAGATCGAGGTCGCTGGTGACGGTGCCGCGGATGCCGGGCCGCTGCACCTTCACCACGACCTCCTTCGCGCCCTCCGCGTGTTTGAGCTTGGCGCGGTGCACCTGGCCGATGGAAGCGGCTGCGAGCGGCTTGTCCTCGAAGCTCTCGTAGAAGGTGTCGATGGTGCCGCCCAGCGCGCCCTCGATCGCTTCGCGGATGGTCGGCGCCGGCAGCGGCGAGACCTCGTCCTGGAGCTTCTTCAGCTCGACGATCCACTCGGGGGGCAACACGTCCGTCCGCGTGGAGGCGATCTGCCCGAGCTTCACGAAAGACGGGCCGAGGTCCATCGCGACGAGCCGGACGCGCTCGGCCATGGGGCTCTTCTTGGCCTCTTCGGCGCCCTTCTCGGCGGCCTCGATCTCGGCCTGCGCCTCCTCGGGCGGCTTTGCCGCCTTCTGGCCGAGGCCGATGCGCCGGGCGACGTCGGCGAAGCCGTGCCGGAAGAGCACGACGTTGATCTGCCTCAGCCTGTCGAGCTCGCGGATGGTGGAGAAGATCGCGACCATGGCTTCACCGCACCCGAACGACGCTGCCGCGCTCGGCGTCGCGCGGCAGGACCGCCGTCCATCCGGCGGGGAGCCGGGGGGAGGTGAACCAGAACAGGCGCTGCGCGTCGAGCGGGGCGAGGTTCACGCAGCCGTGGCTGCGTACCTGCCCGAACGATCGATGCCAGAACGCGCCGTGCAGTCCCACGCCCTTGGAGAAGTACTGCACGTAGGGGACGTTCTCCATTCGGTAGAAGCGGCTCGCGTTCTCGTCCTCGAGGTTGTCCATGTTGGCGGAGGCGAGCTTCACCCAGATGCGCTTCGTGCCCTTGGGCGTCGCGTTCGAGCTCCCTTCGCGGCCCTTGCCGCTCGACACGAGCGTCGCGAAGACGGGCCTGTCGCCCTCGTAGGCGACGAGGGTCTGCGTCGCGAGCTCGACGTCGATCCAACGCTCGCCGGCCACGACGTCCACGTCCTCCGGCGGGGCCGCGACGGTCGGGCGCCGGATGTCCTTCGACATGACCCATTTGTCAGGACCGACGCGCGTGAACTTCTGGAACGACCCGGCCTCCTCGAAGGCGGGGACCTTGACCCATTGGGCGAAGGACTCGCTCGTCGGCTTGGCGGCGCTCGGGCCCGCGTAGACACGCGTGCTCGTCACGGTCACCCAGGCGAAGGGGATGCTCCCTTTTTCGGCCGTCTCCGGCACCTCGGACCCCTGGAACGCGATGGGCCGCGCCGGCGAGAGGTCGCGCATGGGGATCCACAGCTCGTTGCCCGAGAGGCCGTACCGCGCGCCGTCCACCGAGCGCTCCTCGCTGATGGCGACCGCGAAGCCGGGGTCGAGCGTGCCGTCCGCTGCGCCGACGTCGACCTCGAGGAGCTTGCGGTAGCCCTGCGAGCCGTCGGGGCCGACGAAGTAGTAGCGGAAGGGGAGGCCATCGGATGACGGCTCGAAGGTGCGTGAGGTCGCGCGCACGGGCTCTCCGCGAGAGAGCTCGACGTGATCGCCGCAGACCCACGCCTGCGGCCCCACCGAGAGCCAGGGCTCGCGGCAGCCGGGGCCGGTTCGGGCGCCGAAGAAGGGGAGGCGCGCCTCGCGCGCGGCCGACCCGCGCCGCGCCGCCGCGCCCTTGGGCTCGACGAGGATCCCTTCGTCGGTGCGGACGACGCGCACCGCGGTCGCCCACTCCGGGACCGCGGTGCCGGGCTCCACCCACGGGCCGCCCTCGCCGCCTCCGCCCTCGTCCGCTCGGAGGGCCGAGCTCGAGGCGAGCGCGGCCACGACGCCGAGCATGACGGTGGCGTCAGCGATACGAGAAGCGGATCTCGTGGTCACAAATCCGGAAGAGGTCGCCCTCGGCGATCGCCTTCCGAGCGATCCGCTGGCCGTTGTACTCGACGCCGTTCGTCGAGCCCATGTCCACCATGTAGTACTGGCCGTTGAGGAACTCGACCATCGCGTGCTGACGCGACACGTTCGGATCCTTGATCGTCATGTCGCTCGACTGCTTGCCGCGACCGACGATGAAGCGGTCCTTCGTTACGGGGTAACGTTGACCCTGGTAGATGATGTTGAGCGTGCCGTTGGGGGCATGCGCCGCTTGCTGCTGGGGCTGCTGCTGCGGCGCGCCGTATTGCGGCTGACCTCCCATCTGCGGGCCGCCATATTGCGGCTGCGGGGGAGGAGGAGGAGGTGGTGGGAAGCCGGGCTGCTGCGGCGGCTGCTGCGCGCCCTGGTAGTAGTTGGGCGGGGGCGGGGGCGGGAAGCCTCCGGGCGGAGGAGGCGGCGGCGGAACCGAAGGTGGCTTCCGCGGCATGCCGGGACCCGGAGGAGGCGGGGGCGCGGGCGCGCGCACGCTCGGCGGCGATCCGGGCGGACGGTTTCCGGGCGGAGGCGGAGGCAAGCTGCCACGCTTCGGACTGCCGGGCGGGCCCGGGATGGGCGGAGGACCGGGCGGGAGCCCGGGCGCGGGAGGAGGCATGCGGCTCGCGCCAGGCTGCTGGGGCGGCGCGCCGTAGGGCTGAGGCTGGCCGTAGCCGGGAGGCGGAGGAGGCGGTCCGCCGTAGCCCTGCATCGGCTGCTGCGGCGGCATACCTGGCGGCGGCATCGGCATCTGGCCCTGTTGCATCTGGCCGGGGGGCATCTGGCCCTGCGGCATCTGGCCCTGCCCCGGCGGCGCGGTCTGGAACGACTGACCAGGGAACGGCGTGCGAGGGCCGGGGCTCGGGCTCGGGCTGTAGCTCCGCTGCCGCGCGTATTGCTTCATCGACTCGTTGATGAGGTAGTCGATGGAGCACTCGAGCTCGCGGGCCATCTGCTCGAACGTCTCCCACAGCACATCGCGGCACTGAAACGTTCGTGCGCTCTTCTTGTTCGGGTCAGCGCTCATGGTGGACGCTCACTTCTTCTCGCCTTCAGCAGCCTTCTTCTCTGCGGCCTTCTTCTGCTCGTCCCTCTCCTTGATGCCGGGGATCACGCAGAGCTTGACGTATTCGCCGATCGTCTTGACGTCTTTCAGCTCCTTGTCGTCCGGCTTCGCAGGGTCCTTCGGGACGTAGCAGGCAAACTTGCACTCCGCGTCGGTCTCACACACCGGCACGGGCATCGAGTCGGTCTCGAGCGGGGTCAGGGCGGAGAGGTCGTCCGGGGTCCCGTTCACGAGGAAGAAGCTGAGGGCCGTGGTCCGCGAAGCGGGCGAGCCTTCCGTCAGGAACTTCTTCAGCTCGTCCGCGGGCTTCCCTTCTTTGAGGTCGCCCATCCAGGAACCGTAGGTGATCGCCTCGGGCATGGCGAAACCCTTGGTGTCCTTGTCCGGCAGCTTGGCCATGAACTCGCCGAGGTGCTTCACCGTGCTCATCTTGAGGACGATGGTCCCGGCGGCGCGGCGCACCTTCCATTTGTCCGTCTTGAACGCGGCATAGAGCCGGTCGACGACCTTGTCGCGGGGCATCTCGCCGATGCGGCGGAAGGCGAGATCGAGCACCTCCGGCGGGGAGTCGGAGAGCGCGATGTCGAAGATCCGCTTCATGTCCGCCTCGTTCTTCGGATCGAGGCGCAGCTCGACCGCGGCGAGGGCCGCCGCGCGCCGCTCCTTCTTGTTCTTCCCGTCGAGCGCGAAGTCGAGGCAGAAGTCGACCGTGGCGCGGCCGCCGACGCGCTTGAGCGTGCCCATCGCGCGCATCAGCTCTTCGTCCTGGTACTGCTCGAGCTGCGCCTTGAACTGATCGGGCGTGGGCTCCAGCTTCGAGCGCTTGTTCGCCTCTTCGAGCTGGGGCGTCTTCACCTTCACCCACTCGTCCGACACGACGTATTTCGCGATGTCGACGAGCGCGACGGAGGCTGCTTCTTTCGTCTGATCGTTGCCGAGGTCCGCGATGAGCGAGGCGATCTTGTCGAGGTTGCGGGAGTCGCGGTTGATGAGCTTGGGCAGACCGACCACCGAGTCGGCGCCGAGGTGCCGGAGCAGCTGCTCCATGCCGTACGTCTGCGTCCGGCTCTCGAGGCGGCGCTCGAAGTCGGCCATCGCCCAGTCGATGAGCGCGGTGCGCAGGTTGGTCTTGAGGGCCTCGTCGGTGAGGAGCACCTGCTTGTCGTACGTCAAGATCGCGTACGACGCGTCCTTGAAGGCGAGCGACGGATCGGGAGGGGCAGCCTGGCCCGCTTGCGCGGCCGGCGGCGGCTTCTTCAGCTCGGCGATGATAGCCGGGATGAGCGCGGCGAGGATGGGCGCGCGCTCCTCCGGCGCGATCGCGGCAAGCGCATCGACGAGGCTGTAACATTTCTCGTCAGTCGGGTCGGCGCAGGCTTCGATCCCCACCGCGCGTCCGCCGCGTGGCTTCATGCGGATGAGCGACATCGCCGCCTCGACGCGGAGGCCCGTGTCGTACTTCGAGGCGAGGATGATCGCCTTGAGCTTCTCGGGACCGCGCAGGGTCCCTTCCTTTTTGTGGACGTAGCTCTCGTCGATTCGGCATCCGCCTACGAGGGGCGCCGCGGCCACGAGGACCAGGGATGCGTAGAGCCAAGCTTTGAGCCGCCCAACCGTGCCAATCTTTCGCATCGACGTTATTCGTCCCCGGGGAGGAAACATCGTACTTGCCAGGGGCTGATCACCAAAGAATTTTTCTGGTGCTGGCGCTTCCGCGCCGCCTGCGGCGCCTGACTGGGCGTCCAGTGGCGTGAGCCCGCCGAGAAGTTGGCCGGGGTCATGCCACGAAGCGTAAGAGGGGGCGACCGCGGGTCGATGAGGATCCCGTTTTTGTCACCCAAGCCGCCGGCGCCCTCGGGCGCCGGGGCGGCGACGGCTGCGCGCCGTGTCACCGACGAAGAGCCTCGCTCGTTCGGACGGATGGCTCATTCGTTCGCGCGCGAGAGCGCCGCCGTGCTCTTCCTGGCGACCGCGCTCTACGTTGCGCTCGCGCTCCTCTCCTTCCGGGCCGACCCCGACAACCCGGACGTCCACGGTCAGGAGTGGGTCGGCCCCGTCGGCGCGACCCTGGCCGAGGTCCTGGTGACCGCGGTGGGGCTGGCGACGTGGATCTTCCCGATCGAGCTCGCAGCGATCGGTCTCGCCCTCGTGGCGGACGCGGAGGCGCGGCCTCGATCCGCGCGCGCCTGGGCGACCCGCTTCTTCGGCGACGTGACGATCGTCACGATCTGCGCCGCCCTCGTCCACGTCGCGTTCCCCGACGCCGAGGCGTTCGGGAAGATGCCCCTCGGGGGGCTGGTCGGCGAGCACGCGGGAGAGCTGATGCGCGCGCTCTTCAGCTCGATCGGCTCGTTCATCATCGGGCTCACGGTCGTGGCCTTGATCCTCGTGGGGCGCGCGTCGTTCTCCTTCATCGAGTCGGCGCGCCGGACGCTCACGGTCGCGGCGGTGGCGCGGGAGAAGGGGAAAGAAGGCGCGATGAAGCTCGCGGCCGCCTGGGAGCAGGCCCGGACCCTCGAGCGCCAAGGCCTCGTGTCGCCCGAGCCTCCGTCGATCGACAAGGGCGATCCGGACGCGATCATCGCGGCGCTCAGCGACGACGACGACGACCCTGCGGAGCCGGAGCTCGACGAGCCCTCCGCCTCCGACGTGCCCGAGGTCGCGAGCCTCCTCGTCTCGCAAGACGCGGTGACCCCGACGCCGGCCCCCAAGACGCGGGCGCGCGCCCCGCAGAAGCCGAAGCCCAAGGAGCCGCCGCCCCCGGCGGAAGAAGAGGTGGAGACCCCGTCGCCGATCATGCCGGCGCAGGCGGTCGAGAAGCCCGCCTCGGTGCGCAAGCCTCCGAAGAAGGCCGACAAAGAGATCACCATCGTCGATACGTCCTCCGCCCGCGAGGTGGAGAAGGCCGGACGCGCGGCGCAGAGGGCGCGAGAGGGCTTCAAGCTCCCGGCGTTCGACCTGCTCGATCCCCCGGAAGGCGGCTCGATCGTCGTCAACGAGGAGCAGCTGAAGCAGACGGCCGGGCTCCTGGAGAAGACGCTGGCCGACTACGGCGTGAGCGGTCGCGTGGAAGAGATCCACCCAGGCCCCACCGTGACGACGTTCGAGGTCTCGCCCGCGGCCGGCACGAAGGTCTCGAAGGTGGCGAGCCTGGCGGACGATCTCGCGCTCGGATTGTCGCGCAAGGTCCGCATCATCGCGCCCATCCCGGGGAAGAACCGCATCGGCTTCGAGATCCCGAACGCGAAGCGGTCACCCGTCAGCATGCGCGACCTGGTCGAAGATCGGCGCTTCATCGAGATGAAGGCGCCGCTGCCGTGTGTCCTCGGTCGCGACATCGTCGGCGCGCCGTATTTCGCCGACCTCGCGTCGATGCCCCACGTGATCGTGGCCGGCGCGACCGGCGCCGGAAAGAGCGTCGGGCTCAACGTCATCCTCGTGAGCCTGCTCTACCGCCGCCCGCCGGAGGAGCTGCGCCTGCTCATGATCGACCCGAAGGTGGTCGAGCTCGCCCCGTACGACGGCATCCCGCACATGCTTCTTCCTGTCGTCACCGACATGAAGCAAGCGGCCAACGCCCTCAAGTGGGCGGTCGACGAGATGGAGCGCCGGTACATGCTCTTCGCCGGGGCCGGTACGAAGAACATCACGACCTACAACGGCTGGGTCGAGCGCGTCGAGCGCGGGGAGGCCAAGCCCCCGAAGCCGCCCGCCACCGTGAGCGCGGTGGCGGCGGACGGCTCCGAGGTAGACGTGCCCGCAGCGAAGGACGGCAGCGACGTCGAGCTCCCGAAGAAGCTGCCGTTCATCGTGATCGTGGTCGACGAGTTCGCCGACCTGATGATGCAGCAGGGCAAGGACGTAGAGGCCGCGATCGCGCGCCTCGCTCAGAAGGCGCGCGCCGCCGGCATGCACGTGATCCTCGCCACGCAGCGACCGAGCGTGGACGTGATTACGGGGATGATCAAAGCGAACTTCCCCACGCGCGTCGCCTTCCGCGTCGCGCAGAAGGTCGACAGCCGGACGATCCTCGACGAGCAAGGCGCCGAGCACCTGCTCGGCAAGGGTGACATGCTCGTGAAGATGAACGGCACGAACGACGTTCGCCGCGTGCAGTGCCCGTTCATCTCGGAAGAGGAGACGCAGAAGGTCACCGACCACCTCCGCGCGCAGGGCACGCCCGTCTACGACGAGAGCATCCTCAAGCCGCGCGACGAGGAGGAGGGCGGCGAGGCTGAGGAAGATCTCGAGGGGGATCCCATGTACGACCAGGCCGTGCGCATCGTGGCCGACACGCGTCGATGCTCGACCTCGTGGCTGCAGCGGAAGCTGGGCATCGGCTACAACCGCGCCGCGAAGCTCGTCGAGGCGATGGAACGCCGCGGCCTCGTCGGCCCGGCGAACGGCGCCAAAGATCGCGAAGTGCTGATCTCGCCCTTGTAAACCCTCCGAGCGGGCCGCAAAGTCCTTCGGGACGTGACTGGAGGCGACCCCGGTTCGGGCACGCCTTTTGCGCGGAGAAGAAAGGTCGCCCGTGGAGTTGAGGTCTTTTGACTTTGTCAATGAATTGCTTCATAGGCCCTCCAAGATGCGGCCTGAGTGTGATCGGACTCGGCTGATTGCCGAGCTCGCCAGCTTGCTTCGCGAGTGCGATCTCCCGGATGACGCCCGGTCGGCCGGTCTGACGCTCATCGGCTACTTGGCCCGGCGTATGCCTGGCGAGTCCCCCAGCACGGTCGGCGTGCCCGAGGTCACCGCCCAGGCCGAGGCCTGTTCGTTCCGGCTGCGTCGAGTCCTGAAGAAGCGGGTCGCGGTTTAATCCCACCCTGTGATAGGTCTTGTCTCCTCCTCATGGGGGACGAGCTCTCGCTCCTACCCGAGACCAGGCAAGACGACGTGGAAGACGTCGTCTGGGGCCTGCAGACGGCGACGACGCTCTGGGGGCGCGGCGAAAAGCGTGAGGCGCTCGTGTGGCTTCGGCGCGCCGCCGAGGCCGCCGGAGCGGCCGGCGCGGACATGCGCGCCGTCGAGCTCGCCAAGCGAGCCGTCGAGCTCGAGCAGCTCTTCGCGCTCCAGTCGTCCTCTTCCGTGGCGCCGACCGCGCCGCCCCCGACCTCCCCGGGCGGGCTGACGCCGTCGGTGCCGCCGGCTCAGGCGAAGCCGCCGCTTCCGAAGCCGCCCGTCTTGGCCGAGCTCCTCGACGCCGACGACCTCGTCGACGAAGAGACGCAGGAGCGCACCCTCCCTGGCGTGGCCCACGGCCCCGGCTCGATCCCGCCGGCCGCCTCGATCGCCGTGCCCTCGCCCGCTCCGGCCGTCTCGGTTGCGCAGGACCAGGCCGCGCTGGCGGCGCTCAACAAGACGCAGCCGCTCCCCATAATCGCGCACCCGCTGGCGTCGACGCAGGTCTCCGCTCCGAGCAGCAGCGCTTCGCAGTCGAGCATGCCGGCCGTGACGCCGCCCGCGCCGTCCAGGCCGGCGCCGTCACGGCCTTCCACGACTGCGCTGCCTGCGATGACCACGTCCCCGCCGATCGCGTCCGTCGCGCCGGCGAGCGCCCCGTCGGGGAGCGCCGCTCCCGCGGCGAGCCAGCCCATCTCCGCGCCCGCGTCGCCCGTCCCGTCCGTCACCGCTCCCCCGGTGGCGTCGGGCCGTCCGGCCGAAGCACAAACGGTCGCGGCTGCGACCTCCTCTCCTGTGAGCGCGCGGGTCGCGCCGCAGCCGTCCGCCGCGCCCGCGCCCAGCCCGACACCCAGTCCGACCCCCGCAGCGGCCGCGCCGGTGACCCCGCCTCCGGCTGCTGTCACGCAGCCCGCGTCGACGCCCCTGTCGCGCGCCGCAGTCCGGAAGAAGCAGCGCGCGCCGATCCTCGACCCGTGGAGCGACGATATCCCCGACGAGCCCGCGCCGCGCACGATCGGGCACCGAACGGACAACTTCACTGACGAAGATGTCATCACGTCTGCGCCGTCGGTCGACTTCATGCTCAAGCGGAAGGCTCCGCCGCCCCCGCCGCCGCCGCCGATGAAGAGGTCGGCCACGCTCACGGGCGGTCCGGACGGCCCGACGCTCGAAGCGGCCCGCTCGAAGCTCGCCAACCTCGCCGACGACGGCGCCGCGCGGGGCACGCCCGCGCCGCCTCCGACACGCAAGCCGACGCTTCCTCCGGGGAGTGTCGCCGCGCTCACGAGCGACGGTCGGAAGAGCATCCCGCCCCTCGCAACGAACGAGCAGCCGGAGCGAACGAGCGTCCCACCGCCTCCTCTCGACATCCCGCCGCGGTCGGAGCGCAAGAGCGTGCCGCCTCCTCCGCCGCCTCGCGAGCGACGGACCACGCCGCCGCCGGCGAGCGGACCGCTGCCGGGCAGCGCGCCACCGAGCCAGGCCGCGACCGCCCCCGCTCCGTCGTCGCCGCTCTTCGGCAACGGATTGCCGACGCCTCCTCCGAGCGCGGCTTCGAGCGAGCACAAGACCGATCCGCCGCCTGCGACGATGCCGGCCGCCCAGCAGCTCGCGACCCGGACGGCGGGCGCGACGCCTGCGCCGCCCGCGCCCGCGACGCCACCACCTCCTGCGCCCGCACCCGCAACGCCACCACCTCCGCCCGCGCCCGCCACGCCGCCACCTCCGGCGCCGCCCGCGCCCGCGACGCCACCACCTCCTGCGCCCGCGCCCGCAACGCCACCACCTGCCGCGCCGCAGCCCGCGCCCGCCGTCCCGCCTCGCGCGCCGACCGTTCCCCCCGAGGCGCGATCGGTCGGCAACCTGGTGCTCGATCGGGTCGAAGGTTTCGGCGACCTCCCCTCCGAGGTGCAGGTGGAGCTCGCGAAGAGCGCGAAGCTCGTCGAGCTCGCGGTGGACGAGGAGGTGAGCGGGTTCGGCGTCGCGCTGCTCCTGTCCGGCTCCGCCGTCGTCTGCCCCACCATCGCGGACGCCGCGGCCCTCGCCCTCGAGGAGGCGGCGCTCGCTCCGGCGCTGACGGCTCACCCCGACGGCTCGTCGATCCGGGTCGTCGCCACGATGCCGTCGCGCGTCGCCACCTGGGACAAGGCCGTCATCGAGTCGTGCCTCCGTTCGTGCCCCTGGGTTCTCGAAGATCTTGTCGCGCGCGGAGACCGCGTCGCCGCCCTCACCGGCGCCACGATGGGGCCGCTCGGCGATCTCGACGAATCGAGCCGCTTCATGACCCTCGAGAACCTCTCGGTGCGCTCGCTCGCCCCGGCGGAGGTGCTCGTCGCGGCGGCGGGGGAGGTCGCCGGGCTCACAATCGTCGGTCTCGGTTCCATCGTCCAGGGCGCCGGGGACGCGACGTTCGGCGCCGGGGACGTCGTGCTCGCGGGCTCGGTCCTCGAAGGCGGCCCCGCGCCAGCGGAGATCAAGGCGGGGCCCGAAGGGGCGCTCGTCCTCGTGGCGACGCGGATGAAGACGCTCGAGCTCTTCTCGACCATCCCGTCGCTGATCGAGCTGCTCCGCGTTACCTGACAGCGCGGTTATTTGACCGCGGCGGCTCGTTGCGCACGCTCGGAGGGCAGGTCCCGATCGAGGACCCAGCGAAGCTCGCTGTTGCCTTGCGCACCGGCGAAGCGCAGGCCCACCCACTCCGCGTTGGGCGAGATCGTCGGCCTGCCGTCCGCCCTGACCTGCGGGAAGCGGATGCGGAACGCCTGGTGGAACACCGTGATGTACGGGTAGTAGGTCTGTTCGATCGCGTTCGGCCGCTTGATGAGCGTGATCTCCTCCGGCGCGGTCTCGTTGCCGGTGCTGTCGATCAGCCGGACGATCCACGCGCTGTCCGGCTTCGTCAGATCGTTGAAGCGGCGCTCGCCGCCGGTGATCGCGACGAAGAAGTGGTGACCCTGCTTGGTCTCGTCGAGCGTCTTCTCGAGGAGCTTCTTCCGCTGCTCGATGGTGAGCCGGTAGTCCTCCACGTATCGGACGACGTACGCCCAGCGGAAGTCCCACGACTCGAAGGTGGCGGTCGTCTGGAGGAGGTTGTCGAGCTCCGCCAGGGTGATGAGGTCTTCCGTGCGCGTCCACCGCTCGAGCACGTCCTCGTAGTCGGTCGCGACGTACTCACGCGGGCCGCCACGCAAGCTCACCCTGTTGGGTGAGCAGCCCGCGAGCGAGAGCGCCAGCAGAGCGCCGAGGACCCTGCGCCCTCCCTTGCCGAAGGCGAGGGGGGCCAGGGAGGTGAAATGGCGGCGCCGTTGTCCCCGAATGGCAGGGTCTGTCTGTTCGGCAACCGGTGCTCTCACGGGTCGTAGGTTACGTCTGCGGTGTCGCCGAGCGCCAGCCGCACGTGAACACGCGCGGCGAAGAACGCGGTCGCGATCCCCTCGAGCGGCGTGGAGAGCGGGAACAAGAACGAAAGCCCGGGCTCGAGCGGCCGCGTGCGCAGGCGGATCGACGGCGAGAGCGTGATGGCTGCGCGCTGATCGTCGGCGACCTCGGCGGTGATGGAGTAGATCTGCCAGAGCTCGAGGCCCACGGTGACGCGCGGCGCCGGCTCCCAGCCGACGTACGTGGCGATGCGCGCCACGAAGTCTCCCCGACCGGTGTCGAGCCCGTAGGAGACGTCGAGCCCTTGCCGCATCTGCAGCACGAAGGGCGGAAGCACCGCGCGCGCGTCGAACGCCGGCCGCACGGTGAGGATGGTGTCGGAGAAGTAGCCCGTGTCCCAAGGCCTCACGACGCGTACGAGATCTTCGAGCCCAGCGTCGCTTTCGCCTCGCGGGAGCGGGACGACCACGCCGAGCGACCCGCCGCCCGCGAGCCCGCTCTCGCTGAACCCGATCCCACGCGCCCAGAGCTCGGGGTTGCCGTAGAGAAACGAGCGGTCCTTGCCGGGAGCCGCCGCCGACGCGACGTCCCACGCGAGGCCGGCATGCCAGCTGCGGGAGAGCAGCGGCACCTCGGCCTGCAGGTGCGAGAGCCACAAGAAGCCCGTGTCGGTCCCGTCGTCGGGGCCTCGATCGTCGTCTTCCGAGCGGCCCACGCCGGCGCCCGCGTAGACGAGCTCCGCCACGGCCGCGCGCTCGGTGAGCGACGGCAGCGTCGGAGGAGCTGCGAGATCGAGCAGCGCGTCGTCCACGGAGCTACTTGAGCAGGCCGGGGATGTCGTTCGCGAAGGTCACGTAGATCATGAGGCCCAGCATCATGACGAGGCCGATCGCGTGGATGTGTGCCTCCACCGTCGGGTTGGCGCGCTTGCGCGTCGCGGCCTCGTAGCTGAGGAACATGAGGCGCCCGCCGTCGAGGGCGGGGATCGGCAGCAGGTTGAACGCGGCGAGGTAGGCCGAGAGCGCCCCGAGCAGCTGGATGAAGCGAGCCCAGCCGTGGTCGGCCACCTTCTTGATTTCCTGCACCATCCTCGCGGGGCCGCCCAGCTTCTCCTCGCTCTTGCCGCGCGCGAGGTCAGCCAGGGACACGAGCATGTTCTTCACGACGTGCGGCGGCTCGAGCACGGCCTGTTTGGCCGCTTCGCCGGCGGAGATCGGGACACGGCGGACGTAAGGACGGACGCCGATGCAGATCTTCCCGCAGGCCTCCGTGAACTGGGGCTTGATGGGGATCGTGACCTGCGCGCCGTCGCGCATCACCACGAAGGGGACCTCCTTGTCGGCCGACGCCTGCACCTTCGCGCTCAGGTCCTCGAAGGTCGCGATAGGCTGCCCGTCGATGGAGAGGATCGTGTCCGCGTCGCGTAGGCCTGCGGCCGCTGCAGGTGCCCCCTCCGACACGGAGACCTGCGTCGGCGCGCCGCGCTCATCCATCCCCTCGATGTAGAAGGGGAAGAAGAGGAACACGGATGCGAACACGTAGTTGGCGGCCGGGCCGGCGAAGATCGTGACGATGCGCGCCCAGATCCCGGCGTTGGCGTACGAGCCGCGGTCGCGCGGATCGACGTCCTCCAGGGGGTTCATCCCGGCGATCTGCACGTACGCCAGAAACGGGATCATCGCGACCTGGAACACGGTCGGCCCGTGCCGCTCGGGGTCGTGTTTGAAGAGCTTCACCTTCAAGCGGTCGCCGAAGGAGACAAACGTCCAGAACCCCGCGTCCGGCTGGATGCGGAAGAACGTGGGGCCGAAGCCGATCGAGAACTTCGTGACGCGGAGCCCGAACGCCCTCGCCGCGAAATAGTGGCCGGCTTCATGGACGATCATCAACGCGGCGAGGCCGAGGATCGCGACGAGGTACGTCATCTCTGGCCGGAGCTTAGCTCGCTCTCGGCCCCGATGCTGCCCCACGAGCACACCGCGGCCGGGGGGCTTGGCCCGCGTGGTAGGCTCGCCTCCGTTGCTGCTCCTCGATCGCCGCTCGGCCCGGCGCGGGGCGAACCTCGTCGAGGCGGTCATCGTCCTCTGCGTGGTCAGCCTCGTGGCCGTCGCCCTCTACCAGCTCCTCTGAAACCGGGTGGTCACGGAAACTTCCGACCGGCCCACGTGCTCTCTGAAGTTCGTGGCGCCCGCAGTCCGGTAGATCCTGGCAGGGAGCCGTTCGTCACAAGGGACACTCGGAGGCCGGAATGGATCGACGGTGGATGTGGGCGGGGGTGATCACGGCGACGCTGGGCGCAGCCTGTGGCGAAGGATCGAGCGCGGCGCCGATCGGCGTCGCCGCCAAGAAGGCCGACAAGGCCGAGGCGTCCGAGCAAGGAAAGGCCGGGCCGGCCTCGAGCGCGGCAGCGGCGAGGGACGAGGGCGGCTACGCGGTGCACGCGCCGGCCGACAAAGAACGTGCCGAGGAGGCGGCGGAGGAGCCTGCCGCGGCGGCCACCGCGGCGCCGACGGGCGGGGGAGGGCTCGTCGAGGCGCAGAAGGCCGCCGCGGGCCGCGGGGCCGGCGGGAAGGGGGCCGGCCGCGGCTGGCCGGGCGAGGCGAAGTACGACTCCTCGCAGGGCGACGTCTCGGGCAAGGACGGCAAGGCCAAGACCAACCGCCCGCAGCTCGCGCAACCCGCCCAGCCGGAGCCGGCAGCGCCGCCGCCGGCGCTCGTCGAGACGCCCATCGACCCGAACGGCAGGTTCGCGACGACCTACCGGCCGGGCGGCGGACACCTCTCGGCCTTCGAGTCGGCGGTCGCGGCCGGCATCTTGCCCGCGAGCGAGCGAGAGATCGTCAGCGACATCGGGGCGCGCTACGCGCCCACGCTCGAGCCACCCAAGGAGGGCGCGCTCGCGTTTGGTGTCGACTTCGAGCGTGGCAAGCTCGCGCCGAGCGGCGGTCCCGTCCACGTCCGGCTGTCGCTTCGCTCCACCTCCTCGAGGGCCAGCGAGCGGCCTCCGCTCTCGGTCGTCGTCGTGATGGACGTCAGCGGCTCGATGCGCGGTCAGCTCATCCAGGCGGCGCGCACCGCGGCTTCGGATCTCGTCGACAAGCTCGGCGCGAACGACGACTTCTCGCTCGTGACGTTTTCTACCGACGCCCAGGTGATGATCCCGATGGGCAAGGTGGGCGCGCGCCGCGAGAGCCTGAAGAAGACGATTGGTGACATCGTCGAGGGCGGCGGGACCAACATCGGCGAAGGCCTCCGGCTCGGCTACGAGCAGGCGAGCGACAAGGCCGCCGCGAAGGACGGCGTCCGCGTCGTCTTCTTGATGTCCGATGGGCGCGCGAACGAGGGCATCACCAACCGCGGTCAGCTCTCGAAGCTCTCGCTCGACGCGTTCCAGGAAGGCATCCAGACGAGCTCGTTCGGTATGGGGACCGACTACGACGGGCCCCTGATGAGCCAGATCGCGCAGGACGGCGCGGGTGGGTACTACTACCTCCGCGACGCCGCGCAGATCCCGGGCGCGCTCGCGACCGAGCTCGACAAGCGCCTCGAGCCGGTGGCCACCGCCGTCGAGGTTCGCCTCCGCCTCAAGCCCGACGTCGAGCTCCTGAACGTCTACGGCTCGCGCCGCCTCTCCGAGTCGGAGGCGAGCCGTGTGCGGCAGATCGAGGTCGCGCAGGACCAGCAGACGCAGAAGCGCGACGGCATCAAGGCGAACAGGCAGACGGACGTGGAGGGCGGCATGCGTTTCTTCATGCCCTCCTTCGCCAAGGACGACAGCCACTCGATCCTGCTCAAGCTCCGCCTGCCCGAGGGCGTCGGCGCGAAGGACGTCGCGCTCGTGGAGCTCAAATACAAGGACCGCATCACGAAGAAGAACGTGACGACCGAGCTCCCCATCAAGCTCGAGTACGCGAACAGCGACGTCGAGAGCGCGAAGTCGATCGATCCCTCGGTCGCGCGCACCGTGCAGGGCTTCGCCGCCGGCGAGACGCTGATGAAGGCCTCGGTGCTGATCGGCCAGAACCAGCACCAGAAGGCGATCGACCTCCTGGGCGAGCGCGAGGGGCTCCTCCATCACGCGGCCTTTGCGCTCGGTGAGCCGCTCTTCGTGGAGGACGCCAAGCGCCTCGCGCGGCTCCGCGTGCACGCGGCGGGCAAGGGCTCGCTGAAGGATCCTCTCGTCCTCGCGATGATGATGGAGACGGCGGGCAGCGTGCACCTGCACTGAGCGGGGGGCCCGCTGGTAAACTGACCTCGACCATGCCCCCCATCGACCTCGACCGCCTCGCCGAGCACGTCCCCGTCGAGCCGGGGGGCGAAGTGCGCCTGAAGGGCAGCTTCCACTCGACGTTCGACGGGGCCGAGATCGACGCGGCCACCACCACGTGGCCGGAAGGGACGCCGGGCGGGGCCTCGGTCGACCCGGGCGGCCTCATCGACTTCAAGGCCGGCGGCTTCCACGTGACCTCGCGCGATCCGAAGACTCACGAGGTCGTGGCCATCGCGACGGGCGACCCTGCCCCGGTCTGCGCGAAGCTCGGCGTGAAGGCGCCTTGCCTCCCGCTCCGGACGCTGCCTCTGTCCCAGTCGCGCCTCGTCACGATGGATGAGTGGAGGAGCTCGCTGAAGGGCGCGATCAACCTGGAGATCGTCGCGCCGCCTCCGCCCCCCGCCTACGCGCCGGTCGTCAGCGCGGCGACACACCCGGCCGTGCTCGGCGCCGCCGGCGTCGCTGGGCTCGCCGCCGTGGTCGGCCTCGCCTGGATGATCCGCAGGCGGCAGAAGCTCTCGCCGATCGGCCAGATGCGCGAGCTCGTCGCGCGCGTCTCCAGGAAGCTCACGACGGCCGATCCCGTCTTCGCCGCGACCGTCACGCCGGCGATGAAACACGCGCGGTCGATCCTCGACGAGCGGCGGGTCGATCCGTCGAGCAAAGAAGGGCAACGCGTCCGCGACATCTTGCTCCGCGTGGAGTCGAAGCTCGACGAGGCCGCCGCCGACGCCAAGGCGGCGAAGGAGCAGGCCGCGGCCGACGAGCTCGCCGCCGAGATGGAGGCGGCGCTCGACGCGGCTCGCGAGGCGGATCTGAGCGCCAGGCGGGTCTGACATGGATCTCAACATCGATCTCGGCGAGCTCGACGCCGAGCCGGCCGCCCTGTTCGATATCGCGACCACCGCAAACGTCGCCTGCGGCGGCCACGCAGGCGGCGGCGCGCTCCTGCGCCGCGCGCTCGAGCGGGCGCGCGACGCGGGTGTCAGCGTGGCAGCGCACCCCTCGTACCCCGATCGCGCCGGGTTCGGCCGCAGCTCGCGCTTCTCGGACCCCTCGGCCACGAAGCGAAGCGTCGAGGAGCAGTGCCTGCTCCTCCGCGACGAGGCGGAGCTGCTCGGCATCGAGGTCGGCTCGGTCAAGCCGCACGGCGCGCTCTACCACGACGCAGCCTCCGACCCGGCGTACGCGACCGCGCTCCTCGACGCGGCGATCACGGCGCTCCCTTCGCTCCGGAACCTCGTCGGTCCACCCGGCTCGGTGCTCGAGCGCCTCGCGCACGCCCGTGGCCTCGGTTACCTGCGCGAGGGCTTCGCCGACCGGCGCTACGACGAGGCCGGCCAGCTCGTGCCGCGCTCCTCGCCCGGCGCGCTCATCACGGATCCGCTCGCGTGTGCGGAGCAGGCCGTCGCGCTCGGCGAGGGCGGTCGCTTCGACACGCTCTGCCTGCACGGCGACACGCCTGGGGCCGTCGAGATCGGCCGGGCCGTTCGCGAGGCGCTCGAGCGAGCGGGCCTGCTCCCGGGCGCGGTCCGCCGGTGAGCCTCGTCGAGATCGCCGAGGGAGCCTACGTGCTCGCGCCGGAGCTGGACGGTGATCTGGTCGCGCGCGCCACGCAGCTCGCGGCGCGCGCCGCCGCCCTCCGCTCGGCCCTGCCGCAGGCGGACGTCGTGCAGGGCGGCAGCACGCTCCTCGTCCTCACCCGAGACGCCGCCGCGCTGCGTGACGCGTCGGACGCGCCGGTGCCGCCGCCGCCGCCGCCGAGCCGCCATCACGAGATCGAGATCGACTACGACGGCCCGGACCTCGCCGAATTGTGCGAGGCGACCGGCCTCTCGGCCGCTGCCGTGGCCGAGCTGCACGCGGGGCCGACGTACACGGCGCTCGTCTGCGGCTTCCTCCCGGGGTTCGCCTACCTCGGCGAGATCCCCGACGCGCTCGTTCGGCCGCGCCTCGCCTCGCCGCGCAAGCGGGTCGCGCCCGGCGCCGTCGGCGTCGCCGGGAAGCTGACAGGTGTGTATCCTTTTGCCTCGCCTGGCGGCTGGAGCTGGATAGGCAACGCCAGGCAGGCCCACCTCTTCGACGAGGCGCGCGACCCGCCCCGGCGTATCGCGGTGCTCGACACGGTGCGCTTCGTGCCGCCGTCGGATCCCGCTCGCCCCACCGCGGGCACCGCGCCGCTCGCTGCCCCCGCGCCGTCGCGCCCGGTGCTCGAGGTGGGCCGCGTCGCTCCGATCGCAACGGTCCAGGATCTCGGCCGCTTCGGGCGGCGCGGCGAGGGGCTCCCCACGAGCGGCGCGCTCGACGCCGAGACCCTCGTGGCCGCGAACCTGGCCGCGGGCAACCCGCCGGGAGCCGCGGCGATCGAGATCGTGCTGGGCGGCTTCGCGGCGTCGGTTATCAATGACGTTACTGTCAGTCTAGACGGCGAGCCTGCCGCGACGCTTCGCGGCGGCGATCGCCTCGAGATCCCCGCGACAGACCGCGCCGTTCGGTACCTCGCGCTGCGCGGCGGTGTCGCCGCCCCGGTCGTCTTCGGGTCGCGCTCCACGCTCGTGGTGGCGGGCCTCGGCGGCTCGGGGGGCCGCCCCCTCGCGCGGGGTGATCGCATCGGCCTCGGCGAGGAGCCCGTCGGCCCGCCCGGATCGTCCGAGCGGCCGGCGCTGGACGACGAGCCCCTCGAGCTCGTTCCGTCGCCGCCCGACCCCCGGCTCCCGGCGAGCGCGCTCGATGTCCTGCTCGGCGGGACCTACCAAATGTCCAGCGCCCTGGACCGCTTGGGCGCCCGCCTCGCGGGCCCGCCCATCCCTCGGGGGGCGGGCGACCTCGCCCTGCCCGAGCCCGTCCTCCCTGGCGCGGTCCAGGTCACCGGTGACGGTTCGGTCATCGTCCTCGGCCCTGACGCAGCCGTCACGGGCGGCTATCCCGTGTTGGGCTACCTGACGGGGCCGTCCCGGTCGCGGCTCGCCCGCAGACGGTCTGGGGCGGCCGTCCGCTTCCGGGCTCGGGGCTGAGTGCGGCACTTTGCCGCGGATCGCGCTTCGTGAGATTTCTTTGAGCCGTCCTGGAGGGGCTGGGCGTCCAGAGGGTCGAAACCGAAAACGCGCCATCGTGCGCACGTTTGCCGGCCGGCGACTGCGAGGCTTCTGCCTTCGAGTGCCCCGGCGCCACTCGGAGGACTCATGAACATCAAGCTCGCTTTCGTTGCTCTCGTTGCTCTCGGTCTCGTCGCCTGCGGCGGCGGCAACAAGCCCGCTGACGGCGCCGTTGACGGCGCGGCGTCGGCTGCTGCCGGCGCTGTCGACGCCCCGGCTGCTGGCGGCGGCGCTCCGGCTGCCCCCGGCGTCGGTGGTGGCGCCCCGGCCGCCCCGGCCCCCTGAGCAACCCTCACTTGAGCGTCGCGGCCAGGTCCTTGGTGTCCTGACCGCCGCGGCGCAGAAGGCCGACCTCGCGTCGGCCTTCTTCTTTTGTGCGCCCGGTGCTACGTAACCTTCGCTCTCGCGCTCGCGAGTGGAGGTTGCCATGCTTGCGTCTTCGCCCGGCCTCATGCGCCTCGGCGCTCTTCTCGGCTGTGCTGCCTTCCTCGGCGGTTCCCTTGCCGCTGGCTGCGGTCGCTCCGGTCCTTTCGAGGTCACCTCGGCCGAGGTGAACGACTGCGGCGACTCCGTCTGCGACGTCTCGGGCGGCGAGGCCTGCGACACCTGCCCTGTCGACTGCGGCTTCTGCGAAGGCTGCGGGGACGGCGCGTGCGCTGGCTCCGAGTCCTGCTCGAACTGCCCTGTCGACTGCGGCGTCTGCGACAGCTGCGGCAACGGCACCTGCGAGGCGGCGGAGTCCTGCGCGACCTGCGTGCAAGACTGTGGAGTCTGCGCCAGCTGCGGGGACCTGGTCTGCGACCCTTCGGAGGATTGCGCGAGCTGCCCGTTCGACTGCGGTCTCTGCCAGACGTGTGGCAACGGCTCGTGCGACGCGACCGAGACGTGCGCGAGCTGCCCGACGGACTGCGGCGTCTGCGAGACGTGTGGCAACGGCTTCTGCGACAGCGGCGAGAACTGCCTCTCCTGCGCGCCGGACTGCGGCGTCTGCGAGTCGTGTGGCAACGGGATCTGCAACCCCAACAACGAAGACTGCTTCCTCTGCCCGGCGGACTGCGGGCAATGCCCCGGCTGCCCGAACGGGACGTGCAGCGGCAACGAGACGTGTGCCTCATGCCAGCAGGACTGCGGCGTGTGCTCGGTCTGCGGAAACAACGTCTGCGAAGGCCCCTACGAGACCTGCACGAACTGCAACGCGGATTGCGGCGACTGCGAACCGCTCGGCTGCTTCGAGATCGTCACGTGCGCCTTCGGCTGCATCGACCTCAACCAGACCCCGCCGGAGTTCAGCATCACCTGCGTGGCCAACTGTGTGGCGCAGGGTTGCGCCGACGTGCAGTTCTTCGTCGATCAGGTGCTCGACTGCGCCATCGGCGCACTGCCCGTCTGCGGCGGCGACTTCGGCTGCATCCAGTCCGAGTGCGGCAACGAGATCGCCGCATGCTTGGGCGCGTTCTGCCCCTGAAAGGGGGCTCCGAGAGAACATGAGCGAAGAAGACGAGAGCCCGGTTCGGGTCGAGCGGCGCGGTGCCGTCGGCGTCCTGGTGGTCGACCGCGAGGCGCGTCGCAACGCGCTCTCTCGCAAGACGCTCCGCGAGCTCGGGCGCCTCGGCCGCGAGCTCGTCGCCGATCCGGCGATCCGCGCGATCGTCGTCACGGGCGCAGGGGACAAGGTGTTCTGCGCCGGGGCAGATCTGAAGGAGCGCCAGGGCTTCACGAACGAAGACGTGCGCGTCCAGGTCGGCCTCTACCGGACGGAGCTCGGCGTGCTCGACAAGAGCCCCAAGCCGGTCATCGCCGCGCTGAACGGCAGCGCGTTCGGCGGCGGGCTGGAGCTCGCGCTCGTCTGCGATCTGCGCGTCGCGGTCCCCCACGCGCAGATCGGGCTGCCGGAGACCACGCTCGGCATCATCCCCGGCGCCGGCGGGACACAGCGTCTGCCGCGCATCGTGGGCGAGGCTCGCGCGAAGGAGATGATCCTGCTCGGCCGCCCGCTCTCCGCTCAGGAGGCCCTCACGTGGGGTGTGGTCAACCGCGTGAGCCCCCAGGGCGCAAACGTGGTGGACGACGTCATCGCGTGGATCGAGCCCATCGCGAACGGCGCTCCCATCGCCCAGGCCGCGGCCCTCGCCGCCATCGACGACTCGTTCGACGTGGGTCTGCACCACGGGCTCGAGCTCGAGCGCGTGCACTACGACGAGACCCTCCGGAGCGAAGATCGAACCGAGGCGCTCAAGGCCTTCGCCGAGAAGCGAAAGCCGGCCTTTCGAGGGAAGTAGCCTGCGGGGCGCTCAACCGGCGCGCAAGCGGAGCTGCATCGGCTCGGCGCGGGGGTCGATCCGCCGCGTGCCCGAGCCGATACGCCGCCGCCTGGCGACGCCTTCGGGCCTCGTGACCTCGTCGTCCTCGTCGTCCTCGTAGGCCTTGGGGACGGCGAACCCCGGCCGGATCCGCTCCGACGCGAGCAGCCGCTCCGCGCGAGAGACCATGTCGGCGACGAAGTCGTCCGAGACGATTCCGAACAGACCGACCAGCTCGAGCAGCGAGAAGGCGAGCCGCCGAGCGGGCTCGGCCTCCGCGGGGTGGGTCTCGGCGAGCTCGCCGAGCTCGGCGGCGAGGGCACGAACGATCTCGTCCCAGTCATGGGGCTCGGGCCTCTCGGATGCCACGGCGGGGTCGGAGGGTTGCTGCGCCATGACCGCTGACCTTGGCAAAGAGGATGCCGTCGGCCAACAGCCCTCTGGGCGCCCAAAATGCCTTGGAAAGCCGAGCCGGTCTCGCTCCGAGATGGAGCGGACGCTTCAGGCGTCCCACTTCGGGAAGGGCTGAAAAGGATCCGCCACGAGATACGGCTCGAGCTGGAGAACCTTAACCAGGTTGGCGAAAAAGCTGCAGGCTCGGTCCACCTCGTGTCCAGGTGCTAGTCTCCGCCGCGATGAGGCTCGAAGACGACGCCATCGTCGCTGCAGTCGAGTCGGTCGCACCGGGCGTTCGCCAGGTCGCCGCCAAGATCCACGCGAGCCCGGAGCTTCGGTTCGAGGAGCACAACGCCTCGGCGTGGCTCTCCGAGGCGCTCGAGAAGGCCGGACACCCCGTCGAGCGGGGACTCGCCGGCATGCCGACGTCCTTCCGCGCGCGAGCGGGCCGAGCAGGAGGCGCCCGCGTCGCCATCCTCGCCGAATACGACGCCCTGCCGGAGATCGGCCACGCCTGCGGTCACAACCTCATCGCGGGCGGGGCGCTCGGCGCCTTCCTCGCGCTTGCCAGCCGCGCAGAGGACCTCCCCGGTGAGGTCGTCATCCTCGGGACACCGGCCGAAGAGGGCGGCGGCGGGAAGATCAAGCTGCTCGAGGCCGGCGCGTTCGAAGGCGTCGACGCGGCGATGATGTTCCACCCGTTCGACCGCGATCTCCTCGCCCACCCGACGCTCGCGAACGCTTACGTCACCTTCACCTACCGCGGCCGCGCCTCCCACGCAGCGGTCGCCCCGTGGGACGGTCGGAGCGCCCTCACGGCCTGCATCCAGACATTCAACCTCGTCGACTCGCAGCGCGTCCACCTGAAGGACGGCGACCGCGTGCACGGCTTCATCACGAACGGCGGCGACGCGGTGAACATCATCCCCGAGCTCGCCTCGTGTGAGTTCAGCGCGCGCGCCTTCGACTCCGCCGAGCTCGAGCGGGTCATCGAGATCGTCACGCGCTGCGGCCGCGGCGCCGCGCTCGCGTGTGGCGTCGAGGTCGACGTCGAGGTCCGGCGTGGCTACCGCGACATGAAGAACAACCTCGCGCTCGCCCGCCGCTTCGGCGCGCACCTCGAGCGCTTCGGTCGCGCCCCGAAGGAGCTCGACCCCGACGTCGGGACCGGCTCCACCGACATGGGTGACGTCTCGCACGCGGTCCCGTCGATCCACCCCTGGCTCGCCATCTGTGACGAGAACGAGACCACGTGTCACCAGCGCGAGTTCGCCGCGTGCGCGAACAGCGAGCGCGGCTACGCCTCCATGGTCGTCGCGGCCAAGGCGATGGCCCTGCTCGCCCGCGACGTCCTCGCGGACGAAGAGCTGCGCGCCGCTGCCAAGCGCGAGCACGGGGGAGCGCGATGAGGACGGCCCGCGCGATCCCCCTCTTGCTGCTCGCAGCCGCGTGCTCGGACCCGCCGCCCGCGCGCTCTGTGCCCGTGGCGCCGCCGCCCGTCTCCGCCGCCGTCGCGACGGCCATCGAGAGCGCGGACCCGCCGCCTCCGCCGCCCTTCGAGCCGCTCAAGGTCACGCTCGAGCAGGGCGCGATGGGCACGCGTATCCTCATGACGGCCTACACCTCGCCCGAGGTCGGCGAGGACGCGACGAAGGTCGCGCTCGCGCGCGCGTTCCGCGAGATCCAGCGCCTCGAGAAGCTCATGTCCACCTGGGTGGCGGACTCGGAGATCTCGCGGATCAACGACGCCGCCGGGAAGGAGGCCGTGAGCGTCGGCCCGGAGACGTTTGCGGTGCTCGAGAAGAGCGTCTGGATCGGCAAGGAGTCGCAGGGCGTCTTCGACATCTCCTTCGACGCGATGCGCGGGCTCTGGAAGTTCGACGAAGGCGTCGACGGGAGCATCCCCAAGAAGGCCGACATCGACCGCGCGCGCAAGCTGATCGACTACCGGAAGATCACGCTCGACGGAGCCTCACGGACCGTGAAGCTCGAGCGCAAGGGAATGCGCATCAACCTCGGCGGCATCGCCAAGGGCTACGCGGTCGACGCCGCGGCGCGTGTGCTCGACGAGGCCGGCGTCAAAGGCTTCTTCGTCCAGGCCGGCGGCGACCTCTTCGTCCGCGGCAAGAAGCCCGACGGCACGCCGTTCCGCGTCGGCGTGCGCGACCCGCGCGGCAGCGGACCGACCGACTACTTCGCCATGATCCAGATCGAGGACCACGCCTTCTCCACCGCGGGCGACTACGAGCGCGCCTTCGTGAAGGACAAGAAGCGCTACCACCACATCATCGATCCGCGGACCGGCTACCCGGCCACGGCCTGTCGGAGCGTCACGGTCTGGGCGAAGGACGCTTTCGTCGCGGACGCGCTCGACGACGCCGTCTTCATCCTCGGTCCGGAGAAGGGGCTCGCGCTAATCGAGGCGCACCCCGACGCCGGGGCGGTCATCGTCGACGCGAAGAACAAGGTCCACGTCTCGAAGCGGCTCGAGGGCCTCGTCTTCATCCAGCGCCAGCCGACCGAAGGGATCTGACGGCTGGGCTCAGCCGCCCTGCTGGGCGGCCAAGCAGTCGTAGAGCGCGCCGTATTCGTCCTGGCACGGCTCCGGCGCTTCCTCCGAGCACACGTCCTCGCCGGCGACACACTCGGAGTAGGCGACCGACTGCTCGCGGCACCCGAGCGGGTCGGCGGCGCGCGCCTGATCGGCGCAGTTCTTCGTGCAATCGACCTCGCCCTTCGGGCACGCCGATACCCCTTCGGGGCAGAACGCGGAGCACTCCTCCTCGTATTCGTCCTGGCACCCGACGAGGAGAGCCGACGCCGAGAGACAGACAGCCAAGCAGAGCGAGCGCCGCATCGGGCCTACGTTACCCGAGGGCGCGGGCGTCACGCCACGTCGAGCCGCCTGCCTCGTTCGATCTGACGTGACGCCAGGTCGCCGACTGTCGCGAGCGCCTCCTCGACCCGCGGCCCGAACCGCAAGATGCAGCTCACGCGGATGGTGCTCGGGAACGCCCCGCGCGCCGAGAAGATCGGTCCGGGCGCGATGGCGATCCCGCGGTCGAGCGCTTCCGCCTGGAGCTCGAACGCGCTCACGCCGCGCGGCATCTCGACCCAGAGCACGTAGCCACCGAGCGGCTCCGAGATGCGCGTCCCAGCGGGGAAGGCTTGCGCGACGGCTTCGCGGTACCGATGGACCTGCACGGCGAAGTGAGCGCGAAGGCTCCGCAGGTGGCGGTCGTAACCCCCGCTCTGCAGATACTCCGCGACGGCCATCTGCGTGAGGGTCGGCGTGGCGAGCGTCATCGAGAACTTCAGCCGCTCCACGCGCTCCGCGAACCGCCCGGGCGAGAGCCAGCCCACGCGGTAGCCCGCCGCGAGCGTCTTCGAGACCGAGCCGCAGAGCAGGACGAGCCCGTCTTTGTCGAAGGCCTTCGCGGGCCGGGGCCGCGACCCGTCGAGCGCGAGCTCGCCGTAGACGTCGTCCTCGATGAGGGGCACCTCGTGCTTGGCGAGCGTGCGCACGAGCCGCTCCTTGTTGGCCTCGCTCATCAGCGCGCCGAGCGGGTTGTCGAACGTCGGCATGCACAAAACGGCCGCGATCCGCGCCTGCGAGAGCGCCCGATCGAGCGCGTCGAGATCGAGGCCGGTGCGCTCGTAGCTCGGGATCTCCAGCGCGCGCAGGTTCAGCTCCTCGACCAGCTGGAGCAGGCCGAAATAGGTCGGCGTCGCCACCACGACGGTGTCGCCGGGGCGCGTGGTCGCGCGCAGCGCGAGGTGCATCGCCTCCATCGCGCCCACCGTCGTCACGAACTCGTCCTCGCCGAGCGAGAGGCCCCACGAGAGCGATCGCCGCGCGAGCTGCCGGCGCAAGGAGGGCAGCCCCGGCGCCATGTCGTACGTCGCGCCCGCGGTCCCCAGCTCCCGCGCGAGCGAGGCGAGCGTGCGGTTCAGCGCGCGGATCGGCAAGAGCTCGGGGTCGACCACCCCGCCCCCGAGGGGCACGACCGAGGGGTCGCGCATCGACTCGAGCAGGGCGGACACGCTGGCCGAGACGCTCACCCGCTGCGGGGATAGCGAGAGGCGCGGTCGCGCCGGGGTCTTCTTCGGTAGAGGCCGCTCGAAGCGCCGGACGAAATGCCCGGACTTGGCGCGCGGCTCGACGAGCCCGTCCCCCTCCAGCTTTCGGTAGGCGGCCAGCACGGTCGCGACGCTCACGGTCCTGTCGCGGCAGAGCTTTCGGACGGAAGGCAGCCGGTCTCCGGGGCGCAGGGCGCCGGCGGCGATCAAGGCGGCGATGTCGGCGGCGACGCGTTCGTAAAGCAGGCTCTCGTCCAAGGCCATGCGCGCGATTGTAGCGAGCCGCCGGGTCACCGATAAGCACAGCTGGCTCGGCGGTCGAGCCGAACAGATCCTATCTGTACCGGTCGTCTCGGCCGGCTCTGTGCCTGTCTCCGGCCGCGGCCCTCCCTCGTGGTTGCGACCCTGGGCCGGGCCTGGCAGGCTGCGCCCCTCCGATGCGCCGGCTCTCCTACCTCGCCGCCCTCTCGCTCACCGCGTGCACGACCGTCACGAGCGGTCCCTCGTGGGTCGGCGGCACCAAGGCGGACTTCGCGCCCGCCCGGTTCGCGAAGGAGGAGGCGGAGCTCAAGCGCCAGGCCGACGAGATCATCCGCGAGCCGAAGAGCATCGGCGCCAAGCACATCCTCGTCATGCACAAGGACTCGGAGCGCAAGCCGCCGAACGTCACCCGCACGCGGGAAGAGGCGAAGGCGCGCGCGGAGGAGGCGATCAAGCTCCTCCGCGGCGGCGCCAAGTTCGACGACCTGGTGCTCAAGTACAGCGACGAGCCCGGCTCGGACGAGTCCTTCGGGAGCGTGGGTGTCTTCGAGAAGAAGGTGATGGTCAAGGCCTTCGCCGACGCCGCCTTCAAGCTCGAGGTCGGGCAGGTGAGCGAGATCGTGGAGACCCCGTTCGGCTTCCACATCATCCAGCGGACGCAGTAGCCCGCCGGGGCCGCGTCCCTACTTCACCAGCTTCAGGTTGAAGTCGGCCGTCTTGAGCGCGCCCCAGAGGCGGATCCACAACATCAGGTAGGACTCCGTCCCGCGCGCCGTGGTGATGTCGCCGAGATCGACGACGTTTTTCCAACCGAACCAGCCGCGCAGGATCTCGGTCACCTTCCCCTTGGCGCCCGCGTCGTTTCCGCTGACGAACATGTCATGATCCCCCCCGGCCACGCGGGCCGGGTCCACCATGACGTGGCAGTTGACCGTGTTGAGCGTCTTGACGACCTTCGTCTCGGGGAACGCTCGCTGGATGCGCTCGCCGAGCGAGTCGTTGCTGTCGGTGAAGAGCGTGGGTGGCATGCCCTTCGAGAAATCGAGCGGGTTCGCCACGTCGATCAGCACCTTGCCGCGCAGGTTGTCCTCGCCCGCGCTCTTCAGCGCCTCGAGCGATCCGGTCCCGGCCGTGCAGTTGAAGACGATCTCGCCGAAGGCCGCGGCGTCGGCGAACGTCCCGTTCGAGGCCTTCTGACCCGCCTTCTCGGCCCAGGCCTTGGCCTTGTCGTTCCCGGCGTCGCGCGCGCCCATCTTCACGTCGTGGCCCAGGGCTACGAGCTTCGTCGCGATCGTCTCTCCGACCATCCCGGTTCCCAACACTCCGATCTTCATCGTCGTCCTCCGTTTGACGAAGATGAGCATGCGGCCGCCGTTCGCTCGATGAAAGCCCCGTCTCGGACGACACATCGTCAACTCATGGTTATCGATCCCGCCCAGACGCTGCGCTACGAGGGCTCATGGGCTTGACCGATCTGTTCTCGGGTGTCGTGCCCTTCGTCTACACGGCGGAGGAGCGGTCCTTCCGGCGCGCGGCGGAGCGGCTCGGCGTCACCTCGGCGGCGATCAGCAAGGCGGTGCTGAAGCTCGAGGACGATCTGGGTGTGCGCTTGCTGGCGCGGACCTCGAGATCCGTGGAGCTCACACCGGAGGGTGAGCGCTACCTCGTCCGATGCCGGGAGGCGATCACGAGCATCGAGGCGGGGCGCCGGTCGATGACCGAGTCGCGCGCGCTGCCTCGCGGCGAGGTGCACCTGAGCATGCCGTTCATCCTGGGGCGGCTGCTCGTACCGGCGCTCCCGGCAGCGGCGGCGCGTTACCCCTCGCTCGTCTTCCGCATCTCGATGACCGACCGGTTCGTTCCGCTGATCGCCGAGCGGGTGGACGTCGCGCTGCGTATCGGCGGACAGGAGCCTTCTTCGCTCGTCTCCAAGCTGCTCCGCCGGACGCGCTGGATCACCGTCGCCTCGCCGAGCTACCTGGCGGAGCACGGGGTGCCGCGCGCCGTGCGCGATCTGGAGCGGCACAACTTCCTCCGCTTCGTGGGGCCGAACGGGAAGGTGCGCGATCCCATCTTCGCCGCTGCCAGCGCGAAGGGAGACGGGCCCGAGCTGCACGGCAACCTGCTGATCGATCAGGGCGACCACCTGCTCGACGCCGCGCTCGTCGGCCTCGGGATCTGCCAGGCGCTCGATTTCATGGTGGACGATCACCTGGAGGCCGGGCGCCTGGTCTCCGTCCTGGACGAGCACGTCGCGCCCGGCCCCGCGGTGTTCGCCGTGACCGTGGCGGAGCGGCGACGCGCGCCGAACGTGAAGGCGATGGTCGCCTTCCTGTCGGAGGTCATCGGCGAGCGCAGGCCAGCTCGCGACGGCACGCCCGCTTGAGGAGCGAGGGCGACTTCAGGGCTGGACCCGGTCCAGCTCTTCGCGCATCGCTTTCTCGAGCTCCTCCGGGTCGGCCAGGCCGATGAACTTCGTCCGGCCCACGAAGGTCAGCGGCAGCCCCTCCCCGCCGGCCCGCTCGAACGCGTCCCGGTCGTCGTGGAGTCGATCGTCCGTCTCTTTGGACGTGAGGCACGATTTGAAGTCCTCCAGCCCGAGGCCGACCTCCCGCGCGATGTCGAGCAACGTCCCGTCGCTCGTGTCCTCCGCGCGCATGAGGGCCTCGTGCATCGGCTCGAGCCTGTTCTGCCGCTCGGCGCAGACCGCGGCGCGCGCTGCGCGCCGCGCGCCTTTGTGTTTGTCGAGCGGCACGTGTTTCACCACGAGCCGGACCGCACCCGCGTTCTGCGCCAGGAGGGACGCCATCACGTCGGCTTGCTGTCGGCAGAACGGGCAGCGGTAGTCGACGAACTCGACGATCGTCACCTTCCCCGGCCCGGTCTTCGCTTCCTCGGCGCGGATCGGGTCCGGCGCCGACGAGGCGCAGCCGAGGCTCACACACGGCGCGGCGAAGGCGAGCGCGGCGAAGACCATCGCGCGGGAGACTGCTGGCTTCACGACGCTCCGGAGACTATCGTGCCTGGTCCGGTGGATCGACGGTTTCAGATGGTGACGGGCTTCGAGCCCCGCGGTGATCAGCCGCGCGCGATCGCGGAGCTCTGCGAGGGGCTCGAGCGCGGCGTCCCCTACCAGACGCTCCTCGGCGTCACCGGCAGCGGCAAGACCTTCACCGCGGCCAAGGTCATCGAGCAGCTCCAGCGGCCGACGCTGGTCCTCGCCCCGAACAAGACGCTCGCCGCGCAGCTCTACGGGGAGCTGCGCGAGCTGTTCCCACACAACGCGGTCCAGTACTTCGTCAGCTACTACGACTACTACCAGCCCGAGGCCTACGTCCCGACGACGGACACGTACATCGAGAAGGACGCGATCATCAACGACGCGATCGACCGCATGCGCCACGGCGCAACGCGGGCGCTCCTCTCGCGGCCTGACGTCATCATCGTCGCGTCGGTCAGCTGCATCTACGGCATCGGCTCGGCCGAGTCGTACCACGGCCTCCTCATCCAGCTGGAGCAGGGGACGGAGTTTCGCCGGGACGAGCTGCTCCGTCGTCTGGTCGACATCCAATACGAGCGCAACGACGTCGACTTCCACCGCGGGACGTTCCGCGTCCGCGGTGACGTGGTCGAGATCTTCCCCGCCTACGAGGAGTCCGTCGCCGTCCGCGTCGAGTTCTTCGGCGACGAGATCGAGGCCATCAAGGAGGTCGATCCGCTGCGCGGCAAGGTCCTCGGCTCCATCCCTCGGATGGCCATCTACCCGGGCTCGCACTACGTCACCGAGCAGCAGCAGATGCGCAAGGCCATCACGGCCATCCGGGAGGAGCTGCGCGATCGGCTGGACTTCTACGACAACGCGGGTCGTTTCCTCGAGAAGCAGCGCCTCGAGCAGCGGACCATGTACGACCTCGAGATGATGGAGCAGATGGGGTTCTGCCAGGGCATCGAGAACTACTCGCGCCACCTCTCGGGCCGGAAAGCCGGGGACGCGCCGCCGACGCTCATCGACTATTTCCCGCCGGACTTCCTCCTCATCATCGACGAGTCACACCAGACGATCCCCCAGGTCGCCGCCATGTACCGCGGCGATCGCGCCCGCAAAGAGACCCTCGTCGAGCACGGCTTCCGCCTTCCGAGCGCGCTCGACAATCGCCCCCTCAAGTTCGAGGAGTTCGAGCGCTTCTGCAAGCGCGTCATCCTGGTGAGCGCCACGCCCGGCGAGTGGGAGCTGGAGAAGTCGGGCGGCGTGGTGGTGGAGCAGATCATCCGGCCCACCGGCCTTGTCGATCCGGAGATCACCGTGAGGCCCGTCGCCGGCCAGGTGGACGACCTCTTGGGCCGCATCCGCGAGCGCAGCGCGCAGGGGGAGCGTGTCCTCGTCACGACGCTCACCAAGCGCATGGCGGAGGATCTCACCGAGTACTACACCGAGCTCGGGGTGAAGGTCCGCTATCTCCACAGCGACGTCGACACGCTCGAGCGCGTGGAGATCCTGCGGGACCTGCGCCGCGGCGAGTTCGACGTCCTCATCGGCATCAACCTCCTGCGCGAGGGGCTCGACCTGCCGGAGGTCTCGCTCGTGGCCATCCTGGACGCGGACAAAGAGGGCTTCTTGCGCAGCCCGCGCTCGCTCATCCAGACCATCGGCCGCGCCGCCCGCAACCTGCGCGGTCACGTCATCATGTACGCGGACAAGATCACCCCCGCGATGAAGAACGCGATCGAGGAGACGGACCGTCGCCGCGCGATCCAGCGGAAATACAACGAGGACCACGGCATCACGCCCGCCTCCGTCACGAAGGCCATCCTGGATCTGTCGCCCACCTCCGGCGCGCGCGACTACGTGACCGTCTCCAAGGTGCGGCTCGACGAGGGCGGCATCAAGGCGGAGGACAAGCTGAGCGCCGTCGACATGATCGAGGCGCTCCGCCAGGAGATGTTCGCGGCCGCCGAAGCGCTCGACTTCGAGCGCGCGGCGAAGCTCCGGGACCAGCTGAAGAAGCTACGAGGCGAGCTGGGGGATGACGCCCCGCCGCCGCGCGCCCCGGCGAAGAAGTCGGCCGCCAAGGGCGCCGCCAAGAGGGGCGGGCGCCCCCCTCAGCGAGCGCGCCGCTGACCTTCCCTGCTTTTCGTGCCGTTGCGGGACGTTTCGTTCGTCTCTCGATGTTTCGCGACGCATGAAACATCGAGCCTGCCGCCATTTCTTCGTTCCGCCGTCCCGGCTCGCGTGAGGGGCTCGAAGCGAGGCCCCTCCAGCCTGGCGCGCTTCGTGCTCTGGCACGTGAGCATGACCCTCCGACCGTTCTTCCGGCAGCTCTTCGACGCCGACTCCTCGACGTACACCTACCTGCTCGCCGACGAGGAGACCCGCGAGGCCGTGTTGATCGATCCGGTGATCGAGCAAGTCGACCGGGACCTCGAGCTCCTGAAGGAGCTGGGCTTCCGCCTCGTCTACGCGCTCGACACCCACGTGCACGCAGACCACGTCACGGCGGCCGGCGTCCTCAAGGAGCGGCTCGGCTGCAAGACGGTCCTCTCGGAGCGCGCCGGCTCCGTTCGCGCGGACCTCCTGGTGAAGGACGGAGATCGCGTGCCCTTCGGCCGCTTCGCGCTGGAGGTCCGCGAGACGCCCGGCCACACGAACGGCTGCCTCTCCTACGTGATGGAAGACCAGCTCCTGGCCTTCACCGGCGACGCGCTCCTCATCCGCGGCTGCGGGCGCACCGACTTCCAGGGTGGCGACTCGCGCACGCTCTACCGATCCGTGCGCGGCAAGATCCTCAGCCTCCCGGCCGGCACCGTCCTTTACCCCGCGCACGACTACAAAGGCCGCACGAGCACCCGCGTGAGCGAGGAGAAACAACACAACCCCCGCCTCGGCGACGCCAAATCCGAGGACGAGTTCGTCGCCATCATGGCCGGCCTCAAGCTGCCCAACCCGAAGAAGATGGCGGTCGCCGTCCCCGCCAACCTGGAGTGCGGCGTCCCCGCTCCGCCGCCCGCCGTCGGACGCGAGCTCGATCGCGGCTGGGCGCCCGTCATCCTGACGCCCGCCGGCGTTCCCGAGGTGAGCCCGGCCTGGGTCCACGCCAACAAGAATGACGTGAACGTCATCGATGTGCGCGAGCCGGACGAATACCGCGGTGAGCTCGGCCACATCGCCGGCGCCTCGCTCGTCCCGCTCGCCACCGTCTCGGCCGCCGCCAGCGCGATCGACGCGCAGAAGCCCCTCGTCGTGGTCTGCCGGTCCGGCGGCAGGAGCGGCAAGGCCGCGCTCTGGCTCGCCGAGCGCGGCTTCGCTCGCGTCGCGTCCATGGCCGGCGGCATGCGCGCGTGGAACGCCGAGCGCTTCGCCGTCGACTACGGCTCGCCGCAGGCAGCGGTGCCGGCGCACCAGGGCTAGCGGGCATCTTGGGGGGGCGTCATTCTCCCCCCTCACTCGCGAGGGGGGATTACACCGAGGACCGAATGCCCTGATTCGGTCCTCGGCCAGGAGTTACGACCGCCGGATGCAGAGAGAAGGCCTGGCGCCGCGGGAGCGACCCCTCACCCCTTGGGGGTCGCGGAAGCGGCGCGCGGTCATCGCATCCGA
>JAEUKE010000227.1 GCA_016794345.1 Myxococcales bacterium
GTCGAACGACTCGAAGCCCGCGCGCTCGCGAGAGCACGCGGGCTTCGTCATTTGTCCACGTCCTCGATCCGCCGCCTCAGCTTCTCCGCTTCCTCGCGGCTCTCGGTGTGGCGCATCGCGGAGACGAGCAGGTCGCGACGCTCCTCCTTCGTGAGCTCGCGGTGGAGCGCGAGCGAGCCGAAGAGGCCGGCCACGTGACCGGGCATCGCGCCGCGCCATCCGTGATCGACGAAGAAGCGCAGCGTGTCCGCGAGCGCGAGCACCTCGGTGCGTGAAGCCGACGGCGCGTGGGAGCACGAAGTCGCGAGATCGCCAAGCATGTCGAGCATTCGCTTTCGCAGGTCCGCAAATGGCTGACTGAACGCGACGTCCACGTCGTCCGCCAGGACGAGGTGCGGGTCGCGCGCCACCAGGTCCGCCAGCCGGTCGAGGAAGCGGTCGAGCTTGCGCGCCTTGTCGGCCGCGGTCGCGCCGTCGATGGGAGAGAGATGCAAACCGTGGCGCGCCCATTGCGTCTGCCCGTGGCGGGGGGGCGACTCGAACGTCGTCGCAAACGCGGGCCGCTTGGCGCCTTCGAGCATCGCCGCGATGCGTGACCAGATCTGCCGGAAGTCGGGGTCACGCAGACCATAGCCGACGAACAAAAATGATTGGTTGAGCAGCAACCCCTCCAGGAGGAGCGCCATGGCCGGACGACGCCGGAAGAAGCCGTCGTAGTCGTCGCGGCTGAGGACGATATCGCTCGGCGATTGCGCGCAGCCGTGAAACTTCACCACGTAACAGCCGTCGGGGCTCCCGGTTCGCGCCACGTCCGTCTCGGCGACGACCCCGAGCGCGTGCCGCCGCAAACCGCGAAGCGCGGTCTCGAGCAGGTCGTCGTAGTTGGTCGTGACGTAATAGCGCGCGGGGAGCGAGGCGAGCAGGTAATGGGCAACCGTCGGACGCGCGCCCGCCGACTCCGCCGTGAAGGTGCGGCGCACGCGCTCCTCGATCGAAGGCCGGAGCCCTTCGTTGCGGTACCATTGCGCGAGATCGAGCAGGTAGTCGAGGTCCCCGCGCCTGTCCTCCGAAGGCACGCCGAGCGTGTCCGCCAGCTCGTCGATGAGGGCGCTCCAGCCGGGCAGGCCCGAGCCGAGCGAGAGCCCCGAGCCGGCAAACACGACGCACTCGCCGCGCGCGACCGCCGCCACGAGCCGCTCGTCGGGCTCGCTCCCCTCCGCCACGACGCCGAGGCGCGCCCTGACGCGCCTCCGTGCCTCGAGCCAGACCTGGTAGTTGGCCTCGGTGTACGCGACGAACGCGACGTCCACGTCGGGCTCGTCGCGGACGAAGCCGAGCGCAGCCTCGACCTGGGGCTCGGCAACCGTGACCCGATCGTGCCGCGCGCCGCCGTCGCCGGCCAGAAAACACGGCAAGGCGATCGTCCATGGCTTCTTCACCCCCTCGCGCGCGAGCGAATCGCACGCGCACCGGAGCGCGCCGAGCGTCGCGAGCCGGGCGCGCTCCGCCCGTGGCCTCCGCCCTGCCGCCGCGACGGTGACCACGATCCCGTGTGGCATGTGGTCACCCAGCGGGATCCAGAACGCGGCGCCGGGCTCGAGCGAGCGGGGTCGGTGTCTGCCGCGCAGCTCGGCGTACCGGTCCTCGAAGCCGGCGAAGCCCGACTCGAACGCCCGCGTCAGCTGGCCGCCCTCGCTGAGCGACCAGTCCGTGGAATAGGCGACGGCGTGCGCCGTGAGCATCGTGATGTCGCCGTGGACGACGAGGACAGCGCCTTGCACGGCCCCATGATGCAGCGTGCGGGTCGCCATCACCAGGTGCGCCTCGCTGGTGCACGTGGTGCCCCCGGATGGTGCAACGCACCGCCGTGGGTCGCGGATCCTCCGCGTCCCGATCCTGGCTCGGAAACTGCCAGACGCCCCGGCGAGGTCGGCCATGGTCCTTTCGATCGAAGCGCGCCCCGAGCTCCGCTCCGTGGAGCCGCAGAGCCAGTCGTCGCTCCACGTGGTGTTGGTCCTGCACGCACACGGGCAGGCGGTGGACGTCCGACCGCCGCTCTCGTGTGTGCTCTCCCTCGACGCCTCCGGATCGATGCACGGTGAACCGCTGGAGCAGGCGATCCGGAGCGTCCAGCTCGCAGCCGACCTCGCCTCGCCGACCGACGCGCTCGGGCTGGTCGTCTTCGAGACCAACGCCGCGCAGGTCGTGCCGCTCACCCCGATGGACGAGCCAGGCAAGCGGCTCCTCCGCGCCCGCGCCGAGCGCCTGCGCGCCGGGGGCAATACGAACATCGAGGCGGCGCTCCGGATCGCCGCCAAGCAGCTCTGCGCCGCCGATCCCTGCTCCAGGCGCTCGATCCTCCTGCTCTCGGACGGCTCGCCGAACGAGGGCATGACGTCGGCTCGCTCCTTGCGCGAGCTCGCGAAGAGCGGGCGCCCGCACATGGGCATCTCGTGTCTCGGCTACGGCCCCAAGCACGACGAGGACATCCTCGGAGCCATCGCCGAGGGCGGCGGAGGGCGGTATGCGTTCGTCCCGCATCCGCTGCGCTGTCGCCGGGAGCTGGCCATGGCGCTCGGCGCGCAAGGCGACGTCGTCGCCGACGGGATCGAGGTCGCGTTGCAGCCGGCCGAGGGCGTGGAGATCGTCCGCGTCGTGGGCCAGAGCGATCTTCGTTGGAGCAACAAGGGGCTGATCGCACCGCTCGCCGACATGGACGACGACGCCAAGCAGGTGCTCCCGATCCTCGTTCGGTTGCCTGGCGTCATCTCGCCCAAGGGGCTCCTGATCCGGGTGCGCCTCCGCCATCGCTGCGCCCGAACCGGGGAGGTGATCGAGCAAGAGGTGGAGGTCACCATCGACGTGAAGGCCGGCACGCCCGAGCCCGATCCAATCGTGACGGAGTACCTCCTCCTGGCCTATGGCGCGGAGGAGCGAGCGCGCGCGCGTTCGATGGCCGATCGCGGCCAGTTCGCCGGCGCAGCCGAGATCATTCGACAGTTCTTGTATCGATTCGCCTCGCTCCCGCCCGCTGTCGTCGCGCCCGGGTCGGCCCTCGGAGAGCTGCGCGAGTCCCTGGTGGACGACGTCGTCGCCTACGATCGCCGCCCCTCTGCCGAGGCTTACGCCAACTTCCGCAAACACACGATGAACGGTCAGCCGCCGAGCCTTCTCGGGCGGTCCAAGGGCGGCGCCCTCTCGCGCGACTTCGGCAAGCGGACGGCCGGCCTGTTTCAGCAGGCCGCGGTCGTCGTCGTGGGCGGGCCATGGGCCGGCCACCGGTTCTCGCTCGGCGAGAGCAACGCGATCGGGCGCACTCCGAGCTCGGACATCCCGCTGCCCTCACCCCTCGTGTCCCACCGTCACGCGGAGATCTACGCGGTCGAAGGCGAATACTGGATCTGCGACCTGGGGAGCACCAACCTCACGAGCGTGAACGGTCGCCGCGTCGCGAACGAGCCCTGCAAGCTCACGCCGGGGGACGTCATTCGCGTGGGCGACGTGGATCTGCGCTTCGAGCTCGGGAGCGCGATCGGAATCGGCCTCGCCGGCCCGGCGTTCGCGGGCCTCCGCTGATCAGCCACGAAGGCGCGCGCCGCGCGCTCGAAGGGCCACGAGCCAGTCGTTCGCGTCCGGGAGCGGCACACGAACATCGACGGTCCCCGTGCCACCCGCTGGCTTCGTGCTCACGAAATGGAGGCGCTCGCCTTCGACCCAGACCTCCGCCGACGGGAGGTCGGTGTTGTCGAACCGAACCAACAGGGTCCCGGCCGCCACCACGAACGCGCTCGGGACCAACACGAGCTCTCCTCGATTGACCGAGATGCGGTGGCTGGCGATGCGTGTCTCGTTCTGGAAGTCACGGAGCTTCGTCCGGATCCAGCGCGGGCCCGAGCGCTTCTCGATTCCCTCCGGCTCGAGCTTCGCTATCGCCCCCGCGGTGACGCGACCGACGAGCCAGAAAACGAAGACGGTGATGGTCGCGCTGAAGACGACGACCGAGAGGCCGACACCCAAGACACCCGCGAGCGCATCCATCGGACCGAGCGTAGCGCATCCGGCTCGCTCACCTCCGCGATGTCGACTCGGCTAGACTCCGAACGTGCGGCGAGCCTGGCCCTTCCTGCTGCTTTCCTGGCTCGACCTCGCTTGCGCGCCGAGCGCTCCGCGTGTCGTGCCCAATCCCGTCGTGGATGCGCCTCTCCCGGCTCCGGCCACGACCTCGTCGGCCGCGCCTCGCGCGACCGCTCCGCTCCCCGCGCCGAAGGCGGAGAGCCCGATCACCATCCCCTTGCCCGAGAAGGTCCTGTGCCCGCTGACCGGGGGCAGCGCGCAGGCCCTGCCGCTCGCCTTCTCCACCGATCGCGCCCCATTCGGGACGCTGCAGTCGGCGAGACTGGTGAGCGCCTACATCGCCGAAGGTGACGCCTCCGCCGGCATCGTCGTCGAAGGCCGGGCAGCCGGGCTCTTCCTCCGTGGCGTGGCGCGCCCCGAAGACGTCTCGCTCTTCGCGAATCGGGTCTCGGTGTTCGGTGGATTCGTCGTGCCGAAGACGACGGCCGCGCTGACGCTCGTGCGCGCGCGGCCGGACGGGCTGGACCTCTCGCTCGTCGCTCCCGACGCGGT
>JAEUKE010000242.1 GCA_016794345.1 Myxococcales bacterium
GCTGCTGTCATGCCGGCGTACCCGTCCGGCTGGTCCGCGACGAGCGCGTTGCGCAGCTCGACGAGGTCCACCTCGCGCTCGTCGAGCTGGAGGTGCGGGGCCTTCTTCAGCCAGCCGCCTTCCTCGACGTCGGGCGCTGCCGCCCGCGCCGCCGCGAGTCGGAGGAGCCGCGCGAACTTCGCGTCGCTGACGCGGAAGGCCGCGAGCAGCTCGCCGTTGAGGCGGACCACGTGCCGCTCCGGCTCGGAGGCAAACACCAGCTCGACGTCCTCGAAGAGCGCCTCCTTGGCCTTCGCGCGGGCCGCCCACGACTCAGGCCAGAGCAGCTTCAGCGCGCGGTGCAGCCGGAGCCCCGGCGCGTCGAGCCCGAGCTCGGCGTGGCCTTCACCTACGAGCCGCGCGTCCGTTCGCCCCGCGACGACCACCGCGACCGCGTCGGCGCCCGCCGCGCGCCGCAGCTCGAGGATCGCCCCGCGTTGCCCGCTCCCCTCGGCGGTGGCGATCACCACCAGGGTTCGCCCCACGCGGCGCTCCAGGACCCCGAGGGGCAGCAGCCCTTCGAGCGCGGCGACGCTGGTGGCCGCGAGCGCCTCCTCGGCACACACGCGCGCCACGACGGGCCCAAGGGCCGCGGTGCGATCGAGGGCGAGCACAGCGAGCTCGGTCTTCGTCAGCGGGATGGGCTCGCACTCGGCGGGAACATTCCCGCAGACCGCGACGAACCCGCCGTCGCGCTCGTGGACCTGGCGCGGGCAGCCGTCGCCGCCGCCGTTGGGACACGGGAACACCCCGGCGCGCTCGCCGGTGGGCTTCAGGTGGGGCTTGATCAGCGCGAAGTCCTGGCCGATGCGCTCCCGCCACTCGGCGAGGACCGCGCGGTTCCAGGGCGCCGCCTCAAGCGACCGCAACAGCCGGAGCAAGGTCTGCATCCTGCGCCTCCCCGATGGGCGTTTTCACGAACCCGCGCAGCGCGAGCCACTGCTCGACGAGCGTCGCGTCCTCGTTGCGGGTGTAGCTCGCGATGTTGTTCGGGCGGATGGTCACGGTGCGCGGGGTCTTCTGGCCGGTGAACCTCACGAGGAAGCTCGCCTTCACGAGCCGCCCCTTGGGCACCGAGCGCTCGTGCGCGGCCCACGCGGCGAAGAGGTCCTTTGCCTTGTGCGTGGTGCTCTCGCCGTAGGCGCCGCCCCAGTAGACCTGCAGCTCCTTCAGCACGACCGAGTCGATGCCCTCGACGTCGCTGCAGACGAGCGATTCGGTGCCGGCCTCCTGGAGCGGCTCGAGCGTGAACTTCGCCGTGTCCGGGAAGTGCTTGGCATCGTCGAAGAGCAGGACGCCGACCAGCTCGCGGTAGTGCTCGGCGAGCTTCTTGTTGCCCTCGGCGTTGATGGCCAACTCGCCGAGCCCTTCGTCGTACTTGAGCAGGTCGTACTTCTCGGGCCGGTAGTACACCGAGGTGGTCTTGGCCTTCTCGATCGCGCCCTCGCGCTTGTACGGATCGCCGCGTCGCACGAGAAACCAAACGCCGTCGGCGCGCGGGAAGATGAACAGCTTGCAGGTGCGGCCGCGCTTCATGAGGTCGAGCCGCACGCCCATCGTGTCCTCGAACGCCCGCACCCGTTTCGCGCCGGGCACGTGGTACCGCGTGTCGGCGCCATCCCTCGCCTGGAAGTAGACGAAGGTCCGCTTGCGATCGAGCAGCACCTGCTCGGCATGCTTCTGCTCGAGGAGGGCGGGCGCTCGCAGCCGCACCTGCACCGCGACGTCGGCGGGCGTTGGCTCGTCGTCGAGATCGAGCTCCACCTTCGCGGCCTCGGCCGCCTCGAGCAGCGCGTCCATGCCGGGCTGGGTGGCCATCTCGTCGACGTAGTAGAGGTCGTCGATGAGCGTGCTGGGGGGCTGCTCGGGCGCCATGAGCACGCCGGCGATCGCCTCGTAGTCAGGGCCGGCGCCGTTGAACGCGCCGAAGTTCACGCCGCGCTCGGCGAAGTAGTCGGCGTGCCTGCCGAGGAGCGCCATCAGGAACTGAGGCCGGACGGCGCGAAGCGTCTCGGCATTGGCGAAGTGTCGGAGCTTGAACGAGGCCATGGCTCAGCCCTCCTCGCGAGCGAAGAGGACGCCGCGAAACGACGTCGGGTTGGGGGCGGTGGCGGTGAGCTGCATGGCGACGTCTCCTGTGAACTGTGAACTAAACCGTGGACACTCCGAGCACGGCAAAGCCGCGCGGCTAAAGCAGGCTCCTCTGGGGGTTCGACGCGTCGAGGACGAGGTTCAGGTCCAAGAGGCGGTAACGCATCGCCTCGTTCGACACATTCGTGAAGTTGCCCTTCGTCATGACCTCGGTGGCGAGGTCGCGGAGCTTCTCGTCGAGCACGCGTGCCTTCCGCTTCGCCTCGACGTCTTCCCAGGTCGGCAACGTGTCACCGCACAGCGCCCGCACGGTGGCGCGCACGTCGGCCGCAGGCATGAGGAGCGCGGCGGCGAACCTGTCCGCCTGCCACTCGGCGGGCGCCTTCTTCTGGCTGGAGCGGCAGAAGATGGTGGGCTGCTTGGGCACGTCGTCCTTGCCGAACAGCGTGGCGGTGACCTGGTCCATCTCGATGAGCGGGCGGTGCAGGTACCAGTGTCCGCCCTCGTGGGCGAGCGTGAAGGCGAGACGCCCCTCCTTGCCCTCGATCATCAGGGACTCGTCGATGAAGACGCGCTGGTCCTTGATGAACGTCGCGCCGAGCACGTCGGGCACGCCGATGAAGTCGGGCAGGTCGATGTAGACGAGGTCGAGCTCGAAGTACCCCTCGAGGATGTTCTCGACGTCGATGGGCGCGCGCACGGGCTTGCCCTTGTCCTTGGCGTACTTGTGCAGGAGCTCGTTCGCCGCGCGCTCGACCTGCTTCTCGTGCAGGAAGGGGACCTTCAGCTCTGGAATCATTTGCCCCCCTTCTTCTTGCTCTCGAGCCACTCCAGGAACTCCGCGCCCGTCACGTTCTGCTCGCGGGCGCGCCGCAACATCACGGGCATGTCCGGGTCCGCCTTGATCAGCTTCTCGACGTCCTCTGGGACGCGGCCGGCGAGCTGCATCAGCTCGTCAAAGTTGTCCCCCAAGACGTCGGCCAGGGCGCGGAGCGTCTTCTCGGTGGGCGGGCTCGGGTCGAGGCAGTTCTCGACGCGCGACAGGTACGTCGGCGAGACGCCGACCTTGCTCGCTGTCTCGCGAAGGCTCAGGTCGCGGGCGATGCGCACGCGCTTGAGGCGATGTCCGAGTTTCTCTCGCTTGGCCATGTCGCTCGCTCGTCCCGGACGGCATGCCCGGGAGGTGTTGTGCAGTAGATACTGTACACTGCACACCGGACGCAAGAGGGATCATCAGGCAGCGAATGATCCCCCTGTCCCACCGCGCCCATCGGGGCCGCGTTTCCCGTCCCATGAACGCGATCCCGACGCCGCCCGCGAGCGCGGCCGCACCTGCCACCGAGAGCGCCGATGAGCGCCACGCCGACCGTGAGCGCCGCCTCGACGAGGCCGCCTCGATCCTCGCCGTGACGCTGCTCGACATGTGGCGGCGCGAGCGCCGCGCACGACGCGAAGCCGCGAGCGGAGGTGCGTCGTGAGGTCGTCGCTCTCCCAGGCTCTCGCCTTGTCTTCCACGGGGGAAGAAGCCGTCATGCCCCAGGCGCGTGGGCATGGCGCTC
>JAEUKE010000273.1 GCA_016794345.1 Myxococcales bacterium
GACGATCGTCAAGGAGCCCCAGGTCGTCGACTACGGCGAAGAGTACTGGAGCGACAAGGGCTACGAGTGCCGCGACATCGGCGGCCACGGCTGGTGGTTCTACGAGCGGCTGCGCAGCCCGAAGGCGTAGGGCCACGCTCCCTCGGTCGGCCCGTGGTCGTGGTACGCTCCACCCGTGCAGGGCGAGCGATCACCCCGGATCATCAAGTCCTCTCGTGCGGGGCACGTCGCGCGTGAGCCTGCCACGATGAACGAGCGTATCGAGGCTGTCTGGGAGCTCACGCTGGCATGTTTGGCGTGGCGCGATGAGGAGTCAGGTGAACCGCGACTTCGTCGAGCTGTTGTCAACATTCGCCGACCATGAGGTCGAGCACATCGTGGTCGGCGCACATGCCGCTCATGGATGCCATCCCCTCGCAGAAGGTGGCTGAGGGGTTTTCGCCTAGAGCGAGCGAGGTCGGTGGCGAGTCGCGCGGAGCGTACGACCGTACGCGAGCACGCTCGACGCCGAGATCGCGACGCTATCGGCGAAAACCACCAGCCACCTAGAACGCGAAGAAACACGCCACGCGATGCGACGAGTCGTCGGGGGACGGCTCGAGCGTGGGCACCTCCGCGTCGCAGGTGCCCTTCTCGAACTCGGGGCAACGCGGATGGAAGGGGCAGCCGCGCGGGGGGCGCGTCGCGCTCGGGGGCTCTCCGGCGAGCGGGAGCGCACGCTTGGTCCGCTGCTTGTCGGCCGGATGGGGCGGCGACGAAGCAAAGAGCGCGCGGGTGTACGGGTGGAGACGGCGCTCGGCGACGCGATCGGTGGGGCCGAGCTCGACGATGCGGCCGAGGTACATGACCGCGGTGCGGTGTGCCGTGACCTCCACGAGCCGCAGATCGTGGGAGACGAAGAGGTAGGCGACGTTCGAGTCTTCCTGGATCTCCTCGAGCAGGTTCACGATCTGGCTCTGGACCGAGACGTCGAGCGCGCTCACCGGCTCGTCGCAGACCACGAAGTCCGGCTCGACGGCGAGCGCGCGCGCGATGGCGATGCGCTGGCGCTGGCCGCCCGAGAACTCGTGGGGGTAGCGGTCCATCATCGAGCCGTCGAGGCCGACGCGGCGGAGCATCTCGACGACGCGATCCTCGAGGGCCGACTTCTCCGCCAGGCCGAAGAGGACAAGGCCTTCCCCGACGATGTCGCGCACGGTCATGCGCGGATCGAGCGAGGAGTGCGGATCCTGGAAGACGATCTGCATCTTGCGGCGGTGCTTGCGCAGCTCGCGCTCCGGCATTCGCGTGACGTCGATGCCGCTCCAGAGCACGCGCCCGAAGGTGGGCTCGACGAGGCGGAGGAGCACCTTGCCCAGCGTGCTCTTGCCCGAGCCGCTCTCGCCGACCACGCCGAGCGTCTCGCCTCGGCGGACCTGGAACGTGACGCCGGCGAGCGCGTGCACGAGCTCCTTCCCCAGTCCGAGCACGCCTCGCCTCAGCGTGTAAGCCTTGGCCAGGCCCTCCACCGCCGCGACCGGCGTCTCCTTGATGACGAGCGGCAGCTCCTTCATTCGCTCGCCTCGATCGCGGAGGCCGGCTCGCTGGGGGCGGCCGGCTCGCTCGGGCCGTCGAGGACGCAGCGGACGAGTCGATCGCCCACGCGGCGGAGCTCGATCGGCTCGTCACACGCGGTCGTGTGGTGCTCGCAGCGCGGCGCGAACCGGCAGCCGCGGGGCAAGCTCGCCAGATCGGGCGGGGCACCGGGGAGAACGGGCAGCCGAGCCGTGCGCGCGCCCCGCTGGCGGCGCGGCCGCCGCGAAGGCTCGGGGATCGTCGCGATGAGCCCTCGTGTGTACGGGTGGTGAGGCTCGTCGAGCACCAGCCGCGCCGGGCCGCGCTCGACCACCTGGCCCGCGTAGAGCACGACGATATCGTCAGCGACCTCGGCGACGAC
>JAEUKE010000276.1 GCA_016794345.1 Myxococcales bacterium
CGGGCGTAGGCGAGCGCAACGCCGACGACGCTGTCAGCCGTGTCGAGCCCGAGGATCGAGCACCCCGCAACGAGGTCGTCCGTGAGCACCGCGCGTGACCAGACGTCGAATGGAGGCGTACGCTGCGACTCCACGGCCGGCAGATCGCGCTCGATCTCGGAGCACGCGTCGTAGACGGCACGCGCGCCCGGTCTCGCCACGAGCCACGGGAGATCGACTGCAGCCGAATGGCGCGGAGAGCGACCAGGAGTCGGTCAATAGTCTTTGCGCGCCCGGTCCTGGTCGCACTCGGGGCAAACCCCGGTCGCATCGGGTCGGGCCGGCCGGCTCGGCAGGCGTAAGTGGTTGAATGGTGATCGAGGAGCCAGCGCGGCGCGCCGGCGGTGCGACCAAGAAGGGCGGAACACAAAGTAACAGCCGCGTCCTGATCGCGGCGCGAGCACGGACTGGCGCGCCGGCGCACTCAGGGAGCGAGAGCAGGACAGCGCGCCCCGGGCCTCGGCGGCCGCTGGCCTCGCGATCCCATACCCACGGTCTCGCCTCGGCGGCCGCAGGCCGCGCGATTGGTTCGCGTGAGCGAGGGCGGTGAGGGGTTGGCCCTTCTCCGAAGCGCAGTGAGTATGTCCCGAAGGCAGCTCCATACCCTCCGGGCTAGGCTCTCGGCGGCCGTAGCAGGCCGCCGAGCCTCATGCGCCGTAGGGACCGGCGAGACGGAGCGAAGGAGAAGGGCCAACCCCTCCCCGCCCGAGCGGCCCCGCGTCCGGCGAGACGGAGCGAAGGAGAAGGGCCAACCCCTCCCCGCCCGAGCGGCCTCCGCGTCAGCCGCCGCAGGTCAGCGTGCAGGCGTCGACAGCCCCAGTCACGCACGCCGAGTCCCAGCTGTTGTTGCAGCAGTAGGGATCTACGTCGCACACGATCTCGATACACGCCTTCTTGTCGCCGTCCTCGCAGCTCGAAGCGCTGAGCTTCGGGCCCTCGGCGCAGAGATCCACCTCACAGGTCCCCGGCTTCGCCTTTGCGTCGGTCGCGAAGCCCTCGGGCGGCAGCACGAGACCGGTCAGGCCGGCGACGTTGGTCTTGATGCCGCACTTGTCGCCGTTCGACTCGGTGCACTTGGTGAGCGGCCCGTCGAGGTACGCCGCGTAGATGTCGTGGTAGCCGCGGAACTCCTCGCCCGACTCGTTGGGCGCGAGGCTCGTGCCCCAGGAGTTCTTGATGCGGACGAACTCGATCTTCGCCTCGGGCGAGAGCGCGGCGTCGAGCGCGGCCGGATCGGTCACGAGCTTGCCGGCCTCGAGCGTGCCGAAGCCCGGCACGTCGTTGATCTGGTAGTCCTCGACCACGGTCATGTGGCCACCCTGGCGGCCGGGGTTGGTCGGGGGCGCCATGAAGCGATTCTGCGAGTCCATCGCGGCGAAGTCGACGAACCACGTCATGATGACCGGCATGCCGTCGTGCATGGCCTTCTGCATCTTGCCGAGCAGGGCGCGGCGCGACGTCGGGCTGGACGGGTAGCGCTCCTCGTTCCAGGCGTATTTGCCCTTGCGCTTGAGCACGTCCCAGCTCGAAGCCGGCGTGCCGATCGCGTCGGCGAGCGAGATGTTCGTGCCGACCGGAACGTCCTTCGCGAGGTGCAGGCCCACGCCCTCGGCCGGGGCGATGCCCGACGAGGCGAACGTACGCGACACGTCTTCACCAAAGGTCTCGTTCATGATCGCGATGGTGCCCGCCGAGAGGCCCCAGGCCTTGTCGAGCTCCTGGCGCACGAGCTTGCGGTTCTTGCGCGCAGCCGGATCCTTCAGGGCGCCGTTCTTGAGCGACTCGTTGATCGCCGCGAGCGCCGAGGACTGACGCGAGGAGCGGGCCGCCTCGCTCTCCTCTGGGATGAAGACGCCTTCGTCCATCACGCCGTAGCGGCGCATGAGCTCGGCCGCGAGCCCGTACCAGCCGCCGGTCGAGATCTGTCCCTTGTCCAGGTTGGCCGCCGACGCCTGGCCCTTCGGCGGACCGGCGATCTCCTCGTACCAGTGCCAGTACGAGATCCACGACTCCGAGAGGTTGAGCTCCGTCCCCGTGTGCGTGAGGTGCAGCGACTCGGCCCAACCCACGCTCGCGTAGACCCAGCAGTTGCCGATCGACTGGTTCTTCACCTTCGTGTTCTTCACGTCGGTGACGTTGTCCTCTTGCGTGCCGATGTCGTCGCAGCCGGCGGCGAGGGGCGCCACGGCGAGCGCGGCGAGGGTGGCGAAGCGCGAGGCCTGGAGGAACAAGGAACGGAGCTTCATGGGTTGCGTGGCCCTAGAGCATCAACCGGGCCAGGCGCGGGCCCCCCAAGATCCGGGGAGAAAGTGGTGTGATGTAGGTTGTGGGCCCTGGGAGTGGATCTACGAGGATCCGGCCAGGGGATCCAACCAGGTCCCCCGGCTGGCCGGTATCCTCTCGCCGTTCATGGCAAACGACGCCAAGCGGAAGGGTCGGAAGCTGCTCACGGTGCGCGACTTCGAGCGCCTGGCCCGGCAGCGACTCTCGAAGCCCGCCTACGACTATTTCCGGTCGGGGTCCGAGGAAGAGCGGGCGCTCGCGCGCAACGAGGAGGCGTACCGGAGGTGGGTCGTCTGGTACCGCGTGCTCGTCGACGTCGCGGAGCGCGATCTGTCGACGACGGTGCTCGGCATCCCGGTGGCCACCCCCATCCTCATCGCGCCGACCGCGTACCACCGCCTCGCGCACCCCGAAGGGGAGCTGGCGACGGCTCGAGCGGCGACGGTCGCCGGGACGGTCTACGTGGTCTCCACGCTGGCGACGACCGCCCTGGAGGACGTGGCGCAGGAGAGCGCCGGCCCGAAGTTCTTCCAGCTCTACGTGCACAAGGACCGCGGCTTCACGCGGGAGCTGATCGAGCGGGCCGAGTCGGCCGGCTACGACGCGCTCGTCGTGACGGCGGACACCCCTCTCCTGGGACGGCGCCTGCGCGACGAGCGCAACGGCTTCTGCCTTCCTGACGGGCTTGTCATGTCGAACCTCGCCCACCTGGCTGGGCCTACCGACGGCTCGATGCTCGCGCGGTACGTCGCCGAGCGCCACGACGCGAGCTTCACCTGGAAGGACCTGGAGTGGCTCAAGTCGCTCTCGCACCTGCCCATCGTCCTCAAGGGGATCGTCCGGGTGGACGACGCGGTCCGCGCGGCGGACGAAGGCGTAGCCGGCGTCATCGTGTCCAACCACGGCGGGCGCCAACTCGACTCCGCGCCCGCCACGCTCGACGCGCTGCCCGGCATCGCCGAGGCGCTGCGCGGCCGCTGCGAGGTCCTGATGGACGGCGGGATCCGCTCCGGGGCGGACGTCTTCAAGGCGCTGGCCCTCGGCGCGCGCGCCGTCCTGGTGGGGCGGCCCGTCCTGTGGGGCCTCGCCGCCGGTGGAGAAGACGGTGTCGTCAGCGTGCTCCGCCTCCTGGCCGAAGACCTCTCCAAGACCATGGCGCTCGCCGGCACGCGGACGCTCGCAGACATCGAGCGCACGATGGTCGCGCTCGGCTGACCGCGCGGGCTCGTCGCGTCGCTCCTCCTTCCGCCCTCAGCGGAAGGTCTTCGGATCGTCGCTCGCGATGACCGAGCGCTTCGCTGCCGGGCCGAGCCGGATGCGCTTGGGGGGCTCGCGGTAGTTGCCCCGCGCCTCGGTCGTGGGGTCGGGATCCGGCTCGAGGCTCGCGAGACCGACGACGGCGATCTCCTGGTCGACCTCGTACACAGCCTCGAAGCATCGGAGCCCCTCGGAGCCGGAGGGGCGCGCCCTCTCGTTGGCGTGGAGGAGCGCCTCGATCACGTGGTCCGTTTGCCCGCGCCCGCGCGTCTCCCCCGAGCGGCTCCTCGCGGCGGCGAAGGTCCAGCTCTCCCCCGGCGAGACGACGGCGCGCCCGGTCTCGTCCGACAGGAAGAAGTCCTGCGCAGCGCCAGTGTGGAGGACCTCACGCCAGAATGTTCCCTTCCCTGAAGGCTGCTCGGACTCGATCCAGACCTGCCAGTGCACGCAGGGTCGTCCGCTGATCGGCGCGACGAGCGGCTCGGCGACCGCGCCGACGCGTCCGACGATCTTGATCCGCCTCCCTGCGCTCGCCTCGGAGATCGGGACGCGGCGGTGCGTCGAGAGAGAACGCTTGATGACCTGCGGCGTGGAGTACCAGTAGATGAAGCCTCGAAGGCCTGCCACGGTCGCGGCGACCCCCACCACCGTCAGGGTGAGCGGATCCACGTGCAGACGATAACCCGGCCGTCGAGTAAGATGCCGCCATGTTCCGCGTTCGACCGTGGTTGGCGAGCAGCGCGCTCGCGCTCCTCGTGGGTTGCTCGGCCAACGTCGACGATCTGTTCGGCGAGACAGGCGGCGCAGGCGGGGCCGGCGGCGCGCCCACGACCACCACGTCGGGCCCGGGCGCGACGACGTCGACCAGTCAGACGAGCGCGCAGTCGAGCTCCTCCTCGGACTCTGCCAGCTCGACCGACGCAGCCACGTCCACGTCGGTGGGCTCCACGAGCGCGGCGACCGCCACCTCGAGCACGGACGCGGCGACCTCCGTCGCCTCCAGCTCCTCGTCGCAGATGTGCACGCCGGACGGGGAGGGCTGCTTCTTCGACGGCGACTGCTGCACCAACCTCTGCGCCGGCGGCACGTGCGGCTGCCTCGTTGACGGCGAGGGTTGTTTCTTCGGCGGCGACTGCTGCACCGGCGTCTGCGCACAGGGACAGTGCGGCTGCCACGGAGCCGGCGAAGGGTGCTTCTGGGACGGCGATTGCTGCTCGAACGATTGCCAAGACGGCGACTGCCAGCCCTGAGCCCCGGCCGCTACGGCAAGAGGAGCAGCTTGCCGACGACCTTGCCGGCCTTCGATATCTCGTGGGCTCGCTCGGCCTCGGCGAGCGGAAAGCGCGCTTCGATCAAGGGCTCGATGGCGCCGCTCGCGAGCCAGGCGACGAGCGGGTCGAGGTTCTTGCGGCTCGGTCGGCCGAGCACCTGCGTGACCTGCCGGGAGAACGTGAACGAGAGCACGTCCGCGGGCCGCACCACGATGAGCACGACCTTGCCGCGCCCGCGAAGCAACGCGCGGCTCGGACCGAGCGCGTAGCTCTCGGTCCCCACCGCGTTGAACACCAGATCGTACGGTCCGTGCTCGCGCGCCGCCGCGAGCGCGTCGCCCTTCGTGTAGTCCACTGCCGTGGCGCCGAGCTTCTCGACCAGCGCCGTGTTGCGCGTCGAGCAGACGCCGACCGCCTCGAGCCCCAGCGCGCGTGCGATCTGCAGGGTCACCAGGCCTACCCCACCTGCTGCGCCGAGCACGAGGATGCGCGTGCCCGGCGCCGGTACGGTCGTGGAGATGTGCGCCGCCTCCAGCGCGCGGAGCGCCGTGGCGCCGGGCACGGGCAGACACGCGGCGGCCTCGAACGAGACCCCATCCGGGAGGCCGGTGCATTGCTCGTCGCGCACGACGACCTCGGTCGCGTAGCTGCCCAGCTGCTTGCGCGAGAAGTCCGTCGCGCCGACCACACGTGCGCCGATCGGCAAGTCCGCCTCCGGTCCGGCCTCGATGACCTCCCCCGCGAAGTCCACCCCGACCACGAGCGGGCCGCTTGGCCCCACGAACCGGTGCGCGAACCGGAGGGGCCCACCCGCGCGCATCTTCCAGTCGACCGGGTTCACGCCGATGGCGCGCACCCGCACCCGGACGTCGCGCCGCCCGACCTCGCGAGCGGGGAGCTCGACGAGCCGGAGCGGCTCGTCGGCGGAGGCGGAGGTGGCGACGGTGATCGTCATCGACGACCCGCACGCACCTCAGGGCGTGAAGTAGATCGGGTTCGACACCGCAAACGGCTCCTTGCCCGGATGCACCGGGGCGAGATCGCCGGTGGCCTTGGCGTGGAACACGACCCACGAGCGCGGGCCGGCCGGCAGGTTGACGGTGACCTGGTTGACGAAGGTCTTGCCGGGGCCGGTGCCCACGGGGGCGAGCGGCTCGGTCGCGACGGTCTCGCCGTTGACGATGACCTCGAGCGTGTCGGGGGTCACCCACGTGGGTGAGCGGACGGTAACGGTGAAGTCCACCGCGCCGCTGGAGCCGGCCACGGTGTCGCCGGGCGCGCTCGAGCCGGGGCCATCGACCGAGAGGAACATGCCCGCGCCGATGGTGGACCGGCCCGCCTTGATGGCGTCGCGCACGTCCTCCTGCGTGACCTGCTGCGGGTCGTCGTAGCCGAGCTGCAGGAACGTACGCGGATAGCCGACCGGCGAGGTGCGCAGGTGGTGGCTGTCGCTCGAGCCGACGGCGCCGATGGTCTTGCCGGCGTTGAGGAGCGCGAACCAATGCGCGACCGAGTCCTCGCGGTTCGAATCGAGCCCCGAGTCGTTGAAGACCTCGATCGCGTCGAAGTTCTCGTCCCAGAGCGCGTGCGACGACGTGCCCGTCGCCTTGTCGAGCATGGCGGCGGTGAAATACGAGCTGAACGCGGTGTTTCCGCTCGGATGATTGACGATCAGCGCCGGCTGCTCCGGCAGCGAGTCGACGTCCGCGAAGACGTCGCGTGGCGTCTTGCCGAGCCAGTCGCGCGCGCCGTTGTTGAGCTCCCCGGGGCGCGGCGTGAGCGGGACGACGCCGAAGTGGCCCCACGTGAACGTGGTCAGCTCCTCCGACGAGATGCCGAAGGCCCAGTCCTCCATGCCGAGCTGCTCGATGATCGGCTGGAAGCTGATCACCCACTCGTGCTCGCTGGACACCGGAATATCGAGCCCCTCCGCGAGGGCGCCGCGGACCTTGTACTCGACCGGGTCCGACGAGTCCGCCGAGTACTGGGAGTGGATGTGGAAGTCGGCGCTCATCGCGCCGATCGTGTCGACGGAGTGCTCGAGCGGAGCCGCGACGTCGAGCGTCTCGCCGGCCGCAACCGTGACGACTTCGTCATGAATCTCCCACTCGTAGCCGCGCGAGACGACGACGCGGTGCTCGCCCGGCGGGACGACGAGCGTGGACTGCCCGTTCACCGCGAAGTCCACCAGGAGACGCCCGTTGGCTTCGTCCGGCGTACCGAAGGCGTCAGGCGTGGGCGCGGGCGCGCTCGTTGGGATGACCTGGACCCGCACCGGAAGCGGCGTCGTGGTGTTCGCGACGACGGCGGCGACTCGGATGGTGGCGTGGGGCGCAAACGAGAGGTCCTGAGTGGTCGTCCCGGGCGCGACCTCCGTCCCTTGTGTGGGGTAGCCGCGGAGCTTGGGTGTGAACGTGACAGTCTCGTCAGGAACGTGGAGGCTGTAGTTGCCGCTCGCGTCGGTGAGGGCGCGGGTGATGTAGCCGCTCGCGCCGGTGACGTGCACGAAGGCGCCCGCGACGGGCTGCCCGGCGTCGTCCGTCAGCTGGCCTGTGACCTCGCGCCAGGCCGCGGCACCGTTCGCCCGCCGCGTGACCTCGAGCAGGCCGTCGACGCCGCGTCCCACCTCACCCACGACGAGCTCGAAGCGCTCCGACACGCTCGACGTGCAGGCCGGGTAGACGACGCCGTCGCCGCCGAAGAGCTCGAAGCCGCTCTGGCTGATGCCGCCGTACTCGATCTGGCCGCCGTCGGGGCCCTGGTAGGCGAAGGGCACGCCGCGGTCTGCGACGAACCCGACGAGCGCGCCCTTGCCCTTCGGCTCGCCGAAGCCCGTGCCCGGGACGAAGCGCTTGTTGAACGTCGTCTGGAAGAAGCCGAGCAGCTCCCACGAGCCCTCGATCGTGGCGCCGGTGTCGACGTTGTAGTCGATGTTGGGGTTCGCGATGCCGTATTGGATCGAGAGCTTCTCGGCGCCCGGCTCGAGGACGTAGTCCACCACCGAGGGGAGGTCGGCGTAGTCCTTCGGGAAGATGGCGCCGAACGTGTCGCCCAGAAACGGGATGGGCGTGAGGATGCCCGCGACGCGGATGACCGCAGCGTTGCCGTCCGAACCGTCGTTCATGACGGTGATGCTGTCGGGCTTGACGTTGTAGAGCGACGTCAGCTGCAGCGTCTCGACGAACATCGACTCGCCGAGGGGCCGCCCGTCGTCCCCGACGCGATCGACCGCGAGGATCTCGCCGCCGAATCGGGCGTAGCCGTCCGACACGTCCGCGTTCTCGATGACGATCGCGACGTGCTCGTTCGCGAGCACGAAGTCGCCGTCTTCGATCTTGAACTTGCCGTGCGCGGGCTGCGGAACGTCCGCCGCGTTGATGCGCCCGGCGCGCGCTTGCCCCGCGGCCTTCGCCCCGAACGGATCCGCGTGGCCCGTCGGATCGCCCATCGCGAACGCGAGGGAAGCCACGTCACACTCGAGGGGCTGCTCGGGGTCGGGGTCCTTCGGCACCGTCTCTTCGTCGCAGCCGGCGGCGGCGAGACCGAACGGGGAGAGACCAACGGCGAGGAGGAGGTAACGGCTTCGAAGCAGCAAAGTGGCGAAAGGGTAACACGCCGGCCCAGGCCGCGGCAGGGCGCGCCGGCCGCCGGCGCGCCGCCCCTCAGTGACCGCCGCCTTTTCCGGGCTTTGCGTTCCAGATGCGCAGGCAGAGCAGGAACCCGCCGACCGCAAACGGGACGAGGAACGGGGGCCACCAGCCCCAGCCGTATCTTTCGCTCGAGGTGAGGAAGCCGAGCGAGATGCTCTGGAGCGCCGTGCCCAAGTACACGAAGCCGTCGATCATGCCGACCGCCGTCGCGGCCGCCTTGCGACCGCCGAAATCCATCGTGGCGGTGCCGGAGAGGACGCCGTGGGTCCCGATCACACAGAGGCTGATGAGGAACACGATGAGCCCCATCCAATACGGGCTCATGGGGAGCACCGGCCGCTCGGCCAGGAGGCGCTTGTCACCCGCCCTCATCTTCGCCTTCGGATCGATGAGCTCGAGCTCCACCGTCTTGCCGTCGCGCTCGACCGTCGCCGGGATGGTCTTCTTCTCCGGGTCGGGCGTCTGCGGGAGCTTGGCGGAGCACTTGCACTGTTCCGGGTCCCACCCGGAGCACTCGCAGGCGGCAGGCCAGCACGCGACCGCCGAGGTCACGTCCGCCCACTCGTCGACCTTCTTGCCGGCGATGCTGACAATCTTGTCACCGACGAGGAGGCGCGCGGTTGCAGCCGGCTCGGGCTTCCCTTCAGGCACCGGCGCCATCTCGGCCACCTGAGCCGGGGGCGCCGAGAGGACGAAGATCATCCCCACCGAACAGAGCGTGAGGAAGCCGTAGAGGCCGGCGGCGGTGGGACCGCGCCGGCTCTGGAAGAACAGATCGCTCACCCAACCGGCGACGTTGCCGCCGATGACGCCAGCCACCATGAGGATGCCGCCCCAGCCGCCCTGGAAGAAGGGCGCGAGGAACGCGAGCGACCCGAAGACGATGAGGTAGCCGCGCCGCTGGCCCTGCACCTGGCGCGCGAGGAGGAAAGAGACGGCCGCCACCGCGAACATGACCAGGATGAGCCACACGCGGTCCCACGAGCCCTGCATCAAGAGGTGGCTCTTCGGCAGGACCCACACCTCCTTCGCGTAGATCGGGAACCAGTGCATGACGCCGTTGCGCAGCACGCCGGTGCAGAACTCGATGAACGCGACCGTGAGGATGATGGGGTTCGTGAAGAGGCGCTTGAAGATCTCCTTCGTGGGAACGGGCGTCTGGCTCGTGTCGCCGCTCGAGGCATCGCCGGTGTCGAAGTCCTTCAGGCCGGCCTGCGCCGGGCGATCGCGGAGCAGGAACACCTCGACGATGCCGAACACGAAGAGCAGCGCCGCGGGCGCGACGAACACGACCCACTGCACGCGGTCGCCCCAGCTCTTCTCCACGAGCTCCAGCAGCCAGCCGTTGACGGTGAACGCGAGGAAGATGCCGCTCGAGATCATCGTCCCGAAGATCCCCGAGAAGCCGCCGCGCTCGCGGACGTGGAACCAGTGCGCGTTGACCTTGACGATCGAGACCGCGCCGAAGCTCTGGAAGTACATGTTCGCGGCGTAGAGCACGCTGAACGTCATGGCGATCGACGTCTCCCCGCCGCCGCCGCAGGCCTTGGCGCCGGCCGCGAGCACGTCGCGCAGGTAGACGCCCATCCCGAAGTTCGCGGCCGCGGCGCCGAAGGCGGCGAGGAGCATGCCTCGTTTGCCGCCGATGCGATCGATGAGCGGGCCGTTGAAGAGGAACGCAAACGCGTAGACGATCGTGCCCGCGCCGAAGATGAGGCCGAAGTCCTCCTTCGTCATGAGCTGGGTCTTGCCCAGGGAGGTCTGCGCGACCGTCAGGTTGTACCGCCCCATGTAGAGGAGCGCGTACGTCAGACCCATCGGGAACCAGTTCCAGAACCGCCGGAGTCGGAACTCGAACGTGTGGTCGACCGGGGATGCGGAGGCGGCCATGGGGCCGGCACCTTAGTCCGGGTCTTCGTCCGGGTGCGCGCCGAAAACGCCGGCTCGCCTAGTTCCCGACCACCGCGCGGTGCAGCGCGACCGGCTCTCCCTGATCGTTCGTGAGCACCGTGGCCGCGATCTCCGGGTCTGTCGGGACGATGGTGACGGGCTCACCCACCATGGAGAGGGGCGAGAGGAGGCCGACGGCTAGCGCATCCGTCCAGTCCGAGACGAGCAGATCGCCAGGGCTCGTCTCGGCCATCGTCACGCCTGGAAGGAGCCCCGAGTCGTCCAGGAAGTCGTGGACGAGGCCGAGGCTCTTCGGTGTCGGAATGGTGACGATGATCCCGCCGTCGTCGAAGAACGAATCGAGCGACCCGCCCAGCGCTGCCGCCATGGCCGGGACGTCGCTCTGCCGCCCGAGTGAGCTTCCGAGCACGACGAGGACGTCGACCTGGCTCCCGCCCACCGCCGCCGGGACGTCGGCCGCCTTCACGGTCGAGTACGTGAAGGCGCGGCCGCGCGCGCTCGCCTCCGCCGCGACGAGATTCTCGATGTAGGCCGGCGCCGGGCCGAACGTCGGCGGCTTGAGGCCGACGACGCGGACGGGGTTTCCGCCGTGCAGGAAGACGGCGTTGCCGAGCACGCGCGAGATCTGGCTGTTCGGTGGCGTGCTGCGGAAGTCGAGCCCAAGCACTACGACGTGTCCGGCCGGACCGCCGATGCAGACGCCTTCTTCACAGATCAGCGACGGGCAGACGAGCCCGCAGGCGCCGCAGTTGTGCTCGTCGGTGTCCAGGTCGACGCAGTCGGGGCCACAGCTCGTGAGCAGCCCACAGTCGATGCCGCCGCCCGAGCCGCCTTGCCCCGAGCCACTCCCCCCGCTACCGGACGCGCCACCCGCGCCGGTGCCGTCGGCCCCTCCGGGACCAAGGTCGTCGCCGCCGGCGCCGCCTTCTCCGGCCTGAGCCTCGACCACGCAGGAGCTACCGCGTTGCGTGTACCCCTCGAGGCATTTGCCACCGACGAGGAAGCCGTCGCACGCCACGTTTGCCGCGAGCAGGAGGAGGAAGCCTCCGAGCCGCTTCTCGATCACTTCGCCTCCTTTCGTCTCGTGAGGATCTCGAACTCCACGCGCCGATCCTCGGCGTCGGACCGAGTATCCGCCGCGTGCTCGCGAGGTTTGTTCTTGCCGTAGGCAGCGACCCGGAGGCGCTCGGAGGGGATCCCCTTGCGGAGCAACGCGTCGCGCACGGAGAGGGCGCGCGCGGTCGACAGCTTCAGGTTGTAGTCGTCGGTCCCGGTGCGATCGGAGTGGCCGGAGACCTGCACGCACGCGTACTCCGGGTGCTCCACCAAGAAATCAGCGATGCGCGCGACGAGCGGGACGCTCGCGTCCGTAATGACGGCGCTGTCAGTTGCGAAGTGCACGACCTCGTCGAGCACGATGTGCGACCCCGTGACGTGCAGGTCCTTCGTGTCGGGGCAGCCGTCTTCGTCGCGGATGTCGTTCTTCGTCTCCGACTCGTCGGGACACGAGTCGAACGCGTCGGCGACGCCGTCCTTGTCGTTGTCCGGCTCCGGGCAGCCATCTTCATCCTGAAAGCCGTCTTTGTCCTCGGCCTCGTAGGGACACTGGTCGACGCCCTCGATGACGCCGTCGTGATCGTCGTCCACGTCGGGACAACCGTCGTCGTCGTACCGGCCGTCCTTGTCCTCCGGCTCGTTGGGGCAACGGTCCGCCTTGTCGAGCAACCCGTCCTGGTCGTTGTCGGGGTCGGGGCAGCCGTCGAGATCGGACCACCGGTCTTTGTCCTCGGGGTCGTTTTCGCAGGCGTCGGTCTTGTCGGGGATGCCGTCGCCGTCTCGGTCGGGCGGCGGCCCCGCCGGCTCGGGCGCGCCGAAGCGGCTGGGCGGAGCGAAGGTCCCCGACAATCCGAAGACGGCGATTCGCGCGTCTTCCGGGCGCAGGCTCTCGGCGTCGGGCTCGACGACCTGCACGAAGCCGACGAAGGGCCCCGCGCTGAAGATCTCGGACATGACGTCCCAGCCGAGGCTCGTGCGGAGCGCAGGGCGGATCGCGTCGCCGGTGAGCGCGCCTCCGACGCCCGCGGAGATCCACAGACCGTCGAGATCGAAGGCACCGCTGCGCGACGCCACGGTCGCGAGCGGCCGCAGGCGCGGACCCACGGTGGAGAACCCGGCCACGCCGACGTCGGTTGGCGCCACGCCGGGCGCCGTCGGCTCCGAGCCGCCGTCGCTCATGACCATCGCCCCGACCGCGAGCTCCACTCCGACCACCGAGTGGAACGAGACCTCCGGCACGAGCGCGCCGGTGCCTCCCCACCCGAACTGCTGGGTCTTCTCCTCGCCCACTGGGTGGGCGGCGGCGGCCTCGACGTGCATGGCAAACGCCGGGTCCGCCGACGCCGTCGCTGCGCGCGACGCGCCCAGCGCAGCAAGGATCGGAAAGAGCCGACGAGGGAGTCCCACGTCCGTGGGGACGGCGCGAACAAGCCGCGCCTTAAGACCCCTCAGCCGAGGATGCGGCTTCCCCAGCCTGGCTCGGCGATCTTCTTCACGGCGGCGTCGACGCGGGCGGCCGCCATCTTCCCCGAGAGGAGGCAGGGCGCGACGCCGTGTCCGAGCACGCCGCTGCCGGCCAGAAAGAGGTTGGGCAACCAGGTCTTGCTCTCGAACCGGAACGGGCCCCAGAAGTGTGGGGTCGAAGCGGGCCCGTACGCCCCGCCGTCGACGGCGCCGACCCAGGAACGGAACGCCAGGGGAGAGGCGGACTCACACACCTCGACATCTCCGACGAGCCCGGGGAAACGTGCGTCCAGCGCCGCGAGCATCTGCTCTTCGATGCGTTTCTTCAGATCTTCGTAGCGGCCGCCACGCGACGCCGCGTGGGCGGCCTCGAACGGAGCGAAGCGCTGGTACGGAACGAAGGTGAGGACCTCGAGCGTGGAGCAGCCCTTGGGCGCGAGCGCGCCGCTGTCGTCCTTGAGCGAGCCCGGCGAGAGGAACAGCGCCGGGTCGTCCGGGAGCTCGCCGCGAAGCTGCGGCGCATACGCCGCCTCGACGTCCCAGCTCGGGTAGCTCCAGACGTTGAAGCGGCCCATCTTCCTCTCGCGAATGTCGCGCTTCATCCCGAGGAAGAGCAGGAAGGGCGCGAGCGACGACGTTACCTCCCCGAGCTTCTTCATGACCCGCCGCGGCGCTGACGGTCCGCCCTCGATCCAATCGAACGTGACGCGTGGGTCGACGTCGGACACGACGTAGTCCGCCTCGATGCGCTCACCGCCCTCGAGCTCGACCGCGACGACGCGGCGCGCGTTGGCGTGGAGCTTCACCACCTTGGCCTCGGTTCGGATCTCAACGCCGAGCGTGCGGGCCCGGTCGACGAAGGCGTCACGCAGGGTGGCGCTGCCGCCTCGTGGGAAGAACGCGCCATCCGCGTAGTGTGCGAGGAGCTCGAGGACCACGACGGCCGACGCGCGCGAGGGCGGGAGCCCGTCGTCGCCGATGGGCGCGGAGAGCACCGCGCGCAGTCGGGGGTCTCCGACGAGGTGATCGAGCAGCTCCGCGTACGACGATCGAGACCAGCGGAGCACGGAGGGCAGGTTCAGGAGCGCGGAGGCGACCATGCCGGGCTCGCGATCGCCGACGCCGAGGTGCATGAGGTCGCGCACGCCGCGGACCATGGAGAGAAAATCGCAGATCTCGAGATCGCTGGCCGGGAACGCGCGTGCGAGCTGCTCGCGGAAGGCCTCGAGCCCACGCGGCATACGCACCTCCAGGTCGGGGAACCGGAACGCGTCGAAGCCTGTCGGATCGAGCTCGGTGAAGAGCGCGTCGGTGTCGAGGCCGATCGGATCGAGCACGCTCCGCACGATGCCCCCCGGACCACACGAGCCGACGTAGTGGACACCCGGATCGAACCCGTAGCCCTCGCGACGGAAGCCGCCGAGGAGCCCGCCCGGCTTCCGTGCCTGCTCCAGCGCCAGGACGTCGAATCCCTCCTTCGCCAGGTAGACGCAGGCGGCGAGGCCCCCTGCTCCCGTACCGATGACGACCACGCGCGGGTTGGACATGAGGCGATGGCGTGCGAGGTGCGTGCCACCGCGCCGACCGCCGTTCACGCGGAGAAGGTCGAAGCCGAGCGCAATCGGTGCGGGCGCCGCCGGGCTCGGCCGGCACCACGTTCGCGAGTATGCTCCCCGCGATGGGCGACACGAGCTGGCGAGTCCTCCCGCACCGACCGATCGAGAAGCTGGAAGAGAACCTGTGGCGCGTGGAGGGAGACCTCGAGGGGATGCCCCTCAAGCGGGTCATGACCGTCGCCAGGCGCTCGGACGGAGGTCTCGTGATCCACAACGGCATCGCGCTCGAGGAGGACGCGATGCGCGAGATCGAGCGCTTCGGCGAGCCGGCGTTCCTCGTGGTGCCGAACGGCTACCACCGGATCGACGCCGGGCGCTTCAAGGCGCGCTACCCGAAACTGAAGGTCGTCTGCCCTCGCGGCGCGAAGAAAAAGGTCGAGCAGGTGGTCCCGGTCGACCTCGACTACGAGATGTACCCCCAGGACGATGCCGTCGGGCTGCGCACGCTGGAGGGTTTCGGCGAGGCCGAGGGCGTCATGACGGTCAAGTCATCGAGCGGCACGTCGATCGTCCTCAACGACGCCCTCTTCAACATGCCTCACCTCACCGGAGCACACGGATTCGTGTTGAAACACGTGACCGGCTCGAGCGGTGGGCCCAAGGTCTCGCGTATCGCCCGCTGGTTCATCATCAAGGACAGCCGCGCGTTCCGCGCCGAGCTCGAGCGGCTCGCCGACATTCCCGACCTCGTCCGCGTGATCGTGTCGCACCACGAGACGATCTCGGACGACGCGCCGGGCACGCTCCGGCGCGTCGCCGCCACGCTCTGACGGCTACCCCGTCAGCAGGCGTATTCGCAGTACCAGATCGAGTCGATGCAGGTCGGCTGCCCGAGACACTGGGGCGCCATCTCGTCGCAGGGTGGCACCGGGTCGACGCAACCCGGCATCGCGCACTCCTCGACACACGTCCACTGGCCGTACATCGGGTCGCAATACGGGTAGGCGATGCAGTCCGCGGCGGTGGGAAGGCAGTCTTCCGGCGGCGGGATCATCGAACACGGGTCGCAGTTGGTGATGCACGCCCAGTTGAAGCCGTCGCAGTAGGGCTCCGCCCAGCAGTTGGGGATCCCCGGATCCGGGCAGGGCTCCGGCTGGGACTGGCAGCCGTCACAGATGAGGTCCCCGCACGACCAGGCCAGGCCGTCGCAGTACGGTCCGGTGAAATAACAGCCGAGCGGTGCCTCCGGACAGACGGGGATGCCCGTGTCGCCGTTGCAGTTGCAGTCGAAGGAGCAGTCCCACTCGCCGTCCACGCAGATGGGATCGCTCACGCACCCCACGATGGCGGGCGCCGAGCACATGACCGGCGGGTCGTTGCACGGGAGCGGACAAGCCATCTTCGTGCAGCTGACGGTTCCGTCAGGAAGACAGGTGCACGTGTTGCAGCCGTCTCCCGCGGCGAAGGTGGAGTCGAACGGCGCGAGGTCGGGGGTGCCTTCGACCACGCAGCCGCAGGCCTTCCGGGTGCAGGTGACCGTCCCGTCCGCGTTGCAGCTGCAGGTGTTGCAGCCGTCGCCAGCCGGGATGGCCTCGTCGCCTGCCTTGTACGAAGCGCCGTCGACGGAGCACTCCTCGAAGCCGAGGAGCACGTCTACCGTGCACCCGCCCAGGCCGGTCATGAACGCCGCGCCAGCCAGGAGGAGGACAGCCGAGCCTTTCACCACACGAATCATGCCCGCTCCCACGGGCTTTGATCAGCCAAAGTCGCGGGAGGCGCGCGGTCAGCGCAGACCGTATTTCTTGAGCTTTTCCCGAAGGGTAGAGCGGGAGATGCCGAGCCGGCGAGCCGCCTCGCTGATGCTCTCGGTCGAGTTGTAGGCCTCCACCACCAGGTCGCGCTCGAGCTCCCGCAAGGAGGACGAGTGCCGGCGGGCGTCGGCCCCTTGCCCCACCTGGGAGGCCGCGTCGACGAAGGGCGCCTGGTAGTTCCCCGAGCCGAGATCGCCGCGGCGGGGCAGCGCGCGACGCTCGGCGATGGCCAGGGCCACCTCCGGCGCCTCGATGGACGAGCCCTTGGCGCGGACGTGCGCGAACTCGAGGACGCTCCGGAGCTCGCGGACGTTGCCCGGCCAGTCGTAGGCGCGCAGGGCTGCGAGCGCCGCCTGGGACAGGCGCTTGCGTGCGTCGTAGCGCGCGCCGAGCTGCTCGACGAAATGGCTCGCGAGCAGATCGATGTCCTCGCTGCGAGCCCGGAGCGGAGGCAGCGCGATGGTGAAGGACGCCAGCCGGTGGAGGAACGGCTCGAGCAAGGTCGCGTCGTCGCCGCCCTGGTCCGTCGCGCAGATGACACGTGCGCGGACCTCGGTCTCTCGTGTGGCGCCGACGCGCCGGTACCTGCGGGTCTCCAGCGTGCGGAGGAGCTTCGCGCGCACCGTGCTGGGAACCGCCTCGATCTCGGAGAGGAAGAGGGTCCCTCGGCCCGCGCTCTGGATGAGGCCGGGGCGCTCCGCCCGCTGGCCCTGCGCGCCGCTCGCCTCGTGGCCGAACAGCTCCACCTCGAACAGCGCGTCGGGGATCGACGCGCACTTCACCGTCACGAAGGGCTGATCGGGGCTCGTCAGCTCGTGCACGGCCTCGGCGACGAGCTCCTTGCCGGTCCCGCTCTCGCCCAGGATGAGCACCCCGAGATCGGGGAAGCGCGCGACGTTCCGGATCTGATCGCGGGCGCGCTGCATCGCCTCGCTGTCTCCGAGGACCTGGCTCGCGCTGTCGAGCGGGGCGGGCTTCGGCGGGGGCGGCGACGCGGCGGGCGCGTGGGCGGCGAGCGCGTCTTCCACCTGCCTGAGGAGCTGCTCGGCGGTGTAGGGCTTGTTGACGACGTCTGCGACGCCCGAGCGCATCGCCTTGACCGTCGTGGGCACGTCCACGTGTCCAGTGGCGAGAATCACCGGCCGGGGCGCGGGCAAGCTGGCGCAAAGCGAGAGGATGGGCCACCCGCCGAGCGGCGGGAGCTCGAGATCGACGACGACCGCGTCGAAGCGATCGCTCGTGAGGCGGGCCATCGCGGCGCCACCGTCGCTCGTCGCTTCGGCGGCGAGGACGAGGGGCCGCAGCGCCCGCGCGATGTTCTTGCCGAACGTGTCATCCCCTTCGACGAGGAGAATTCGCGGAGGCAGCTTCCTCAAGATCCTCCTCTCGCGTTGAGCCTGATGAAAGGCGAGCTCATGCGAGTTAGTAGTTTCGCCAATCTCAGGCCGCTCCGCACGAACGAATCACGCCTGCACACGTGGCGATTTTCGCCACCCAGAGATTTCGCGGAGATCCGGGCGACGCCGACGCCAGCGGCGTCACCCAGGGGCAGGATCTTCGAAGGGAATCACTCCTTGCGGGTGCCGCCGAGGAGCGCATGGCGAAAATAGCCGATCTGGCTCTTTACCACCTCGCGCACCGCGTCGACCGTGTCGACCTTGCGCGCCGAGGTGCGCTCGAGCAGCTCGTCGCTATCGTAGAGCTCTCGCGTCTTGGCGCGCTGCAGCTTGCCGCTCGAGGTCTTCGGCAAGACGCCGATGTCGACCGGCACGACGTCGTCTACCGTGAGGCCGATGCCTTGCTGCACCGCGCGCCGCACCTCGCCGCGGAGCGCTTCGCGCGCCGGGCCGGACGGGACGCCCGTCTCGAGCGCGATGACGACACGCTCGCGATCGTAGGTGGGCTTGAGCGTCCCGAAGGCGATGACGTTGCCCTTGCGGACGCCCTCGACTCGGCTCGCCTCCCACTCGAGATCTTGCGGGTAGTAGTTGCGCCCGTTGACGATGATGACCTCCTTCGAGCGGCCGCAGATGTGCACGTTGCCGCCCGCGAGGTAGCCGAGGTCACCGGTCTTCAGCCAGCCGCCCGCAAACGCTTCCCGTGTGAGCTCCGGCTCGTTCCAGTAGCCACGCATGAGCGACGGGCCGCGGAGTCGGAGCTCGCCCACGGTGCGCTCCGGGAGCGGGGTCTTGCTGTCCGCGTCCTCGGGCGAGAAGACCGCGATGTCGTGGTCCTCGAACGCCGAGCCACACTGCACGATCGGCGCAGCTCGGTCGCTCGTCGGGTCCGTCTGGTTGGCCTTCCCGGTCGACCAGAGCGAGTCGCCTTCGACCGTATCGACGACGACGCCCGAGCCGAGGTTGCTGAAGCTCACGGCGAGGGTCGACTCGGCCATGCCGTAGCAGCTCACGAAGGCCTTGTCCGAGAAGCCCACGCCGCGGAACTTCTCCGCGAAGGCGTGGAGGTTCTCGGCGCGGATCGGCTCCGCGCCGCAGCCGGCGACGCGCCAGCTCGAGAGGTCGAGGCCCTCGAGCTCCGCCTCCTTGATGCGCTTCACGCAGAGCGCGTAGGCGAAGTTGGGCCCGAACGAGATCGTCCCCCTGCGCTTCGACATCTGCTCCAGCCACTTGATCGGCCGCTTCAGGAACAGGAGCGGCGGCATGAACGTGATCGTGTTCACGTGGAAGAGCGGAGCGAGCACGAAGCCGATGAGGCCCATGTCGTGGTAGAGCGGCAGCCACGACACGGCGCTGTCGAAGCTCTGCACCTTGAGGCCGAGATCCATGATGACGTGGACGTTGGCCGCGAGGTTCTCGTGGGTGAGCGTGACGCCCTTGGGGCGTGAGGTGGAGCCGCTCGTGAACTGCAGGAAGCAGACGTCGTCGAGCGAGATCTTCTCGGGCTTGAGCTCCTCGCGCATGGCCTTGAGCGTCTCGACGTCGCAGACACGGCTGAGCGCCGAGGCGCCCGCCTGCACGGTCCCGAGGATGCGGCGGATCTCGGCGGAGGTGACGAGCACCTTCGCCCCGCTCTTGTCGACGATGTGCAGCGTGTTCTCGAGGTACCCGCTCAGCTTGCCGAGTCCGGTCGGCGGGTAGATGGGCACCGGGACGATGCCCGCGCGGACCGCCCCCAGGAAGGCGAACACGAAGTCCGTGTTGTCGGGGAGGACCAGCGCGACACGATCGCCCTTCTTGAGCCCCAGCGACTGGAGCGCGCCGGCGAAGCGTGCGCTCGCGCGCTCGATGCCCGCGTGGGAGAAAAACGGCTCGGCCTCGCTGTTCTCGTCGACGAAGCGGTACCCCGTCTGGGTGCTCTTCGCGGCGTCTTCGATGGCCTGAACGACCGTGCGCGGCGTGAACTTCGTGCTCATGTTTCGAGCCTCCCGTCCCTGGCGAGCCGAGACGTGATCGCCGTGACGACGTCGCCCACGACGTTCACCTCTCGCAGCGCGTCGTCAGGGATCGTGAGCTTGAACTTGTCCTCGAGGTCGGCGACGACTTCCATCACACCGAGCGAGTCGATGCCCAAATCAGCCACGAGGTGGCTCGACTCGGTCAGCTCGATTCCGCTCTGTACGTGCGGTTTGAGGATCGCGATGACTTCGTCGCGTACCTGGTCTCGCGTAAAGGCCATGTCTGGGGCGGTTTAGCAGAGGTTTTCGCCGGTGTTGAGCGACAAACCAGGTGGCACCTCGGTTGCACGGCCGGACTTGGCCATGACCCCGCAACAAACCCTTTGCGCAAGCTCCGCCGCGCTCGCGGTCGCACTCGTCTCTCACCGTGGCTGGGCCGACGACGAGCAGCCCGCGGAAGCCGCTCCGACGGTCTGGATCGACCAGGACGAGGAAGCGGAGACCGAGCCGGAATACCCCCAATCCGAGACCCCGGAGGACGCCACCGAGCCCGACATCGTGGTGGCCGAGCCGGCGCAGCCCGCCGCGCCCGCAGCGGCCACGACGGCGACGCAACCCACGCAAAACGTCTCGGTCAGCTACGGCCCCGACCGAGCGGCCGCGCCGCGGAGGAAAAAGGCCGAGGCCGACCCGAGCCGGTTCCGCGGAGGCGTGGGCGCCATCTTCGGCGGCGTGCGCTACGAGGACGACGTCGCGTTCCGGTTCCTGTCGGGCGTGGAAGCACGCTTCGGCGGCCAGCTCGACGACACCTTCGGCCTCTATTTCGCGCCCAGCATCCTGGTGTCGGACGCCGTTCGGCTGGCGACGGGCGCGGCCCTCGACGTGACCGTGGCCGACGTCTTCTCCCTGGGCGCGGGCCTCGAGGCCCTCGCCTCCTCCAACCCCGAGAGCGGCCACTGGACGCCCGGGACGAGCATCAACGCGCGCTCCGGCTTCCACATCGGGAAGAAGGAGCCGGGCCGCCGCCGCGTCTTCAGCCTGGAGACGATCGCCAAGATCGATCTCCTGTTCGACGACCGGAAGGGTCTCATCATCGGCGCGGCCCTCGGCTACGACGCGATGTGAGCCTTGCGAGGCCGGGCCACCCCCGGTACCAAGGCTCTCGTGAGCTCCCTCGTCGAGTCCGCGCTGGAGGCGCTGTCCGGACCGGCTCTGGTCCTCGACGACCAGCTGAAGATCGTGACCGCGACGCCCGCCGCCGTCGAGCTCCTCGGCGTGGACGTACCCATCGGGGTCGCGGCGGTCCGCGTGCTCTGCGGCTCCGGGCCCAAGCGCCCGGTGGCCGAGGCGCTGGCTGCCGGGCAAGCCGTCCAGACGGTGGTCGCGCACCCGGGCCGGGAGAAACGCCGGATCGGCGTGCGCACCATCCCCATCGGGCCGGTCCGAGCGCGGACCGGCTGGGTGCTCTTGCTCGAGGAGCTGCCCGAGATCGATTCTGACGGTGCTGTCCTGTTCCACGGCATGTGGACGCAGGACGCCGGCATGAAGGAGATGTTCCGTGTCATCGAGAAGGTGGCGCGCAGCGACACGACGGTGCTCGTGCGCGGCGAGACCGGCGCCGGCAAGGAGCTCGTCGCCCAGGCGATCCACGCGCTCTCGCGCCGGGCGAAGGGTCCGTTCGTCGCGATCAACTGCGCCGCGTTGCCCGCGGCCCTCCTCGAGAGCGAGCTCTTCGGCCACGCGCGAGGTGCCTTCACTGGCGCGGTCCGCGACGTTCAGGGGCACGTGGAGCTCGCCAGCGGCGGCACGCTCTTCCTCGACGAGGTGGCCGAGCTCCCGCTCGAGGTACAAGCCAAGCTCCTCCGCGTCCTCGAGACACGCACGGTGCTCCCCGTCGGCGCACGGAAGCCTGTCCCCATCGACGTCCGCTTCGTCTCGGCCACACACCGCGCGCTCCGCCGCGAGGTCGAGGCGGGCCGCTTCCGCGGGGACCTGATGTACCGCCTCCGCGTCATCCCCATCTTCCTCCCCCCGCTCCGTGCGCGTCCGGGCGACGTGGCCCTGCTGGCGCAGCAGCTCCTCCGGGAGGCGCGGCAGCGCGGCGACACGGAGATCGCGCAGATCTCACCCGAGGCGCTGCGCATGCTCGAGGCGCACGACTGGCCCGGCAACGTCCGCGAGCTCAGGAACGCGCTCGCGTACGCGTTTGCGCTCGCGACCGGGTCGGTGCTCCTCCCCTCCGACCTCCCGCCGGAGATACGCACACGATCCGGGGAGGAGATGCCCCCGGAGCCGCCGCGGACCTTCACGCGCCAGAGCGACGACCCCGAGGCCGAGAAGATCCTCCGCGCGCTCGAGCGCGCGGGTGGCAGCCGGGAGCGCGCGGCGAAGAGCCTCGGCATGAGCCGCGTCACCCTCTGGCGCCGCATGCGTGACCTGGGGCTGAAACCCGGCCGCCCTCGCTGATAGTCTCCAGCCTGGATGACTCTGCAGCCTGGCTCCTTCGTCGCGGGTCGCTACCGCGTCACTCGCCTGATCGGTCAGGGGAGCATGGGGGAGGTCTGGGAGGCCGTGCACACCATGACCGAGCGCCCGGTCGCGCTCAAGGTGCTCCTCGACGGGACGAGCTCCCTCGAGGCGCGGGCGCGGATCCTCCGCGAGGCGCGGGCGTGTGGGCGCATCCAGCACCGGAACGTGATCGAGGTGTTCGACGTCGGGGAGGTCGACGACCACCGGCCCTTCCTGGTCATGCCGCTCCTCAGCGGGCAGACGCTCGAGGACCACATCGACACGCGTGGGCCGCTCTCCGAGGAGGAGGCGCTGACCGTCGGCCTCGGCGTCGCGCGTGCGCTCGTGGCCGCACACGATCTCGGCATCGTGCACCGCGACCTCAAGCCCGCGAACGTGTTCCTGCACTGGGAACGTGAAGCGTCCGAGCCCATCGTGAAGGTCCTCGACTTCGGGATCAGCAAGATCCTCTCGCGCGACGAGGCGTCCTTCACCGACGCAGGGAGGGCGGTCGGGTCACCTGCGTACATGAGCCCGGAGCAAGCGCGAGGCGAGTCCGACGTGGACGCGCGCACCGACATCTGGTCGTTCGGCGTGCTCCTCTTCGAGGCGCTCACCGCGAAGCTGCCGTTCCCCGGCGAGACGCCGTACGCGATCGTCGGGCACATCTTGCACGGCGAGATGCCGGACTTCGACACGTTGTGTCCCAACGTGCGCCCCGGCGTGCGAGATCTGCTGCGCCGCTGCGTGATGAAGGACCGTGGCTCGCGGATCCCCACCGCTCGCGACCTCGTCGGCTTCCTCGAGGCGGTCATGGGCCGCGCCGAGCCGCCCGCGCGATGGTCGACCGGAGCCACGACCTCACGCGTGCCGTTGCCGGCCAGCGCGACCGCGACTGCCTCCGCGCTCGTGACCCAGAAGGTGGAGATCCCCCGCCCTCGCAGTCGAGCGCGTCTCCTCGTGATCGCCGGCGCCGCGCTCGCCACCGTGGGTGGGCTCGCCGTCGCGTACGTCACGACGCGCCGCTCGGGCGATCCCGTCCACGCGACCGCGACCGCGCCCCCCTCCGCCGATCCCGGGGTCGCGTCGCAGACGGAGCCCGTGGCCCTGCCGACCTCCACCTCGGAGGTGTCCGCGCCCGCATCGTCGGAGCCACCTGTCTCGGCGCCGCCCTCGGCCGAGCCGTCCGCGAGCCCGACCGTCAGGCCCGCGCCACCGCGCCCTCGACCGACCTCCAAGCCGAGCAAGAAGTCGGCGCTGCCGGACTCGCCCGGCTGAGCGCTCAGAACGCGATCGAGATGCCGCGCGGATCGGGCCGGAACGCCCCGAGCTCCGAGCCTGGCTCTCGCGTCAGCTCGACGACCAACCAGATCGCGCCGCCGAGGGCCGCGGCGCCACCCACGCCGAGGAGCACGTCGCCCACGACGATCTTCGTCGCCCCGTCGTCCACCAGGTCCTGCAGCGTGGGTGAGCAGCCGACGGTCCCGCCGCACTCGTTCTCCGCGTCGACCTGGTTGTTCCAGCCGATGATCATGAACGCGAGCCCCGCGCCGGCGAGAGCGATACCCGAGCCGCCGAGCGTGAGCGGCCCCATCACGCTCGGACCTTCGGTCGCGACGCCGGCCGCGATAGGCGCGCTCGGCGGAGGCGGCGCCACGCCGGCGACCGCGATCTTCACGACCTGGCCGGGCGCGATCGAGAGGCGCTCGCGATGCGGCGCCCGCCTCGGGAGCTCGACGCGCACGACGTGCTCGCCGGGATCGAGCAAGAGCTCGTCGCCGCGACGGACTGGCGCGCGATCGTCGACGAAGACCTCCGCGCTCGGATCGGCGGCGTCACCTTGCAGGACCACACGGGGGATGACCTTGTCGAGATCGTCCAGCGCGGCTCGCGCAGCCTGGGCGTCCTCGGCGAGGCTCCCCGCCTTCGCCTCCGCCTCGGCTCGCTCCAGGAGCGCGTGCGCCTCCACGAAGCGCATCAGCTGTCGCTCCACCACCGCGAGCGCGATCAGCGCCTTCGGCGCGGACCGGATGACCACGACCTCGCGGAGCGGGACCACCGCCTCCGACCACCGGCCCTCGTCGGCCAGTCGCTTCCCTTCCTGGAACAGCTTGGTCCGCCTCGCCTCGTCGGCGCCGGACTGCGCGAGGGCCCCTCGCGCGGAGAGCGCGACGAGACACGCGAGCAAGAGGGCCACCGGGCGGCGGGTCACGGTGCGTACCTCCGCGCCCAGGCCACCGCGTGCTGCACGTTGATCATCTCCTGGCCGGCCACGAGCACAGACCCGTCCGGCTCGATCGCCACGCTCGTCGCGAAGGTCTGGCTCACCGAGCCGTCCCCGTTCACGACGGGGCTCTTGTGGCGGCGCGTCCACGCGAGCGTGCCGTCCGCGCGGAAGCGCCGGAGGACGGCCTGGGTGTAGGAGAGGTTGTCGAGCTCGACCGGGTCGATCGTCTCCTGCCCGGCCACGACGAAGGAGCCGTCCGCGGCGCAGGCGAGCGCATTCGCGCCGTCCCAGCCGCCCGAGGGAGCGGCATACGTCGCCTCCGAGAGCAGGTTTCCCGACTCGGAGATAATCATGACGTAGGTGTCATATTGTTCGTCCGCCCAGACCCAACCTGCGAACACGGCGGTCCCGTCGGGCCGGGCACACCCCGCCGTGATCTCCGCGTTCACCACGAAGGTGCTCAAAGGGATGGCGTCGGGACCGAGCACCGCGCCCTGGTCGTCCCAGACGACGATGTTGCCTTCCGGGCGCGACGCGATGGCGCCCGAGCCGCCGTCGTCCACTCCGGGGAAGACGATCTCGTCTTTGCTCTCATCCGTCGCCGACACGCTGACGACGTGCACGTTGCCGTCGATCTGTCGACCGATCCCCCGCACGGTTCCCGCGCCGTCAGCAGCGGTGAGCTGGGCGAAGGCCCCCTGCGCGCTGGAGAGGGGCGGGCTGACGGAGAGTCGCGTGCCGCCGTCCCAGCGCGAGAGGTACGTGTAGAGGTGGTCGCCGGCGACGTGCTCGGACTCCAATGCGATGACGGTTCCGTCAGCATTTGGGACGAGGCCCAGGATGGCGTTGTTGGCGCCGGGGTCCACCGGTGGGTCGAACACCGTCTCGGTGGAGCCGGCGAGCGAGAGCGAGACCAGGAGGCGCTGACCCCCGTAGTGGACGGTCACGAGATCGAGCGGGACGAGGCCGGCGCCTCGATGGCCGCCGACGAGGTATCCGCCGGGGATCGGAGCGATCCCGAAGGCCGCGCTGTCCTCCGTGCCCGTCGGGTCGCGCCAGCTCCAGCTCACCATGTTCCGGCAGGTGGTGCTGCACGCGGCTGGCGGGGCGTCCGGGGCGAGCGTCTCGTCTTCGTAGTCGTCGCTGGCGGGGCCGCTGTCACAGGCTTCGCCTGCGTCGACGACGCCGTTGCCGCAGACGGCGCCGCCCCCCTGCCCTCCCCCGGCGCCGCCGCCGCCGCCTTCGGCGTAGGTGAACGTCTTGGGGAGACAAGAGGCGAGACCGAGGAAGACGAAGAGCGCGCTTCGCAAGCGATCTACGAGGGTACTACGGCGCTGGTCCCGCTGACGGTCTTGAATGACACGCGACCGACCGAGCCGTCCCAGGTCGCAGACTTGACGTCCGCGATCTGCAGGAAGGTGACTCGGAGCTCGACATCGCCGTCGACGTCCACGATCGCGACGCCGTGGCCGAGGCTGTTCGCGTAGCGATACTCGGGGCTGGTATCCGTGAGGATCTGGTCGAACATGGGCACGAGGCCCGCGAGGGTGGAGAAGGCCGGGTTCGAGTCGACCGTGCCCTGCGTGATCTCCTGCGCCGGCGAGGAGCTGATCCCCGCCGTCACGTACTCCACGAGCGCCGGCGTGCCCGTGAGCACGTCGGGGTCGACGTGGATCTCGCACGCGTAGAACGCGTGGATGTCCCCGGTGAGCGCGACCACGTTCCGCGTGCCGTTCAGCGCCGTGAGGATCTCCTTGCGCTCGGTCCGGTAGCCGTCCCACTGGTCGGCGGTGAAGTAGTAGATGCCCTTGAACGCGTCCGGGATGTCGAACGGCGTGAGATCGAGCATCATCTGGGCGAGCTGCGTCTCGTTGCCCCAGATCTTCCAGGTCGCGGTCGACTGGGTGATGCCGCTCGTAAGCCACGCCTTCTGCTCGGCCCCGAGCATCGTCGGCTTCACGTACGCCTCGATCTGGTCGAAGGGCGGCTTCTTCACGAAGTTGCGGCTGAAGACCGCGCTGTTCGGGAACACCTTGCCGACGTCGCCGTAGGTGGGCAGCGTCATCGGCGCGCCCGCGGGGCGACCGTCCGCGGCGGCTCCTTCGGGGATGACGTGATCGCTGCGGTAGCTGCGCTGATCCGTCAGGAAGAGCTCCACGTGCTTGCCGTAGCGGAGCGAGCGGTAGATCTTCATGTCCGCGGGCGGGCTCGCGGCGGCGTCGAACGTCACGTCGGCCGCCTGGTACTCGAACCAGGCCTGGGTCGCGGCGTGGCGTCGGGTCGGGTTCTTCTCGTCGCCTTGCGCCTCGTTGAAATCGGTCGAGTGGTCTTGCCAGCAGTCGTTCGCGAACTCGTGATCGTCCCAGATGCAGATGAACGGGAAGAGCGCGTGCGCGCGCCTGAGGTTCGCGTCGCGGCGGTACTGTTTGTAGAGGCCGCGGTAGTCACCGAGCGTGCTCGCCGCCTTCACGGCGGGGTTCTCGGACGGCAAGAGCTGGATGCCCTCGGGGATGTCGATCGCGCGATCGGCTGACACCTGCTGGAAGTCGGGATCGCCGTTCGTCTCGTAGACGTAGTCCCCGAGGAAGAGCACGAAGTCGACGGGCTCCGCCTCGTCCGCGAGCGCCTTCCACGCGTGGTAGTAGCGGCCGATGAAGTCCTGGCAGGAGGCGAACGCGAAGCGAACCTTCACGTCCTGGTCGGCGGCCGGCGCCGTCTTCGTGCGCCCCGTCGGCGAGGCGACGCCCCGCGACTTGAACCGATAGAAATACGTCGTGAAGGGCGAGAGCCCGGTCACCTTCACGCGGACGGTGAAGTCGTAGGCGGCGTCCGAGGTGACGGTCTCTTTCGCGACGAGCTCGGCGAAGTCCTCCGTGGTCGAGACCTCGACGACGACGTCGAAGGGCCCGGCCTCCGCCTCGGGCTCGACGCGAGTCCAGAGGATGACACCATCCGGCTTGGGATCACCCGACGCGAGGCCGTGCGGGTAGACCCGCTCCTGATCGGCCGGGTCGGTGCTGTACTGCTCCTCCTCCGGCGGTGTCGTCTCGTCGTCCCCACACGCGGCGGTCCCCGCGCTGATGGTCACGACGAGGCCATGAAGGAAAGAGCGTCGACCCAAGCGAGGCATCATCCCGATTGCGTAGCTCGCCTCGCACGACGGAGCAATCGGCGGCGGTTGTCGCGGGCGACCGGGCGGGCTACGCACATCGGCGCAATGCGCCTCACCTTCTCTCGGACGATCGTGGCCGCGGCGGTCCTGGGGACGAGCCTGGCGTTCGGCGCGGAGGCCCGCGCGGAAGAGGGCCCGTGGTGTCACGAGTCGCTCGAGACCCTGGAAGGGAACGTCTGCTACGAGCCGGGCGCGCAGCCCGAGGGGGAGGGCAAGCGCACGCTCGTCATCTTCCTGCACGGCCTGGTCGACGGCGGCACCGACTGGCAACACCAGCAGCAGCGAGGCATGGCCCTCGCCGCGAAGCGGCTCAAGTTCTCCCTCATCGCGCCGAAGGGGCGCTCGGGGCTGGGCGGTAAGCGGAAGGACGACCAGATCGGCTGGCCCACCTCCGAGACCGCACGCGCGTCGATGGAGGAAGAGGTCGTCGCCGAGTGGATGAAGGCGAAGGAGACGCTCGAGGCGCGCGACGGCAAGAAGTTCGACCGCGTCTTCGTGATGGGCTTCTCCAACGGCGCCTACTACGCAGGCTCGCTCGCGGTGCGCGGCCGGCTCGACGTGGACGGCTACGCCGTCTTCGCCGGCGGCTCGGCGTTCCCCGGCGCGGAGCGGCTCGCCAAGGCGACGAAGAACCGCAAGCCCGTGTTCGTCGGGGTGGCCACGAAGGACTCGACCGCCAAAGACGGGCTCGGCCTCGTGAAGCTCCTCAAGAAGCTCAAGTGGCCCCATGCGAGCTCGTCGAAGCCGGTGGGCCACCTGGTGGCCGACGAGCAGCTCGAGTCGGCGATGACGTTCCTGCGCGGCGACGCGAAGAAGCCCAAGGCGACGGCGAGCAAGCCGAAGGCGAAGAAGAAGAAGCCGAAGACTACGAAGTAGGCCCGAGGTCGCGCACCATCCGGCCGAGGGCGTCGAGCGCGTCGAGGCTCATCAAGCCCGGCCACATGAGTTGTTTTCCGACCACCGGCACGATGCGCCCCGTCTTGGCCGCCGGGATGTCCAGCGCGCGGAACACCTGCGCGTCCTCGTCGGTGAAGGCGTGTGGCTCATCCGGCAAGAGGACGAGATGGGGCGCGCGCTCGCGCAACTCCTCCGGGGTGACGCGCGGGTACCGTACGTCGCGACCGGCGATCTCCTCCGGCGACGCGGGCCGCGCTCGCCCCAGATCGGCGGCGAGCGGGTACTTGCGATCTCGATCGGCGAACACGTTCTCCGCGCCCGCGTGCGCGAGCACGTCCGAGATGAAGGTGTCGCCGTTGATCGTCATGAGCGGGTCGGCCCAGATGGGGACGAAGGTGCGCACGCGAGGCCCCGAGAGCCTCGCCTCGGCGCGGCACGCCGTGTCGTACGCCTGCTTCACGAGCGACCTCGCCTCGTCTCCCAGGTCCCCGAGCACACGTGCGAGGAGCGCGACGAGCCCGGCGGCTGCGCGCACCGTCTTGGGGAACGTCACCATGACGGTGAGCCCTGCTCGCTCGAGACGATCCACGTCGCGCCGCGTGTTCTCCTCCTGGTTCATCACCACGAGATCGGGGCGAAGCTCGATCACGGCCTCGACGTCCGGGTCCTTCGTCCCCCCGAACGCGGGCACCTTGTCGACCTCGGGGGCGGGCTCCACGCAGTACTTGGTCCTGCCGACGAGGCGGTCCCCGACGCCGAGGCGCACGAGCGTGTACGTGTCGCTGGGCACGAGCGACACGATGCGGCGCGGAGGCTGGGTGAAGCGCAGGGGTCGACCGCGATCGTCTTCGAGGTTCGTCATTCGAGGGAGGTCATGACGGCTCCGACGGGTCGCGTCAACGAGACGCCCCGCCGCCAAATAGTTGCCCGGGCCGCGGCGCCCGTGAGACGCCCGCACCGATGACGGCAGAGCTCGCCCCTACCCGCGAGGCACCCCGCGAGAGGCGGCGGCGTCATGCCCGCACGCCGGGGCGCCTCCTTCCCGCACGCATCGGCCCCTACGAGCTCTTCGACCACATCGGTCGGGGCGGGATGGCCGACATCTACCGCGCGCGGACGACCGACGATCACGGCGTCGTGCGCGAGGTCGTGGTGAAGGAGGTGCTGCCCGAGCTCGCCCACAGCGAGCGGCTCGCGGAGCTCCTCGCGAGCGAGGCCAAGCTCGCCTCGCGGCTCGATCACCCGAACGTCATCCGCGTCGAGACCCTGGGGCACGACGAGAACGTCCTCTACATCGCCATGGAGTGGATGGATGGGCTCGATCTGCGGGACCTGCTCCGGCGCTGCGCCCGCGAGTCGGTCGCGCTCCCCATCGATATCTCGCTCTTCCTCGTCCGCGAGATCCTCCGCGGGCTGGACTACGCCCACCAGGTGATCGTGCACGACGAGGACGGCGCGGAGCGCGTGGGCATCATCCACCGCGACGTCTCGCCGTCCAACGTGCTCGTCTCGTTCGAGGGCGAGGTGAAGATCTGCGACTTCGGCATCGCGCGCGCGCACGACGAAGACCGCGACGCCGCATGGTCGGAGGCCGTCGTCGAGGGCAAGGCCGGCTACATGAGCCCGGAGCAGGCGAACGGCGAGCCCCTCGATCCGAGGGCCGACGTGTTCGCCGCGGGCATCATCCTCTGGGAGCTGCTCTCCGGTCGCCGGCTGTACCGCGCCGAGGGCGACGGCGCCCTGCTCGACGTCGCCAAGCGCGCGGAGGTCCCCGATCTGCCGGAGCGTGGTCTCCCGATGGAAGACGAGCTCCGCGCGATCGTCGGTCGGGCGCTCGCCAAGGATCGCGACGAGCGGTTCCCGACCGCCGGGGAGATGGCCGCGGCGCTCGAGGACTACGCGGCGCGCGCGGACATGCAGGCGAACGCCAGGTCGCTGCGGAGGTTCCTCGAAGCGAGCTTCGCGTCGTCGGTCGTGGCCGCCCGCAAGCGCCGCGAGCTCGCCACGATGGCGATGGCGAGAGGCCCGCTCGCGGTGATCGAGATCCTCGACGTGCCCGTGGTCGGCATGGTCGCCGCGGATCCGGACGCCGTCGCCGCCGAGGCCGCCGCGCCCGAGTCCATCGCGCCGAGCACGAGAGGCACGACCGCGCCGGGACGGAGCGCGCTCGTCCTCGTCGTCCTCGCGGCGCTGATGGTCGCCTACCTCGTGGTCCGCGCCGTTCAGGGGTGACGGTCGCCGCCACCTTGTTGCACCATCGCGTGCGTGACAGGCGGCGGCATCCCGCGAGCGCTCGCGACCTCGATCGTCCTCGCGGCGTGCTCCCAGGCGGACGAAGGCGCGACGTCCTCGAGCGCCTCGGCGGCGTCCCCCTCGCTCTCGGTTCCCGCGCCCACGGAGGCGACCCCGCGCGAGATCGATGCCCGGTTCGTGTTCACCGAATCGAAGCGGGATCGAGCCGAGCCTCCGGCGCGCTTCGCTCGCCCGCTGCCGACCGATCTCGACCAGGGCTATCGCCCGGGTGAAGACGCGCCTCCGACGCACTTCGTATCCGGGCTTCTCTGCGCCGCGGACGAGCCGATGACGATCCAGCTGATCGAGGCGGTGAAGCAGACGCTCGAGAAGGGAGGGGACCAGAACCGGGTCGCGAGCACCGTCGCGAAGCTCGTCCGGCTCTGCGAGCCGGCGCCGAGCTACTGCAAGGCCGCGGCAGCGCGGGCCAACCGGAGCACCGACGCCGCGGGCCGGCTCGTCGGCGCGACGATGCTCGCGGACTGCGGCCGCGTCGAAGACCTCGAGCTGTTCGATCGACGCGACACCCCCGCGCTCGCCGTGTTCCATTACCTCGCCGCGCGACGGCTCTCCGGCCCTAAGCCGCTCTTCACCGAGCGGGTCGGGCGAGCCGCGATCGAGCTCGCGAAGTCGCTCGACGACGCGCACGAGCTCCGCATGGCAGCGGGCACGCTTGCGAGCTTCGAAGACAGGAACGCGGCGCTCGCCCTCATCGCGATGCACGACGTGTCGAAGGCTCACGCGCGGGTGATCGCGCTCGCCGGGGTCGAGTCGCGCGACCCCGAGGCGCGTCGCATGGGTGAAGAGGCCTGCGCGGAGGTCCCGACCGATCCGCTCTGCACCCGCGAAGACGGCCCCACGCGCCGCCTGCCCAAGCCCAAGAAAGACGACCTCACCCACCCCGAGCGGATCGAGATGGCCCGCCTCGCGCGCTTCGTCACCGACCCGAGCGTACGCCGCAGCGTCGGGCCGCGCCTCTTGGCGTGCTCGCGAGCGAGCCGTACGGCGTTCGACTGCATCATGCGCCTGCAGCTCGTCGATCGGAAGAAGGCCTCGCAGATGGCGCGGAAGCTGAAGCCCCAGGCGACGTTCTCCGACCGCGAGCGGGTCGCCGCGCTCGCGCGCTTCGAGGCTGGGGCCGCGCTGGGAGCACACCTCACCCAGCTGGGCTTCCGCCCGGCGCGGGACCCGAAGGAAGGCGAGCTGCGGACGACGGCGCGCGAGGTGCTCGAGGCGAGCGGACACCTCCTCCGCTTCGACGCCGAGACCGACAGGTTCCCGAACGAGCACGACGCGCTCCTCATGCAGCTCGCTCGGCTCGCCAGAGAGGAGCTGACGGGCGCGCTGTTCGAGGAGCGCCCGCCCGCGAAGGGCGACAGCGGCCCCTACGAGATCTGCGCCTACTGGAGCGGCGAGCGCTGGTGCACGACGGCGAAGAACCTGGGGGACTGGTACGATCTCGACGCGGCGCTGGGCCTCTTGAACACCATGGCGCGCGACCGCGGATCCAAGACGAGGTTCGCGACGCTGGCCACCGCCGATCAGTTCGCGACCGTGGTGGCCGGCCCTGCGACGGGCATCGTCTCGATCGCGGACGCCGGGCTCGTCGAGATCGCGCCGCCGGGTGCGGCGCGCGACAAGGGCCTCGCGGCAGAGAAGGACCTCACATCATCGAAACCGGATCCACGTCGATGAGCGCGCGCGCGCGGCGATCGATGCCCGAGAGGAGCGGCTCCACCGCGGCGAGGCAGGCGCGGAGCGGCCCGCGATCGGTGGCGCGCAGCAGGACGCGAAACCGGTAACGAGCCCTGAGCCGGGCGAGCGGGGCCGGCGACGGGCCGAGCACGTCGACCTTGCCCGCGCGAGCGGGCGCGCTCGCCATGCAGGCGCGCGCGAGATCCCCGGCCGTACGCTGCGCGACGCGCGCGTCGATCGCTTCGATCCGGAGGAGCGCGAGCTTGGCGAACGGCGGGTAATGGACCTCCGCGCGGTCCTTCAGCTCCGAGCGCAAGAAGCCCTCCACGTCGTGCCGCGCCGCGAGGACGATCGCGGGGTGCTCGGGGTTGCGCGTCTGGATGATCACGCGCCCGGGCCGCTCGTGCCGGCCGGCGCGCCCGGCGACCTGGACCAGGAGCGAGAAGGAGCGCTCGCCCGAGCGGAAGTCCGGCATGGAGAGCGCGGCGTCCGCGTTCACGACGCCGACCATGGTCACGTTGGGGTAGTCGTGGCCCTTGGTGACCATCTGCGTCCCCACGAGGATGTCGATCTCGCCCGCGCGCATCCGGGAGAGGAGCTTTTCGCTCTTGCCGCCCTCCGCGACGTCGCGATCCAAGCGGGCGATTGTCGCCGCGGGGAAGGCCTCGGCCAGGGTCTGCTCGAGCTTCTCGGTCCCCAGCCCTTCGAGGAGGAGCTCGCGCGAGCCGCATTTCTCGCAGCGGTCCGGGACGTGATCCTCGTAGCCGCAGTAATGGCACCGGACGCGCCCGCCCTCGAGGCTCTCGCTGTCGAAGCCGCCCCGGCCACGGTGGAACGTGAGCGAGACCGAACACGCCTTGCAGGTGTGGACGGTGCCGCACATCATGCAGACGATCGTCGGCGAGTGACCACGCCGGTTGAGGAACAGGATGGCCTGCTCCTTCTTGGCGAGCGTCGCCTCGAGCGCGCGGTGGAGGGGCAGCGAGAGGAGCGGGTCACCCGTGGGCCCGGCCCCGAACCGCTTGAGATCGATGACCTCGACGACCGGCAGCGATGCCTCGCTCTTGGCGCGATCGGGGAGGCGCAGGAGCGTGAGCTTTCCTTTCCGGCTGAGCTCGAAGCTCTCGAGCGAAGGCGTCGCCGAGCCGAGCACGATGGTCGCGCCCGCGCGGTGCGCCCGCAGGATCGCCATGTCGCGTGCGTGGTAGCGGACGCCTTCCTCCTGCTTGAACGACCCGTCGTGCTCCTCGTCCACGATGACGAGCCCCAGCGAAGGGACGGGCGCGAAGAGCGCGGAGCGCGCGCCGATCGCGACCTTCACCTCGCCTGCGAGGAGCTTCTTGTGCATCGCGTGGCGCGCCTTGTCCGAGAGCCCGCTGTGCACCACGGCGAGATCGTCGCCGAAGCGGGCGCGAAATCGCCCGACGAGCTGCGGCGTGAGGGCGATCTCGGGGACCATGACGAGCGCGCCTTTGCCGACCTCGAGGCAGGCCGCGATCGCGCGCAGGTAGACCTCCGTCTTGCCGGAGCCGGTCACCCCGAAGAGGAGGAAGCCGCGCTCCGTGCTCTCGCCGCGGATGGACGCGGTGACCCGCGCCGTGGCCTCCGCTTGTGCGGTGGTCAGCTCCGGCGGCGTGTCGCGCTCGGCTAGCTCGGCGAAGAGCGGCGCGTGGGCGCGCGCCCGCTGCTCGAGCTTCGCGAGCCCGAGCGACGCGAGCTTCTTGGCCGCCGAGCGCGCGTTCTTGAACCGATCTTCGAGGCGGGACAGCACCTGCGGCCCGGTCCCGCGGACCAGCGCGAGGATCTCGCGCGCCTGACCGCGGAGCGTGCCCGGCTCCTCGACGCTGTCCGTCGCGGAGATCACGAGCTCGCGCGCCTCGCCGATCTGCTTCGTCCGCTTGAGCGTGCCGAGCTCGCCCTGCACATCTTCCAGGCGCTCGACCTCGCCGCGCTCGAGCGCCGGCAGGGCCATGCGCAAGACCTCGCCGATCGGCGCGTAGTAGTAGCCGGCCACCTCCAAGAGGAAGTCGAGCAGCTCCTTCGGGACGACCGGCCGCGCGTCGACGACGGCGCGCAGCGGCTTGAGCGGCAGGTCTGGGCTCGGCTCGCGCTCGCCCAGCCCCACGACTACCCCGATGGTCTGCCGCTTGCGAAAATCGCAGAGGACGCGCGCGCCGGGGACCAGCAGGGGCGCGAGGTGTTGGGGCACCTCGTAGGAGAAGGCCCGGGCGAGCGGGACGGGAACGGCGACGTCGGCGACGAGCAACGGTCGCGCAGCTTAACAAATGGGGCCGCTCAGGCCGGCGGTTTCATCTTGTCCGGATCGACCTTCTCGTTCTTCTTGTTCGTCTCGAACGTGATGACCGAGCTGTCCCCGCTCGGCTCCTCGATGACGATTCGCGAGACGCCCCACCGCTCCGCGTTGGTGCGCACCTCGAGCCGCTTCAGGGCCTTCTTGGCCTCATCCGACTTGGGGACGGCGACGATCTTGACAGAACCGTCAGACTCTTCGTTTGCGGTGAGATCGTACCGCGCCTTGAGGGCCCCGATATCCCCGCCCAAGAAGGTGATGAGATCGCCGACGAGCGCGCCCATGGCTCCCGGCGGCGCCTTGCCGACCTTGCCCTTGGCGTCCCTGTAGAAGACGCCGCCCTTGACCACCCAGAACACGATCGAGTCCGGCGGGAAGAGCTCCCAGCGGAGCTTGTCGGGGGTGACCACCGTGAGCTCCCCCGTGCTCTTCACCTCCTCCGCCAGGAGGCCTACCTGCCGGACCTGGGTGAAGCGAGCGATGAGCGTCTTCAGCTCCTTCCGGGCCTTTGTGACCTTGGCGAGCGCGTCATCCGTCGCGTCGGCCCGGGCCGCGCCGGGCGACAGGAGCGGAGCCGCCAGGGCGAAGGCGAGGACGGCGCGGCGGGAGAGCTTACGAAAGGTCATGCGCGTGGCCTTGGACGGGCGGAGGGCGGGTCCTCTTCAACCGGTGGGGAGGGCTCGCGTCAAGGGCCGGCCCTGATCGCCCCCGGGCCGGTGGCGCGCCGCGATATCCTTCACGCGCCGGACGAACGCGTTGATTTCCTGCTGGCCGAGGGGCCGGGGTGACTCCGCCCGCTCGCAGAAGAACGTCCTGCAGCCGAACGGTCGGAAGTCGTACGCCGCGCAGCGGTTGTCCGCGCGGAGGAGCGGGCAGATGCGCTCGTCTTTCACGGTGACGACCGGCAGCGGGCGCGCGCCTTTGCCTGTCGCCTGGGGCGTCTTGCCACCCGAACGGGCGATGCCGCGCTCGAGGTACGCGAGCTCCACGCTGGTGACGTAGGGCTCCCGGCCGGTGACGCCGAAACGACAGCACTCGGTGGACGCCGGGCAGGTCGAGCCGGCGAGGCGCTCGCCGAGCTCGGCGTAGAGCACCGCGAGCGCCGCGAGCGCCTCTCGTTCGTGCGGCTCCTCGCGACGCTTCACATCGCCCCGTTGTGTTTGGCGCCGTCGCCGAGCCATCTGTCGTACGTGCCGTCCAGGAGCGCCGGATCGGCCGGGAGCGTCACGACGGTTTCGTCATTTTTCGGCTCGTAGGCCGGATCGAGGAGGGCCTTCAGATCGAAGCGGACGAACCGGCCCATCAGGTGCGGCGACTCGCTGACCCAGAGGACTCTGTCCGTCGCGTCCATCACGACCGCGTGTGTGGCGATCACGGCGTCGAGCGCGCTGCGGTGCCCGAGCGGGAGCTCGACGCCACCCGCGCCCTTCTTGTCGCGGAGGATCTGGATCGCGCCGAGCGGATCGACGGGCTTGTCGCGGCTCGCCAGGAGCTCGTCGAGGCGAGCGCGACGAGGCAACGTGGACGTCGCCTCGCGGACGCGGAGGTTCTTCGGGTCGGAGGCGAAGGGCCCCTCGAAATGGTTGGTGAGCGGGAGGAAGTCTCCCTCGATCCGCCGGACGTACGGAGGCTCCCCAGGGGCGCGCTCGACGGCCGCGCCCATCCCGGTGGCGTCCACCAGGAGCAGGATGTGGCTCACCATTGCCCGGCGCTTCTCGAGGAGGGCGACGGCCTCGTCCACCGTGGATGCCTCGGAGAGGATCGCGCGCGTCGTGTGGACGACGGGCTCGCCGTCGGTCTGCGTCTCGCGGGCGCGGCCGCCGTGGACCACGACGCCGAGACCCTTGGCGTTCATCCCGGAGAGCACGCCGACGAGCCCTGGCCAGGCGACCGAAGCGAACGGGATCTTGCCCTCCTCCCGCACGAGGAAGACGACCTTCTTCTCGTCGTAGACGCTGCCCGCTTCGAAATCGAAGTTCCGCGCGAGGATGGCGTGGCCCCCGGCGCTCCCCTCCCCGCGCGCGACGAAGCTCGTGCAACCGAGGAGCGGCGAGTGCTCGAAGCCGAGCGCGATGTCGTAGAGCGAGTTCAGGTAGATGAAGCGCTGGTAGGTCGGGAAGCGATCGGCGAAGGGGTCCGGGGAGAACGCGCGCGCCTGGCTCGCGATCTCGGTGAGCCGCGCCTCGCTCATCGTGCCGTCGGCTCCGTGGTGGAGCACGCGTGCGACGTCGAAGATGAGCCAGCGGAGCGGCGCGAAAGGCACGTAGTGCTCGAGCGTCGTGTAGAGCTGCCCCTCGGACGCGATCATCTCGTCGTAGAGCAGACGCGCGTGCTGGTGGCCGATCTCCTCCGGCTTGCCGGCGAGGCGGACCTCCAGGATGTCGCCGCGTTTTCTGGCGTAAGCCGGCCCGAGCCGCCGGACTCCGTCGACCTCTTCGGCCTCGCCGCTGACGCTCGGCACCTCGGGCGGCGTCATCCGGGTGGCGAGGACGATGGCGACGTGCGCGAGGACCGGGAGGAAGAGCACCACCGCGAGGGCGATGAGCTTCTTCCTGTGCCGCCTGAAAAAGCTCATGCTCGGCCTCAGGCCGCGGGCCGCGTGATGCCCCGCGTGGAGACGAGCGTGGACACGACGCGGCGGACGACGCGCATCGGATCGCGGACGCTGTCGAAGTGGGTCGTGCGGTCCTCCGGGTAGACGACCTCGATGGGGACCTCCACCACCTCGATACCCGCGGCGATGGAGAGGAGGATGATCTCCGCCTCGAAGGCGTAGCCGTCGTCACGGCCGCCGATCTCGAGGGTGCGCGGCAGCGGGTACCGGCGCAGACCACACTGCGTGTCGGCGAGGAGCCTGCGGGAGAAGAGCGAGAGGAACCCGTTCGAGATGGCGTTCGAGATGCGGTTCGGACGCGGCGCGCCGGCGCCCTTGAGGTCACGGATGCCGAGGACGAGCGCGCTCGGGCTCAGCCCGAGGCGCGCGAGGCGTGCTGCCTCGGCCGGCGGATGCTGGCCGTCCGCGTCGAGCGTCACCGCGGCCACGTGCCCGTCCGCCGCGGCGCGGCTCAACCCCGTCCGGAGCGCGCGGCCCTTGCCGCAGTTCGTGTCGTGGGCGAGCACGGTCGCCCCGGCGGCGCGCGCCGCCGCCGCCGTCCCGTCGGTCGAGCCGTCGTCGACCACGTAGACTTCGCCGATCCCCTCGAAGGCGGACTTCGTCTCTTCGACCACCGAGCGGATGGTTCGACTGGCGTCGTACGCGGGGATGACGGCTGCGATCTTCACTCGAGCGGGCTTTACCACAAATGCTCGGGCGCCACCGCGTGGTAGGTTCCTCTCGTGAGCGGCGAGCAGCCATTCGACACTGCGGCCGTGGCGGAGCTCGCGAAGCGAGCCAAGGTCGCGCTCCGGAAGCGCGCGCGTGGTGTGCGCGGCGCGCTCACCGAGGCGGCCGCGGCCGAGCGCTCGCGCGCGATCGTGGAGCGCTTGCGAGGGCTCGAGGTGGTGCAGGGTGCGAAGACCATCGCCCTCTTCGACGCGATGCTCGCGCGGCGCGAGGTCGACGTCGTCGCGCTCGACGCGTGGGCGCGCGCCCGCGGCGCGTCGGTCCTCTACCCGTCGATGGATCGCGCCAGCTGGACGATGACGTTCCGCGATCCGGGCTCGCGCGAGACCATGACCGACCGCGGCTTCGGCTTCCTGGAGCCCGACCCCGGCGCACCGGAGGCGACCGAGGTGGACGTGATCGTCACGCCAGCGCTCCTCGTCGACGGCCGCGGCCACCGGCTCGGCTACGGAGGCGGCTTCTACGATCGAGCGATCGCGCGGTTCAAACCACACGCCCACGCGGTCTGCGTCGTCTACGACTTCCAGCTCGCGGCCGACCTCCCCGTCGCGGCCGGCGATGTTCCGGTCGACCTGATCGTCACCGACAAAAAGGTCCTGGAGCCGGTGCGGATCGGGTGACCCGCAGCGGCCTTCGATCATCTTTGATCGATCAGGTGACCTCCTCCCGGGCATGCACCCTTGTTCCTTGGAGGTCCTCATGTCCCGTCTTCTTTCTTTCGAGATCACCCTCACCCAGAAGATCCTCGTGGCCGTCGGGGCCACGGCCTGCCTGACCGCGGCCTGCGGCGACGACGAAACGAGCACGGGCGGCGGCGGCAGCGGCGGCGGCACGACGAGCTCGACCACGAGCGGCCAGACGACCACGTCCGCGAGCACCACGACGAGCTCGACCACCGCGTCGACCACCGCGTCGACGGGGACGGGCCAAGGGGGCGGCGGAGGCGCGGGCGGCGGCGACGGCGGGGGCGGTGGCGGCGTCGCCGTCGAGCGGTGCTGGCCCGCGTCGTTGGGTGATCCGCCCTGCCCACCCTTGGCCGAGGCCGGCACCGTCTACCCTTGTACGATCGACTCGGAGGTCGTGAACGAATGGGTCAGCGGCCCCGATCTCGTGAACGGCGAGTGCTGCTACCAGGTCGAGGTGGGACCGCCCAACGATCCGACCTGCGCCGTCATCGGGCGGCCGCTCGTCGTGGACGGGAGGCCCGCGCGCGCCCCCATCGCTCGCGGCGACCAGGGCTGGTCGGCGAGCCCGAGCCGTCCGCGCGTCGAAGGGCTGGACTCGAAGACCCGCGCCCGGCTCGCGCGCGCGTGGGCGGACGACGCGAGCTACGAGCACGCCAGCGTCGCGAGCTTCGCCAAGCTCTCGCTCGAGCTGCTCGCGCTGGGCGCGCCGGCCGAGCTCGTGCGGGCCGCCCACGAGGCCGCGCTCGACGAGATCCGCCACGCCGAGCTCGGCTTCGCCCTCGCGAGCGCCTACGCGGGGGAGCCGGTCTCGCCCGGCCCGCTCGCCGAGGCGGTGCGCGCGCCCCTCGCGCGCGACCTACCCGCGCTGGTGGCTGCCGCGGTGCGCGAGGGCTGTGTCGGCGAGACGCTCGCCGCCCTCGTCGCCTCGGCACAGCACGACGCTGCGACTGACGAAGCTGTCATCTCATCGCTGGCCGTGGTGCGCGCCGACGAGGCACGCCACGCGGAGCTCGCCTGGAAGCTCGTCGCGTGGGCGCTGCGGTCCGGCGGCGCGGATGTCCGCGCCGCCGCCGAGGAGGCCTTCGCGGCTGCCGCGGCCGATCTCGCGTCGGTGCGCGCCGAGGACACCTGGAGCGTCCACCCGCACGGCCGCCTCTCGGAGCGCGAGATGCTCGACGTACGGCGCCGCGGGCTCGAGCTCGTGGTGCGGCCGGCCATGGAGGCGCTCCTCGCGTCCGAGGTGTAGCCTCGAGCCCTCAGCCGCTGTCGCACACTGCCCGCGCCTGTGGTGAGCGCGGGGCCTTTCAGGTGGGCAGAAGCAACACCAATTGTGCTTGTTTTTCCGCGGTGCGATGGTCTCTGCCTCGCGAAAGGCCAGCCGTGAAGCTCACCCGTCGCACCGCGCAGGTCTGGAACTGGCTCCCCGCGTTTCGCGCGGTCGCCGAGTTCGAGCACCTCCCGACCGCTTCGAAAGAGGTCAACCTGAGCGCCTCCGCGCTCTCGCGTTCGGTGAAGTTGCTCGAGGAAGATCTGGGCGTCGATCTCTTCGCGCGCGAAGGCCGGCAGCTCGAGCTCACGACGGCCGGTCGCCGGCTGCTCGGCGCGACGCGCTCGGCGATGCGCACCGTGGAGGCCGCCCTCGATCAGATCCTCAGCTCCGAGAGCGCCGGCACGGTCCACGTGTCCGCGCCCGGGCCGTACACGAGCCTCTTCGTGCTCCCCGCGCTGCGGAAGCTCCGCGAGCAGTACCCCGATCTGCTCGCGCACGTCCGCAGCGCGGCGCCCGCGCAGGCCGAGCACCTCCTGGTCGACGGCGGCCTCGACATCTTCGTGACCGACTCGGCGATCTCGCGGACGGAGCTCCGCGTCACGAAGCTGAGCGAGCTCGAGTATTCGGTCTACGCGAGCGACTTCCACCCGCTGACGGAGCGGCTCGACCTCACCGTCGAAGACCTGCTCGAGTTCCCGTTCGTGGGCCCGCCGGAGAGCATCTCCGACCACTTCCCGCTCCACCTCCCGCGGAAGCTCGGGATGGTGGTCGAGCAGCTCCACGTCGCGGTCCAGGTCTGCGCGCAAGACGGGCTCCTGGCCGTGCTCCCGGACGTGGTCGCGCGCGACTACCGAGGCGACGGGGCGCTCGTTCGACTCCCGATCGACGTCATCCCCTCGCAGCCGCTCTACGCGGTCTCCCGCAAGGCCGCCGCCGAGCCCAAGCGCATCGACCTCGTCCTGCGCGCCGTCGCGCAGACCGTCGAAGAAGTGAAGCGCGGCATCGGGCGCTCCACGATGCCGCCCGCCCGCTCGACGATGCGTCCCCCTGCGTACCTCGAGGGCTCGCTCATCCCCCCGCGACCTCCCGCGGTGCCTGCCGACCTCTCCGCGAACGGCAAAGAGGCGGCCAGGCGGCGGTAGTACCGCCTGAGGCCGGTGCCGCTTCGGATCGCCGCACCTTTTTTGTACCCTTCCCTGCATGCCCACCTGCCCCGTGTGCAAGGACGAAGTCGAGCAGCTGAAGAGCGTGAAGGTCGGCAAGAAGGCGAAGAAGATGTGTGAGGACTGCGCCGACCGCGAAGCCGAAGCCCAGACGGTGGCCGAGGAGAGCGAGGCGGTCGTCCAGGGCATGATGGGCTTCAAAGGCAGACGGTAACCTTTGACGCGGACGAGCTCGACCGACGCGGCCCTCCCGCTGGCGCCGCTCGCGCTGGCGTTTGCCTGTGTCGGGGCGAACGGCCTGTCCACGATCGCTGCGGACACGATCTTCGTCAGCGTCTTCTCGCTCGGCGATCTCTCGCGATTCCTCGGCGTGGCGGCGGTCGTCCGTGTCGTCGCCTCGCTCGTGTACGCGGCCGCGGTGGACCGCATCGCGGGGGACGATCCGCGGCGCGCCGGCGCGCTCGACAGCGCCGTCGTCGCCGTGACGATCGTGCTCCTCGGCGCGTCCGCGGTCGTGGCACGGAGCGAGTCACCCGCGATCCTCTACGCGCTCTGTCTCGCGCAGCTCCTTCTCCCGCCGCTCCTGCCGCTCATCGCGTTCAACGCGATCACCAGCCTGCTCGCCGCGCGCCAAGCGAAGCGGGTGCTTCCGCTGGTGGCGGCCGCCGCGACGATCGGCTCCATCGCCACGAGCGCGGCCGCCACCTACCTCGCGCCGCGCACGGGCGTACCCACGCTCTTCTGGATGGGCGCGTTGCTCTGCGCCCCGGCCGTCCCGATCCTCGCGCGGCTCGGCGCGCAGGCCCTGCCCGAGCCCAGCGGTCCACCCAGCCTGGCGAAGCCGAGCTTCTTCCAGACCCTGCGCGAGACCGGGGCAGACATCCGCAACGTGCCAGCCGTCCGCATCGTCGTCTCGATGGGCCTGCTCGGCACGATGATCGCGAACTTCGTCGACTTCTCCTTCAAGGCTTCGCTGAAGGAGGCGTACGACCGCGACCAGATGGCCGCCGTCCTCGGCACGTTCGGGGTCATCGCCAACGCGGTCGTCCTCGCGATGCAGGTCCTCATCACGGGCCGGTTGGTCGGGCGAATCGGCGTCGGGCGCTCCCTCCTGGCGGGCCCGTTGCTCGTCGGCGGCGCGGGGCTCGCGTCGGCGGCCCTGCCCCCCGTGCTCGGGACCGGCGCCGTGCGGCTCACCGAGTTCGCGGTGCGGTTCGGTATCGGCAACTCGGTGGCGGACGTGCTCTTGGTCCCGCTCGCGCGCAGCGTGCGGACGCGCGCGAAGATCGTGGTGAAGGGCTCCGCGGCGCCGCTGGGCGGGCTCGCTTCGGCCGCGATCCTGACGGCCTTCGGCGAGGCCGGACCGGGTCGATGGCTCCAGATCGCGCTCATCGTCTCTTCTGCGCTCCTCCTCGGCCTCGCGGTCCGAGGCGCCCCGCGGGCGTACGCCGCTGCCCTGGCGGCGGCCCTCGCCCGCGGTCGCGTCAGCGAAGACGTGCCGCCCGAGGCGATCGCGCTGTTTCGCGCCGAGGTCGAGCGCATGCTCGCCTCCTGCGTTCGAGAGGGTCGCGCCGACGACGCGCGGCGCACGCTCGACTTGATGACGGATCGGTTCTTCTCTCCGCTGGACGTCGCCCCCGCGCTCGCCGCAAACGACCCGGCCATCCGGCGCCACGCCGTGACGACGGCGGCCCGGCTCACCGGCCCCCGCGACGGAGCGGCGCTGCTCGCGCTCGTGCCACCCGACCCAGACCCGACCATCGAGGTCATGCTCCTCGGTGCGGCGCGAGAGCACGGCACGCTCGCCGACATGGCGCGCACCGCAGCCGCCATCGAGCGCCCCGACCCGAGCTCCAGCGAGGCAGCCGCCGATCTGTGGGCGGAGGCGTTGCTCCACCGCGCGCTCCTCGGTCGCGCGCAGAAGGAGGCAGGTGGCGGGGCTCCCGCGCAGACCCTCATCGATCAGAGCCTGAAGCAGCTGCGCAAAGCAGCAACCGGGGCCGACTCGCCGCAGCGCGCGGCGGCGCTGCGCGCCATCGGGCTCTTCGGCGATCGACGAGCGGAGCGCGAGGTCCTCATCGCGATGGGCTCGCGCGAGCCCGCCGTCTTCCAGGAAGCGGCCCGCGCGGCCGTCCTCCTCGACGCGAGCGGGGCTGTCTCGTCTCTCGTTGCGAGGCTCGTCGCCGGTCCCCACCCCGCGATCGCTGCGAGGTGCCTCGCGCTCGCGGGCCCGCGCGCCGTGCGCGAGCTGGTCCAGGCGCTGCCGGTCACACGCGGCGAAGGCGCGGTCGCTCCCACCGCCGTCGCCGAGGGCCGCGCGGTCTCGGGCACGGCGCGGGCGGCGCGCGCGCTGGCGCGCATCGGGGAAGGCGCTGCGAAGGAGGTCTTGCGACTGTTCGGCTCGCTCGGTCACCGCGCACGCGTCGCCGTCGCGCACGCGTTCGGCGCGACGAACCTGAAGGTAGGCGCGACGGACCGCGACTTGATCGAAGCGGCCATGACGACGCTCGTCGACTACGGGGAGTCGATCGTGGGCCACACACGAGCCGCGAAGAGCGGCGGCCTCTTGGCCTACGAGCTCGCACAGCGACTGGGCGACACACGCGAAGCCGTGCTCGATCTCCTCGGCGTCGTCGAGGACAGGCGCACGGTGGCTCGCGCTCGCCTCGCGCTCGCCGGCGCCGGGCGGTCGCGCGACGACGCGCTCGAGCTGCTCGAGGCGACCCTGCCCCAAGGCCTCGGCCGGCGCTTCGTCGGCCTCTGCGGAGGAGCCGAATCGGCCGTGGAGCGCCCGCCGGCTCCGCTCGATGGCTGGCTCGAGAAGTGTTCCAAGCTCGATCGCGGGGAGCTAGGGTTGGGGGATCCGATGGCGGGCGTGCTCGAAAAGGTGCTGCTGCTCCGAGACGTCCCGCTCTTCCAGGGGCTCTCGGGGGAGGAGCTCTACCCCGTCGCCGAGATCGCCACGCTCGAGACGGCCGAGCCCGGCTCGACGATCGTCACGCAGGGTGAGGCTTCGGACGATCTCTACGTGGTGGCACACGGCGAGGTGACGATCATCAAAGACGGCGAGCCCATCGGCACGCTCGGCGCCGGCAAAGCCTTCGGTGAGCTGGGCGTGCTCGACGGCGCGCCGCGCGCCGCGACGATCCGCGCCAAAGACGCCGCGCGGCTTCTGCGCATTCCGCGCGTGGAGCTCGAGGGTCTGCTCGACGAATCCCCCGAGCTCGCCAAGGGCATCATCCGCACGCTCTTGGGCTACGTCCGCTCGGGCAAAGCGGGATAGGCTGCTCCCCAAGGAAGAGGAGAGGAGCATGTTTCAATCGGCGGAGCTTGGTCACAAGCTCAGCAAGGAAGAGTTCGCCAAGCAGGAGCCCGCGCTGCGCGAGAAGCTCCTCGACGTCCAATACGAGCTCCTGGAGAAGGCGCCGTTCAGCGTCGTCATCGTCATCGGCGGCGTGGAAGGCGGCGGCAAGAGCGAGACGGTCAACCGCCTGTTCGAGTGGCTCGACCCGCGCCACCTGCAGATGCACGCGCTCCATGAGCCGACCTCGGAGGAAGCCGAGCAGCCTTCGATGTATCGGTTCTGGCGCAGGCTCCCGCCCAGGGGGAAGATCGGCTTGTTCCTGGGCTCCTGGTACTCGGGGCCCATCCTCGATCGCGCCTACGGTCGAACGAAGGACGTCGACCTCGACACGGCGATGAACGAGACAATGCATTTCGAGCGGATGCTCACGAACGAGCGCGTGCTCGTCATCAAGTTCTGGTTCCACCTCACCAAGAAGGCGCAGAAGAAGCGACTCGAGGAGCTCGAGGACGACCCGCGCACGAAGTGGCGCGTGACCGACCTGGATTGGGAGCGGTTCGAGATGTACTCGAAGTTCCGCAAGATCTCCGAGCGCGCGCTGCGCGACACCAGCACCGGCTTCGCGCCCTGGTACATCGTCGAAGCGTCCGACCCGCAGTACCGCTACGCGACCGTCGGCAACATCATCCACGACGCCATCCGCAAGCGGCTCGACGCGCCCGCGCAGAACACCGCCGACCTCACGCCGCCGCTCGTCAAACCGATCGACGGCAAGGGTATCCTCGACGCGCTGGACCTGACGCCCGCTCTTCCCAAGGAGGAGTACGAGGACCAGCTGCTGAAGCAACAAGGCGCGCTGAACTTCCTCTTCCGCAAGCCCGCGCTGCGCAAGCGCAGCGTCATCGCCGTGTTCGAAGGCGTCGACGCGGCCGGCAAAGGCGGGGCCATTCGGCGCGTGACTGGGGCCCTCGACGCCCGCTCGTACGACGTGATTCCCATCGCGGCGCCGACCGACGAGGAGAAGGCTCGCCCCTACCTCTGGCGTTTCTGGCGGCACCTGCCGCGGCGAGGGAAGATGGCGATCTTCGATCGCTCCTGGTACGGCCGCGTCCTCGTCGAGCGCGTGGAGAAGTTCTGCGACGAGGACGATTGGATGCGCGCCTACGGGGAGATCAACGACTTCGAGGAGAGCCTCGCGAAATCGGGCGCCATCATCGTCAAGTTCTGGCTCCAGATCGGCAAAGACGTTCAGCTCCAGCGCTTCGAGGAGCGCGCGAGCACGACGTTCAAGCGGTTCAAGATCGGCCCCGAAGACTGGCGCAATCGCGACAAATGGGACGCCTACCAGTCCGCCGCGAACGAGATGATCGACCGCACCAGCACCGAGGTCGCGCCGTGGACGTTGATCGAGGCGAACGACAAGTACTACGCCCGCATCAAGGTCCTGAAGACGATCGTCTCGACCATCGAAGACTCACTCTGACCTCACGATCGACCAGCTCATCATCGCCCGCAAGGTCCTCGGCTACTCGTCGAAGGAGCTCGGCTGAGCTACGGTTTCATCGTGGCCACGAAGCAGCATTGGGAGCGCGTCTACACCGAGAAGGACAGCCAGAAGGTCAGCTGGTACCGACCCCACCTGGACAAGTCCCTCGAGCTCATCGACGCTCTCCGCCTCGCGCCCGACGCGCGGATCGTCGACATCGGCGGCGGCGCCTCGACCCTGGTGGACGACCTGCTCGATCGGGGGTTTCGGAACCTGACGGTGCTCGACATCTCCGCGGCAGCGCTCGAGGTCGCCAGGAGACGCCTCGGCGACCGCGCGGACCTCGTGCACTGGGAGGTCGGGGACGCGACCGAGATCAACCTCGGCTGCGACGCGTTCGACGTCTGGCATGACAGAGCTGTCTTCCATTTTCTGACCGAGCCGGAGGCGCGCCGCCGCTACGTGGAGCGCGCGTGTTGCTCCCTGAGGACGGGGGGTCACATCATCCTCGCAACGTTTGCCCTCGACGGGCCCGAGAAATGCAGCGGGCTGCCGGTCGCGCGTTATTCCGCCGAGGGCTTGAGGCGCGAGCTCGGCCCCGCTTACGAAGTCGTCGCGGAGGTCCACGATCGTCACGAGACGCCGTTCGGAACCGAGCAATCCTTCGTGTATTGCCTCTGCGACAAGGCGATCGACTGCCCGACTTGACCGCTCGCGGCGCGTGACGTGCTAGGGCTCTCGGGCATGAGCGGCGCGGCGGAGCGGTGGGTCACCGAGCTCGGAGCGCGTCCGCTCGTCCTGCTCGCGCTCCTCATCGTGCTCGCCACGACCGCCCTCGGCGTCGTGGCAGCTTTCGTCACCTGGGCGGCTCGGCGCGCGCGCACGTTCTGGGGCGCCGGCGAGCACGTCTGGCGCTGGCTGGAGGCGCGTTGGCTGGTTCGCCGGATCGAGGCGCGTTTTCCGTCCGTGTGGCGAGCGCTGCGGGCGCTCGATCCGGACGAGTATCTCGTGCTCCACGCCATCCTCGGGCTCACGCTCACGCTCGCCGCGCTCGTGTTCGTCGGCATCGCGGAAGAGATCGCCGAAGGCTCGACCGTCGTGCGTGTCGACCATGCGCTCGCGGCTTCGCTCTACGACGCCGCATCACCGCAGGGCTTGACGGCTTTCCGCTTCCTCACCTTCTTCGGGGGCACGCCCGGTCTCTACATCGTCTCGACGATCGTCACCGGGATCCTCCTCTGGAAGAGGCAGCGGCTCCTCACGCTGGGCTGGCTCTTCTCGATGATCGGCGTCGCCGTGTTCAACGCCGCGCTGAAGGTGGTCTTCGCGAGGCCGCGGCCCTGGTTCGAATCACCACACGAGATCGCGCGTGGCTTCAGCTTCCCGAGCGGGCACGCGATGGCGACCATCGTCGCGGCGGGCATGCTCGCGTACTTCGGCGTCGTCGCCGCCCGCGGCGCGTCTGGGCGCGCGCTCATCCTGGCGTGCGCCGTGGCCTGGACCGTCGCGATGGGGTTCAGCCGCATGTACCTGGGCGTCCATTACCTGAGCGACGTCCTCGGTGGGTTCGCCGCAGGAACGGTGTGGCTCTCGGCGTGTATCTCGGGCCTCGAGATCGCTCGCCGCGTGGCGGCGCGCCGAGGCCAGACCGGTTGAAGGTCCCGGACGGGTGAGTCAGGGTGCGTAAGGCCGGACGCGATCGGCGTACGGGCTCGACGGGTTGGCCGCGAGGAAGGCCTTGGCCAGCTGACCGGCCTTGCCCTTCTGACCGCTCGCGGCGAGCGCCTCGATCGTGAGCACGACGCGCTCCTGACCGAGCGAGCCGCCGGGAATCGTCTTGTCGAGCTCCGCGAGCACGGCGAGCGCTTCCGTCGCGTTCCCCGCCGCGAGAGCGGCGCGCGCCTTCTGCACCGCCGCGACCTCTTCCACGAGGCTGGAGGCGGTGCTCGCCTTCGGCGCGGCCGAGCCGTTCGGCGGCGAAGTCTGCTTGGCGCTGGGCTTCGCGGCCCCGACCTCGGGCTTCGAGTCGGGCGCTTGCTCCGCACCGCGAGGATCGATCGGGCGCGTATCCGCCGCGTCGGGCGTTGCGGGGTCGGGCGTTGCGGGGTCGGGCGTTGCGGGGTCGGGCGTCGGGGCCGGGCCATTCCTCGATTCCGAGGAAGGCGAAGCAACTCGCGCGGACGACTGCTCGACGACGGCAGCGGGAGCCGGCTTCTCTCCCGGCGGACGAACGACCGTGGCCGTCACGAGCATGGCCCCCACGAAGAGCCCGACGAGCCCGAGCTTTGTCCCGATCGCGAGCCCGACACCGGGCGTCGCCGCTGCGGCGGCGCTCGGGGCGGCGGCTTGCGCGGTCGCGCCGGATAAAGAAGTCCCGGCGGAGGTTGCGCCGCCGCTGGCGGCGCCGGTCGCGCCGCCAGCAGCTCCGCCCGCGATCGGCGCCAACGACGCTTCGATACCGGACCACATCTTGGCCTGAAGGGCGGCGGACGGACCGCCGCCACCGCTGCGACCAGCGTCGAGGAGCTGTCGGGTCAGGTCGTCGCCCGCCTCGTCGCAGAGCCTGCGTGGCTCGGTCATACGGCACCTCCTGCGGCTGCGCGCCGTGAAGAGACGACCCCCTCATCCGAGGGCTCGTCGCTCACTCGCGTGCGCACGGTGCTCGTGCGCGGGGCCGGCGGCCGCTCCTGTTGCGCCTTCAACCGCGCGACGCACTTCTGGAAGGCCTCGCGAGCCAAGCGGAGCCGCGAGTACACCGTGCCGAGGGGCACCTCGAGCAGCTCGGCGATGGCGTCGCCCGTCATGCCGTCGAGCTCGAACAGCGTGAAGACGGCTCGCTGCTCGATGGGCATCGAGTCCAAGATGGCCTCGAGCATCGACGCGGCCTGCCGGCGCTCCGCCTCCGCTCCCACGTCGGCCGACTCGTCGACGAACGCGAGCACGGCCTCTTCGTCGCCGACCTGGCGCCGCACGTGGGCGAGGCGCTGTCGGTCTCGGGCGACCCGCATCGCGATCCCGAAGAGCCAGGTCGTGACCTTCGACCGGCCTTCGAACTCGGGCAGCTTGCGATGGACAACCAGGAACACGTCTTGCACCGCGTCGGGAAGATCAGACTCGCGCACGCCGAGCCTGCGCAGAGCCTTCCACACGAACGAGACGTGCTCGTCGTAGATGGCGCGCAGGGTGGGTGCCCCTTGAGTCATCGTCTGCCCCGTTCGTGGTCGCTCGCAGGCCGCGCCATCATGAAAAAGCGTCCGGCGGAGAAAGTCACCCGGCTTGACCTCACGGGCCCCTTTTCTCGGTCGCCGGAGGTCCGGGCTTCGGCGGCTCGAGCCAGAACCGGACCCCGAGGCCCGTCTCGAAGCTGATCACCTGATCCGGCTGCCTCAAGACTGCGCCGCCGACGGGGTCGGTAACGGTGAGGTCATCCTGGAGCACCGGGAAGTCCACCCCGAAGTCGGCATACACACCAAGCGGGCCGATCACGCGGCGGGAGATCTCGAGCTGGGGGCCGACGGCCAGGTACGCGCCGTGGCTCTGGTCGGTCTTGCCGGTCGACGTGCTCTCCAGGTTGGCCGTTCGCCGGCCGGCCGCGAATCGAGCGCAGGCAGCGAGGCCGAACTGCTCGATGAACGGGTCGCGCACGCAAGCGCGGGTCCGGCCGGCGGCGTAGGCGTAGCCAACCCGAAAGAAGTCGCGCTCCACTCGCTCCTGCGGGAGCCACACGAAGGCGAGCCCGAAGCTCGCGTAGGGGATGTAGGCATCGACGCCCAGGACGAGCCCGGCCGCGTCGCTGACCAAGGTCGCCGAGTCGTAGATCGCGCCGACCGACGCGACGATGGGCGGGATGCCTTCGTCCGCCGAGGCGATCGGCTTCGGCGCGTCGATGGCGGGAAGGAGGTAATAACGGCGCCACCAGGGGATGGCGGCAGGCGGAGGCGGCGCCGGTGTCGGCGGCGGCGGCGGGAGAGCAACGGGGACGCCCGGTCCCGCCTCGAGCAAAATGGCGATGGTGACCGTGAGCCCGCGGGCCAACACGTCACATCCAGGACCGATGTCCTCGAGCGAGCGCTCGCCCGTTCGCTTGCCCGAGAGCACAATCGTCGCCTCGAATCCGCCGGGCTTCGCAGGCGCGACGCGCAGGTCCAGCGTGACGTCACGCGGCTCGGGGCCGGAGAGGATGCTGGCGCCGGCAAGTGCCTCGACCTCGGCTCGAAGCGCGTCGACGTCGGGACACGCCTCCGCGCCTGGCGCGCGGTCGACCCGCAAGGTCCCCGTCAGCGGATCGGCGCGCGCGGCCGAGCCGCCGAGCAAGACGAGACAAGCGGCGAGCGCCGCGCGGACCCACATCGAGACCGCGCCATCCTACACGCCAGGCTCGAGACCTACCCATCGAGCACGACGACGGCGCTCGGTCTTCTCGCTCCCCTCACAGGTTCTCGACGGACTTGCGGAGCTCCGGGACGAAGTTGGCGCGGGGCCTGATGAGGAGCATGCGGGGCGGGCGCCAGGTGCCACGAATGACAGCTGCGTTAGCATCGATGCCGTCGGCGTTGAGCAGGTTGTCGAGGAACTCCACGCTGTAGCTGCCGTCTTCTCCTGCTCCCTGGGTCTTGTAGTCCACGCCTTCCTGAGCGAACGCACTGGAGGCGAAGAGCAGAGCGGAGAGGCCGGATAACGCGAAGAGAGAGAGCTTCGTCATGGCCGTCCGACACGGCTGGAGCGCGTGGCTTGGGTGCCGCTCAGTCGAGCCGCATGAGGGCTTCCAGATCACGGGCCACCAGCGCGCGCAGCCCCTCGGTCAACCTGTCGGCGTCGAGCTCGACGCTGAGCGTGACGACGTTCTTCGCCCCCGCCGCCACCGGCGTGCCGATGGGGCTGTCGAGCCCGAGCACGCGGCCCGTCCCTGTCGCGGCCATGTCTCCCCACGCGTCGCGCAGCGTGTCGGCCGCGGCCGACGCCCTGTCGCCGAACTCACCGGAGAGCGCGATCGCGAGGCCCACGTGCTCGCGCGCCGTGGGCCTCGCCGCCGCGCCGGCCGCGGTCGCGATCTCGAGGAGACCGCGCGCGGCGCCCTTCCACTCGTCCTCGAACGGCCCGAGCGCGACCGCCACCGCGGGCGCGTCCCCGAAGCGCTCGACCAGAGGCCCGAGCGGATCGCCGTCGAGCGCGCGGCGAGCATCGAGCTTCTTCGTCGCGTAGAGCGACGCGATGCGAGCCGTCCCGCGGACCGGGTCGCCGCCCGTCTGGTAGACGGCAATGTCATTTCCAATGCGACAGAACGCGCGCGTCTGCGTCCCCAGCTTGCCCGAGACGCGCACCAGGTCCGGTCGCTCCTCCGCGCGGAGGACGTCGCTCGACAGGCGCTTCGAGAGCTTCCGTTCGAGGAGCACGGGCTCCACGTTGTGACGGACGATGGCCGTGTCCGCCGAGAGCGGCGCGCCGTGACGGGTGAGCACGGCCTCAGGGATCTGCCGGAGGTCGAAGCCCACCTTGTCCCGGAAGCCGTCGAAGTTCGCCTCCGGGACGATGCGCCCGACGGCGGGGATGAGCCAGGGGATCTGCGCGATCACGCGCGGCCGCACGCGGAGCAACCAGACGAGGCCGGCGCGCGGCGCGAGCGCGGCGAGATCGAGCGGCGGGAGCGGATCGAGCTTGGGCGTCTCGATCGGCTCCGGGGCGGAGGCGCAGGCGCCGGCCGCGGCGACGGCGGCCAGCGCGAGCAACGCGCGCCGGCTGCTCAGGTGATCTTCAGCCACGCGAACTTGCGGTTCTTCGAGCCGACCCTGACGAGGTGGCGCTCGCCCGCGGCGAGCTTCAGGAAGGCGTCCGGCTCCCCGAGCTTCTTGCCGTCGAGAAGGACGGCCCCTTGTTTGATCGCTCGCGTCGCCTCGGAGTTGGACGCGGCGAGGCCTACCTGCGCGAGCGCCTTCGCGAGCCCCACGGTGCCTCCCTCCGACGGGACGGCGTGCTCGGGCGTGTCGTCGGGGGCGCCCCCCGCCGCGATCTCCTTGCGCCGCGCGAGCGCGTCGGCCGCGGCCTGGGCGTCGTGGAAGCGAGTGACCATCTCGACCGCAAACGCCTCCTTCACCGCGATGACGTTCGCGCGGCCGGCCTCGACGTCGGCCTTGAGCGCCTTGATTTCCTCGAGAGGCTTCGCCGAGAGAAGCTCCATGAAGCGCCAGATGACGAGGTCGTCCACGAGCATGAGCTTCTGCAACATGTCGAGCGGCGGCTCGTTGATGCCGACGTAGTTGTTGGCGCTCTTCGACATCTTCGCGCCGACGACCTTGCCCCCTTCGAAGCGTGCGTCGGTCCCTTCGAGGATGGGTGTGGTCATCACGATCTGCGCCTGCTTGCCGTAGCGCGGCATGAGGTCGCGACCGACGAGCAGGTTGAAGAGCTGATCGGTCCCCCCGAGCTCGACGTCGTTCTCGAGCGCGACCGAGTCGTACGCCTGCAGCAGCGGGTAGAGGAACTCGTGCACGTGGATGGGGCGCTTGTCCTCGAACCGCTTCGAGAAGTCGTCGCGCTCGAGCATGCGCGCCACCGTGTATTTGGCGCAGAGCTCCACCATCTCCGATGGCTTGAGCGCGTCGAGCCACTCCGAGTTGTAGCGGACAACGGTCTTCTGGGAGTCGAGCACCTTGAAGGCCTGCGTCGTGTACGTCTCCGCGGCGGCTCGGACCTCCTCCCGCGTGAGGCGCGGGCGCGAGTCGCTCTTGCCGGTCGGGTCGCCGACCATGGCGGTGAAGTCCCCGACGAGGAAGACCACCTCGTGGCCCAGATCCTGGAACTGCCTCATCTTCTGCATGAGCACGGTGTGCCCGATGTGCAGGTCGGGCCTGGTGGGGTCGAACCCGGCCTTGATGCGGAGGCGTTTGCCCGAGGCGAGCCTTTGCTCGAGCTCCGCCTTCACGTGGAGGTCGACCACGCCGCGGCAGAGCTCGTCGAGGGGGGAACCGTTGCTCATGACCCCGCGAACCATTGCGATTTTTCAGCCACGAGGCAAGCGCCGTCGCAGCGACGGTCTCTCAGTCGTCGTCGCCGCCGGTGATGGCGTACTGCCGGCTGTTGTTCACGATCTCGCGAAGCTCTTTCCCGACCTTGAAGCGGGGCAGGAGCTTCTCGGGAACCGGAACGGGCTCCCCCGTGCGGGGATTGCGGCCGCTGTACGATTTGTAGGGCCGGACGGTAAAGCTGCCGAACCCGCGGATCTCGATGCCTTCCGCGCGCTGCAGCGCTTCGGTCATGGCGTCGAAGATGCAGTTCACGACGAGCTCCGCCCTGGCCTTCGTCAGAGAGCCCCGTGCGGCGATCGCGTCGATCAGCTCGCTCTTCGTCATGTCCACACCCCGTCTCGGGCTCGCTGCCGAGCCAAAAGGTTACGCTCGAGGGGACCACGCCCGGCGCCGGGCCGTCAACGGTTTTCTCCCGCGGGGCCAGGCTCGCCCGTGTGACTGCCGAGCCCCAACGAGACGATCGCACCGTTTGAATCCGACTCCACGACCAGAGTGAGGCGGCGCGCCCCGGGTGCCGCGACGAGATCGATCGCGGCGCTCGCGTCGATGCCCGCCTCCGCAGAGGCGACGACATTCCCTTGCTCGTCGACGAGCGAGAGCCGAGCCTGACCGCCGGTCGAGAGCCGCACCGCCGCGTGGATCTCAGCCGCGAGCGCGGCCGACGGCAGCGCGAGCTCGAGGCGGACGCGTCCGCTCTCCCCGGGCGAAAACGCGAGGCTGCGACCGGATGGAAACGCCTGGCCGTCCGACTGACGAAGCGGGGGCCAGAACGAGACGCCGTCGATGCGGTCGAAGGTCTTCGGCACGTACGGCTCCACGAGCACCCACCCCGACGAGACGTCGTACCGGTGGCGGACGGCGCGCGGCTTGCCACGCGCCTCCCAGAGGAAGGCGTCGTTTGCGTCGCCGCGGAAGCGCGCGACCTCCACCTGCCCCCGATCCGCGCGCCGCGCCGGATCGAACCCGAGCAAGAACCCGTGGTCCGTGTCGACGAAGACGAGCAGGCCCGCCCCGGATGGGTCGACCTGCGCTTCGTCGAACATCGGCCGACCTCCCTCGCGATCGCGCAGCTGCGCGTGGTGCCCGCTCGCGCGGACGGCGAAGCCGAGCAGCGCCAGCCCGACCAGCAGCGACGAGGCCTTCGGCACGGACAATCGCGCCGCGACGCGGGGCAATGAGAGCGCGACGAGCGCGTGCTCGACCGGCAGGACGTCCGCGAAGAAGCGGGCGCCTCCGCCGGGGTAGTTCCCGTCGAAGTAGAATGGCGCGTACGCGACGACGAAGAACGGCAACGCGAGAGCCAAGCCGCGCAGCTTGGGGCTCCGCAGAGCAAACACGAGCGCGGGCAAGAGGACAAACACCGCGAGCGGCTCGGCGTTGAGCGCGTCGACGCCGTGCATCTTCAGGCGACGCGCCGTCGTGCCGAGCGCAGCGAGGAGGCCATACCCCTCCGAGAGGTTCGCGCGGACGAAGTCGCCGTGCTCGTGCAGGCAACCTACGCCGTCGCCGAACCCATAGCGGAAGCAGCCGGCGGGCCCGTCGCTGACCGCGTAATACAGCGACTGCGACGACGAGAGCGGCGCGCCCGTCGCCGCCAGCTGGTGGAAGTAGAGCAGCGCGAGCGAAGGAGCGGCGCCGAGGGTCGCGAGCCCGAAGTCACGCGGGCTCGGACGGCCACGGCAGATCACCGCGAGGACCGCGAGCGCGAGGCCGCTCACCGGCCTCGTCGCGAGGGCGAGGCCGAGGGCGAGGCCGAGGGCGAGCGCGAAGCCGCCGTGCTCACCCGCGCGCAGCCGGAGCGCGGACGAGAGCGCTGCGGCCGCACAGACCGCGAGGAGGCCGTGGCTCATCGTGTCGGCGGTGTGGTAGCGCATGGCGCCGCACACGACGGAGAGCGCGGCCGCCGCGAGGCCCAACCGATGTGGCTCCGCGATCCCTGCGACACGCGCAGCCGTGCAGGTCAGCTCGAACGTCAGCCACGTGACGGCGGCGCCGAGGACGGGACCGACGATCATGGGGGCGCCGGCGAGGAATCCGAGCGCGAGCACCGCCGGGTAACCCGGAGGGAAAATGACAGCTACGTTTTGACCCGTCCCGAGGGTGTCGCGCACCAGGAACCGGCCCATGGTGCTCGCGGGCGGCTCCGACACGGGCCAGGCCAGGTGCCCTTCGGCCATCGCCCGACCGGAGAGGAAATAAGCCGTCGCGTCGATGATCCGCGGCCCTCCGCGCAGGTAGACGAGCACCCAGACGCCCGACAGCGCGAAGGCGACGACCGACAGCGCGAGCGCCGCCGATCTCGGGCGCCGCGCGGCGATCTCGAAGAGCCGCCCGCCGAAGAGCCCGGCTACCCCGAGGAGCGCGGCGAGGACCGGCAACGTCTCGAGCACACGCTACTCGTCGGCGCCGCTCTCGGCCGCGAGCGCGTCGAACTTCGCGACCTGCTCGTCGCTCATCACCGCGAAGAGCCGCTTGCGGAGCGCGTCGGGGTCGACGTCGATGCCGGACATGTCGGGCTGACAATCGAGCACCACGCGCAGGCCCTCCTCCGAGAGCTCCGGCAAGGTCGCGCCGAGGAACTCATAGAGCTCCTCTCCTTCGACGGCGTAGCCCTCGAGCGCCTCGCCCGCCGCCTCGAGCATCGCGCGGGCCCCGGCTTCGTTGCTCCACGCCAGGATGAGCTCGTGACCCTGCTCCTCGGCGGTGCCGGTCGCCCGCGCCCCCTCCGGGTCTTCCAGGAAATACACGGTCTCGTGCTCGACGAGCGCACGGACGAAGGGCTCCACGCCGTGATCGTGGGGCTCGTGATCGTGGGGCTCCGAGGTCTGGAGGTGCTCGATCCACCCATCGACCTCGGCGGTGTCTTTCTTCTGATCCTCGAGCGCCGATCGCAGGCGCTCGAGCGTGCTGATCCACAGCCCGGTCTCCGGACCGCTCTCGGGGTGGCTCTCCATCGCCTTCGAGAGCCAAGCCTTCGCGTCGTCGACCTCGGCGGGGTCTCCTCCGTCGAGCTTGTCCGCCGCGAGCATGACCTGGGCCTTGGGCAAGCCCCGCTCCGCGGCGAGGAGCGCGTACGTTCGCCCCTTCTCGCCGTCCTCCGGCACGCGGTCACCGAACAGGTAGAGCAGCGCCAGCGAAAAGGCCGCGTGCTCGTCGCCCTCGTCGGACGCGCGCGACAACCAGCGGAGCGCTTCGTCCACGTCGGCCTCGACACCGTCACCATCCAGGAGCGACGTGCCGAGCGCGAACATCGCACCCAGGTGGCCTTGCTCCGCCGCCTTCCGGCACCAGTCGTCCCAGCGCTCCCCGGGCGAGGCCACCGCCCCCGAGGTCTCGAGGAGCTGGGCGAGCTGGTATTGGCTTTCGGCGTCGCCCGCGCGCGCGGACTTCTCGAGGTGCTCACGATCCATGGTGCGGGAGCTTCTAGCCGCAGGCCAGGCTCGTGGCTACGGTGGAGCCGAGGTCGAGCTCGCGACGGGCTCGAATCCGCGGATTGCCCCCCGAGCCATGCTGAAGCGCCTGTCCGTCCTCGACCTGTCGCCGGTCGCAGAAGGCTCCGACGCGCGCGCCGCGCTCGAGCGTACGATCGATCTCGCTGTGGCCGCCGAGCGCGCCGGCTATCACCGCTATTGGTTGGCCGAGCACCACAACGCCGCAGGCCTCGCCAGCTCGGCGCCCGAGATCCTGATCGGGCAGATCGCGCGAGCGACCACCTCGCTGCGCGTCGGATCGGGCGGCGTCATGTTGCCGAACCACAGCGCCCTCCGGGTCGCCGAGCTCTTCAAGGTGCTGTGCGCGCTGTTCCCGGGACGGATCGATCTCGGGCTCGGCCGCGCGCCCGGGACGGACCCGGCGACCGCCCAGAAGCTCCGCCGCGGCAAGGTGGTGACGCCGGCGGACATCGAGGCTTCGCTGGACGAGCTGATCGGGTTGCTCACGGCCGGCGACGAGCCGCGGCCCGCGTTCCCGCAGTCCACCATCGCGATCCCGACCGGCGTGCCGGCTCCCGCGGTGTGGATGCTCGGATCGAGCGATCAAGGGTCACGCATCGCTGCGGCGCGTGGGCTCGGGTTCGCGTTTGCGCACCACATGAACGCGGAGGACGCGGCGGAAGAGATCCGGCGATACACGCGCTCGTTCCGCCCCGGCCTCTACGCCGCGCCCCGCGGGATGGTCTCGGTCAACGTCGTGTGTGCGCCCACGGCGGACGAGGCGAGGCGCCTCGCGAAGAGCCAGGAGCTCGCGATGCTCCGGTTCGCGCAGGGCCTCCGCGACCTCCCGTTTCCCAGCGTGGCGACGGCCGAGGCCTACGAATACACGGCCGAGGAGCTGTCGGTCCGCGAGCTCTACGACGCGAACCGGATCATGGGCGCGCCGGACGACGTGCTCTCGACGCTCGAGAGCATCGCCGAGGGCTGCGGCGTGGAGGAGGTCATGATCATGACCCACATCCACGATCACGAGGCGCGCAAGCGATCTTACGAGCTCTTGTCGGCGGCGCTCCGCGGCGTGGGCTGACCACGGTCATCCGCCGCGGCCAGCGCCTCGTCGATCGCCGCGCCCTCGTCGCTGCCCTCCGCGATCGCCGAGAGCGCGACGCGCACGCGATCGTTCGTGGCTCGCTCCGCGGCGACCCGGACCTTGGCCGTCACCTCCGTCGGGGACGCCCCCGCCAGGGCGAGCGCCGCCGCGACCTTTTGCTCCGCGGTCGCTGCGTCGCTCTCGAGGACCTGGCCGAGATCCTCGACCGTCATCGCCAGGCCTCGATACCCGCCGGTGCCTTGTGTCAGGGCGCGCAAGCTCTCCCTCCAGGCCGCGATCGAGCGGCGATCCCTCGCGAGGAGCGCGAGCTTCGTCGCCGGCAGATCCGAGCGACGTCGCGCGTCGAGGGCGCGCCGGACGCGATGCACGATCGCGGCGGCGTTGTGGTCGACCTCCGTCCAGCCCTGCCCGATCTTCAGCGTCTCGCCCGTCACGAGGCGGATGGCGATGCCTCGTTCCGTCTGCTCGATCTCGTCGATCCGCTCGTAGCCGATCTCCTTCGAGCGCAGGCCGCGGCGGACGTGGAGGCCTTCGGCTCCGATGACGACCTCCGTCGGCTTCGCCAGGCGCATGACGAGCCAGGGCACGGCGATCCACGATGCCATCCACAGGAGCAACACGGGCGGCGGCAGCGGCGTCGGCAGATGCGCGACGCTGTCGATCGCCATCATGGTCCAGACCGTGCCCATGAACCAACCGAAGCTCGCGAGCACGCCGGCCAGCACGCGCCTGCCCTCGCTCGCGAGCGAGACCCGACACCGCCGCTGCGATGCGTCGAGCCCGAGCCGCTGCAGGAGCGCCTCCGCCTCCTCGAGGGAGGCCGCGCTCGTCCGGAGCACCCGATCGCCCGAGAGCGAGATCTCGATCGTCGCTCCATTCCGAGCCGGCTCGGCAAAGCCACTCTGGACGTCGCCGATCGGGATGCGCTGGTCCTTGCCCGACTCGCTTCGGATCACGAGCGCGCCGGGCTCGACCAGGAGCTGGGCGCGCCCGCCGAGCCCGAAGACCCGCAACCATCCGGCCACGAGCGCCAGCGCAGGCGCGGCGAGCAACGAGCCGTAGGGCGCGATGATCCCCCAGATCCGGCTCCAGACGCCCGCGTTGCGGAGCAGGAGCTCGATGAGGAGCGGAACGCAGAAGAGCGCGAGCGCGGACCACCCGAGCCGCGCTGCCAAACGACGGGGATACCGCCTCACCACGGGATCCGCGGGCACCTCGGGCGGCGTCACCACGCGAGACTACACCAGGGAGCATCATTTCTCGGTCGAAGCCTCGGCCTCTTCGACGGTGCGAGCGCAGCCCGGGGGCTGCGTCGTCGACAACAGGACCCTGCCCAGCACCAAGGAGGCGAGCGCCGCGGCTCCGCTCGCGCGGGCTGCACCCTTCGACCGACCCTCGAAGGTTTGCATACGACGGCGTCAGCGTCGAGGAGGGCATCCCGCCCCGCTATGCAATGACCCGTGTAAGCTCGCCCCACTCCCTTCGTTGTCCCCGCTCGCATGCACAGGCGCTTCGCTTCGACTCCTCTCGGCCTCGTGGCGTTTGGCCTCGTCGCCTCTCTCGGCGGGTCAGCGCGCGCGGAGGAGGCGGTCGTCCCCGCGCCGAAGCCGCTCGTCGTGGCCGAGCCGCCCGCACCCGCCGCTCCGGCCACGCCGCGCGTTGCCGCCCCGCCTCCCCCGCCGCCTGCCGCACCACCCCCGCGACCGCAGCGCTGGTACGGCTGGCAGGCGTTCATCGTACACGGCGTCGCGGACACGTTTCTTACCGGTTCGATCGCGGTGGCCGGCGCGAGCGAAGACGCCGCGGTCGGGTTCCTCGTCGCGGGGCTATGCGCGCGACCGCTCGGGAGCTTCGTCCTCGAGGCCGCACACGACGGCGAGTACCTCCTCGCGCCCGCCGGGAGCTTCCTCCTCCCCGCGGCGGGCGCGGCCGGCGGCATCGGCGTGGCCGAGGCGCTCGGGGTGGAGGACGACACGCCCGCGGTTCTGCGGCTCGCGTCCGCCGGCGCGATCGTGGGGGGCTCCGTGATGGCGGCGCTCGAAGCGAGCTTCGCCTTCGAGGACGCCCCCGTGAAGGCGGCGATCGGCCCGACCTCGGTGACCCTGACAGGACGGTTTTGATGCTCACCGAGGCTCGTCGACGGCCAGAGCCGCGGTGAGCGGCGTGTCGCGCGGCCTGCGCGCTCAGCCGCGCCCGAGGAGGAACGGCAATAGCTCGACCGGGTGGGCGGACGACGAGAGAGGCTCGATCGCCAGCTCGTCGAAGATGGCGACGGTCGCCGATGGCGCCCAAAGGCCCACCCCTCCCGGCACGGCGAGCGTCGCGTCGTGTGCCTCGATCACCTTTCGCCCGTTCCACATCACGGCCAGGCGCGACGACCGCGCCTCGATCGCCAGCTCTTGCCAGACGCCATGATCCGACGGGGCCGGCACGCTGGCGAGCGTCCGCGGCATGCCCCCGAGGACGACCTCGAGCGCGATTCGGTCGGTGGTCGAGTCGATGTGAGCGACGTAATGGTTCGCCTCGTCGTGGAACCGGAAGACGAGCCCACACGCCGAGCCGGTCTCACCGACCTTGCATCGGGTGGACGCGCGAACGTCGCGCGAGCGCGCGGCCTGCGCGACGGCGAGCGCGGGCCGTCCGTCGGCGTCGCCGGCGTGGTTCACCAGCGCGCGGCCTCCGGTCGCAGGCGCGTGGTCCGTCAGGACCCAGGCGCCGCCGCCAGGAATGGGCGCGACGAAGCCCAGCTCCGCGAAATCGGTCGCGGGCTCCGTGAACGTCCATCGGTGGGACCGCGCCGCGGCGTCCGGCTCTGCGTCGCGCAGCGACCCGATCACGAAGACGCCGAGCCCGACCATCGCGAGCGAGGCGACGAGCGGTCGCCACACGGGTCCGCCGCGGGGCGCGCGCGGACGCTCCGGTTGGAGGCGCGCGTCGAAGAGCTCCGGGCGCCTGACCACGACGACCGGCGGGCCGTCGGCGCCGTCCCTGTAGGGAGAGATCGCGAGCGCCGGAGCCGTCTCGTGATCGGCGGCGTCGAGCAGGAGCTCCAGCCAGAAGAGCCGCGCGCGCTCCTCCGCGAGCTGGGCGCGCCATCGCCGCGCGAGCAAGAGACCCGCGAGCGAGACCGCAAACCCTACGCCCAGCGCGATGGTGAGGTGCGCGCCGGCTCGCCCGGGCGCGAGCCCCGGCGCGGCGAGGCCGAGGAGCGCACGAACGGCCAGACCGAGGACACCTGCCAGCGACACCAGCTCGAGGACGCGGTGGCGGCGCTCGAGCCGCTGCACCTGGAGCTGACAAACGCGGCGGGCCTCGGCGATGCGGGTCCGTTCGATAGCCATCCTTGAAGCATGCCTCACGATCCTTGAAGCGCCAAGCTTCGGGGACCGAGCCGGCGCCCTCCTCACGAGGCGAGCGGCAGGACGAGGGTGACCACCGTGCCTCGGCCGGCTCGGCTCTCGATGAGCAGCTCTCCTTGCATGCGCCGCGTGAGCTCGTGGGCGATGGCGAGCCCCAGCCCCGCCCCTCGCGGCCCCGCGCCCGGCGCTCGGGTGCGTGACGGGTCGGCTCGGTAGAATCGCTCCTTCACGTGCGCGAGGTGCTCGGGCGCGATGCCCTCGCCCTCGTCGAGCACGCGGAGCCGCGCGCGGCCGCCGCTCTCGTCGGCCTCGAACGTCACCGTGGCGCCTCGCGGCGTGTGTTTCAGCGCGTTGTCCCCCAGCGCCCGAAGGACCTGGCGGAGCCGCGCCAGGTTCGCCATCGCGAAGACCGGGCGAGCGCTGGTGGCGAGCGAGAGGCCACGCTCCTCCGCGAGGGGTCTCAGCTGGAGCGCGACCTCCTCGACCACGTCGGCGAGAGGAACGGGGGCGAGCTCGAGCATCGCGTCGGTAGCGTCGAGCCGGGCCAGGTCGAGGAGCTCCGACAGGAGCTCCGAGAGCTCTCCTGCGTCGCGCGAGAGCTGCGTGAGCTCAGCGGCGAGCACGTGATCGCGGTGCTCCGTGTCGGCCGCGAGGAGATCGGCGCGAGCACGCAACACGGCCACCGGCGTCCTCAGCTCGTGGCTCGCGTCGGCGATGAAGCGGCGCTGACGCTCCATCGCCAGCTCGATGGGGCGCATCGCGCGGCCGGCGAGGAAGAGACTGCTGGCCGCCGAGAGCACGAGCCCGGCGATCCCGGTCAGGGCGAGGATGACGAGCGTGCGCGAGAGCGTCGCGTCGGCGCCCGCGCGCGACCGCGCGACCTGGACGGCCGCCACCACGGCCGAGCCGGCGCGGACCGGCACCGACAAGACGCGGAGCGCGGACGTGGGGCCGCCGGCGTCCGAGTAGCGCTCTCGGCCGCCCAACGCGTCCGCGAGCGCCGCCGAGTCGGGCAGGCCTTCGGGCGAAGGGGGACCGCCGACCACGGCTACGTCCCTCGTGGACGTGGCGACGATGATGACGGCATCGCCATCCCTCACGCCGCCGATCGCGGCCGCCAGCGCGCCCGCCTCGAGGGCCGGCGCGGCTCGAGACCGCCCGTGGTGTTCGTCGTCGTCGTCGTCGTCATCGTCGTCGTCGTGTCTGCGATCGCGACCGCGCTCCCGATCCTCGGCGGCGCGCCCGACGACGACGGGGGAGAGATCTCGCGTCGCGCGCTCCGCGAGCTCGTGGAGCTCCGCGTCGAGGTGTGACGAGCTCGAGCGGATGCTCGTGAGCGCCGCCGCGCCGAGCGTCACCACGAGGACGATGGCCAGGACGACGAGGTTGACCGCGGCGAGGCGGTACCGCACACGCGACGCCTCGCGCCCCGCGGCGCTCATCGATCGCCCATCGAGTAGCCGACACCGCGCACGGTGCGGATGAGGGGCGTCGAGCCGCGGTGCTCCAGCTTCTCTCGCAGGTAATGGACGTAGGTATCCACGACGTTGCTCGAGCCCTCGTAGTCGTCGGGCCAGACGGCGGCGAGGATCTGGTCTCGACTGACGACGCGGCCGGCGTTCTTCATCAGGTACTCGAGGAGCGAGAACTCGCGCGCCGTCAGATCGATCCTGCGCGAGCCACGCGCGGCCTCGCGCTTCATCCGGTCGAGCACGAGGTCCCCCACGCGAAGGGCCGTCGAAGACGGGTCGTCTGCCTTCCGCCGGAGCAGGGCGCGGACGCGCGCGGCGAGCTCCGGGAACGCAAACGGCTTGACGAGGTAGTCGTCTGCTCCCGCGTCGAGCCCGGCGACGCGATCGTCCACCGCGTCGCGCGCCGTGAGCATGAGGATGGGGATGGCGATCTTCTGTCGCCGCAGGCGCATGCTGATCTCGAGGCCGCTCATGGTCGGCAGCATGACGTCGAGCACCAGGAGATCGTGCGCCGCGGTCCGCGCGCGCTCGAAGCCCTCGTGGCCGTCGCCGACCGCCTCGACTTCGTAGCCCTCTCGAACGAGGTTTCGCGCGAGCAAGTCGCGCAGCCTCGGCTCGTCCTCGACCACCAGGATCCGCACGGCGAGAACCTAGCACCGCGTGAGCGCGGTTCATGAGAGCCCTCTCATCTTGGCCCCAGGCGGCTCCCACTCTCGAGAGGCATCGTTGGCGAAGGAGACGAACATGAAAGAATCCACGGGTCGCCCCGGTGTCGCGTTGGCTGCCGTTGCGGCAGCTTGCACCCTCGCCGTCGGCGTGACGGTCGGAACGCTCATCGCCCTCGCCGGTCCGAGCGAGCCGTCGGCACGAACGGAGCCTCCAACTGCGGCGACTGCCGCCAGCACGACGGCGGCGGAGGCGCCGCCGGCCTCGGCAGATCCAGGATCCGGCCCGGCCGAGGAGCCGCCGCCGGCCTTCGATGTGCGCACCGCCTCGGACGAGACGCGCCACGAATCGCGACGGCGCCACCACGAGCATGAGGAGCGCGAGGAGGAGGACGACGACGATGACGACTGAGCGGCGACCGTCCCACGAGGTGGCCACGTCGGCCTACAAGCTCTGGATCATCGCAGCGTTGCTCGCGACCTACGCGGCCGTCGTCGCGATCGCCTACGGTCGCCTCGACCGTCCCGCGGCTTCCGAGGAAACCGCCTTGGCGGATGCGCCGGGCTCGACCGCGCGCGCGCCGACGGGGTCGAAGACGACCTCCGCGACGAGGTCTGCTTCACCGCCACCCCGCCCGGTCGCCAAGGCGAAGACGCGCGCGCCGCGCGTCCGCACGCGGAGCTCCTGATGGGCGGCTTCCACGCAATGGGAACCGAGGTCACCGTCCTCGCGCCGGCGGCCTCCGCCATCGAGGAGGCCGCGCTCACACGGGCGATCGCCGCCATCTTCGCCGAGCTGGAAGGCACCTTCAGCCGCTTTCGCCGCACGAGCCTGCTTTCCCGACTGAACCGCGCGAACCAGGCGCTGTCTCTGCCGCCGGAGGTGCTCGCGCTGCTCGATCGAGCCGGCGCCTACTTCGAACGCACCGGCGGGCTATTCAACCCCGCCGTCGGCGCCTCGCTGCGTGACGCGGGCTACGACCGCTCCTTCTCACCCGGGGCGCTCGACCGACCGACCTCGCCCGGCGCGGCGACCGGCTCCGTCGTGTCGCTCGCGGAGGCCTTGCGAATCGATCACGAGCGGGGAACCGCGACGGTTCGCGCCGGCGTCGAGATCGACCTCGGCGGGATCGTCAAAGGGCTGGCCGTCGACCGCGCCGCCGCCCTGCTGCCCGCGAACGGCGCGGTGGACGCGGGGGGCGACGTGTACCTGAAAGGTGAAGCGGAGCCCGGCGCCGGTTGGCTGGTGGACGTCGAGGACCCGTTCGACGCGTCACGCGTCGCGATGACCCTGCGTGTCCGTGACGCCGGCGTCGCGACCAGCGCGCCGAATCGACGGCAATGGCGCTGCGCCGGCCACACCCTGCACCACCTGATCGATCCGCGCACCGGGGCACCGGCGCGGTCCGACCTCGCGCAGATGACCGTCGTGGCCCGAACCGCGGAGCTCGCCGACGTCCTGGCGAAGGCCGCGTTCGTCGCGGGCTCGGACCGAGCAACGTCGCTGTTGGCGGACGGCGGGGCCCGCGGCGGCGTCATGATTCATCGCTCGGGGGTCGTCGAGACGATTGGTGACGTGGAGGTTGTCGATGAACCAGCTTCTCTCGGCTGATAGCCCCGTGTTCTGGCTGGCGGCGCGCGCCTTCGGCGTCGTCGCGTACGTCGCGCTCGCGCTCGAGGTGCTCCTCGGCCTGTCGGCGACGACCGGACTGCTCGATGGCGCGCTCGGGCGCGCTCGTGTGTTCGAGCTGCACCGCTGGCTCTCGGCGATCGGTCTCGGCGCCGTCGTTCTGCACGCGGCCGTCCTCCTCCTCGACCGAACCGCCGGCTTCACGCTGGCAGACGTGACGATCCCGCTCTGGGCCCGGTACCGGCCGATCGCGGTCGGGCTCGGGATCCTCGCGGCCTACGCGGCCGTGACCATTCACGTGAGCTTCTTCTTGCGCGCCGTCGTCGGTACGCGGATATGGCGCGGAATCCACGCGGGCACGTTTTTCGTCTTCGTCGCCATGACACTGCACGGCGTCCTAGCCGGGACCGACACGCCATTGCTCGGGATCAAGCTCCTCTATGGCGCGGCCACGCTCCTCGTCACCTGGCTCGTGTTCCTGCGGCTCTTTCTCTTCCTGACACGCTCCGTACGAGCGCAAACGCCAGGCTGAGCGAAGCCGTCCGCTACAGCGGTGTTCGGTTGCCGTAATCGAGTTTGCCCCCCCTCTGCACCCGCCGCTCGATCGTCAATGGCGAGGGTCGGTCAAAGGCAACCGACCCTCACTGTATTATTGCACCGTCCAGAGGTGATAGTCGATCCACTCGCCCTCTTCCGCCTCGACGGTGAGCCGGCCGCGCGGCGGCAGGTTCACGGGCAGATCGAGGGAGGGCTCCTGCCAGGTCGGACCGGGCTCCACCCTCATGAGGCCCAGCTCCTGCCCATTGAGGCGGACCCGCAGGGCGGCCGGCTTGGAGGCCACGGTGCGCGCCACGAGGCGTCCGCCCGAGGTCGGGAGGTCGATCGTCATCTCCTCGGAGAGGCCGGGGGCGAGGATGCGCCCCGCGTCGAAGAGATCGCGCTTCGGGTCGGCGGGCGACGGCAACACGCGCCACACGAGGTAGCCGCCGGGCTTGGGGTGCACGAATTCGGCGGGGCGCTCGCTCATCAGGTCACCGGCGTCCACGCTTCCGACGACGCGCTCGCCCTCCGCGAGCGTCTTCGGTAGTCCGACGCGGTCCATCGGGGACCAATCCGACCGATAGATGACCTTGGCGGCGCCGCCGCAGATCACGTTGCCGAAGACCGGAAACTCCTTCTGGTAGGTCCCGAACAAAGGCAGGTCTCCCCACCAGCTCGGGTAGATCGCCATGACGTCGGGCCGATCTTCGTCGGGCATCCGCTCGATGAGCTCGAGCGCGCCGCCGAGGCCGTACTTCGTTGCGCGGGCGAAGGGGTAATCTTTGTAGCCGCCGAGGCCGATGATATCGAGGCCGGGGAGGTCGGACGCATACAGGAGCGCGCCCGCGTCGCCCACGAGGACGCGCTTGGCTTCCATGTCGCGCAGGTAACGTCCCGCGACGACGTGTTGGTCGCGGATGTTGCGCGACGCCCGGGCGAAGAACCAGACCTGGTCGCGGAAGTTGGGCCTCTGGTGGTGCCACCAGAGCGTCGTCGCGAGCCCGGCCACGGCGAGGCGCACACCCCAGCCGATCCGGCCGCGCAACGTGTCGCCGAACCCGCTCACGAGGGTGGCGAGGCCCATCGCCGCGAGGACGAGCAGCCACGCGGTCCCGCTCATCGCGTAGCGCTCGTTTTGCCAGCGGACCTGCCCGTTCAAGGCGACGACGGCCCACCAGCCGAGCACCTGGATCCAGAGCGTCGCGGCGCGCCAGCGGAGGGCTGGACGCACGAGGGCGACGAGGGCCGCGGCCGGGACGAGGTACCCCCAATATTTCGCGTCCGCGAAGTGGTGCTCCGTCATCCGGAAGATGACGTATTTGAGATGAAAGACCCAGTCGTCCCACTTGTCGGCGCTCGACATGTACGGGTGGTGGATCGCGAGCTTGGCGATCGCGCCCGCCTGGGACCACTCGCCAGTGTAGGCGCGGTTCGCGGCCGACTGCAGGCCGAGCGCGATCACGGCGGGCACGCCGGCGAGGAGGAGGGTCCCCGTCGCCCTGACGAGCCCGCGGCTCCGGTGGAGCACCGCGGCGGAGACCGCGAAGGTCGCGACGCAGACGACCGACTCCGGCCGCGTGAGCACCAGGAAGGCGTTCGCGAGCCCGAGGAGCGCCGCGGGACCGAAGAAGCGAGCCGACTCGCGGGCGTCGACCAGGCGCTCGAGGGCGAGCACCGAGAGGGCCCAGACGCCCAGGTGGAACGCGTTCTCCATCCCGCTGAAGAGGGACCAGTCGAGCGCGCCCAGGGCGAGCACGACCGGCGGCACGGCGTATTTTGCCCATCGACCCGCGGGCGCGACGAGGCGGGCCGTCGCGACGAAAAACAGGATGATGGAGAGGCAGGCGACGAGGACCGCCCACGCCATCAGCAGCTGCTTGCGAAAGCCGACCCAGTAGCCGAACGAGAGCACGAACGGGTAGCTGAGGCTGGTGTTGCCGCTGGAGTAGCCGTTGCCCTCCGACCACTGGAACGGGTAGCCCCGCGCGGTGGAGCGCGCGTAGTCGAAGTGGATGAAGACGTCGTCGAGGGGTGCCGACCACTCGCCGCCGGTCTGCTCGAGCATCGCGCCCACGAAGGTCGCGCACACGAAGCTTGTCGCGAGCGTCGCGAAGACCAGGTAGAGCCAGCCGTCGATCGCGGCCCACTCCGCCAAAATGGCGGCGACCACCGTCCGAAAACGGCTCCTCCAGGGATGCAGGAAGCTATCTTCCGCGGTACGAGGCTCCAAGCCGACGGGGTCATAACATGGGTAGCGAGCAGTGAAACGCAGACCGATCCCGGCCCTGGCTGAAGGCTCGGTCATCGGGGGCCGCTACCAGCTCGAGAAGCAGCTCGGCGCGGGCGGGTTCGGCCGGGTCTTCCAGGCCGTGCAGATGCCGCTCGGGCGGCGCGTGGCCATCAAGCTGCTCGTGAGCCAAGCGCCGGGCACCTCGGCGCGTTTCGCCCGGGAGGCCGCGCTCGCGCAGCGGCTCGAGCACCCCAACACCGTTCGTGTCCTCGACTTCGGCGCCACCCCCGAGGGCGCGCCTTTCATCGTGTTCGAGCTCATCCGCGGCATGAGCGTGGCGGATCTCCTGGCGCGGCACGGCCCCATGCCGCTGCCCGTGGCGCTCGAGATCGCCGACCAGGTGCTCAAGAGCCTGATGGAGGCGCACGCCTTGGGGATCGTCCACCGCGACATCAAGCCGGCGAACGTCATGGTGACCTCGCACCCCGGCGAGCCGTATTTCGTGAAGGTCCTCGACTTCGGGATCGCGAAGGATCTGACAGCGCCCGCGGCACGACCGAAGGCGGGCACGGTACCTCTGCCCGCGGCTCCGGGCGGGAGCCCCGCGCTCACCAGCGCAAACGAGATGGTCGGCACGCCCCGCTACATGGCGCCCGAGCAGGCCCGAGGAGAGGACACCGGCCCGGAGACGGACGTGTACGCGGTGGGCCTCCTGCTCGCCGAGATGCTCCTCGGCAGGCCGGTGTACGCGGAAGAGAACGCGATGCTCGTCGCGATGGCGCAGGCGTCGTCGAGCCCGGTCCCGCTCGGTCCGCTTGCGGCGTCGCCGGTCGCGGGGCTCTTGGCCCGAGCGACGCAGAAGGAGCGGGCGGCGCGGTACCCGTCGGCCTCGGCGATGTTGGCCGCGGTCGAGCAGGCCCAGGGCAAGAGCGAGCGCCCGGCGGGCACGGTCCGTATCGCCGACGATCGCATCGAGAGCGGCATCACCGCCGAGCCCACGCAGGTCACCCCGTCGGCCGACCCGCGCGCCGGCGCGATCGTCGTCCGCCGACGCACGCTCTGGCTCGGCGCGGCCTCCGTGATCGCGCTCGCCGCCCTCGCGACCCTCGGCATCACGCTGCTCGGAGCCTCCGAAGAGAAGGGCAGGGGTCGCGTTGCCGACAAGAAAGAAGCCGACGAGGAAGAAGAGGAGGGGAAGAGACGCGCGCCCCAGCGCAAGCCGAAAGCCCTCGAGGATCCGCCGACGATCGACTGGGCGAAGCGCAGCGTCCCCGCGAGCGCCGACATCCTGGCGACCCGGCTCGAACGGTCCGGCTACGAGCTCAAGCCACCGGAGACCGCGGAGGCTCCGGGCTACGCGCAGTGGACCTGGCGCGTCTTCGACGACTCCTGCGGCGGCGTCGTGATCTTCCAGACCTGGGGAGACCAGACCGTCGCGGAGGAGGCCGAGAAGGCGCAGCGCAAGACCGGGATCGGGATCAGCTTGCGCACCGAGACGCGCACGCTCTTCATCATCCTCGCGAGCCACGAGACCGGCGCTCGCGACGACCCTCGGTGCACCGTCCCGCTCGCGGATCTGCTCACGCGTTGAGAGCGTGAGCCGCCTCGAGGCCGCGTTGACCCGGCTGGCCCCGAACGGTATCGTGAGCGCCGTTGGGTCTCGGCGGTCGTGCTTGGCCCGAGATCCGGATCGCCCATGCGCTGGCACGTCGACATCTCTTCCATTGGCTCGGGCGATCAAAAAACCCGGTTCTGCGTCGAGGCCGAACAGTGGCAAAAGGCCCTTCAGATCGTGCGCGCGAAGCGCGGGGACGACGGGCCTTTTGGCCATTTCTCGATCGAGCTCCTCGATGACGGCTTCCGCGCGATCGATCCGCTGACGCGCACGCGTTACGTGGTGCAGCGCGCGCCCGACGACGCGCCGCTCATCGACGGCGCGGTGGCGAACAACGAAGCGGTGGACGAAGAAAAGACCAGCGTGGGCGGAAAGCCCAAGGCTAGCGCCTCGTCTGCCGGCACGGCTTCGCGGCCGAGGGCGCGTGCCTCGAATCGGGGGACCACCTCACGCGCGAGCGAGCGCGGACGGCTGGCGCGCGGGAAGGCGCCGAGCATCCCGGACGATCCGGTCCCGCGCACCGCCGAGGAGCCGAAGGCGAGCAAGGTCGACGGCGGGCGCACGCTGACTTCGAGCGCCTCGTCGTCGACGAACGGCGCCGCGACCGCCGCGGAGCCCACGAAGCCCATCTCCACGCCGCCGCGCCGCTCGGAGGTGCCGCTCGTCGCGCCCAAGCCGATGCAGGCGGAGACAGCCTTCGAACGGATGACGGGCGGGAGCGCCGTCGCGCTCCCCACGTCGGTGTCCGCGTCGGCGGAGCTCCCGACGGAGGTTCTCCCGCTCTTCAAGGTGCTGTCGCGCCGCAGCGAAGACCCGACACCCACGTCGCCGCTCACCTACCGGGAGATGGCCCTGACCGTGGCCAGCACCACGTCGCTACGCGACGCGGAGGCGATCGCTCGCGCGCAGTTCGAGATCATCCGCAACGCGATCTCCGGCGCCCCCAAAGGCAAGTTCATTCAGCTCGCGGTCTTCGATCACGAGTTCACCGGCAAGCCGACACGTGCGCCCATCGTCACGCTCTCCTTCAAGGACTGGCGGAACGTGGAGCCCGACCTCCGCTTCCCGCAGCGCGACGGCGCGGGCCCCACCTCGGTGCGCTCCTCCGTCACGTCGATGCCGCCCGCCGCGATGCCGCCTGCCTCGGTGCCGCCCACCTCGATGCCCTCTGCCTCGGTGCCCGTCCCCGCGGCGCAGAGCGCGATGGCGCCGAGCACGGTTGAGGCGCCGACCGTTCCGATCCTTCCTGACACCGTTGTCAGGAACATCGTCCCGAGCAGCCTCGCGCGGCCCTCGGTGGAGCCGCAGACGTTGCCCGCGAACACGGTCCCCGAGCCGTCGCGCCCAGCGGAGTCGGCGCCCACGCCGTCGAAGCCCCCCGAGGCGGAGCCCGCGCCCGAGCCACCGGGACCGGCCACCGCTGCCGCCACGGCCGAGCCCGCGGCGGAGGTCATCAAGCCCGCGCCGATCATCGCGATCGGCGGCTCGACCGAGCCCGCCGGAGCGCCCGAGCCCCCCAAGGAGATCGCACCGCCGCCGGTGCAGGCAGCCGCTCCGGCCTCGGCTCTCGAAGAGGCCGCTCCCGCGACGGTCCCCTCGCAGCCGCCTCCCGCGCCTGCGGCTCCGCCACCTCCCGCGCCTCCCGCTCCCGCGTCCACGCCGCCGGCTCCGGCCCCCGCATCCACGCCACCCGCCCCCGCTTCCACGCCACCGGCTCCGGCCCCCGCGCCGCCGGCTTCGGCTCCTCCTCCTGCGGCGCCGCCGGATCCGACGCCCTCTCAGCTTCGAGCCAACGCAAAGGAGATGGCAGGCGACGACGAGAAGACGCTGGTCAAGCCGTCGAGCCCTCCGCCCGCGCCCGAGCCCCCCGCCGCGGCTTCGCAGCCACCCCCCGCAGACGCACCGCCCGCAAACGAGCACGTGGTCAACAAGACCACGAAGATGGCAGCCGTGAGCGCACCGCCGCCTGCTCCGGTATCGGCGCCGCCCCCCGCGGGTGCTCAGCCGGTCTCGCAGATCCCGCCCGCTCCGCCCGTGGCGCGTGTGCCCTCGGTGCCCCCGCCGGCGGAAGCGCGGCCTGCATCCATCCCTCCCGCCTCCGTGTTGCCTCGGCCGGCGTCGATTCCTCCCGCCGGTACCCCCGCGCCGCCGCTGCTCGTCCGGCAGCCCATCGGCCCGCGCCGCAGCGGCGACGACCTCATCACCGATCTGTTCGAGGCGTGCAGCGATCTCGCCTTCCTGAACGACACGCTCGAGGCCGCCGACTTCGCGCTCGCGCTCGTGCTCGACAGCATCCCGAGCGCCGTGGCGCTCTGCTCGTTCTTCGACATCAACACGCGGGAGATGGTCGTCGTGAGGCAGGCGGTGAGCCCGGCGTTCACGAGCCTGCCGAACGTGCTCACGCTGCGCGCGTCGGAGTTCACGCCGCTCATCGCGAAGACCATGCGCGCCGGGCGGAGCCTCGTCGTGCCCGCGTCGGACTGCGGCATCTTCTCGGAGGACGCGCGCTGGCGCGCGCTCGGCCACACCCCGAGGAGCGCCATCTCCACCCCGGTCGCGGCGGGCGGTCGTTACCTGGGCCTGATCGAGGTCGCCGATCCGCTCGACGACGCCCCCTTCACCGAAGCGGACGGCCACGCCCTCACCTACATCGGCGGGCAGTTCTCGGAGTACCTCGCGCAGCGCGAGATCGACGTCACGCCCGAGCGCATCCTCCGGCCGAAGCTCAATCAGCTCGCCCGCCGGTAGCGAGGCGAGATGAGCGAGCGAGGGCTTCTGTCTCCCGAGCGCGCCTGGGGACATCGCCTCCTCTATTTCGCGCTCATCCCCGCGGTCGTCATCGCCGTGCTCGTGCTGGGAGGTTTTGCGCTCCGCTCCACCCTCCAGGCGGATCGCGCGCGCACTCAGGCCGTCGTCAACCTCACGGCGACCCTCGCCGCCGAGCGCGCGGGCGTGCTCGACAACCTCATCATCGCGCAGGACAACGTCGTCGCGGCGCACGCGTCGCTCTCCGATCTCAGCTTGCTCGGCCGGAGGTGGCTGCAGACCGCCTCGCGCGAGACGCCGAGCGTGAGGGCCATCCTCGTGATCGACATGACGTCGCGAGACCGCGAGGTCGTGGCCTTCGCGTCGCGTAGCCCGTCACGCGACGACGACGTGTTCCGGCGGCTGCTCCTGGGTCGGCTCCTGCAGCAGCTCGATCTCGACGCGCCGCTCGACGAGCTCCGTCACCTCCATGAGGTCGTCGAGGAGCGGCAGTTCCTCTTGAGCTACTGGCGTCGTGCGTACGAGGGTCGACGTTACGTGATCGTGGCTTGGCACGACGTGGATCGCCTGGTGCGCGAGGTCATGCCGCAGCTCTACCGCGACCCCGACAGGGGGGACGCGCGCATGAACGTGGTGGACGAACGAGGGCGCATCGTCTACGGCCCGCCGCTCAAGGTCGGCCGCGTCACCGTCGGTCTGCCCTTCCCCACCACGCTCTACAACTGGCGCCTGCAGGTCGCCCTCACGAGCGCGGAGGAGGTCGGCCGGCAGGCGGAGCGCCAGCGCACGATCGAGCTCGCGCTCGTCATCGTCGCCGGCATCGTCACGATCGCGAGCCTCTTCATCGTCATGCGCGGGTCGGTCGAGGAGCGGCGCCTCTCCGCCCTGAAGAGCGACTTCGTGGCCAACGTCTCCCACGAGCTGAAGACGCCGCTCTCCCTGATCCGGATGTTCGGCGAGCTCTTGCTCCTGGACCGCGCGTCGTCGGCCGAGAAGAAGAAACAATACCTCCAGATCATCGTCAGCGAGAGCGAGCGCCTGACCGCGCTCATCGAGAACGTGCTCGATTTTGCGAGGGTCGAACGGGGCAAGGCGACCTACGACTTCGCCGTCGGGAGCGTGGCCGAGGTCGCCCGGCGCGCCGTCGAGATCTACCAGCAGCGCGCGGTCCGGGACGAGGTCCAGCTCTCTCTGGAGATCGTGGGCCCCCCGGCCTTCGGGAGCATCGACGCCAAGGCGCTCGAGCTCGCGGTGATGAACCTCATCGACAACGCCCTCAAATACGCCAAGGCGGGTGGCCAGGTGATCGTCCGGGTCGACTCGGACGAGGCGCGTGTTCGCCTCCGGGTGATCGATTTCGGGCCCGGGGTGCCGAAGGAGGAGCAGAGCCGGATCTTCGAGCGCTTCTACCGGGGCAAGTCGGCCGAGGCCTCCTGTGCGCGTGGCAGCGGCATCGGGCTCTCGCTGGTCCGGCACATCGTCGAGAGCCACGGCGGCAGGGTCCGGGTCGAGAGCCCCCTCGAGGAGGCGACGGTGGCCAAGGGTGATGGGGCGGGGATCGGGACGGCCTTCGAGGTCTCGATCCCCCGGGTAAGCGATGTCGAGGTCCCTGCTGCCCTACCGGAAGAGGCCCCCCCGCCGTCTCGCCGCCCCGAAAGTCGTGTCGATCAGCTTGCGGAGGGCGAGGCAAAAGGAGAATCTTAGAGCCGCATGCCCGGAGGCGCTTCCGAGACGAGGGCCATCGCCCTACGCGTCGCCAAGATCTTACGAGAGCGCGGTCGAAACGACGAAGCCATCGCGATCTTGTGCGCCGGTGCGGCCGCCTTCGACAACGACGACGAAGGGCAGGCGCTCCTGGCGGAGGTGTTGCGCTTCGACCCGAACGCTCCCCTCGCCAAGATGGCGTTCGAGCGGATGGAGGGCGTCCGCGGGCAACACGCCGAGCTCGACGCGGCCATCGCGCGGTATCCGTTCGCCGAGCTGGCCAAGCTCGAGCGCTCGCTGAGGCCCGGCGTCTTCCTCCGGGCCCAGGTCGGCTTCAACAACAACGTCAAATACAAGGGCGCCGAGTACCACGTGCAAACGGAGGACTCGGGCCTCGACAAGCCCCACATCATCACGCACCTCTTCGCGGACGGCGGCCGCATCATCAAGAGCCACAAGCGCTCCTACGCGTCGGAGGTCACCCGGCACGACGTGACGCCCTTCGTCCGCGCGCTGATGAAGGGGCAACACATGGAGATGCTGCTCAAGCTGCGCGAGGGTGTCTTCGACGACATCATCGCAGGGCGAGCCAGCGGCGGGATGGAGGTGCTCGAGCACCCTCCGCAGGTGGACCTCGACCGGATCGGGTCGAAGAAGGGCGACAAGCCCCCGTCGACCCCGGCCAAGGGCGTGTCGACCGTTCCCGCAGCCCCCAAAGAGGTGCCCCTCGTCACGCGCAAGCCCGCGCAGGTCGCGGGCCCCGCGCCGCTCCGCGCTCGGCTGCACGTGACGCGTTCTCTGCATGGCGGTCCGGACTTCTACGACGTCCACGGGGACGAGAACATCTTCGGCGCGGCGGGGACCATTCAACTCGCCGGGGAGCGCTTCTGCCACCCGCGCGAGGCGGCGATCACCTTCGACGCGAAGGGCCCGAGCATCCTCGATTTCGACGGCGGCAACGGGGTCTTCTTGCGCATCCACCGCCGCGTCGAGGTCGGCGTGGGCGACGAGTTCGTCATCGGCGACCAGCTGATGCGTCTCGAGCGCAACCCCGACGCGAACGACGGCCCCGCGCCGGGTCCCACCTATTTCCGCTCCTCGTTGAAGTGGCCGAGCGCGTTCCGCGTCACGCAGATCTTCGAGGGGGGCGCGCCGGGCGCCGTGTCGATGGCCCGCGGCACCACGCTGCAGATCGGCTCCGCGCTCGACTACGCCAACGACATGGTCATCCGGCACGACCCTCTCGTAGCCCCGTACCACTGCATCATCGAGGAGCAGGCCGAGGCGTTCATCCTGACGGATCTCGGCGTGAACAGCACGCTGGGCCGCGGCAGCGGCGTCTTCGTGCGGCTCGT
>JAEUKE010000287.1 GCA_016794345.1 Myxococcales bacterium
TGTCGTGCTCGACGTGGATCGCGCGCGCGGGGAACTTCCTCGTGACCGGAATATCGGCGGCAAGCATCATGATTTCTCGTCGGGAGACGCGCCCCTTTCCTGACAATCCTCGCCGTGTTCTCGCGCGCTGCACAGTGGTAAGAGCGGCGCATGACACTCGAGGTCTTCAAGAAGCTGCCCCTCGGCGGGGTCGATCGTCGCGCCATGGTCGGGGCCCTCGCGGAGCGCGGCCCCACCGTCGCGCGGGCGCAGCTCGCGGAGGAGCGCAAGAGCATCAAGAGGTCGGGCGCGCAGATCGACAATGACGTTGCCGTCATCATCCTCGGCGGGTCCAACGGCATCACCCGCGGCCTCGCCGCGCAGCTCCTCTTCGGAGACCGCGCGAGCGTCTTCTGCGTGCACCTCGACAGCGAGAAGATGCAGATCGGCCCGCACCACGTCGCGGCCATCTCGGAGGCCGCCGCGGCGGAGGGGCTCACCGCGCGCTTCTTCAACGAGGACGCGACGAAGCCCGACACGATCGCGCAGGTCATCGGCGAGATCAAAGGCAAGTACCGCGCGGTCCACCTCGTGAACGGCATCGCGGCGGGCGCGACCAAGCGCTACAAGGAGCACGGGCCGACGCAGGTCAAAGAGCTCGACGTCGCCTTCGACACCGTCCTGCAGACGCCGGATTTTTCGAAGCCCGAGAACGTCCGCAAGCTCGGCCTGGTGGAGGTCGAGGTCGCGACGGACGTGGACATCGAGCGCACGAACAAGTTCATGGGCACCTCGTCGCTCCTCTGGGCGGAGCCGCTCAGCGAGGCAGGCCTCCTCGCGAGGGGCGAGAGTGTCGTAGCCTTCTGCGACTACGACTACCCGAAGGACGACCCGGTCTACGCCATGGGTCCCCTCGCGGGCGCCAAGCAGCTCCAGCGCAAGACCATGGCGGAGATCGCGGAGCGCTTCGGCACGAAGACCGCGCGGCTCTGTTACCCGGCCGTCGCCACGACCGCGCTCGGCGCGATCCCGGGCGGCCTGCTCATGTACGCGCTCACCGGGCAGATCCTGAAGGAGCGAAACCAGCTCAAGGGCATCGTCGAGCTCAGCGCCGAGTCGATGGTCATCTTCGACAGGGCCTACGACGGCCGCGACGTCCGCCTGGACGCGGACTACCAGGAGACCCTGCCGGAGTTCTTCAAGCGCCGCGACGCGCTCCAGCCGTCGGACATCCCCGGCGCGTTCAGCGCGCTCTACGCGAGCTGAGGCGCGCGACGAGACAAAACGAATCGGGCGACGGCACCGAGGTGCGCGTCGCCCGATGAGCCAGCCTGGAGGCTGGGCGAGATCAGTTGCCCGCGCCGCCGCCCGCGCCGATGCCGTTGTCACAGCTGTCGGCGAAGGTCGCGTTCAGCGTCTTGAGCGTGGTCACCGTCTGCGCACAGTCACCCGGGTCGATGATCGCCACGAGCGCCATGTTCGCGGCGCAGGTCGCGAGGCAGCCATTCATGTCGGTGCCGTTCGTCCACAGGTCCTTCTCGGCCGCGCTGCCGTCGAACGCGCAGAGCGTGTCACCCATGCAGGTGAGCGCGCCGCAGTCGTAGAGGTCCGAGCACGCCTCGGCACAGTCGGCCGGAGCGGTCGTGTCGGGAAGCGCGCAGGCCATGCCGCCCGTCGACGTCGTGGAGCCGGTCGTGGTGCCGCCGGTGGTCGTCGACTTGGTCGACGAGCTGCCGGTGCTGCCCGTGGTGCTGCTGGTCGTGGTCCCCGAGCCGCCGGAGCCCTCGTCATCGCCGCACGCGACGACCGTGAGGCCCGACAAAATTGCAACGATTCCGAGAAGCTTGATGTTCATGAGCGCGATCTCCTCCAAAGAAACGGTCCGGCGGCCGGCCCGAGGGCGCGCAAATAAGCACACTCTCGAGTCTTGGCCAAGACATCACAGAACGTCCGGTTCTACCGGACCCTCACCATCCGGCACCGACCCGATGGGTCGACCCCAGTTGCGTGGGACCTACAAGCAGAAGCCGTGCCAATGAAAACCAGACGTTAGCTTCGCGTTTTCTTTGCGCGACCCCTGATCGGCTTGTCATGCCCCTGGGCAAAGGCCGCCGCACCGTCTGCAGGCGCGGTGACCTTGCGAGATCACCTTTTCTTCTCTCCTCAACCCGGACCCAGACCGCAGTAGGTTCCGCTCGCATGCGAGCCATCATCATCGGCGCCGGTCGCGGAAGCCGCCTCGAGCACCTGACCGAAGAGGTCCCCAAGACGATGGTGGAGGTGGTCGGGCGGCCGATGCTCGATCACATCCTCGACGCGCTCGCCTTCGCGGGCTTCTCACGTGACAGGATTGTCTTCATCTCCGGCTACCGGGCGGAGGTGGTGGAGAGCCGGTACCCGGGCCTCACCTACGTCCGCAACGAGGGCTGGGAGCAGAACAACATCCTGCTCTCGCTCCTCTGCGCGCGCGATCTGATGGCGGACGGGTTCGTGTCCACGTACGCGGACATCGTCTACACACCCGAGGTCGCGAGGGACGTCGCAGCGAGCCCACACGACGTGACGCTCGGCTGCGACACGGCGTGGCGACGTCGTTACAAGGGCCGCTCCCAGCACCCCGAGACGGACGCCGAGAAGCTCATCGCGGACGGCTCACGCGTGACCAGGCTCTCTCGGCACATCCCCAGCGAGGAGGCGTCCGGCGAGTTCATCGGCGTGATGAAGGTCGGACCGCGCGCGGTGCCGCAGTTCCTCCAGAGCTTCGACGAGGCGGCGGAGAAATACCGCGGCGGCCCGTTCCGCGAGGGCCGCACCTGGGAGAAGGCCTACCTCATCGACTTCTTGCAGCACCGCCTCGAGGCGGGCGACGAGATGCACCGGGCCGACACCGACGGCGGCTACATGGAGATCGACACGCTCGAAGACCGCGGCCTGGCCGACACATGGTGGCGCGAACGGGGCGGCTGAGCCCCCCGCAGAGCCTCACATTGAAGATGACGATACCGTCATGAAGATGGTACCAGCTATCATCTTCACGGGCGAGGGCGGACGAAGACTACTGCGGACCGAAGTTGCCGCTGCAGGTCTGGGCGAACGCCTGGTTCAACGCGACGAGCGTCTGGATCGTCGTGTCGCACTGCGACGGATCGATGATGGACACGAGCGCCATGTTGTCCTGGCAGCTGGGGATGCAGCCCATCATGAACTGCATCTTGCTGCCGAAGGCGAACCCCGGGCAGAGCTGCTCGCCGTCACAGAACAACGTGCCGCAGTCGAAGATGTCCGAGCAGGCCTGCTGACAGTTGTTGGGCGGGGGCTCCCCGATCGAGCAGCCGCCGCCGGTCGACGTCCCGACGCTGACGGACGACGTGCCGACGTCCGTCGTGCTCACGGACGTGTTCGTGGTGCCCACCGACGTCGTCGCCTGACCGACGCCCGTCGTCGTTCCCTTCGACGCGCTGGTACCGGTCGAGCCGTTGGCGCCGGAGCCGCCGCTGCCACCGTCGCCGCCGTCCTCCTCGAACACCACACTGCCGCCACAGGCCGCGGCGAGGACGACGAAGCCACCAAGGAAGAACAAGCCAGCCTTCATGGCCCCTACGTCTACCGCGAGCGGCCGCTCCTCACAAGACGGCGGCCAGATCGCTGCCTTGCGCGAGGAGCCCGGGCAGCCCGCCGGTGTGGAGGAAGAGCACGCGTTTTCCGTCGAGCTTTCCTTCGCGCGCGGCGCGGACGAGCCCGGCGAACGCCTTGCCCGTGTAGACCGGATCCAGGAGGAGCCCGCTCGCCCGCGCCACGCTCAGGACGAGCTGCTTCTGCTCGTCGTTGGCGACCGCGTAGCCCGGCCCCTTCTCGCGATCGTCGATCGCGACGATGGCCGGGGCCTCGAGCGAAGGCTCGAGCACGCGCGCTTCGGCGACGATGCGGTCGACCACCCCACGGAAATACGCGACGTCGTCGCAGACGGCCATGGGCCACACTTCGGGCGCGACGCCCGAGCGTGACGCGCCGAGGGCGACGCCGGCCGCCGTTCCGCCCGAGCCGCAGGCGTGGACGATGACGTCGAACGGCTTGCTCCCGCCGAGGCCGGCGTCGAGCTGGGCGCGGA
>JAEUKE010000056.1 GCA_016794345.1 Myxococcales bacterium
GCCCGCCGTGGTCGCGACGAGGCCTCCCACCACGACCTCGCTCGCCGAGGTCATCCGCGCTGACGTGAAGGCGAAGAAGAACAAGCGAGGTGCATCGTGAGCGGACAGCTCCTGTCGTCCAAGGTCGTCATCGTCGAAGAGGAGCCGAAGGTTCGCGGCATCCCCTCGGCTCCTGCTTCCGTCGCGGGCGCGGTCGGCGTCACCGAGCGCGGCCCCATCGGCGAGGCCGTCCTCTGCACGTCGTTCGACGACTTCCAGACCAAGTTCGGCGGCTTCACGCCCGACTCCGACCTCGCACTCGCCGCGATGGGCTTCTTCGAGAACGGTGGGGCGCAGCTCTGGGTGGTCCGCACCACGCACTACTCGAACGTGGCCAACGCCGCGACCGCCACCGCCGTGCGCGCAGCGGGCTTTCTCGTCGCGGGCGGCGGCCCCACGCCGGGCATCCTGCTCGGCGCCGTACCCGGGCCCTTCGTGCTGCACGACGGAGACGTCGTTCGCCTCGCGGTGGACGGCGCGCCCGACGCCGACGCGGTGTTCAACGGCTCGGCGGCCGCAATGGCGGCGGGCGGTGCGGGTCCGTACGCGCTCGCCCACGGCCTGGAGCTACTCCTGCGCGTCGACAACGGCCTCGAGCAGACCGTGCTGTTCTCGGCCGCCGACTTCGCCGACATCGCCAACGCCACGGCCACCGAGGTCGCCGCTGCCATCAACGCGGTGATCGTCGGAGGGCGCGCCACCACGCCGGGCGGCATCGTCAGGCTCGCCAGCGACACCGAAGGCACCGCGAGCCGCGTGCAGGTCACGGGCGGCACGGCCAACGCGGTGCTCGCGTTCCCCGGCGCCGCCTCGGTCGGCGGCGGCAACGTCGCAAACCTGAGCGCCGTCGAGGTCGCCGAGGTGAAGGCCGTCGTCGAGGCGGCGATCCCCACCGTGACCGTCGACGCGGGTGTGGGCGGCGTGCTCGACATCCGCACCGTCGCGACCGGCCCGGGCGCCAGCGTCCAGGCCGCCGCTGCCACGGCGGCCGCGTTCGGGCTCGACAACGCCCTCCACTCCGGCGCGGCCTCGGGCACCGCCAACTCCGTGCGCGTCGAGGGCAAGGACCCTGGCGCCTACGCGAACCGCGTGGAGGCCGAGGTGCGCAACGCCACGAACGGCTCGCCGAGCGCGTTCGATCTGCTCGTCGTGGAGGACGGCGCGTACCGCGAGTCCTTCCCGAACCTCTCGATGAGCCCGAGCGACGGGCGCTACGTCGAGAGCATCGTCAACGACGCGCGCAACGGCTCCGTGTACGTGCGCGTCATCGACCAGCTCCTCGTCGGCGCGCCCCTCCCGCCGCCCCAGACCGTGGCGCTCGCGGGCGGCAGCGACGGCCTCGTGGGGCTCGACGACAATGACTTCATCGGCAGCGAGCCCGCCAAGACGGGCCTTCACGCGCTCGACCAGGTGCAGGAGCTGTCGCTGCTCCTCGTGCCCGGGCGCGCCACGCCCGCCGTCCACAACGCGATGGTGCGTTACTGCGAGGTCGACCGCGACGGCGCGGCATTCGCCGTGCTCGATCCGCCTGCGAACCAGAGCGCGACGGACATCGTCACGTACGTCGCGACGACCGCCGCGCTCGAGCAGCTCTCTGAGTTCGGGGCGATCTACTGGCCCCGCGTGAAGGTGCTCAACCCGGCCAAGAGCGTGTTCGGCTCGGCAGAGCAGCTCGTCGTCCCGCCCTCGGGCATCGTGGCCGGCGTCTTTGCGCGCACCGACTCGGCGCAGCCGGGCGGCGTCTACGATCCGCCCGCAGGCATCGAGGCGGGCCGGATGTTCGGCGTGCTCGGCTTCGAGACCGACGAGGTACTCGAGGAGAACAAGCGCGACCTCGTCTACCCGCACCGCATCAACCCGCTCACCACGGGCCCGGGCCTGCCGCGCTACATCGACGGCTCGCGCACGCTCAAGGGCAACGGGAACTTTCCCTACGTCGCGGAGCGTCGCGGCGTAATCTTCATCGAGCGGAGTCTGAAGCAGGGGCTCCAGTTCGCGCGGCACAAGAACAACACCGAGGGACTGCGCGCGCAGGTGCGGCGCACCATCACGGCCTTCCTGCTCGCGCAGATGAACAACGGCGCGTTCCGCAGCAAGACGCCGAGCACCGCGTTCTTCGTCGACGTGAGCGAGCAGCTCAACACGCCCACGGTCATCTTCGCCGGCAAGCTCATCGCCCGCGTGGGCCTCGCCACCAACAAGCCCGCGGAGTTCATCATCCTCCGCATCAGCCAGGACACGCGCGCGCTCGAGGCCGAGCTCGCGGCCGCAGAGGGATGAGGAGCTAACCCATGACCGTCATCGGCAACCCGCGCAGCTTCCACAAGAAGTTCAAGTTCGTCGTGGAGATCGACGACGTCGGCCACGCTGGCTTCCAGAAGGCGAGCGAGCTCTCCGTCGAGGTCGCCAACGTGCAGTACTTTGAGGGCGGCTCGCTGATCCCGAACAAGAGCCCCGGGCGCCTCACCTTCTCCGACGTCACGCTCGAGCGCGGCGCCACGCAGGACCGCGACCTCTTCGACTGGTTCCAGGACGTCGCCATCACGTCGAGCGGCCTCGGCCTCACCGACGTGAACTACAAGCGCAACCTCGACATCGTGCAACAGGACCGCGACGGCCTCACCCTGCGCCGCTGGTCGCTCTCGCGCGCCTGGCCGGTGAAGTTCGTCGCAGGCGAGTGGGACAACGAGAGCGACGAGAACGTCATCGAGTCGGTCACGCTCACGTACGACTTCTTCGAACTCATCCAGTAATGTTCACGGGATCGTGAACGGCTCGCCGTCGCGGAGACGCTGCACGTTCTCGAAGCCGTCGAGGTGCTCGTCCCACGTGAAGCTGTGGATCGGCACGAGGCGGCGTGGGGCGATGCGGCGCGCGAACTCCTCGAGATCGTCGCGCGAGGCGTGACCGCTCGTGTGAATCTGCGCGAAGGTCGCGCCTGCCGCCTCGAAGGCCGCACGCACCTGCTGGTACTCGGGCGTCTTCAGGTAGCCGGACCACATCGAGAACACCCAAGCGTCGTCGGCGGTGGGCTCGACGCCCTTCTTGCCGAAGTCGCGGAGGAGCGATGAGCGCAGCATCACGACGGCATCGCGCATCTCTGCCAGCTTCGCGGCCCCCATTGCGTGACCCGACGTCGCGACGCGCTCGACGAACGCGGGCGCGTTCATGCGGTCGGGGCTCTCGTACATCCACTTCATGCTCGACGTGATGACGGCGCGCACCTGCGGCCATCCGAGCCTGGGGAGCGTGTCGCGCAGCGCCGAGAGGCGCTCCATGACGTCGATGGTGTACAGGTCGAGGACCAAGGTCCGCCCCGCCTTCTTGCAGGCCCGGTAGATCGTGACGGTGCGGTCGATGTTCTGCGCGGACCACGTGATGAACACGCGCCCGGGCGTGCGCTGGAACAGCGAGACGAAGTCGTCCTCGAGCGCGGCCTCCGTCGGGAACGCCTCCGCGCGACCGAGCGTGGTCCCCTCGAGGAGGAGCACATCCACGCCGGGCGGCGGGTTCTTCATCAGCCGATCGACGAGGGCTGCCTTGCGCCCGACGCGGCGGAAGTCGCCCGAGTACAGGACGCGCTTGCCGCCGACGTCCACGAGCAGCATGTGCGCGTCGAAAGCCGAGTGGTCCGTGAGGAACGGCGTGATCGTGAACGGGCCGACGCTGAACGGCTCGTGCGGGCGGTACGTCTGGAACCTCTGGGCGACGCCGCCGCCCGAGAGCGACGCCGTCATCCGAATTAGCGTCTCGGACGCAGCACCGCTCCACACCGACCACGACGCTGGCAGCGAGCGGAGGAGGCCCCAGTGGTCCTGGTGCGGGTGGGAGATGATCAAGCCCGCGATGTCCTTCGACGTGTCCAGGGTGCGCGGGATCGCGCCTTGCGGCTCGGTGGTCCCGTCGCCCACCAGCGGGCTCCCCGCGTCGAGGAGCAGCCGGTGCCCATCGTGTTCGAGCTCGATGCAGTTACCGCCGATCTCATCAGCGGCCCGGTGGATCGTGAGGACGGGGCCTGTGGCCATCAGATGCAGGCCTCGAAGCGCGCGAGTGCCTCGTCGATCGTGAGGATCGCGGGATCGTAGAGTCCGTAGCCGAGCAGGCTGCCCGTGGCGATGCGCAGCTCCGCGTGCGGGCTCGGAGGCAGGGTGCGGAGCAGCTCACGGAGCCGGGACTTGTCCGGGTCGTGGTTGACGAGGACGAGGAGAAGCACGGGCGGCTCGTCGCTGAAGCCCCTGAGGTCCTTCTCGCAGTCGACCAGGCCGAGCGCTCGCTTCTGGTTGAAGACGCGGAGCATCTCCTCCTTGATCGCCGCGAGGTTGCCGGGCGCGGCGAGGTAGCCGTTCACGTCATCTAAGTGAGCGTGAAGACCGGCAGTCCCTTCGAGCGCGCCGTCGCCGACCTTCACCTCGCCGAGCACGAGGCGATGGCCGTCCTGCTTCTTCCGCGCGGTGGGCGTTGATGGCCACCGGACCGCGACGAGGTCGAAGCGGCCGTGGTGGTTCGCGTACTCGATGTCGCAGACGTAGTAGTCGGTCGAGCGCGCGATGCATCCGAGGTTGTTGTCGCGAAGGATGAGTTGCTGAACCTCTCGTTCCTCGCCGGGCTGCGCGAGGTCCATCGCCTGCTTCAGCGTGGGGAGCGCAGCCAGCCAGGCCGCGACGTCGGAGGCTTCGCGTAGGCGAGCTCCGGGCATCGAGGGCACCACACCCTGGAAGTATTTCGTGTCGAAGAACGCCGAATAGCCACCGTTGGCCCGGGACACCCGCATCACGTTCCCGCCCCGGTAGTAGACGTTGATGTAGTCCTCGCGCAGCTCGAGGCAGAGGCTCTGGTCCCTCGCCACGCGCTCGCGGATAGGCGCCAGCAAACCTCCTTGGAGGTCCGCGAGGAACTCGGGGCTCAGCCCCCTGCGCGCGATGGCGACCATCCTGACCACCATACGCCACGGGCTCGCGTCACCGCGAGGGTCGTTGTCCCCCGCGTGCTCTCCGCGCGGCTTTGCCCCCGTGGAGGCAGCGCATGGCAGACGTCATCACGTGCCCTTCGGGGCTCCAGGGCCGCGTTCGCGGCATGAAGGTGCGCGAGGAGCGCGTCCTCGCCGACCGCAAGCTCGCCAAGAGCGGCGGCCAGGTCGACGAGCTGCTCGCGGCCTGCTGGGAGGAGACCCTCGACCCCGGGCCCTACGCTCTCGCCGAAGGCGCCAAGCTCGACCTCGGCAAGGTGCTCCAGGGCGATCGCTTCTTCGCGCTGCTCATGGTGCGCGCGCTGACCTACGGCCCCGAGTACGCCTTCGGAGTCTCGTGCCGGAACGACAACTGCCGCGCGCGCATCGACTGGGAGATCGACCTGACGAAGCTCCCGGTGCGCAAGCTCTCCGAGGAGAGCCGCGTCGCGTTCGTCGGCGGGAACCGCTTCGAGACCACGCTGCCCGACGCGGGCAAGAAGGTCGCGTTCAAGCTGCTGA
>JAEUKE010000062.1 GCA_016794345.1 Myxococcales bacterium
TCGAGCAGGGCAGCCAGTGGGTGAGCATCAACCTGAAGCCCGCCTCCCGCTGGGGAGATCGGACCAGCTGCGACGGTGGCGCGACGATCCAGAAGAACCCCGGCCTGCCGAAGGAGGAGGTCTTCATCGGCGGCCCGCCCAGCGCGTATTCGAACACTGCCGGTTATCACGAGCTCGCCAAGAACATCTGGGCGGCGTTCCAGGTCTACGGCGCCTTCACCAAGGCGATCGGTAGCGGCCTCAGCCGCGTCCCCAACATCGCCGAGGGCATCCGGAAGGGAAACCAGCTCGGCGACGGCCTCACAAACACCACCAGCTTCGTCAGCCAGAAGGGCCTCGACTGGTTCAACGACACGATGAACACCCCGACGCCGTGAGATCGAACGCACCAGGAGCTCGACCACGATGAGGAACCACGCGACCGCAGCCATCGCCACCGGCGACAATCTCGACGTCCGCACGTTTGCGGTCACGCAGGCCATGAGCCAGCTGTTCCGCGTCGAGCTCCACGCCGTGTCCTCCAACCTGGACATCGATTTCGACGACGTCATCGGACAGGCCGCGAGCTTCACGCTCGCCACCGAGCACACGAGCCGAACGTGGACCGGGGTCTGCATCGCCATGGACCAGGTGCGTGTCGACCGGGCCGGCGACGCCACGTACACGCTGACCATCGCGCCACGCGCCTACCTCCTCACGCAGCGCAAGAACTACCGCATCTTCCAGTACAAGTCGGAGCTCCAGATCGTCCAGCAGATCCTGGGCGAGTGGGGCGTCGCGAACCGAGCGCTCGTCGACGGCGCCGCGCACGTGCCGCGCAAGTACCGCACCCAATACGCCGAGACCGACTACGACTTCGTCTGCCGCATGCTGGAGGACGCCGGCATCAGCTTCTACTTCGAGGACTCGGGCGACGGTACCGTCATGGTCCTCGACGACAACCCCCAGTCGCGAGAGAACGGCCACCCCGGCGTCCACTTCCACGATCAGCCGGCGAACGGCGTCGACTTCGTGACTCGCGTGGCGGTCGCGCAGCGCACCCGGTCGGGAAAGATGACGGTCGGCGACCTTGACTATCGCCGCCCGAGCACCCAGCAGCCGCGTGCGACGGCCGGCGTGGGCCTGCCGCAAGAGGGCCAGCTCGAGCAGTTCGACTACGAGCCCGGCGCGTTCCTCTACCTGGGCTCGGCTGGCGGCAACACGCCCGTCGCCGACGATCGCGGCGCGACCCGGACCGACCTGTCAGCCGGCAACCGGAAGACGCAGAATCGGCTCCTGGGCAAGCGACAGGACGCGAAGCGGATCACCTTCGAGTCGAACCTCCTGGACCTGGCGCCCGGGTCGATCCTGAGCATCGCCAACCATCCGCACGCCGCCGTCGGGCCGAGCGTCGGCCTCCTCGTGACCGCTGCGCTCCTCGAGGGCGAGCACGAGGGAGATTGGCGCGTCCACGTCGACGCGACCGATACGGCCGTTCCGTTCCGCCCCGAGCCGGTGACGCCCAAGCCCAGGGCGCACGGCCTCGAGAGCGCGACCGTCGTCGGCCCCTCGAGCGACGAGATCCACTGCGACGAATACGCGCGCGTCCGCGTTCACTTCCACTGGGATCGCGAGAGCCGCCGCAACGAGAACAGCTCGTGCTGGCTCCCCACCAATCAGCCGTGGGCCGGCACCGGCTTCGGCGGGACGGTCATTCCTCGCATCGGGCAGGAGGTGCTCGTCGAGTTCTTCGGCGGTGACCCGGACCGTCCCGTCGTGATCGGTCGCGTGTTCACCGAGCACCAGCCGCCGCCCTACAAGCTGCCCGAAGGCAAGACAATCACGGGGCTCGTCGGTCGATCGACCCCCTGGATGACCCTCGGGAGCGCCATGTCGCAGGTCGAGGTCTTCACCAATCAGAGGGCCGGCGTGAGCCCCGCGTTCCGCGCGACCCCGCCGGAGTCGTTCTGGAAGGCCACGCCACGCGGCCAGGCGTGGTGGCAAAGAACCAACAACGCCTTCTTGCTCGAAGACGCGAGCGGCGAGAACCTCGTCTTCCTCCAGGCGGAGAAGGACCTCACCATCCTCGCCAAGAACACCTGGAAGACCGTGGTCGGCAACTACCGCGGCACCCGCATCGGGGGCAACGACACGCTCGAAGTGCGAAACGAGCAGTTCATCAACGTCTGGCAGAAGGACGAGCAGCTGCGCGTGGGCAAGGACCACGTGACGATCGTCGACAAGGACCGGACGGAAGAGGTGTCCGGCCAGCTCGGCCTCACCGTGGAGAAGAACCTCTACATCGAGTCCAAGGGGGTCATCAATCACAAGGCCAAGAAGGCCTGCATCATCCAGGCGAAGGAAAAGATCGAGTTCAAGTGCGGTAGCTCGACCATCTCGCTCACCACCGGACAGGTGAAGATCGAGGCGGCGCACGTGTTCATCAACAGCATGCGGGCCGGCAGGTGAGACAATGAGCACAAGCAACGACGCCACGGTCACGATTGCAACGGGGGACGCGCTCGACGTGCGGCGCTTCTCGGTGCAGCAGGCGCTCAACCAGCTCTTTCGCATCGAGCTGCGTGTCGTCTCCCCGAACCTCGACGTCGACTTCGACGGCGTGATCGGTCAGGAGGCCTCGTTCCGTCTCAGCACCCGTTGGGCCGGGCAGCAGTGGACCGGCGTCTGCCTGGAGATGGAGCAGGTGCGCGTGGAGCGCGGGCACCTCGCGACCTATCGAATGGTCATCGTCCCCCGCGCGTGGCAGCTGACCCAGCGCAAGAACTACCGCATCTTCCAGTACGAGTCCGAGCTCGACATCGTGCGCAAGATCCTCGGCGAGTGGAACATCGACTTCGAGTCCCGATGCCACGGCCCCAGCCACGTCGTGCGCAAGTTCCGCGTTCAATACGGAGAGAGCGACTTCGCCTTCATCTGCCGAATGATGGAGGACGCCGGCATCACCTACAACTTCGAGCAGACAGACGCCGGCACGAAGATGATCCTCGACGACGAGCCGCAGGCTCGCGCGATCTCGCACCCGATGTTGCAGTTCCACGAGCGCCCCAACCCCAACGGCACGTTCGTGACGCACGTGGCGATCCGCTCGAAGCTGCGCCCCGGGTCGATGACGATCGGCGATCTCGACTATCGGCTCCGCAGCACGAGCCAGCCGCGCGTCAGCGCCACCTTTGGTCTGCCCCAGGAGGCTCCGCTCGAGCAGTTCGACTACGAGCCCGGCGCCATGCTCTACAAGGGCACGCCGGACGGCGGAACGCCCAGCGCGGACGACCGCGGCGTGGCGCGCACGAGCACCGCCGAGGGCGAGCGCAAAGCGAAGAACCGATTGCTCGGCAAGCGCAACGACGCCAGGGTCGTGAGCTTCGAGTCGAACGCGCTGGACCTGTCGCCGGGCCGCATCCTGACGGTCTTCGACCACCCCCACCGCGCGCTCGCCTCGAGCTCCCCCCTCCTCGTCACCTCGTGCACCGTGGAAGGAGATCACGACGGCGACTGGCGCGCCGAAGTGGAGTCGGTGGCGACGTCCGTCCCGTTCCGTCCCGAGCCCGTCACGCCCAAGCCCCACGTGCGCGGGCTCGAGAGCGCCACCGTCGTCGGCCCGGGCGGCGAGGAGATTCACACGGACGAATACGGTCGCGTCCGCGTCCATTTTCATTGGGACCGTGAGAGCAGGCGGAACGAGACCAGCTCCTGCTGGCTCCCCACCAACCAGCCGTGGGCGGGCGATTCGTTCGGTGGCGTCAACCTGCCCCGGATCGGTCAGGAGGTGCTCGTCGAGTTTCTCGGGGGCGACCCCGACCGCCCGGTCGTGATCGGGCGCGTCTACACCGAGACGAACCCCGTGCCCGATGCGCTCCCCAAATACAAACGCGTGTCGGGTCTGTTCAGCGAGTCCAGCCCGCGCATGGTGATGGGCGCGGCGGGCCCCCCCGGCTCCGCACCAGCCACGAGCCCCTGGGGAGGCACGCCGCTCTCGTCTTCGCAGATCAACAACCTCGTGACCTCTCCCGGCTCCTTCCAGGCGGCCTCCCCGACCGGCACGAACCACCAATGGCAGGGCAGCGGCTTCAAGATCGACGACACAAGCCAGGCCGAGAACCTGTACCTGCAGGCCAACAAGGACATGCATTGGGTCGTTCGCAACGACTGGATCACCGTCGTCGGCAACTGGCGGTCCGCCAAGATCGGCACCGACGAGATGATCAGCATCAAGGGCGACCAGCAGACCAAGATCGGCTCCAACCAGACGATCATGGTGGGCCGCCGGATGATCACAAAGGTCCTGGGCGGCCGAAAAGATCAGGTCAAACAGAAGTTCAAGCAGTGGGCCGACGGGAACATCAAGATCGAGTCGCGCGGACAGACGATGGCGCTGCGCGCCGACGGCATCATCAGCTGGAAGGCGGATCAGGGCATCCACATCAAGGTGGAGAACTCCTGCATCAAGATCCAGCCGAACCTGATCAAGATCGACGACCAGGACAACCGGATCTCGATCAACCCCACCGACGCGGGTCTCGCCTGACCGGCGCCCGGCGCTACGGCTCGGCCGCCACCTCGTCGCTCGGCGGCCCCGAGACCCACTCCGACAAACAGGTGACCTGCAGCACGCGCTCGTCCTCGTCGAAATGGACGTGCGGCGCCGTCACGCCTGGAAAGTAGAACGACACCTCGAACTCCGGCACGCCATTCGGGCAGACCACGTGGTCCCCCGCCTCGATGACGCGACCGAGCGCGAGGAGCTCGATCAGGTCGCGCAGGCCCGCGACGGCCCCTTCGACGCGATCCCGGTCCACGTCTTCGATCGTGGTGATGAGCTCGGGGCGGCCGAGCTTGGCCATTCCGCGGGTGTTGATGGCGTGGCCCAGGCCGTCCCGTGCCTCCGATTCCACGAAGACCCCTATCTCGCCGAGGACACTCAGCGCGGCGCGCGGCGCCGTGGGCGCCGCCGACCACCGCTGCGACAGCACATCGACGTGCGCGACCGCGCCGAGCCGCTCGAGCGCGATCGTGATGGCGCGCGCCAGCTGCAGGTGCGCCAGGTCTCGCGGATCATCCCGGGTGATGCGGATGGACAGCCCACGCGGGGACTCGGCCAGCGCGCGCCGGGTCTCGCGGTCGAGCTGGTTCATCGCATGAAAGCTCCAGAGCGGCGTCATGAAGATCGCCTGCGCCAGCGCGTCCGGCGCCATCCATTCCAGCTCCACCTCCTCGAGCAGCGCCTGCGCCTCGATGGGCGCGCCGGTGTCGGGCGTGATGTCGATCTCGCCCAGGTCGACCGCCCTGTCGTTCCCGAACAGCGACACGACGAGCACGTGCGCGGACTCTCCCGACGGCTGGAACACCGGGCGCGACCAGAGCGGGGCGAAAGCTGCTGCGGGGGTGGTCAAGGGGTGGTCTCCGGGTGCGCGCGAGCTGGGAGCAAGACGCGCGCGGAGCGATTGTTTCACAGTCGGGACGAGGGCGGATCGCCCGGGAGCGGTCGTTCCCCCGCTACTCCAGGCAGCGCTCCCCGACCGCGACGCGCAGGTCCTTCCAGCCGAGCTGGGCCGTGTAGACCCCGGTCGAACCCGTGAGCCCGAGGGCGCGCGAGCCCTTGAGATCGAGCTTCGCCTTGGCGACGGTCGCCGGCGAGCTCGCGTCGGCGTTGGCGTGAATGGCCAGGGTGACTTCCCCGCTCCGCACCGCGAGCTCGACGAGGCGTTCGCCCTGGGCGCGCGTCAGCTTCTGACGGGCGGGCGGCTCGTCCAGGAAAGGCACACCTTCGTTTCCTTTCCAGAGCTCCGCGAAGAAGAAGGGCTCATCCATCGGGAAATGGATGCCCGCAGCGACGATGGGCTTCTGCGGGACCCCAAGCGACGGACCGCCAGCCCCCGGCTCGGTCGGCGCGTCTCCGTCGACGAATGCGAAGGCGACGCCATCCGCGAACTTGTCGACCCCAGCGCCCTGCACCAGGACGGCGCTGATCTGCAGGTCGCTCGTGTCCACGCGCTGGCCGAGCCAGGCGCCGCTCACCTGGCCGGGCTCGCGCAGCAGGCTCAGCCCGCCGTCAGCGACCTTCGCGTCGCCCACGAGCTTGAGGCCGCCCCATGCCAGGGGAGCGCACTTGCCGGCGCGCGGCGCCAACGGCTCCCCCGACCGCGCCGCGTCGGCTGCCTTCTCGGTCTTCTTGCCGTCGCTCTTCTTGTCGTCCGAGCCCTCGGGCTGCTTCTTCGCGAGATCGCAGCCGGTGGCGAAGAGGATCGAGGCGCAGACGAGTCGCATGATCTGTCGAACCATGACAGGTCCGATATCCTTTTTGGGTGCAACTTGTCTACCGCGCTCGAGAACCGCAGCCCCACTGAAACGAGCTGGGTCCCACCCACGTAATCAGGTCCGTGAAGCTCCGAACGAGGCTCCGGCTCTGGCTCCTTGGCGGCACCCTCGGGCTGCTGGCCGGGCTCTCCTACTGGTACGGCTGGGGCTGCCGAGCTTGCGCAAAGGACGCCCACCCAGCGCGAATCGTGCTGATGTTCGTCGTGCCGGCGATCTTCATGGCGGACCGGTGGGGGCGCGACCACGTTCGCTAGGTAGAGGCGCACCCCGGCTTGCGGTACAAGGGTGTCATGCCCCGACCGGGTTCACGTGAAGAGATTCTCGACGCCGCGGAGCGTGCGCTCGTCGCTTCCGGGCGCGCCGCGATCCGACAGGAGAAGGTCGCAGCGGACGCGGGAGTCGCCGGCCCCACGCTGATCCACCACTTCCACAGCCGGGATCAGCTGATCCGGGAGGTCGTCGATCGTGCGACGGAGCGGGTTCGCCAGGGCAGGCTCGAGCGCCTCGCGACCGACGTGCTCGACACGTACGACATGCCCGCCCTCCTTGCCCGCATCCTGGAATCGCTGGCAGAGCCCGATCGCGCGCGCCTGCAGAACCGCCTCGCCAGCGAAGGCCTCCTGCAGAAGGACCCGACCAAGGCACTCGCCTCCACGAGCGCCATCTTGCACGCCCGTCGTGAAGCGGAGTCCGGCAAACGCGAGTCAGGAGAGGACACCCTGTTCGCGCTCGTCCTCGCCTCGCTCGCGCTCGGCGCTGAGCCGGTCGTCGGCCAGGAGACCTGGGACAGCGCCGGCCTCGGCGCAGACGCGGACGTGTCGGCACGGTTTCGCGCGTGGCTGTTCGATCTATTGGCGGAGCGGCTGGGCGCGCGAGGGGCGGAGAACAGCAGCAAGGCGCCAGGGAAGAATGGGGCCAAGCGAGGGGGACGGCGTCGGGCGGGTGGCGCGTAGTCCGGGCCTCGAGACCGCTCGCCCACACGGACAGTCGATCTCACGGGGCGCTACAGACCTACCCGCTTCAACAGCTCCGGGCGCAGCGCCACACGGCAGACAGCCACCCATTCGTCGTACCAGGCGCGCAGCCGTGTGAGACGGGCAAGCTGGTTGCCCTCTTCGGTGCGGGTGCTTCCATCGTTCGAGCCGAGGGCGCGGCGGACCGTGTCGATGTGGGCGCGAAGGCGATCGCGCTCGGCCCCATCGAGCCCGCGCTGGGCAGCTCTGCCTCGACGCTTGCCCCACCCAGGACGTTGTACTGGACGAAGCAAGCTGAGCGCAGCGAGGTCATCGTCGCGCGTCTCCTCTCGGCGCGGGTCGGACTCGAGCGCGTCGAGTCGGTCGAGCTCCGCGTCCGAGTAGCCGTAGCTCAGCATCGTCGCGCGGATGCCGTTGTCGGTCCCCAGCGTCCGAAGCATCGCGAGCGCGCGCTCCGGGTACGTCTCCAGGGTCCGCCGCGACACGTCACCCGCTCGCGCTGCGACGGCCCAGGCCGTCCGGTGCATCGCTGAATGCAGGCACCCCAAGGATTCCGCAAGCAGGTGGGAAACCCACGTCGCCGCCAACCGGATGCCGGGACTCGAGAGCTCGCGTGGCCTATTATGATTCAATGCGTTGTTTCTTCGCTTCGGTGGGGCGCGCGGTGGCGGCTCCTTTGGCGTTGCAGATTTTGGGGGCGGTCCCCTACTCAATCTCAACCAGACGCTCGATGTCATCGTGGCGAAGTACGATGTTGCAGGCAACCACCTCTGGAGCAGGGATTTCGGCGACCTCGAAGAGCAGTTCATGCACGCGATGACAGTCGATCCCTCGGGCAACGTCCTGGTGACAGGCGAGTTCTACGGCACGATGGACTTCGGGAGCAACACGCTCACCTCCGCTGGGATCAGGGACATCATTCTCGCAAAGCTGGAGCCTTAGCGAGCCACGTCGTACCCACCAGAACACGATGCGCTGTCGTCGTCGCAGACAGCGCCGAGTGCCGCGTAAACGCCCGTAGGCGAGCACGCCCAGATGCCCATTCGTGCCGTGCACCGGAAGCTCGGCCCTCTTCGACTAGCCCACCGAGCGTGCCCTCGCTCCCCGTCGTCCCGGTGCCCGAGCAACCCGGCCGTCGTCGCCGGCATACCGGGCTGCGCGCCCGAAGCGCGCGAGACGTGAGCTGGCCGCTCACCCCGCACCGACCTACAGCAGGAACACCTTCACCAGGATATCCGCAATCCCGATGATCGCCGCGCCCGCAATGAGGCCCGCGCAGATCGGCTCGTGGCCGCCGATCCAGCGCTTGTGGCCGGCGGTCTCGGGCCTTTTGCCGTGCTTCTTGTGCATCCACCAGAAGAGCGCGGCGCCGGCGAACATGGCGAGCGTGGAGTTCGGCGGGATGACCACGCCGAGGCCGATGGCGAGCGGGCTGAGCGGGAAGCGGTTGCGCGTCTTGATCCGCAGCACCTCCATCACGAGCCCCGCCAGCGCCGCGACGATCATGGAGATGACGATCGAGCGGGTGAGCAG
>JAEUKE010000312.1 GCA_016794345.1 Myxococcales bacterium
CGCGCCTGAGGGGCGCCCCCGAAGCGGGTCCGAGCACGCAGGCTGATGGCCATCACACCGCATGGCAGCCCGGTTCCATGCCCGTGATGGCCATCACGCAGCCTGCGCGATGGGACATCGACGACGTTGGCCGGTAACACCGTGCGAGCGAGTAGCTCGATGGCGTTCGAGAGCGCGGTCCGGATCCCGCCGTCTTCCACGTGCCTCTGAAGTTCGGGGGGCCCGTCCCTGAAGATGGGAACCTCTTCCTCGTACGTCTTGTCTTCGACCGTCACCCTGACCTGAAGCCGCTTCGTGTTGTTCATCTCGGTGTCTCCCAGCGCCCCGTTGCGTGGGGCGCCTACACCGAGAGCGGGGCACAAAAGGATTAGCGAGCCTGGAAGAAGAAGAAGAAGAAGAAGAAGAAGAAGAAGAAGAAGAAGAAGAAGAAGAAGAAGAAGAAGAAGCGCTTCTTCCGCGGTTCCGGAGCCCCTCTTCCCATTTTCGATGTTGGACTGGCACGCTCCTCGGCATGACCCCCCTGAAGCTCCAGCTCGAACGAATCCTCATGGGCGCCAACGCCTCCACCGATCTCCACGGACCCAACGCCGACTGGCTCGCGACCGAGTTGCAGAAGGTCTACGACCAGGACCCAGCCAAGAGGGGCATCACCGCCCGGGTGAACGGGAACGGCGATGTCGAGATCGACAACCCCAAGGGCGGGGTGAAGGTCCTCAAGGTGGACGGCAAGCAGTGGGTCCTTGCCGCTTCGGCAACGCCAGGCGGAGGAGTTGTCCAGACCCCGGGCCCGATCGCCACCGTGCTGGTGGATCCGTAGGTGTTGTCGTTAGGGCATGTCGTCCAACGCGGTCTTGAGGGCGTAGAGCCGACGAAGATACAGCGCCGCCATGTTGAGGGAGGTGTAGCACTCCTCCCTCGTGAACCGTCGTCCCGTCGGATGCCCCGCGTCGTTCCTATTTCTTCGGAACGCATCGAGCACGGCGCGAAGCTGAAGGTCCAAGCCGTCGGCTACCTCCGGCGGAAGTTGCTCGACCTTCGGGTCCAGCCGCTTGCTGAACTCGTCCATCTTCACGATGAAGGTTCGACTCTTCAGGACCTCGTTGAAGTCGCTCTGGGTTTTGCCGCTCAACATCTTTCTGCTGAAAGAGTCCGCCAGCTCCAGGAAAGCCGCTTCCGAGGCCGCCCCGAGCATGACGGTCGAGGATAGGAAGAGGCCATTGTGAAAGGCGCCGACGGACTCATCCACGTACGCCAGCACGTCGGCGGAGATGGTTGGCACCATCGAGCGGAGCCGCTGGATGAACCCCGATCGATCGTAGGGGTTGAACTCTTCCTCCTTCAGTGCCTGCTGACCGTTGGCTGTGGGACGAAGCGTCCAGTAAATCTCCTGCCGCCCACGGATGTCGAAGTAGAGGAGGCGCTTCGCCAGAAGCGACCAGATCGCTTCGAAGACCTCCTCGGCCACCACGTCATCCCTGCCCGACTCAGTACGGACGCGCTTCATCCAGTCATCGTTGACGAGCTGCTGGAGCTGCACCTCCCCGCCTGGTCCAGCGATCAGCCGAAGGATCGCCATCTCCACACGCTCGAGCTTCTCCATGCGGTCCTCCCCCGTCGGAACCGGCCGTCTTGGTTTCCAACTGGTTTCCAGATAGTTTCCTTTGTGGCCGTACTTCCGCGTCCGGTCCCGTCCCGTCGTGTCCGCCAACGCGGTGGTCCTGGAACGAAAAACCCGCCTGTTAGAGCGGGATCCTTGGAGCCACCTTCGAGACTTGAACTCGAGACCTACGGTTTACGAAACCGTTGCTCTACCACTGAGCTAAGGTGGCGTTGGGGTTGCCGTAAGTACCAAACAGGACGGCGGAGTCCAGCGGAAACAGACATGACCCCCGCAGGAACCTGCACGCGGGGCCGCTCCGCCCGCCCTCTCGCCCCTAGCCCCCCGCCCTCCCCCTCGCTAGGGTCCCGCCCGCCCAGGGTGTTTCGTCCCCCCGGGAACAGGAGCAACCATGATCGTCGGTGTCATCGGCTCGGGTGCCATCGGTCCCGACCTCGCCTACGGGTTTCTGAGCTCGCTCTCGCGCGAGCCGGGCTCGAAGGTCTACCTGGTCGACATCAAGCAGGAGGCCCTCGACGCGGGCGTCGCCCGCATCCACGGCTACCTGAAGAAGGGCGTCGCGCGCGGCAAGATCGCCCCGAAGGACGCCGCGGCCGTGAAGGAGGCGCTGGTCGGCACGCGCGATCTCAAGGCCCTGGCCGACTGCGACTACGTCCTCGAGGCCGCGAGCGAAGACCTGGGCATCAAGAAGAAGATCCTGGCCGAGCTCGAGACAATCGTCCGGCCCGACTGCCTGGTCGGCTTCGCGACGTCGGGCCTGCCGCGCCGCCACATCGCGGCCGAGGCCAAGCACCCCGAGCGCTGCTTCGTGAACCACCCGTTTTACCCCGCGTGGCGCTCGCTCCCGATCGAGATCGTCAAGAGCGGCCACGCGGAGCTCGACGCGAAGATGGTCGCGACGATCGAGAAGCTCGGCCGCGTGCCGATCATCACGGCCGACGTCGAGTGCTTCGCGGCGGACGACGTCTTCTGCAACTACATCGCCGAGGCCGCGCGCATCGCGGAGGAGGGCGTCGCGACGCCGGCGCAGGTCGACGCGATCGTGAACGACGCGATCGGCGGCGGCGGGCCGTTCAACGTGATGGACCTGACCAAGGGCAACCTGCTCGTCCACAAGTGCCAGGTGCTCATGCAGAACGCCGAGGGCACCGGCACCGCGTGGTTCGCGCCGCCCGCGATCCTGAAGAAACAAGGTGACGCGCCCTGGCACGACCGGAGCGCCCCGGCGGACGCGACCTACACGCCCGCCCTCGCCACGGCCGTGATGGACCGCATCCTCGCCGTGCTCCTCGCGCGCACGTACGCGCTCGTCGAGAACGACGTCTGCGCGCCGACCGACACGAACTGGCTGATGCGCATGGCCCTCGGCTTCCGCAAAGGCACGCTCGAGCTGGGTGAGGACCTCGGTGCCGACAGGGTGCGCGAGCTCTGCGTGAGGTACGCCGAGAAGAACCCCGGCTTCCCGGTGCCGAAGCTCGTGGCGGAGCGACGGCTCCCCGCCTTCCGCAAGAACATCCTCGTCGAGAAGGACGGCGACATCGCGGTCGTGAAGGTCTTCCGGCCCGAGGTGAAGAACGCGCTCAGCAAGCAGACGCTCGTCGAGATCGGCGCGGCGGTGGCAGAGCTCGACGCTGACAGATCCGTCATCGGAATCGTCCTCTCCAGCTACGACGGCGCGCTCGCCGGCGCGGACATCCAGGAGCTCGCGGTGCTCCCCGACCCGGAGGCCTGCCGCAAGACCTGCCTCGACTCGCACCCGATCTTCGAGCGCATCGCGAACGCCAAGAAGCCGGTCGTCGCCGCGGTGGACGGCCCCGTGCTCGGCGGCGGCGCGGAGCTCAGCATGGCGTGCCACGCCCGCGTCGTCGGCAAACACCTCCTCCTCGGCCAGCCCGAGGTGAACCTCGGCATCATCCCCGGCTACGGCGGCACGCAGCGCCTGCCGCGCCTCATCGGCTTCGAGCGCGCCTTCGACATGCTCCGCACCGCGAGGTCGATCGGCGCGAAGGAAGCCTGCGAGTGGGGCTGGGCGCACGGCGCGCCGGCTGCCGACCCGCTCGCCGCCGCCAAGGCGCTCATCAAAGATCACGTGGCGGGCAAGGTGAAGCTCGCGCCGGTGAGCCCCGCCCCGATGGCCGTGCCGGAGAAGCTGCCGGCCTCGGCCATCGGCCACCGCTCGCTCGCCGTCGACGCCATCCTGGTGGACGTCGTGCGCCGCGGTCTCGCGAAGCCGCTCGCCGAGGGCCTCGTCGTCGAGGCCGACGGCTTCTCGCGCTGCAAGGCCACGGTCGACATGGACATCGGGATGAAGAACTTCGTCCAGAACGGCCCGCGCGTGCCGGCCGCATTCCTCCACGAGTGAGCGCCTGAGAGAAAGCGAAGGAGATCATCATGTCGAAGACGTCATCCATCGTGATCCTCGACGGCGCGCGCCGGACGCCTCGCGCCGACATCCTCATCGACAACAAAGAGGCCGGGCTCTTCTCGCGCTTCACGACCACGCAGCTCGGCGGCATGGCCATCAAGGCCACGCTCGCGAGCACGAAGATCGACAAGGCCCTCGTCGGCCACGTCGTGATGGGCATGGCCCAACACAGCCACCGCGACAGCATCTACGCCGCCAAGGGCATGGCCTGGCGCGGCGGCCTCGGACAGGACGTGCCCGCGCTCACCGTGGCCCGCATCTGCGGCAGCGGCGCGGAGGCGGTGGCCGTCGGCGCGGAGATGATCCTCGCGGGCGTCCGCCACGACCAGGAGCGGCCGTACGTCGTCGTCGGCGGGGCCGAGTCGATGCAGTACCCGTTCACGCTCTACGAGATGCGCGGCAAGAAGATCGGCGAGGCCGTGCAGAAGTACGGCCCCATCGACACCAAGACGCTGCCTGCCGGCACCCACCTGCAGGACATGCTCCTCATGAGCCTCTACGACCCGTCCGCCAAGATGGCCATGGCCAACACGGCGGAGGAGCTCGGGCGCCGCTACCAGATCACGCGCGACCAGGCGGACGCGTTTGGCCTTCGCTCCCACGTGAATGCCAAGAAGGCGCGCGACGCGGGCTGGTTCGCCGAAGAGATCTCCCCGGTCACCGTGGAGACGGGCACGACCTCGTTCGAGGTGAAACACGACACACACATCCTGGAGGACGCCTCGCTCGCCAAGATGAGCCGCTTGCCTCCCGCATTCGAGGCGGGCGGCATCATCACCGCCGGCAACGCCAGCGCCGTGGTGGACGGCGGCGCCGCCATGGTCATCGCCAAAGAGGACGACGTCGCGAAACACGGCGGCAAGCCCCTCGCCCGCATCGCGGGCATGGGTGTCGCCGCCTGTGCCCCCGAGATCATGGGCTGGGGCCCCGTCCCCGCGACGAAGAAGGCCCTCGCATCCGCCGGTATCGACGGCAAGCAGATCGATCACGTCGAGCTCAACGAGGCCTTCGCGCCGCAGGCCCTCGCCTGCATCCGCGACTTCGAGAAGCTCGGCATCGACCCGGAGCGCGTGAACCCCATGGGCAACGCCATCGCGCTCGGCCACCCCCTCGGCGCGACCGGCGCCGTCCTCACGCTGACGTGCGCCTACGCGCTCCGCCGCACCAAGAAGCGCTACGGCCTCGTGACGATGTGCATCGGCGGCGGCCAGGGCATCTCGCTGGTCATCGAGTCGATCTGACGGGCGGAGACGACGGAGCGCATGCCGAGCTGCTCGGCCCGCCGCGGAGCTTCAAGCAGGCGGCGCCGAGCGCGCGACGCGCGCGCTCCCTTGCACCGCGAAGAGGGCGACCGCCGCGAGCTCGAGCTGCCCGTGGAAGACGGCGAACCGCAGGTAGCCGTGCCGCGCCATTCCGAGATCGAACACCGCCCAGACGACGATCCCCACACACGCGAAGAGCGCGACGGCAAAAGGCCACAGGCCCATCTCCTCGATGAGCTGCCGAGCGCTCGCGCGGAACGTCCGGGGCGTCTCGCGCTCGCGATCCTCCTCCGGGACGAGACGAAGCCACACGCCGTAATGTACCGATTGGGCGAAGCAGAAGAAGAGCACGAGCCTCGTCGACCAGGTCGCGTCGAGCCCAGGCGCGAGCACGCTCGCGTGGTAGCGGAGTGACGGACCGAGCGAGGCCCCCTGGACCGGCAGCGCATCCGCCAGGCCGGCGACGAGTGCGACGGACGCGAGCGCGAAGAGCACGAGCGGAATCGTGTGCGCCCTGCCCCTTCGCGGGCGCCAGGCCCACCAGAGCCCGACCGCGATGAGGTTGTGCGCATGCGCAAAGATCACGTCGGCCAGCGCCCCCGCGATCTCTGCGACATAGGCGAGCGCAGCCACGACCGTCAGCGCGAGCAGACGGCGGCGGAGGGAGGTGCGCGCGATCATCACGGCGCCCGCCGCGGAGAACAGGCCGGCGACCAGGCGCCCCGTGACGAGGCCCGCGAGCATGGGCCCCCCGATGAGGAGCCACGCCGTGGGGCGGAGGTGAAGACCGGGACGGATCCAGAGATAGCGAATGTCCGCGACGAGGTGCGGCACGCCGAGAAGCACGGGGCCGAGCGCGAGCACCCACAGCGGCAGCGTGACCGCGCCAAGGAGCGCAGAGAGGACGACGCTCACCCCCATCACCGCGACGCGGGTCTCGCGGTCGGCCGCGAGCTTACCCGCGATCGGCCCAAACGCGCGCAGGAGCCTGCGGCGGACGAGATCCGCCGGAGAAGCTGCTGCGTCGACGAGGGCTAGCGCGTCCACCGTTTGCGCCTACGGTTCAGCCCGGCCTACGCCGGCGAGCGACCACGAACGCGAGCGCCGCCCCCGCGACGATGGCGAGCCCCGGCGCCGCCCCGCGCATCGACCCCGAGGAGGCGGAGCAGCCGTCTCCGTCGGCTTCACACACACCGCTGTCGTTGCAGGTTCCGGACTTGCCGCTCGACGTCTCGCAGGCGTCGCCCTCTTCTTTTCCGTCACACGGCTCGGGCGCGACGTCCGCGTACGCAAAGGACGGCGCGCTCAGCGCCAAAGCCAGAAGCAAGCCCACATTTCGTTTCATGACACTCTCCTTCCGCGTCACGGAGCAAGCCCCGATCCATCACCGATATCACGCCTGGCCCGCGAAACGGGAGGGTCCCCTCCAGCTCGGCCCGCTCGGATTGGCACAATCCTGACGGCGGGATCGCAAGCTGCTCGGCGCGCCGCCGAAGCGAAGGTCGATGTAACCTCGCCCGCATGCAGCAGTCGGTCGAGACGACGGACGCGACGACGCGGGACTTCCTGCGCCATCGCGTCGGGCGCTTCGGCCTGCTCGTCTCCGCGCTCTTCGCCACGTTCGCGGCCTTCCGTGTCGTCGCGACGCTCGCCCTCGCGGGCGACCCCGCTCAGCTCCTCGACGCGAGCTTGCTCTGGCACTTCGTCGCGATGGGCGCGTTCTTCACCGTCTGGGTCGCCTGCCGCCTCGGCCCGCCCAGCACGGCGTACGTGCGCACCGTGGAGTCGGTCGGTCTGCTCGCCGGCGCCGTCGCCACTGCGGCGATGGGCAGCCGGGTCCCCATCGAGGCGACGCCCGAGCTCATCATCCTCCTCGCGCTCGCCCAGGGGCTCATCGCGCGCTCCGTCTACGTCCCGAGCACGCCGAGGCGCACGCTCCTGCTCGGCGCGGCGATGGGCGTGCCGATCATCGTGGCGACCTACCTCGTCTACCGGGCCCCGCCCGCCTACTACCTCGAGGTCCTCGACCACTTCGGGATGCGGAGCCAACCCATCGGTCGCGCGCTCAGCGCGAGCGTCTGGTGGGCGCTCTGCGTGACGGTGGCGACCTCGGCCTCGAGCGTCATCTACGGCCTCCGCAAGCAGGTGCGCGACGCCAAGCAGGTCGGCCAGTACCGCCTCGAGGAGAAGCTCGGCGAAGGCGGAATGGGCATGGTCTACAAGGCCCGCCACGCCATGTTGCGGCGGCCGACCGCGGTGAAGCTCCTGCCGCCCGACCGCACCGGCGACGCGATCGAGCGCTTCGAGCGCGAGGTGCAGCTCACCGCCAGCCTGCGCCATCCGAACACCGTCACCATCTACGACTACGGTCGCACGACGGACGGCGTGTTCTACTACGCGATGGAGCTCATCGACGGCGCGACGCTCGACGAGATCGTGCAGGTGAGCGGCGCGCAGCCAGCTGCGCGCGTGCGCGCCATCATCCGGCAGGCCGCGGACGCGCTCGTCGAAGCGCACGGGATCGGCCTCATCCACCGGGACATCAAGCCTGCGAACGTCATGGTCTTCCTGCCCCACCAGCTCGACGGCCTCGACGAGATGGCCAAGGTCGTCGACTTCGGCCTCGTGAAGGAGATCGAGTCGGTCGGCGCGCCCGGCTCCACGAGCATCGGTACGATCACCGGCACGCCCCAGTACATGGCGCCCGAGTCGATCGTCGACCCGACAAAGATCGACGGCCGCGTCGACATCTACGCGCTCGGCGCCGTCGCGTATTACCTGCTCACGGGCTCCCACGTGTTCGAGGCCAAGACCATCGTCGAGATGTGCAGCAAACACCTCAGCGAGAAACCCGAAGCGCCTTCGCGACGCATCGGCGAGCCCATCGACGCCGAGCTCGAAGAGCTCGTCCTCCGCTGTCTCGAGAAGGACCCGGCCAAGCGCCCGCCGACCGCAGCCGCTCTGCGCGAGGAGCTCGATGCGCTCGACGGCCTGGGCGCGTGGAGCGCGAACGACGCTCGAGCTTGGTGGTCCGCCCACGGCCCCGAGCTCTCCGAGCAACACGAGCGCGTCGCCCTCTCCACCGGCGAGACGATCGACGTCCGCTTCGCCCACCGGGACACCGTCCTGGCGCCTCGCGGTCGAGCCACGTGAAGCGCGCTGCACACCAAGTGCTCGCGCTGCACAGCCGGCTTTTGCAGGGTGGTGGTGCTCTTACCAGGGCGACGCGGCTGAAGAGCAGCGATCACCGGGCGGTCGCAGCCTGCGGGCGTGCGGCACGTTTGTTGCGGACGAACGACGCGGAGGACCACGATGGCCGACGGGAGCTCGCAGCCGGTAGAACCGACCCAACCAGAGACTGCGCAGTTCAAGTCGGAGACGAGCCGCTTCATCAGCGCGTGGGAGCACCCCGACGGCGAGGACTCGGCGCGCACCCAGTCGAGCATCCGCCCGCACTGGCCGAAGGGCGCCTCCGGCCTGACGATCGGCATGGGGTACGACCTCAAGTACCACACCGCGGACGAGCTGCGGCGTGACTGGGGCGGCGTCCTCTCTCCGGAGCAGATCCAGCGGCTCGAGGCTTACACCGCGACGATCAACAAGAAGGGCAAGCGCGTCCCGCCGAAGAAGAAGCCCAACAAGGCCGCGCTCAAGGCCACGCGCGACATCGAGGTTCGCTACAAGGACGCCGTCAAGGTCTTCGAGGACAACATCCAGCCGAAGTGGGAAGATACCGCCTACAAGGTCTTCCCCGGCCTCGAGCACATGGACCCGTACACGAAGGCCGCGGTCGTCTCGATGGTCTACAACCGAGGCGGCGGCCTCGGTAAGAAGAAGTCGCTCCGACGCAAGCACTTCATGGAGATCAAAGAGGCCGTGATCAAGCGCGACACGCGCGGGATCGCGGCGACCTTGCGCGCGATGAAGGCCGAGCACACGAACCCCGCCAATAAAAAGGGTCTGCACAGGCGCCGGGAGGCGGAGGCGAAGCTCATCGAGGACAACCAGCGGGCGGTCGACCTCTGGTACGGCGTCGAGCCAGCCATCCCATGACGGCATGGGCCGAGGCGGCCACCCAAGCACGCCGGTTGAGATAGAAGAAGGGCATGGCGCCACACGCTCTGGACGAACGCCTCGAACGCGCGCTCCGCCGCATCGCGCTCCTGCGCGACGCAGACCGCAGCAACCCGCCGTACGCACGGCTGGTGTTCGGAGCCCAGGAGCACGGCTACGATCTGCCCGGCGCGGCGACCGAGCAGGAGCTCGAGGCCTTCGAGCGCGAGCACGGCGTCGAGCTCCCCGTCGACTATCGCGCCTGGCTCGCGCGCGTCTCGAACGGGGGCGCGGGCCCCTACTACGGCCTCCGCGCCCTGCACGACGCGGTCGAGGAGCGCGAGCTCATGCCGCAGCACCATGTCGTCGCGCGCGACTCGGAAGGCAACGAGCTCGCGCGCGCCGGAACCAGCCCGCGACCGGTCCTCGATCGACCGTCGCAGGTCGGACGCCCGTTCCCGTTCGAGGCGCCGTGGTCCCCTCTGGACGACGGCTTCTCGCTGCCGGACGACACAAACCCCTACGACGGCTCGCTCGTCCTCGCCGATCAGGGCTGCGGGATGCTCAGCCTGCTCGTCGTGAGCGGCACGCATCGCGGCGAGGTCTGGTCCGACAGCACCGCCTCGGAGGGGGGCTTCTCGCCGGAGGCTCCCTCGTTCCTCGATTGGGTGGAGGCCTGGCTCGAGCGCGCGCTCGTCGAATGGGTGACAAAGTCGGCGCCTCGATTCGTGGCGAGCGCGCCGCTCCCCGGCGCCGTCACGGAGGCGCTGCCGTTCGTCGAGGCCGCCGCGAAGGCCGGCCACGAGGAATCCTGGGCGGCGCTCGCTTACCTCCACGCGCGCGACGGCCGCACCGAGCAGGCGCTCGCCGCCGCCGAGGAGATGGCTCGCGTCGCCGACGCCGAGCCCGAGCGCCGGCGAGCCGTCGTTCGCGCCGCGATCTTTCGCGCGGCCGGAGACGTCGACCAATGGCTCGCCGAGGCGGAGCGCGGGCTCGCGATCGAGAAGGGCTGGGCCAGCTCGCGAACGGCGCTCCTGAGAGAGCGCGTCCGCGCGATGCGCGTGAAGAAGCACCCAGGCCTGGACGATGCAATCGAGGCGCTCGCGGCGCACGACGTGTGGTCGCTGGACGCGCAGCTCGACTGCGCCCGCTCGCGAGTCCGGCGCGGGGACATCCCCGGCGCCATTCGCCGTCTGGACGAGACGCTGCACCAGACCGGCGTCATGCTCCGCACGCCCGTCGAACGCCTCGAGAACGCCTTCTTGCCCCTCGTCGATTCGCTCGAGCGAGACGGCGAGCCGGCCGCCGCCGCCGTCCGCGCCGCGCTCGAGGAGCGGATCGCGCGCGCCCGCTGATCAGCGCGGGCTGGCCGACGCCTTCTCCTTCTCGGCGAGCGCACGGAAGCGCTGCTCGGGCCCAGGAGGGACGTACATCTGCACGGCGATGAACGGCGCCTTGCCGGCGTCGCCGTGGAACCGGGCGCCGAGGTGCCGGTGACCGCGGGGCGCACGAGCGAAGGCGCCGGGGTCCACGAGGATGCCCTGGACCTGCGCGAGCATGTCGACGGGCTCGTTCGGCTTGGGCGCGACATAGAGCCACTTGGCGCCGCTCAGGCCGAAGAGCGCCTCCACCGAGCCTTCGTGCTCGTGCTCGGGGACCTCGCCTTCCGACGCCATCATGATGAGCCCGAAGCTCGAGCGGCCGCTCTCGAACGCGATGCGGGCCCCGCTCTTTCCCCCCGCCCACACGAGCTCCGGCACGCTGCGGAGGTCCACCACGCTCGGGGTCTCGGGTGACGCCGAAGGCGCGGCGGCGCGGGTCGCGTCCTTCAGGTCCGGCGCGTCGGTGGCGAGTGCGACGAGAATGACGGCATTGTCGTCACCTTCGACCTGAGCCGATTGCCCGACGAGGCGGGCGACGCGCCACGTCTCGAGGCGCGTGGTCCCGGAGGCCGTCTGCAGCGTCGCGCCTCCTTCGAGCACGAGCAGGAAAGCATCGAGCTGTCCGCCGGGGATGGTCGCCGTGGCCTTGCCCTCGAAGCGGAAGAGCCGGACGTGCTCGGTGCCGCGAAGCTCGGACGGAGGGATGCGGCAGGTCGACCGGCATACGTCGATGTGGCTCGCGTTCGTGGCGAGCGAACCGATCTCCAGCGGGAACACCGCAGGCGGCGCAGACGGCTTCGCGGGAAGCGTCGAAGCTGCCGAGAGATCACTCGCCGTCGCGCTGAACGACGGGACGGCGTCCGCGACGGGTGGCTGGGGTGACGGCTCGCGGCAAGCGAAGCCGAAAATGACCAGGAGGGGAAGAAGCCCTCGCTTCCGCTCGACCTTCTCCTTCACCTGGCTGCTCCGAGAGCTGCTGCTTCGCCGACCACCAAGCTCATGGGCTCTCCTTCCCGGGAGGCGAGCGTACCAAGCTCCGGCCATGAAGGGGCTCACGCGGCTTGCACGTCACAAGAACCCACGCAGAGCGGGGTTCCTCTTCGCCAGCTCCCCGAGCGGCTCGGCCGCGAGCACCTTCGCGAATGCCTGCGCCTCCTCCTCGCGCGCGAGCTTCCTCGCGGCGAAGAGCCCCAGCGCGGCGACGGTCGGGCGGCCGACCTTCGGGAGACCGGGATCGCCGAGCGCGCTCCGCGCCGTTTGGCTCGCCTCCTCCCAACGGTCCTCGAACAGCGCGAGGGCTACCCTGGCGGTGACCAGGCTGGCATCGGGCAACGCGTCGATGCGCTGCCTCGCTTCCGCAATCTCGCCGGCAGAGAGGAGCATCAGCACGCGCCAGCTCTCCGCTGCGTCGCGGAGGGCGCGCATGCGCGGCAAGGAGAACCACCCGGAGTCGAGCGCCCGGGACGCCAGGCGCAGCCCCTCCTGGGTGTCCCCCTGCAAGTACCGGGTGACGCCGTACATCAAGACGTGCGTGGCGTGGAACGCGCCGAGCGGCCGCGCACGCGGAAGGAGCGCGACGAAGGCGCGCTGAGCGCCCCCGATATCCCCTTGGTTCAACCGCTCCGTCGCGGCGAGACCGTCCGTGCGGAGCCGAGCGAGCGCGACGAATACGAGCGCGCGGTCCACCGCGCCGCCTCGCCACGCGATGAAGAGGCCGCAGCAGAGCACCGCCAGCGCGAGGAGGAGCGGCAGCTCGGTCAGGCCCAGCGAGAGCGGGAGCGCGAGCGCGAGAGCCAACGTGATGACAAGGAACACAGCCAAGCGCCGGCGGCGCGCTCTGTCTGTCGCAGCGTGAGCCACCTCGAGATCGCGTTCGGAGGGGATCATCGCACCACGCTCGTCCTCAACCGGGCGGCGTCCCGGCGCAGACGACCGCCGCACCGACCGCGCAGCTCGGAGCGAACGCCTCCCCGGCGACGCGCGCACCCAAGAACTCCAAGATCGTGGGAAGAGCCCAGAGGGACGTATCGGTATGGGAAGCGCCGAGGCACTCGAGATAGTTCGCCGGGAGCCCGCCATCGCAGAGCTCCGTGAACGCCGTGCGCTCGGTCGGCGTATCGACCAGGTTGTCGGCCTCGCCGGTAACGAAGAGGACGCCGTAGCTCGCCGGGTCCGGGGAGATTCGCGACGTGCTCGTCGTCGTGAGGCCGTTCTCGCGCAGCAGACACCCCCACGGCTCCAGCTCGCCGAGCGCGGTCGCCTGCGCGGCCTCGAGCAGCGCAGGCTGGAACACCTGCGAGAGCGACGTGGGCTCCGGAATGGAGTCGCTCGGATCGCAGCTCGTCGCGAGCGCGGCCGGGACCTGGGTGTCGAGCGGCGGCACGAACACCTCATCGAGCCGATCGGCGAGCCCGTACCACGCCGAGCTCGATCCAAAGAACGCGACCATGTTGCCCGTCGAGCTGCGGACGGTCTGCAGCGCGAGTGTTCCCTGCGTCACCGCGTCGGAGGGCGGAACCGTCGCCGCGACGCCCAGGATCGTGAGCTCGCGCGCGTAGTAGGGCGCCAGCCTGTCCACCCAGAGCGCCGCGTGTCCGCCCTGCGACCCGCCGAAGACCGCGACGCGAGGCGACGGCGGCGTACCGCCGATGCCTTCTTGAGCGAGCCCACGAAGGGTGCGCACCGCGTCGAGCGAGGCGATCGCCGTCGCCTCACCAACGAGGTACGGATGTGGGAAACCCGTCGCCGGCTCGGTCCCTTTCAGTCCGATGTAGTCCGGCGCTACGACGACGTAGCCGGTGGAGGCGAGCGCCGCGGCGAGCGCCGCGGCCTCACCGTCGGTGCTCGGCCCGCACCCGTCCGTGAAGCCGCTCGTGCCGTGAAGGAACAGGAGCGTGGGGATATCCGTTCCATCCGGCGCGCCTACCGGCCACGCCACGAGCGTGGTCGCGTCGACAAGGGCCCCTCGGTCTTGCGTCTGGTAGGTGACGAGATAGCTCGCGACGTCGTACTGCATCGGGGGCACCGGCACGCCCGCGGCGTCCACCAGCGCCTGGAGCAGACCGGCCGTGTACATGTCGCGCGGGAGCGCTTCCACCACCTGCCCGAGCGCGTCACCGCGCAACCATTGGTAAGCAGGCATCCCGCAACGCGCGGGGTCGTTCGCGAGCGCGTCGGTCTCGGGGGTGCCGGCGACGACAGGGAGCGGAAACCCGCTCGAGTCTCCGCCAGCGCCGCCAGCCCCGTCACCCTGACCGCCGCCTGCGTTGCCTGCGCCCGCACCGGCGCTTGCCCCTGCGCCGCCCGTGCCGGCAGGCCCGCCGTCCTCGCAGCCTTGCAGGGCCATCACGAGCACGCCGAGGACCACCGTCGTCACCGAGCGAGATTGGACCGAGAAAGGCATGCCGCGCTCGTAGCATGAACGCGTGACTGGCTCACCCGTGGAACGAGCGCGCCTCACCCTCTCGCGAGCACGCGCTCGATGGCCCGCACCAAGGCCGTCCCGGAGTACGGCTTCGCGAGAAAGTCCACGGAGTGGCTCTCGAGGCCCTGCCGGGCTGGTCGTGCTCGAGCGTCTCGGCCAGCATGTCGCACTCGCCGATGATGACCGTGAGCAGGTTGTTGAAGTCGTGGGCGACCCCCCCGGCGAGCTGACCGAACGCCTCCATCTTGTGGGCCTGCCGGAACTGGTCTTCCAGCTTCCTCCGCTCGGTCACGTCCCGAATGACGCCCGTGAAGTGCCGCTTCCCGTTCAGCGAGAACCCGCTGACCGACAGCTCGACCGGGAAGGTCGTCCCGTCTTTGCGAAGGGCGAGCACCTCTCGCTCACGGCCCACGACGCTCGAGGTCCCTCGTTGGCGGAAGCCCCGCAGGTGCCTGTCGTGCGCGCTCCGATGCGGCTCGGGCATGAGCATCGCAACGTTGCGACCGACGAGCTCCTCGACCGCGTAGCCGAAGAAGCGTGACGTCGAGGAGTTCACGGCGAGAATGGTCCCCACCGCGTCGATCGTGACGATCGCGTCGCTCGCGCTCTCGAGCACCGAGGCGAGCAGCTGCTCCGTCTTGTCCTTGTCCGTCACGTCGTGCAAGACGACGAGGATCGCGTCCTCCTTGTTGTCGAGGACCGGCGCCGCCACCACGAGGACGCGCCGCTCCGTCCCGTCACGCGCGATGAGGCGCGCCTGTTCCGGCTGAGCAGGCAGCCCGGTCCGGCGCATCCGCTCCACGCGGGCTCTGATCCTGTCGTGGTCGTTTGGGTGCATGAGCTCGAGCGGGTCTCTGCCCAGGAGCTCGCGCATCGAGGGCGCAGCGGCGAGGCGGACGAAGGCCGGGTTGCAGAAGACGATCTTCCCGCCCGCAAACAGGAAGACCGCATCGGGAAGGAACTCGATGAGCATGCGATACCGCTCTTCGCTCATCCGAAGCGCGCTCTCCGACTCCCGCACCCTCTCCTCGGCCAGCCGGCGGTCGGTGACGTCGGTCAGCGCCACGGCCACGGCCACGACCCGGCCGTCCTCCATGACCGGGCCGATGCGCGCGTCGAACCAGCGCAGCTCGCCTGACGGCGTCCGAGCCGTCGTCTCGAAGGTCTCCGCCACGCCGGTCTCGAAGACCCGCGCGAGCCTCGTGCGCGCGAGGTCGCCGGTCGAAGGCTCCAGGAATGGCCCGCCCACGACGTCGCTCGTCGCGAAGCCGGAGAGGGCGTGGTTGATGAAGCGGATCTCCCCATCGCGGTCGAGGAGCATCAGGAAGTTCGGCACCGTCTCGACGACCGCGCGCAACGTCGACGGAGCTCACGGGCGAG
>JAEUKE010000005.1 GCA_016794345.1 Myxococcales bacterium
CCTGTCGCGCCTCCGAGCACGTTCGTGGACCCCGACCCCCCCATCCAGCCGGCCCAGCCCCCCATCCAGCCCGCCCAGCCCGCCCGCTGCGCGCCGAAGGGCTCCCCGTTCAGACGCCCATCCCGGCCAGATCACGGTTCAGATTCCCTAGACGCCGCTCGCCCTGGGCGGCGACGAGCTCGCGTTCCGTGGCCTGCTCCGCGGGCTGCGCGAGCGCGTCGCGGAGGCCTCGGGCCTGATCGAGGACGGGTCCGCGCTCGAGACCGCGGCGCTCGTGCAAGGCCGCGAGCTCGATCTCTCGGGGTTCGCGCCGGCGAATCACGAGGCGCTCCCCGACGGCGCCGGCGATCTCGTCGACGAGGCGACCGACGCGGCGGCCGGCGCGCTCGGCTGGAGCAGCCCCGACGCCGCGCGCGCCTTCCTCCTCGGGCGCGGCGACAAGCCCCTCGCCGCGCTGCGTGTCGCCGTGAAGCTCCCGCCGCGCCCGGCCTACTACTCGAGCAACATGGAGCTCCGGGTCGAGATCGATCGAGGCGACGTCTTCTACGACGCGCCCGGCGTCGCGGCCGCAGCCAAGGCGAAGCGAGGCGCCGTTCGGCGGCCGACGTTCGTCGTCTACGCGAAGGACGGGGCCCGCGAGGTCCCGCTCGTCCGCTGGGCGACCACGATCGGCGGTTGGAAGAAGGAGCGCACCGAGGAGGGCGAGGTCATCCTCAAGTACAAGGAGAGCGACGTCGGAACCCGCATGTGGCGCCAGATCATCGCGGCGCCCGCGTGGATGCGGCCGGACTCGACGCCGGAGACGGACCTGCTCAAGGAGAACCAGGACGGCACGGTGGCGCTCAAGCGCGACCTGATCCAGCCGGCGTACCGTAACGCTTACGGTCTCGTCATGATGATTCACCACGAAGAGTCGCGGCAGGGCGAGGAGACCAAGTGGCTGGACCACGGCATCCGCACGCACGGCTCGGGCCACCGGCTCTACAACCTCGCCCTCCGTCTGAGCGGCTTCTTGCTCGCGCACCGCGCCACGGTGACGAAGGGGAAGATGCGCGCCGGGTACAGCCGGACCCTCGAGCACGAAGGCGAGACGATCCAGGTCGACGTCGAGGACCGCGGCTTTCTCTACGAGCTCGACCCGCCCGTCCCGGTCACCGTCTTGCGTGGAAACGTCGCCGGCGAAGCCGACAAGCCCGTCTCGAAGATCGAGCTGCCGGCGGACACGACGAAGGGGTGAGTGAGCCCTCCGGAGGGCGAAGATCGCGCGGTGAAGTCGTGAAGCTCACATCGGAACGACGCGGACCAGGTACCCGCACGTGACGTCGGCGTTCGTGTCGATGATGAACTCGTCGAAGCGAAGCTCCCCGTCCTCCAAGCGAATCTGCTCCCGCAGCACGATGATGTCGCTGCAGGCAGCGGTCCACTGCTCGACGGAGCAGGTCTGGGTATCGCTCTGCGTGCTGCACTCACAGCCGGTAATGCATCCGGTGAATAGCTCGTCGACGGCGAGCGTCACGATCTCCTGGCTGGCCGGGCATGCCGCGGGGCTCCCGTGCACGAGGGCGCGAGCCATCTGGAAAGAGCCCGCAGGATGGCTGCAAGCACGCGTTGCGCGCAGAGGTTGGCCGCCGAACGCCGGTTCGACCGAACCGTCCGCGTTCGTCCACTCACAGCCGAATCGGGTCACGCAGTTCGTGTGCGCGATCTCGGGATGAAGCGCCCTGACAGAGAGCTGGTCCGCTATGCCGTTGCAGTCGGTCGTGTTCAAGTATTGCGTCCCGCCCCGGTTGAAGCAGCGCGGAACCTCGACCTCCGCGGCGTTCATGGTCGATTCGACCACGCAAGGAGACATCGCGAGGCAGTCTTCCATGTTGAGTATCGTCCCGCAGGCCACCTGCTCTCCTCCGCACGTGCCGCCGGCGTAGGGATTTCCCTCCATCGAGCCGTCCGCTTCCTTCCAGGAGCAGCCCCACGTATCCAGACAGAGTTCACGTAGGACCAGACCGTCGCAGGCGCGCGGGGTTCCGGAGCAAGACGCCGTGGCCGAGAGCCAGTCCCCGCCCTGGATGATGCAGGACCCCGAGTCGGCCATGCCGATCGGGCTCACCGCGGAGCCCGAGCATTGGCCTTCGTTCGCGACCCCGTCGCCGCCATCGGGGCCATCGCTCGTGTCGCTCCCGCAAGCTTGGCAGAGAAAGAAGACCACAGTTGGAAGCATGCGCCTGTGGCTCCACTGGCGACGTCTTCCGAGCACCCTCCTTGCTCCCTCGAGTCCTGCCTGCGCGTCGGAGCCATCGGCGTTGGCCGACCCCACCCCAGTCTCGTCGAGCGGCTTCGTTCTCCGGGCAGAGGGCCCGGCGAGGTAGGGATCGAGTCCGTGTCGCACGTGCATGAGTTTCACGTGAGAGCCGAAAGGCACCATGTGTGCCTGGGCGCAAAGGTGACGAAGCGTCGGAAAGTCCTGTGCGGCCGTCTTCTCGAGCGGACAGTCGACCCAGCACCCTGACCGCCCGGGCGGACGGGTTTGGGGTGGTGTCGGAACAGCGGGCTCGCATCGGCGCCCGCGTCGTCCCTGCGCGGACCAGTCCGTCCCGAGGTCCGACCTGTCCGCTGATCCGGTGATCGTCGAGCGCAGACGTGCCAACCTGCTCGTCCGGGGGCGCGTAGCGCCACGCTTTCTTGAGCCGCTCCCCCAACGCGCGTGCTTCGTCCTCATGCGGGCCCAAGAGCTCGCTCAAGAACGAGGCGCGGACGTCGGGGAGCGGGAGCTTCAGCCGGACCGCGGGGGCCCTCCGTCGTCGTGAGCCTACGGAGCGCGCCGAGCCGGTCGATCCGAAGTCCCGGTTGGGCCTGCCTTCCGCGCGGTCATCGGGCGGCCGTGCCGTCGGAGAGGACGATCCGCCGGGCCTCCGTGAACGTGGGCAAGAGCGTCTCGGCGAAGCGGGCGGCGCGCGCGTCGGCCTCTTCGTCGTCGTACTGGGCGGCGAGCCGGACGGGGTTCTCGATGCCGAGCTCGATGTCGAGCGGATCACGCTCCGCCGTGTCGATCGGGTCGGTCGCCGCCATGACCTCGAGCCAGCGACGCCAGTCGTCGATCTCGTCGGCGACGGCGCGCCGAGCCATGAGCCGAAGCCGACGGAACGGCGCCTCGATGTCCTCGCGCTTCGTTCCGCGTCGCCACAGCGACGCGAGCCCGCGGGCGAGCGCGCGCGGAGATCGCGTCGCCATCGCCGTCGAGGATTCGGGACGCGAGGCGGTTCCAGAGCTGCCGCTTTTCGTAGAAGAGGTAGGGCGTCGCCGCGGCGACGGCGGCGAGGACCCAGGCGTCTTCGCTCGGGGTATCGATGATCGATTGCAGCTCGTGACCGAGGAACGAAAGCCGGCTGCCCGGCAGCGAGGCGAACGCCGTGAGGGCGCGCTGGCGCAGCACCGCGGAGGGCCCATGCACCCAGTCGAGCACGGTGCCCTCGAGCATCTCGAAGTTGCCGGCCATGCGGCCGAAGCTCCGCGCGGCGTGGATCCAGACCATCGGCTCCGGGTGCAGGAAGAGCGGCCCCAAGACCGAGCAGCTCGCCCTCTCGGCGCTCGTAGGTGCCGCGGCCACGGGCCTCGGTCTCGCCGGAGAGCGAGCAGGCAAGCCTCTGCTCCGCGTCGTCGATCCGGAGAAGGCGCGCATCGCCGAGCGGGTAGGCGAGAGCCTCGGCGTCAATGTGCACGCCGAGGTCGCGGTGCCGGCTCGGGACCGCGCTCGCCTGGAGCGGCTGTGTCGCTACGTGTGCCGCCCGCCCATCGCGCAAGAGCGCCTCGTCGAGGTCGCCGGCGGCAAGCTGCGCTACCTGCTGAAAAGGCCCTGGAGCGACGGCACGGTTGCCCTCGTGCTCGAGCCGCTCGACCTCTGCGCGCGCATCGCCGCGCTCATCCCGCCGCCGAGGTGGCGACTGCGCTTCGCTCCGTCGGACCTTGCCTGCACTCCGTCCAGCTTGCTGGACTCCGTGCACGCGGTTCCACATGATCCGTTACCACGGCGTGCTCAGCTCACATGCGAAGCTCCGGTCCGAGGTCGTGCCGAAGGTGGACGACAAGGGACCGAAGCAGCTCGCGCTCTTCGAGCATGACAAGACCGTCCTGGCTCCGGCGCCGCGGAAGAAGCCGTGGGCCCGGCTCCTCAGGCATGTCTTTCAGATCGACGTCGTCACTTGCATCCGCTGCAGTGGCACGACCCGCTTGCTCGAGGCGGCCACGACGCCCGAGGCCATCGCCAAGCTCCTCGCCAAGCCTGGGCTCGGTCCAAGGCCTCCGCCGCCCCGAGCTGCTCCGACCGGTCAGCTCCGCCTCGCGCTCTCGACCGCGTAGCGCTGACCTGCGAGCGGCGCATACGGATGCCGTCACGGGACCCGTCCATCTCGAGGTTCGACGTGCCCCTCCTGTCGCGCCTCCGAGGGCGTTCGGAGACCCCGACTCCCCCCCAGCCAGCCCGCCCGGCCCGCCGGTGCGCGCCGAAGGGGCTCCAGGTTCAGCCGCCCCCCCGCCCAGATCACGGTTCAAACTTCCTAAGCGCCGCGAGGATTCCACGCGTGGGCGGCGCGCGCGATGGCGGTGCGCGACTGGGCGGTCGACATCGCGAGGAGCAGAGACCAGTCCACCGCCCGCGGCGACTTCCGAACGGCCTCCATCATGAGCTGCTCGAGCTCGTCGGATCGTCTGGCGACCCCCATGCGAGCAATGGCCAGCGCCTCGATCAGCAAGACCTTGCCGGCCGGGGACGCCTCGACGCGGAGCTCTTCCTCCAGCATCGGAGGAGCCTGCGCCAGGACCTCGCCGCGGCCCTGGTTCGCGACGGTGGTCATCACCAGGGTGCCGACCGTC
>JAEUKE010000017.1 GCA_016794345.1 Myxococcales bacterium
TTCCTCATCAACCGCAAGCTCCTCGCGGACATGGGCATCCGCTTCTGGCGCTTCCGCTCGCAGACCCCGGTGACGCGCGACCCCGAGCGCATGACCGAGATGGTGGAGCGGCTCGTGCGCGTCGGCGTGCTCACGCCCGAGGAGGGGCGCCTGCTTGCGGGCGACATCTTCAACCGCGAGTTCAGGAAGATCGGCGACGACTGGACCAAGCGCCCCATCACCCTGACGCTCGCGGGCATCCAGACCGGCGTGGAGGATCTGAAGCCGAAGGCGGTGAATCCCGAGGCGCTGCTCCCGAGCGCAAAGCAGCTCCTCACCCTGCGCGAAGACCTCCGTGCCGAGGAGGACCGGCTCGCCACGGGGCGCCTCGACCTCGCGCGACGGTACTTGGAGACGGAGCGTGTGAAGGTGCCACGCGAGGAGTTCGACGCGTGGTTCGGCGAGGTGCGCGATGCGCACTGAGCACCACCGCGCGTGGGTACAGCAAGCGCAGCTCGACGCCGAGCGCGGCGTCATCGCCTGTCGCATGTGCCAGCGCCACGTGGGGCTCGACGAGACCACCACGCTCTGGCGCAACGGCCAGTTGGTCTTCGCGCTCTGCGATCGCTGCGCGGCGTCGCACGACGTCGTGTTCTCACCCACGGAGGCGGGCGTCGAGGTGCGCGCCAGGCGGCGAGCCCCGCTCGTCGTCGGAGGTGGGCCGTGAAGCTGGTCCCCTCGGCCAAGCGTCCGTGTCGCCTCGAGCGCGGCGAGATCCGCCGCGTCCCGCAGGACCGCACGAACCTCCTCGTCGGCTACCACGTCTGCTGCCTGCGCTGCGGGTTCAACACGCCCGCGCTCGCCGGCAACGATGGGCTCGACATCGACGAAGGCGACGCGCCCGACGACCTGACGTTCTCGAAGGCGCTGCGCTGCACCTTCTGCCGCGTGCTGATGCACGTGGCCCACGGTGAGCTGCGGCTCGAGGAGGACGCTGATGTGCGGCACGTTCGCTTCCGCTGATCGGCTCCTCGTCGTCCACGAGGCCCGCGTCGCCGCCGACGAGCTCGTCGAGCGCTTCCTCCGGCTCCCCGTGGCCAAGGCCATGAACCTCGGCACCCGCGCCGGGTTCGATCGCGCCGTGGCGCTCCTAGCCGCCCAGCTCCGGCGCGCCACCGGGCGTGCCGATGTCGACGCCGTGCGCGAGGCGATCGCCGTGCTCGACGTCGACTGGGCTCGCACCACGGCCGCCGAGCGGCGCCGCTTGGTCTCCGAGGCGATGGCCGCAGCGGGCCGCGCCACGGCGATCGTGCCTGCGCGGATCGAGGCGCCGTTCAACGACGCCGCGCAGGAGGTGGTCGCCGCCACCCGCACCGACGCCCGGCGCGGACAGCGGCTGGCGATCGGCGCCGAGTTCAACGCCGTCGATCGCCGCGTCGTCGCTCACGTGACCAGCTCGCAGGGCAACTTCGTCCGCGACGAGTACGGCCGCCGCATCGAGGGCTTCGGCGAGGAGGCTCGTCGCATCGTCGCCGCCGGGCTCGACGAGGGACTCGGACGAGACGACATCGCCGACGCGCTGGAGCAGGCCGCCCGCGCTGCGCTC
>JAEUKE010000053.1 GCA_016794345.1 Myxococcales bacterium
GTCACTTCTTCTTCTTCGCCTCTTCGTCGCGGTGCTTCTTGATGAGCTCTTCCGAGATGCTGTTCGGCGTGGGCGCGTACTTGGCAAACTCCATCGTGAACTCCGCCTTGCCCTGCGTGGCCGAGCGGAGGGCCGTGGAGAAGCCGAACATCTCGGCCAGCGGGACCTCGGCCTCGACCTTCGAGAAGCCGCTGTCGTCTTCCGCCGTGCCGATGATGATGCCGCGGCGCTGGAGCAGCAGGCCGGTCATGCCGCCCTGGAACTCGCTCGGACCCTCGACCGCGACCTTCATGATCGGCTCGAGGATCTGCGGACCGGCCTTGGGGAACGACTCGCGGAACGCGCCGCGGGCCGCCTCTTGGAAGGCGGCGTCGCTCGAGTCGACCGCGTGGAAGGCGCCGTCGTTGATGGTGACGCGGATGTTCGTGACCGGCGCGCCGATGAGCTGGCCCTTCGCGAGCATCGACTGGAAGCCCTTGTCGCAGCTCGGGATGTACTCGCGCGGGATGACACCGCCGACGATGTCGTCCACGAACTCGTACGTCTGGTCCGGGTGCGGCTCGATGAAGCCGGCCACCTTGCCGTATTGACCCGAGCCACCCGTCTGCTTCTTGTGCAGGTAGTTGAACTCGGTGCGCTTGGTGATCGTCTCGCGGTAGGCGACGCGGGGCGCGCCCGTCGCGACCTCGGCGCCGTACTCGCGCTTCATGCGCTCGACGTACACCTCGAGGTGGAGCTCACCCATACCCTGGATGATCGTCTCGTTCGTCTCGGGGTCGCTCGTGACGCGGAACGTCGGGTCCTCCTTGGTGAAGCGGCGGAGGGCCTTCGACATGTTCGTCTGCGCCTTGTTGTCCTTCGGCGTGACGCTGAGCGAGATGACGGCGTCGGGCACGAACATGCTCGACATCGCGTAGTTGAGCTTGCCGTCGGTGAAGGTGTCGCCCGAGTTGCAGTCGATGCCGAACATCGCGACGATGTCGCCCGGGTCCGAGACCTCGATGTCTTCCATGTCGTCCGAGTGCATGCGGACGAGGCGGCCGACCTTGTGGCGCTTGCCCGTGCGGGTGTTCGTGATCTCCATCCCCTTGGAGAGCTGACCCTGGTAGACGCGCACGTACGAGAGCTGGCCGAAGCGGCCGTCCTCCAGCTTGAAGGCGAGCGAGACGAGCGGCGCGTTCGGGTCGGACGAGAGGACGACCTTCTCCTCGCTCTTGTCGAGGTCGACGGCGGTGTTCTCGACCTCGTTCGGGGCCGGGAGGTAGCTGTTCACGCCGTCGAGCAGGAGCTGCACGCCCTTGTTCTTGTAGGCCGAGCCCATCATGACGGGCGCGATCTTGAGGGCGATCGTGCAGCGACGGACGGCCGCGCGGATGATCTCCGGCGTGACCTTCTCCTCGAGCATCGCCTCGGCGAGGGCGTCGTCGTGGAGCGAGAGCGCGTCGAGCATGTCCGCGTGCCACTTGTCCGCGTCCGCCTTCATCTCGGCGGAGATCTCCTTGACCGTGATGTCCTCGCCGTTGGGGCCGGCGAAGTGGTAGGCCTTCATCTCGATCAGATCGACGAGGCCTTCGAGCTTGTCCTCGAGGCCGATGGGGAGCTGGAGGAACACCGGGTTCAGGTGCAGCTTCTCCTTGAGCTGGTCCTTCGCCTTGAACGGGTTCGCGCCCGAGCGGTCGAGCTTGTTGATGAAGACGATGCGCGGGACGTTGTAGCGGCGCATCTGGCGGTCGACCGTCAGCGACTGCGACTGCACGCCGGCGACGCCGCAGAGCACGAGGATCGCGCCGTCGAGCACGCGCAGGGCTCGCTCCACCTCGATGGTGAAGTCGACGTGGCCGGGCGTGTCGATGATGTTGATGTGGTTGCCCTTCCAGAAGCAGTGCGTCGCCGCGGACTGGATGGTGATGCCGCGCTCGCGCTCGAGCTCCATCGAGTCCATCTTGGCGCCGACGCCGTCCTTGCCCTTCACCTCGTGAATGGCGTGGATCCGCTTCGTGTAGAAGAGGATGCGCTCGGTGAGGGTCGTCTTGCCGGAATCGATGTGGGCGCTGATCCCGATGTTGCGGATCTTGGAGAGGTCCATGGATCTTCTTGGGGCTGGAGGGGCAGGTTTGCGCGGCTCTTTAGCCGGGAACTGGGCTCCACGCCAGCGGAAACCCCCGCCGGGCCGCCGCGCCCGGGTTCACGGCCCCATCACCTGATCAGACGACCGGTGGGTGCTCGACCTGGCGCGCTTCGTGATCGCCAGAGGCTAGGCTTCGACAGGCACCGCGACGGCTTCGCGGGGCGCGTCGGGCGACTCGAGGAAGTTTGCCACCGCGTCCGCGGTCGCGGGCACGAACAGGATGGCGAGGTGCCCGAGGCCGGCGAGCGCGAGGTTCTGGCCCTCCGCCAGGTGCGACGACGTCGACGGGAACACGACGTTGTCGTGAGTCGAATACACGCTGAGGATCGGGAGCTCCGGCAAGCGCTCGATGCCGTGGCCCTTGCGCAGCGCCATACCGGCGCGCCCGAGGATGGGCCCCTTGTACGCGACGCCCTTGTGTGGCGTCGCGATGGTCACGCACCGCCGAACCTTGGACCGGCCGCCCTCGTGGGCGAGGTACTGCGCCGCGACGAGCCCGCCCATCGAGTGACAGACGAGGTCGACGTCGGTGTTGCCCGTCTCGGCGAGGACGCCGTCGATGAAGGCGCCGAGCGATCGGGCGATGGTCGGCAGATCGAGGATCCAGGCGTAGTTGAAGCCGTAGAGCGGGCCCATCTTCCGCTTCCCCAGCGCCCTCGCCAGGTAGAGGAAGTTGATCCGGTTCTGGAAGTAGCCGTGCACGAAGACGACGGGCCTGCCATCGCCGCGCGCGAGCCGCCTTCCGACGAGGTAGAAGAGCGGCAGGAGGGGCTGGGTCAGGAGCGCCCAGCCCGCCTCGCGCACGAGCTCCTTCAGCACGGCGGTGAGCGGGCGGCGCTCGTAGTGCCCGCGCGAGAGCAGGAACGAGCCGGCCACGTAGACGAACGTCCCGAGCACGTACCCGGCCAGGATGACGGCGATCGTGAACAGGGCCCAGCGCACGGGCGAAGCTTACCAGCGCCGCGCGGAGGGGGCTCGAGAGGCTCGGCCACATGCGGTAGCGTGCAGGCGACGATGAGCATCCTGGATCGCTTCCGCCTCGATGGAAAGGTCGCCCTGGTGACCGGCGCGAGCCGCGGCATCGGCCGCGCGTCGGCGCTCGCGCTCGCCGAGTCCGGCGCCGACGTCGTCCTCGCGGCGCGCCGCCCGGGCCCGCTGGAGGAGGCCGCGGCGGAGGTCACGAAGCTCGGTCGAAAAGCGCTCGCCGTCCCCACCGACACCAACGACGCGGCCGCGTGTGACGCGCTCGTCACGAGGGCGCTCGAGACCTTCGGCAGGGTCGACGTCCTGGTGAACAACGCCGGAGGGACGGCGCCCCTCACCGCGCTCGCCCTCTCCGACGCCGAGCTCGAACAGGCGTTCCGGTTCAACGTCGTCTCGGGTTTCCGCCTGGCGCGGGCGCTCGCCCCGCACATGAAGAACAACGGATACGGTTCTGTCATCAACATGTCGAGCGCGATGAGTCACCTCGTCGACTCCGGCTTCGTCGCCTACGGCACCACGAAGGCGGCCCTCGATCACATGACGCGCCTCCTCGCCGCGGAGTGGGCGCCGCACCTGCGCGTCAACGCCATCTCGGCAGGCGCCACCGTCACCGACGCGCTCGAGGCCTTCATGTCGATGGACGAGCTCCGCGACGCGATGATCGCGCGGCATCCGCTGAAGCGCCTCGGCTCGCCCGAGGACATCGCCGCCGCCGTGCTCTACCTCGCGTCGCCCGCGAGCGCGTGGGTCACCGGCAAGGTCTTCGAGATCGACGGCGGCGCGGTCGGGTCCACCTGGCCGATACCGATCCCGAGCGGGCTCTGATCGGATCTGAGCGCCGCCCCTCGCCGCTGCGCCCATGTTTCTGTTGCAGCGCGCGCGCGCCTCGTGACAAACGGGGTGCGTGAGGGCACGGCTCATCGTCCTGATCGCCGCCCTGGCCTCGGCGTGTGGTCCCGAAGCGCGCTCACAGGAGACGAGCGCAAGCCCAGCGACCACGCAGGCCGGCTCGGCGGCGCCGGCGCTCGCGTCCGCGTCTGCCACGGCGCTCACCTCGGATTCCGCACAGGCCGCGCCCAAGGACCTGCCCGGCCGCACGGACGGCTGCGGCGAAGGCATGGTCCGGGTGGAAGGCGACTACTGCCCCGCCGTGATGCAGGACTGCGAGGAGCATCACCAGGAGTACGAGACGGACAAGGAGAAGCGCCGCGTCTCGGAGCGATGCTTGCGGTACAAAGATCCTTCTCGCTGCGTCTCCAAGAAGCGCAAGCCGCTCTCGTTCTGCATGGATCGGTACGAGTATCCGAACCGCGTGGGGGAGCTGCCGCGCGTGCTCACGTCCTGGAAAAACGCGAAGAAGCTCTGCGAGGCGGCAGGCAAGCGCCTCTGCACGGAGGACGAGTTCAACTTCGCGTGTGAGGGGCCCGACATGCTCCCGTACCTCTACGGCTTCGTGCGCGACCCCAAGGTCTGCAACTTCGACAAGGAGTACCGCTACCCGGATCACTCCAAGCAGATGCTCGAGTACGACGAGTGCCTGCTCGACGCCTGGTGCAAGGCCGAGCTGGACAGGCTCGATCAGCGCGAGAAGATCGGCGAGCGGACGACGTGTGTCGCCTGGTCCGGCGTCTTCGACCTGAACGGCAACGCAAACGAGTGGGTGGAGATCCCGGGCGAGAAGCCGCCGAACCGGAGCGGCCTCAAGGGCGGCTGGTGGGGGCCGATCCGCGCGAGGTGTCGACCGACCGTGACGTTCCACAAAGAGAGCGACTACGGCTACGAGGCCGGCTTCCGCTGTTGCACCGACGCGAAGGGCTAGCGCTCGACAAGGTGGTGCCGGCCTCGGGCCCGGCGTATGCATGGCCCAGGACAGAGCCATGACAGAACCCGCGCCCCTCGCCAGAATCCTCGCTGCGACCGATCTCCGCCCCGAGTCCGACGAGGTCATCCGTCAGGCGCTCGCCATCGCGAAAGGCGAGCCCGGACGGGAGTGCCGCGTCGCCGTCTGTCACGTGTTGCCGGAGCTGAGGGTCGTCCGGTCGCTCTTTCCTCAGCTGAACGCGGAGGACGCGCTCGCTGCGGCCGAAATCGAAGCGTTTGCGCGCGAGGAGCTCCACGCGTGCCTCGAGCGATTGGGCAACCCCGAGGTGGACGTCTTCTTCGACATCGGCGCGCCCAACGTCCGCTTGGTCGATCGGGCGAAGGCGTGGGGCGCCGATCTCATCGTCGTCGGCGCACCCGGCGCCGCGCCGCGCAGCTCGCGGACGGCCGAAGGCGTGATCCGCTACGCGCCCATCCCCGTGCTCGTCGCGCGACCGTCGGGCAAGGGCCCCATCGTCGTCGGCACGGACCTGTCCGAGCCTTCGCTCCGCGCGGTCCTATTTGCGCGGGAGCAGGCGCGTGTCCTCGGCAAAGGCCTCGTCGCCGTCCACGCCGTGGACGCCTCCCGCGAGCTCGGCTGGCTCTCCGCGCTCCGCCGCTTCTCGGCGACCGCCCGCGAGACCTTCACCGAGCGGCTCGGCGAGAAGATCGACGAAGCCGCCGCCCAGCTGAAGGCTGCGCTCGCGGCCGTCGCGCCCGACGCCCACACCGACGTGCAGATCGGCGAGGCCGCGGCGGTCATCGCGCGGCGCGCGGCCGATCTCGACGCCTCGCTCGTCGTGATCGCGACGCAGGGCCGAACCGGCTTCGACTACGCACTCGTCGGCAGCGTCGCCGAAGGCGTGATCGAGCGCGTGAACTGCTCCGTGCTCGTGGTCCGCAACCGCGCGGAGTAAGGGAGCTCCGGGGCCACGAGGTGGGACCACGCGGGAGCGGGGTCCCTGTGGTTTCCTCCCCCCCTGCCCCCCTCCACTCCGTGGAGGGGGGTTCAACGCGGGGGGGTCAGCGTGACGTCACTTCGCGGCCTTGATGGCCGCGGTGAGCTCCGGCACGGCGGTGAACAGGTCGGCCACCAGGCCGTAGTCCGCCACCTGGAAGATCGGCGCGTCCGCGTCCTTGTTGATCGCGACGATGACCTTCGAGCCCTTCATGCCGGCGAGGTGCTGGATGGCGCCCGAGATGCCGATCGCGAAGTAGAGCTGCGGCGCGACGATCTTGCCGGTCTGTCCGACCTGCAGATCGCTCGGGGCGTAGCCCGCGTCACACGCCGCGCGGCTCGCGCCGACGGCTGCGCCGAGGGTGTCCGCGAGGGGCGCGAGCACCGCGTCGAACTTCTCCTTCAGCGCGCGGCCTCCCGAGACGACGGTCTTCGCTTCGGTCAGCTCGGGGCGCGCGCTCTTCGTCGTCTCCTGGCCGAGGAACTCGACACGGGAGGCCGCCTGACCGGGCGCCGCGACGGCGACGGTCTCGGTCGGCGACTTGCCGCCCGAGGCCTCCGCCGGGGTGAACGCGCTCTGGCGCGCGCTGACGACCTGCACCGAGGTCTCCACCTTGGCGACGCCGAACGCGTTGCCCGCGAACATGGGCCGGCGGTACGTCGAGTCGGTCACGACCTCCGTGATGTCGCCGACGTACGCCGCGCCGAGGCGCGCCGCGACGCGCGGCATGAGGTCCTTGCCGAACGAGCTGGCCGTCGCGACGACGTGGGTGAAGCCCTTCGCTGCCACGGCGACGGTGGGCGCGTAGCGCTCCGCGACGTAGGCGGCGAGCGACGCGTCATCCGCGACGAGCAGCTTCTGGGCGCCGAAGCCTTCGAGCTCCGCCGCGGCCGAAGCCGCGCCGGCGCCGATGACGAGGATGGAGAACGAGCCGCTCGAGGCGGCGAGGATCTTCTGCGCGCAGGTGATGGCCGAGTGGGTGGTCTTCTTGACCTTGCCCTCACCGACCTCTGCGACGACGAGCACCGATGCCATGGTGATCTCCTTCTCTTGTCCTGGTCCTCAGAGGACCTTCGCTTCGGTGGTGAGCTTCTGCACGAGCTCCGCGACGTCCTTCACCTTGATGCCGGCCTTGCGGGCCGGCGGGGCGGAGAACGAGCCGTAGGTGACCTTCACCTTCGTGTCGGATGCGAGGTCCGCGAGCTTCATCTCGGCGAGCGGCTTCTTCTTTGCCGCCATGATCGCCGGCAGCGCGGCGAAGCGGACGCCGTCGTTGTATTTGAAGGTCTTCGCGGTCTTCGTCGAGTAGACGCTGGTGCCGCTGACGATGCGGAGGTCCACCGTGACGACCGCGGGGAGCTTGACGCGGAGCTTGGCCACGCCGCCGTCGACCTCGCGGCCGACCACGAGCGACCCGCTCGCCTCTTCCTCGATTGTCGCGGCGAACGTCGCCTGCGGCCAGTCGAGGTACTCGGCCAGGAGCTGACCGACCTGGTTCGTGTCGCCGTCGACGGTCTGCTTGCCCATGACGACGAGGTCGGGCTTCTCCTTCTCGACGAGGGCCTTGAGCGCGCGCGCGATCAGATCGCCGTCGAGCTGCTCGTCCGCCGCGTCGACGCGGATGGCCTTGTCGGCGCCGGTCGCGAGCGCGGCGCGGAGCGTGGTCTCGGTCTCCTTGGGGCCGAACGTGACGACGACGACCTCGCCGGCGCGCGTCTTCGGCTGCTGGCCGTTCTCCGTGAGCCGGAGCGCTGCTTCGAGGGCGTACTCGTCGAACGGGTTCGGCTTCCACTCCAGGCCGGTCGTGTCGACCTTGTCGGCCGAGCCGGGAATCTTCACTTTGTTCGCGTTGTCGGGATCGGCAACGCGCTTGAGCGGGACGAGGATTTTCACAGGGCTCTCCCAAAGCGAGGCGGCGGACGATCCGCCGCGGCGAGCTTGTGACAAGTTCGCCGCTGTGCGTCAAGGACAGTGCTTTTGCGCAGGTGGGTGAAACCGGGGCCGGTCGCGCGCCGACGCCGAGCCGAGGTAGGCTGCGAAGGAGCATGCCGACGCCGAACCTGAAGATCCTCCTCAACGCGCTTCGGCTCGGTCAGCCTCAGGACCCGAAGGCCGTGGCGTTCGTGCTCGCCGAGGCGATCACGGCCCAGGACGAGGCCATCGAAGAGCTTCGACGGAAGCTCGCCATGATGCAGCAGCTCACCCAGGTGCTCGAGGCCAAGGCGAGCCGGCTCGAGGCGGAGCTCGAGGCCGTGCGCGGAGGCTACCCTCACGGAACGTTCCAGGCGCCTCCGTCGGCGCGCCCGCACCACGAGCACGCGCCGCCGTCCCATCGGCCGGCGTCGCAGCCGCCTCCGGTGCACCGGTCGGCGCCGCCTCCCCCGCCCGCCGCGGCGCTGGCCGACGGACCGTCGGCGCTTCGGATGCCGGCGCCGCCCGAGATCCCCGACGCCCCAGGGTTCGAGGAGTCGGTGGACGATTTCCGGACGCAGACAGTCGTCGTGCGGCAGCGCGACGTGCTCGCCGCGCGAATCCCGGGCGCCCCGTTCCAGATCACGCCCGCAGGCGCACCACCGCAACCGCAGGGCAGCATCCCGGGGGCGCCTTGGGCCCACAACCGAGGCCACCACGTGCAGATGCCCATGGATGACTATACTGTCGACGCCGTGGCGCTGGAGCGCAGCGCCTCCAGCGACGACCTCGAAGGCGAGACCTACCACAACCAAGAGGGCGACAGCGCCCTCCGCAACCTCGGCATCGCCGGCGCCCAGCCGTCCGCACAACGACCCCGCACCACCCCGCGCATCCCGGACGACGAAACGCCCGATGGGACGCTGCCCCCCAAGGCGAAACGATAAGAACGTGACCCAGAACGCAGACTTCCTCGTCATCGGCAGCGGCGTCGCCGGCCTCACCTTCGCGCTCGAAGCATCCCGCAAAGGCCTCGTCCACGTGGTGACGAAGCGCCGGGCGGAGGACTCCAACACCCTCTGGGCCCAAGGCGGCATCGCGGCCGTGATGGACCCGGCCGACAGCGCCGCCTCGCACATCGACGACACGCTCATCGCCGGGGCCGGGCTCTGCCACCAGGTCGTGGTCGAGATCTGCGCGAAGGAGGGGCCGGCGCGCATCCGCGAGCTCATCGAGCGCGGCGCCCGCTTCGACGAGAAGCAAGGCGTGCTTTCGCTCACCCGCGAGGGTGGCCACTCCGCGCGGCGCATCGTGCACGCGGCCGACGCCACCGGCCGCGAGGTCGAGCGGGCGCTCCTGGCCAAGGCGCGCGAGAATGACAACATCGTCTTCTTTGAGCACCACACCGCGATCGACCTCATCACGCTGAGCCGCTTCGGCGGCCCCGACGTCTGCGCCGGCGTCTACGTGCTCGACGAGGCGACGGGGAAGGTGGAGACGTTTCTGTCCCGCGCGACGGTGCTCGCCTCGGGCGGCGCCGGGAAGGTCTACCTCTACACGACGAACCCCGACGTCGCGACGGGCGACGGCGTGGCGATGGCGTACCGGGCCGGGGCCGAGATCGGCAACATGGAGTTCTACCAGTTCCACCCGACCTGCCTCTATCACCCGAAGGCAAAGAGCTTTCTCATCAGCGAGGCGCTCCGCGGCGAGGGGGCCATCTTGCGGCTGTCCGACGGGACGGCCTTCATGGAGAAACACGATCCGCGGAAGGACCTCGCGCCCCGCGACATCGTCGCCCGCGCGATCGACTTCGAGATGAAGCGGACGGGCTCCGATCACGTCCTGCTCGACATCACCCACCGCTCGCCGGACTTCTTGAACGAGCATTTCCCGACGATCCTCGCGGAGTGCAAGCGGTGGGGGATCGACATCACGACCGAGCCGATCCCGGTCGTGCCCGCGGCTCACTACATGTGCGGCGGCATCACCACGAACCTGCACGGCATGACGACAATCCCCGGCCTCTTCGCGATCGGCGAGTGTGCGTTCACCGGCTTGCACGGCGCGAACCGGCTCGCGTCGAACTCGCTCCTGGAGGGCCTCGTGTTCGGCCAACGCGCGGCGACCCGTCTCGGGGAGCAGCTCGAGTCGCTCCGCAGCGCCGCGTTCCCTTCGGTGCCGGAGTGGGACCCCGGCTCCGCCACGGTCAGCGAAGAGGCCGTCGTCGTCACCCACGACTGGGACGAGCTCCGCAGGACGATGTGGAACTACGTCGGCATCGTCCGCTCGGGCTCCCGCCTTCGCCGCGCCTCGCGCCGCATCGCGCTCCTCCAGGAAGAGATCCGCGAGTACTACTGGCGGCACTTCGTCACGCGCGATCTGCTCGAGCTGCGGAACATCGCGACCGTCGCGCAGCTCATCGTCGAAAGCGCCGCCGCGCGTGGCGAAAGCCGAGGCCTCCACTACAATGTGGACCACCCGGAAACGAAGCCCGAGATGGTCGCCGACACGGTGATCAAGCGCGGCGTCCCGGCGTACCTCCGAAAGCAATGAGCGACGACGACCCGTATCGCGCCCCCGACTCCCCCACGGAGCCGATCGAAGGGGCGATCCGCCCGATGTCCACCGGGCTCGCGGCGGGGTGGAGCTTCCTCGCGACGTTCCTCTTCGTCTTCGTCGCGGCGGGGGCCATCGCCATCCGCCCCGACGAGTCGGGGGACTTCCTCGTCACCGGTGTGCTCGCGCAGATCATCGCGTATTCCCTCGCCCTCTTCCTCATGCTCCGGGTCCACGGGCCGGAGGTGGCGATCTCGCGGTTCATCGGGCTGCGCCCGACCTCGCCCTGGCTCTACGTGCTCGGCGCCGTGCTCGGCCTCGCGATGCAGCTGCCGGTGAACGCCCTCTACGAGCTCGTCCTCGCGCGGTTCCCGGTCGCCACCCCGTCGGAGCTGCAGCCCCACTACGACGCCGCGCCGCTCCCCACGCGCGTCCTCATGGGCCTGGCGCTCGTCGCCTTCGGTCCGCTCATCGAGGAGGTCTTCTTCCGGGGCGCGCTCTTCGGTCCTCTCCTCCGCAGGCCGGAGAAGGAGCGCGGCCTGGTCGTGGTGGTCGTCACCGGCCTGCTCTTCGCGGCGGCCCATTTCATGCGCTGGCAAGACGTGGTCTGCATCATCCCCATGGGCCTCCTGCTCGGGTTCCTGCGGCTCTCGAGCGGCTCGCTCCTGCCTTCCGTCTTCGCGCACGCGTGTTTCAATGGGGTGGCGATGGCGCAGCTCGCGATGCACCGCGAGGACATGTCGCCGACGGTGCCGGTGCTCGTGGCCACCTCAGCCGTCACGGCAGCCGCCATCGGCCTCATCGCCTGGGTCGGGCGCACCAGCGAGCGCGCCCAGCTCGCGCGCGCCGAGGACGCGGCGTGACGGTCCCGCAGCCCCACGGCTCGGACGGCACCGCGCTCGCTCGACCCCGCATCGCCTTGTCTCTACCCGGCGGCGGCTTGTCCGGGGCGCTCTACCAGGTCGGAGCGCTCGCCGCGCTCTACGATGCGCTCGAGGGCTTCGACGATTTCTGCGTCTATGTCGGCCACGCGGGCGGCGCAGTGGTCGCAGCCTCGATCGCGGGCGGCATCTCGGCCGAGCGGCTCTATCGCGCGCTGCTCGACCCGGCCGATCCATTTTTCCCGCTCGAGCGGCGGCACGTCCTCGCGCCAGACTACAGCGAGTGGCGACGCATGGTGAAGACCGGGTTCCTCGCGCTCCGGCACGCGTTGCCCCGGCTCGATCCGCGCCGTCCGAGCCTCACGACCGTCGGTCCGAAAGACCGGGTCGCCGAAGAGCTGGATCGCCTGGAAGACTCGGTCCCCGCCGGGCTCTTCACGCTGGAGAAGTTCGAGCGCACGATCGCGGACTTCTTCGCCCGGCGCGACATCCCCAACGTCTTTTACGACATGCGCAAGGCGGTGCGGATCATCGCCTACGATCTCGACGCCGGAGAGCGCGTCGTCTTCGGCGAGCCGGGGAGCGATCACGTCCCCGTCTCCCTCGCCTGCTCCGCGTCCTGCGCCCTGCCGCTCTTCTTCACGCCCGTGCGCATCGGCGACCGGCACTACATCGACGGCGGACTCTGCTCGATGACCCACTTCGACGTGGCGAGCTCGGCCGGCGCGGAGTTCACCATCGTCGTCAACCCGCGCGTCCCCGTCACGACGCGCGGCGGCGCCGTTCCCACCGGCTACGGCCTCGGAACCAGCGTCCGCGACAAGGGCGCGCTCTGGGTCTTGAACCAGTCCCGCCGCATCGCGAGCCAGGCCATGATCGAGCGGGAGATGGCCGCGCCTCCGCCCGGCATGGGCGCGCTCCTTCTCTCCCCCCAGCCGGAAGACGCGGTGTTGTTTCTAAGCAACAACCGGAGCTTCGAGGCGCGACGATCCGTGCTCGAGCACGCGTATCGCTCGACGCGGGCCCGCCTCGCTTCTTGGCTCGAGACACACGCGGACTTCGCCGAGCGCATGGGCCTGCGGCCGCGGTAGCGACAAACCCTGCTTGCGGGACCAGGCCTCCTGCTACCGTTACACCGGCGTCATGTTCTGCCCGCGCTGCCACCGGACCTACGCGGACGGCGAGACCGTCTGTAGCTTCGATGGAGAGGGCCTCGTCTCGGGGCGGCGCATCGAGCACCTCGCGGTCCGGCAGACCCAGCACATGGGCGCGATCCTCGCCGGCCGATACGCGGTGCAGGGGTTCTTGGGCAAGGGCCCGCTCGCGCGCGTCTACCTCGCCGAGGACGTGAAGACGAAGGAGCCGGTCGCGCTCAAGGTCCTCGATCCGCCCTGGGCCCACGACAAGGTCGCCAGGGACCGCTTCGCGCGCGCGGCGCACGAGGCGCAGGCCATCTCACACGAGAACCTGGCCACCATCCTCGCGGTGACCGCACGGGGCGACGGCACGCCGATCGTCGTGATGGAGCACCTCTTCGGCGAGACGCTCGCCTCGTACCTGAAGCGCGGAGCCATGGATGCGGAGATCGGCCTGCCCGTCCTCCGCGAGGTGGCCATGGCCCTCGAGGCGATCCACCTCGGCGGCATGATCCACCGCGGGCTCAAGCCCGAGAACGTGTTCCTCGTGGGCGAGCCCGGCGATCCGTACGCGGTGAAGGTGCTCGACGTCGGCTTCGGCCGCATCCGCGATGCCACCGTGACCACGAACGGGACCGTCGCCGAGGGCGCCACGCACATGGCTCCCGAGCAGTGCGTGGCGGACGAGGTCGACGCGCGCACCGACGTCTACGCCTTCGGCCTCGTCATGTACGAGGTCTTCACCGGCCGCGCAGCGTTCGAGGGCGAAGGCGACGAGCTCTTGGCCAGGAGCCTGGTGGCGCCCCACCGCCCCGTGCGTGCCCTCGTCCCGGACATCGATCCGAACATCGAGGCGATCATCGATCGTTGCCTCCGCAAAGATCCGAGCCTGCGCTACGCCACCGCGAGCGCGCTCCGAGCGGACCTGGAAGCCGTGGCCGAAGGCGCCGAGCCGGACGCCGCGCAGGACACCGCGGGACCCGTCGGTGAGGTCTACGTGCCACGAGGATCGTTCTCGCGGCTGGTCGCACGATCCCTGTACCGACGCGTAGGCGTTTCGCCCCCGTCGTTCCTGGCGTAACGATTCGCCGAGACTGCCAGGATCCGCCTAGCCCGATGCGTGTGTCGCTGCCCCTTCCTCCCCCCCGGCCCCCCTCCGCGTCGCGGAGGGGGGAGCGCGCGTGGCGTGATGGTCCGCGCGTGAGGCCGGCAACGTGGGCGACGGTGCGCGCGGCTCGGATGCTCGCGTTGCTCGCGTTGCTGCTCTTGCTCGCGTGCTCGCGGAGCTACCGGCCCGGCGACGAGGTGATGGTCGAGTGGGAGGGCAAGGAGTACCCGGCGGTCATCCTGGCGACCGACGGGCCCACCAAGTTCAAGGTCCACTACGACGGCTACGACGAGGTGTGGGACGAGGTCGTGATCCGCTCGCGGATCAAGAGCTTCCGCAAGGGCGACGAGGTGCGCCCGGAGCCGCCCGCGAAGGTTCGACAGAAGGCCGCGCTGGCCGCGCAGACAAACACCTACCGGCTCGGCGATCACGTCCGCGTCGAGTGGAACGGGCGCTTCTATCCTGCTCAGATCATCGACGTCGTCGGCAAGGAGCGCTACCGCGTCCACTACGACGGCTATGGGTCCGAGTGGGACGAGAACGTGAGCTTGAACCGGATTCAGCCCCGATGATCGATCGGAGAAGGCAGCGACGGAGCGCCAGCCCGTGAGGTCTCGACCGCCCTCTCACCCCCCCTGCCCCCCTCACTGGCGTGAGGGGGGAGCCGTCGCGCTCGCGTTGTGGTTGTTGGCGGGGAACGCCGCAGCGCAGCCCCCTGCGCCCGACGCGGCGGAGCTCCACCGCCAAGGCCTCGCGCTGCTCGAGGCCGGCAAGGTGGACGAGGCCTGCGCGAAGCTCGGCGCGAGCGTCGCGGCCGAGCGCGCCGTCGCGCCCCTCGCGGATCTCGCGCGTTGCCACGAGCTCCAGGGGAAGATCGCCACGGCCTACACCGAGCTGGTGGAGCTGAGCGTGCTCGCCGAAAAGGCGGGCGACGCGGACCGCGCGACGCGCGCGCGGGAGGGCGCGAGCCGGCTGGCCCCGCGGCTCTCCAAGCTCCGGGTGGAGGTGGTCGAGCCCATCCCGGGCCTCGTCGTCAAACGTGACGGTATCGTCATGACTGCGGACCAGCTCGGCGCCCTCGCGGTCGTCGACCCCGGCCTGCACGTCGTCACCGCGGAGGCGCCCGGCTACGAGCCGTTCCGCGCGGAGGTCCGCATCGGCGCCGACGCCGACGCGAAGGGCGTGCTCGTCCCGCGCATGAAGAAGCCCGCCGCCAAGTCCCCTCCCCCGCCGAAGCCGCCCGTCCCCCCGCCGCCCGCGGGCGACGGCCGCCGCGGCACATCCACGGTGGGCATCGTCGGCTTCGTCGGATCGGGCGTGGGCTTCGTCGGCCTGGTCATCGGCACCATCTTCGGTGTGCAGACCCTCGTCGAGGTCAACGAGGCCGAGGAGGACGAGCGCCTCTGCCCCAACAAACGCTGCACCCCCCTCGGCCGCCTCGCCATCGACGAGGCCGAGACCAAGGGCATCGTCTCCACCGTCACCCTCTCCGTCGGCGGCGCCGCGCTCGCCACCGGCGTCGTCTTGCTCGTGGTCGACGGGCTCGGGCTCCTGAAGGACGACGCCCCCAAGAAGGCCGCGATCTCGCCGTGGGTCGGGCCCGACGGCGGCGGCCTCGGCGTGACCGTGGGGTTCTGAGGGCGCGCCCACGGGCGGGCGCCCGTCGAGGGCCGGCGCACTCGTTCGGTTATGCTCTCGGCATGACCTACCGAACGGCGGCGGACGCAACTCGGCCGGTCGTCACGCGACGCGTCCCGAGCGGCGACGCGTTCCGCTGGCTCAAGATCATCCTGGGCGGCGCGCTCGTCGCTTTTGCCGTGTTCCTCGCCTGGGTCGGCGTGTGGAGCTCGGTGCGTTGCACGGGCGATCGCTGCGCGGTGGTCCAATCCAACATGTTGCGTCCGGACCAGGAGTTTCCTTTCGACGCGCGGAGCGCGCCCCCGATCGTCCTCGAGCCGGCGACGGTCGGCAAAAACGGCAAGGGGCTCAAGCTCCTCTTGCGATACCCGAGCGGCGACGTGGAGATCGTCCGCGACTGGCCACGAGCGGCCGAGGCCGAGGCCGCGCGCATGCGCGCCTACTTGGCCGATCCCCGCGGGGAGCTCGTCGTCGAGAAGCCGCGCGGCGCCCTGCCTTACATGCTCGTCTGGTTCCCCGGTGTCCTGGGCGCCCTCATGTTCCTCGAGGGCGCGAAGCTCATGCGCTGGCATCGCCTGCGCGCCGATCCCAACGCCCGCACCATCGCGCTCGAGACCGTCGCCTTCGGGCTGTCCGTTCGCAAGCGCACCTTCCCGGTCGGCAGCGACACGAAGCTCGGCAGCGCACCGCTCCGCCCCGACGACCCGCGCGTGCGCCTGCGCGTGCTCACGCTCGAGGACCCGGGCGCCGAGCCGCGGCGACTGCCCATGTACGAGCGGGACGAGACACGCCGGCTGGTGGAGGCGATGATCGCGGAAGCGGGGTGAGCGAAGAACCATGAGCACCGAGCAGCTGAATTGTGCCGATCGGAGCACCGCGCTCCCCTCCGCCGCCCAACCCGCCTAAGCTCCCCGCGTGAGAGCGGGACACCCGAGTGCGCCGCCTACGGCGCGAGCGGAGCGCCGGTAGCGCGATGCCCGACCGCGCGCGAAAGCTCGGCACCGCCGACTGGCGTGCAGCCTTCGAGGATCGGCTGCACGCGCAGGCCCGCCTCGCGCGGCTCGGACACTGGCGCAGCGTCTCGCGGCGGCCGCCTCGGTTCGTGGACGGCAATCAGGCCCACTACCTGCACGACGGCCGGCTGCATCTCCAGTGGATGATCGCTGCGATCGAGCGCGCCGTTCGCCGGGTGGACCTCGAGATCTACATCTTCAAACAAGACGCGGCGGGGACGCAGGTGCGGGACGCGCTCGCGCGCGCGGCCGCGCGCGGCGTGCACGTGCGGGTCCTCTACGACTCGATTGGCTCCGCTGGCGACCTCTCGTTCTTCGATCCCATCGTGCAGGCCGGCGGGCACGTGGTGGAGTTCAACCCGGTCGCGCCCTGGCGCCTGCGGATGAGCCGCATCGGGCGGACACAACCGTGGCTGCCCGCCTACCGCGACCACCGGAAGCTCCTGGTCTGCGACGCGCCGCTCTGCTGGGCGCGGCGGCCCTACACGCCGGGTGACGACCCGGCCCCCGCCGACGAGTGCGTGGACGAGAACCGCTGCGCGCTCGCCATCACCGGCGGCCGGAACATCGGCGACGAGTACATGACGCACCCCCTGGGGGACGGCCAGTGGCGTGATTGCGGTATTGTCATGTTCGGCCCCGTCGCCTGTGACCTCGCCGAGATGTTCGACGCCATGTGGTTCCACGCCGAAGGACCCGACACACACGTCCCGCGGCTCGAGGCGCCGCCGGCCGGCAACCTCGCCATCCTCGCCCTCAGCAGCCAGCCCGGGTTCATCAACCTCCTGCAGTGGTCGCTCGTTCGGCTGACGCAGCAGGTCCGCGACGAGCTCCGGGTGAGCTGCGCTTACTTCGTGCCGACGGTGCGCTGGCGGCGCGCCCTCGCCCAGGTCGCGCAGCGCACCGGTCGGTGCGCGCTGCTCGTGCCCATGGAGAGCGACGTGCCCATCGTCGACGCAGCGAGCCGGCACCTCTGGGGGCGCCTGCTCAAGGCCGGCGTCGCCATCTACCGGTACGCGGCCGAGGTGCTGCACGAAAAGACGTACATCTACGACCGCACCGTCACGGTCATCGGCTCGAGCAACCTCGACCCTCGCAGCTTCAAATACAACTACGAGCTCTCGGTCGTCGTGGTGGGACAGACGTTCGCCGAGCCCGTCATCGAGTGGCACGAGCAAGACCTGTCACACAGCGAGCGCTACACGCTGGACGCATGGCGAGCACGACCGCTGTGGCAGAAGGTAACCGACTGGTTCTGGTCGCTCCTGCGGAGCCGTCTCTGACTGCGCTTTGTGTAACAGCTCCGGTTACCGTTAGTGAGCTTACCTATTAACGCTCGTCCCTTTGACCGGGTGGTATCGGTACCTTAGAGAGACGACGAAAGTGGAACGTATGCGGCTTGGTACACGCGCTCTTCGGACCTCCTCGCTCTGGCCCCTGGCGCTACCGCTCGTCGCCACGCTCGCGCTCGGCGCGCTCGGCGCCTGCAAGTCGGAGAAGGCCGCTGACGCGGTCGCCGAGAAAAAGCAGGCCGGCGACGCGCCCAAGAAGATCACCGTCGCCAAGGTCGAGAGCGCCCAGGTGCAGCCACGCCTCGTGGTCACCGGCACGCTCGATCCGGACGAGAAGAGCGAGCTCGCCGCGCAGACCTCGGGGAGCGTGCTCGCCGTCCGCGTCGACCTCGGCACGCGGGTGAAGAAAGGCGACGTGCTCGTCGAGCTCGATGGCCGCGAGGCCGCCCTCCGGCTCGACTCGGCGAACGCCACAGCGAGCTCGCAGCGCGCGCGGCTCGGCCTCAAAGGCAACGACAAGTTCGACGCGGACGCCGTGCCCGACGTGAAGGCCGCGAAGGACGCGGCGGATCTGGCCAAGGCGGAGTACGAGCGCGCCAAGGCCCTCTACGAGTCCGGCGCCATCCCCAAGGCGCAGCTCGATCAGGCGAAGAGCGCGCAGGACCGCTCGCAGTCCAACTACGAGGCCACCCGCAACACGGTGGAGCAGTCGTGGGCGGGCCTCCTCGCCTCGCAATCGCAGGCCGGCCTCTCCAAGAAGTCGCTGGACGACACGAAGATCCTCGCGCCCTTCGACGGCGCCATCGTCGAGAAGCGCATCGCCCCCGGTGAGTTCGCGACGGCCGGCCGCGTCGTCGCCGTCATCCTCCGGGACGACCCGCTCCGCCTGAAGTTCGACGTGCCCGAGGCGGACGCCGGCGCCGTGGCCATCGGCAACGACGTGGAGCTCACGGTCGCCGCCTTCGGCGACAAGGTCTTTCACGGCAAGATCAAGTTCGTCGGCGCCAGCGTGAAGACGCAGACGCGCACCTTGCCGGTCGAGGCGGAGGTCCCGAACGCGGACCATACGCTCAGGCCCGGCTTCTTCGCGCGCGCCACGGTCCTCTTGGGCGGCGAGGCGCGCGCGGCGCTCCTGGTCCCCAAGGCCGCGGTCCAACCGGCCGGCACGGGCTTCCGCGTCTTCGTCCGCGAGGGCGAGCGCGTGACCGAGCGGCTCGTGGTCCCGGGCCGCCTGCAGGGTGATCTCGTGGAGGTCACCGGCAAGCTCTCCGCCGGGGAAGAGGTCGCGATCGAAGGCGCGGCCGAGCTCTCGGACGGCGCCGCGATCACCCTCTAGCCAAGCTCCCGTTCCATGCAATGGCTCGCCGCGATTTGCGTCCGTAGGCCCGTCTTCGCGACGGTCATCGTCCTCATCCTGAGCGTGGTCGGGTTCTTCTCGTACCTCGGGCTGGGGATCGACCGCTTCCCGAAGATCGACTTCCCCATGGTCGTCATCACGACGGTCGTGCCCGGCTCGGCTCCCGAGCAGGTCGAGACCGAGGTGACGGACGAGCTCGAGTCCGCGGTCAACACGATCAGCGGCATCGACGAGCTCCGCAGCATCTCGGTCGAGGGCGTGAGCCAGGTCTTCGTGCAGTTCGTCCTCGAGAAGGACATCCACGTCGCCGCCCAAGAGGTGAACGAAAAGGTCAGCGCGGCCATCAACAACCTGCCGGAGGGCGCCGAGCGGCCGACCATCCAGAAGCTCGACCCCGACGCCACCCCCATCCTCACGCTTGTCGTCTCGGGCCCCGGCACCGTGAAGGAGGTGACGGAGCTCGCGGACAAGAAGATCCGCCGCCAGCTCGAGAGCATCAACGGTGTCGGTCAGGTCACGCTCGTCGGCGGCCGCGGCCGCCAGATCAACGTCTGGGTCGACCCCGACAAGCTCAAGAAGCTCGGCCTCTCTCCGCTCGAGGTGGAGCGCGCGCTCCGGTCGCAGAACATCGAGCTGCCGAGCGGCCGACTCGAGCGCGGCGACACGCAGCTCACGCTGCGCACGCTCGGCCGCGTGAAGTCCGTGGAGGAGCTAGCCGACGTGACGGTCGCCTCGCGCGGCAACTACACGATCACCCTGAAAGACGTCGCCACGGTGGAGGACGGCGTCGCCGAGCCGGAGTCCGTCGGCTACAAACAGAGCAAGCCCGCCGTCGTCCTCAACATCCGCAAGCAGAGCGGCTCGAACACGGTCGAGGTCGTCCAGAACGTGAAGGAGCGGCTCACGGACATGACGCCGCTCCTGCCGCAGGGCTTCAAGGTCGAGGTCGCCCGCGACCAGTCCGAGTTCATCGGCAACGCCATCGCGGCCGTGAAGGAGCACCTCTTCCTGGGCGCGCTCCTCGCGGCCATCGTCGTCTTCTTCTTCCTCGGCAACCTGCGCACGACGATCATCAGCGCGGTCAGCATCCCGATCAGCATCATCAGCACGTTCACGCTGATGAAGTGGTTCGGCTTCTCGCTCAACACGCTGACCATGCTCGGCCTCACGCTCGCCGTCGGCATCGTCATCGACGATGCCATCGTCGTCCTCGAGAACATCTACAAACACATCGAGGAGAAGGGGAAGGACCCGATCACCGCCGCGCTCGACGGCACGAAGGAGATCGGCCTGGCCGTCCTCGCCACGACGATGTCGCTCATCGTCGTCTTCTTGCCGGTCGCGTTCATGGGCGGCGTCGTCGGCCGGTTCATGAACTCGTTCGGCCTGACGATGGCCTTCTCGATCGGCGTCTCCATGATCGTGAGCTTCGTGCTCACGCCCATGATGAGCTCGCGCATGCTGAAGGCACACAAGCAGCCGGCGCCCGGGGAGGCCCCACACGGCGGCGTGTCGAAATTCTACGGCTACATCGAGCGTGGCTACATGGCCATGCTCGGCGCGGCCATGCGCCGGCGCTGGGTCATCGTGCTCATGACCGTCGGCGTGCTGGTCAGCATCGTCCCGCTCGGGATCGCGGCCAACAAGAACTTCCTCCCCGACGAGGACGAGTCGCAGTTCGGCGTCACCATCCGCGCTCCCGAAGGAACCAGCCTGGAGCAGACGCGCATCATTGCGGCCCGCATCGCCGCCGAGATGGAGGCCTTCCCCGAGGTTGCCTACGCGCTCACCACCATCGGCGACGACGCCCAGCTGACGCCCAACCTCGCCACCGTCTACGTCAAGCTCATCCCCGCCTCGGAGCGCAAGAAGTCACAGCAGGTCCTCACGGTCGACGCGCGCAAGATCACGGACGAATACACGAAGGACTACAACCTCCGCATCCAGGTCGGCCCCATCCCCGCGTTCTCCGGCGGTGGCCCGGCGGCCGCCATCCAGCTCCAGCTACAGGGAACGGACCTGACGAAGATGGAGGCGTACACGAAGGAGATCATGGAGGCGATCCGGACCACACCCGGCGTGGCCGACAGCGACACCTCCCTCGTGACCGGCAAACCCGAGGTCCGCACCATCATCAACCGCAAGAAGGCGGCGGAGCTCGGCGTCAGCGTGGTCGACATCGCCAGCGCGCTGCGCATCCTCGTCGGCGGCTACGACGTGTCGAACTACGCGGAGGGCGGCGAGATGTACGACGTCTTCGTCCGCGCCATCCCGTCGGCGCGCGTCGACGTCGAGTCGCTCAAGAAGCTCGAGGTGCCGTCGACCAAGCTCGGCACCGTCGCGCTCGAAAACGTGGTGGAGTTCCAGGAGTCGACCGGCCCGAGCCGCATCGATCGCTACAACCGCAAGAAGAGCGTCTACCTCTACGCGAACCTCCTGCCCGGCTACTCCCAGCAGGACGTGCTCGACGCCGCCTACAAGAAGGCGGACTCGCTCAAGATGGAGCCGGGTTACCAGCTCTTCCCGATCGGACAGTCGCGCGAGCTCGCGCGCGCCGCGAAGAGCTTCCTGCTCGCGTTCTTGCTCTCGTTCATCTTCATGTACCTGGTGCTCGCGGCGCAGTTCGAGTCGTGGCTGCACCCGATCACGATCCTCATCAGCCTCCCTCTGACCATCCCGTTTGCGCTGATCAGCGTCATCATCTTCGGGCAGTCGCTGAACATCTTCTCGTCGCTCGGCATCCTCGTGCTCTTCGGCGTCGTGAAGAAGAACAGCATCTTGCAGATCGACCACACGATCACGCTTCGCCGCGAGGGCATGCCTCGGCTCGAGGCGATCTTGCGCGCCAACCGCGATCGGCTCCGGCCCATCCTCATGACCACTGTCGCCTTCGTGGCCGGCATGGTCCCGCTCGTCGCGTCGAGCGGCGCCGGCGCCGGCACCAACCGCGCGACGGGGTTCGTCATCATCGGCGGCCAGACGCTCGCGCTGTTCCTCACGCTCCTCGCGACGCCGGTCTTCTACTCGGTGTTCGACGACCTCTCGTCGTGGGCCAAACGTCTCGTCGCGCGGATCCTCGGGCGCAGCGTCCCCGCGGCGGAGCCGCCTTCGAGCGGGCCACGCTCGGTCGGGCCACATGACACCCTCGTCATCGAGGGCGGCGCGGATCGGCGCGCCGGCGAGGGCTGAGCTTCACTCGGGCGTGACCGTCAGGAAGCAGTAGGCCGGGCTCGCCGTGGTACAGGTGAAGTCGAAGCCGCCCTTCGGCCCCTGGTACATGCCCGACGCCTTCTCCACGTAGCCCGCCTTCAGGATGGCCGAGCTCGCCTTCGCGTACGCCGCCGGGTCGAAGGGCGTCTCGTAGGTGATCTTGTACTGAACGCGGCCCGACCCCTGGTTGATCTTGTCGATCTTGGCGACGCGCTCGGGGCTCGGCGGGATGCCGAACGCCTTGTACTCGTCGGGGATGTCGGTGGAGCAACCGGCGAGCACGACGGCCAGGGCCAGGAGGCGACGTGTGTTCACGCCGATCATTGTAGCTCCACCTTCCGGATCCGGTGGTACGGCAGGCCGGCCACGCCCTCCGTCCCGTCGGCCACGAAGATCGTCAAGCCGTCGGGCGTGACCTCGATGCCCTCCTGGGCGGCGAAGCGGGCGGTCTCGCCGTCGCCGTCGGCGAAGCCCTCCTGATCGCTGCCGGCCACCGTCTCCACGATGCCCCCGACGCCGATGCGCCGGATGCGGTGGTTGCCGTGGTCCGAGACGAAGACGTTCCCGGCCGCGTCGATCGCGAGGTCTTGCGGGGAGGAGAACCGCGCGTCGGCGAGGAAGCCGTCGGTGAGATCGCTCGTGCCGTCCCCCGCGAAGGTGGAGACCGCGCCGCTCGGCATGTCGATGAGCCGGATGCGGTGGTTGTTCTGGTCGGCCACCAGCACGTCTCCCGACGCGGTGAGGGCGAGGCCGTAAGGCCGGTTGAAGCGCGCGTCGGCGCCGTCCGCCGCGTCCACGAAGTCCGGGCATCCGGCGAGGCCGGCGAGCGGAGAGAAGGTCGCCGTCGCGGGATCGAACAGCCGGATGTCGTGGCGCAAGATGTCGCTCACGACCACGAGCCCGTTCGGCAGCGAGACCAGCCCCCGCGGCCTTCCGACCTGTGTCGCGATCGGGACGGGAATGCCCGTGAGCAGATCGACCCCCCAGATGACACCGCCGTTATCCCCTGCGTTCGCGCCGTTTTCGTCGAAGTCCGTCTGGACGAGGAGCTCACCGGTCCCGGCGAAGGCGAGGCCAAAGGGCCTCGCGAACCCCGCGTCCGTCGTGAGCCTCGTCACGTTCTGATCGACGTCGATCACCCGGATGAGCCCGTTGTCGTAGTCGGCGACGTAGAAGCCGCCCGCGCCGTCCCTCAGCAGGTTGACCGGGTTGTTGAACGAGGCGAACGGACCGTAGCCGTCGGCGTCGCCGGGCACGTCCGACCCGGCGATGGTGCTGACGACGACGTCAGGCAGGGGGAAAATGACATCCGGGTGATCCGTACCGCCCTGTGGGTCACCGGAGCAGACGCCGCCGCCCCCGTGGCCGCCTGCGCCGCCGCTTCCGCCCGCGCCGCCCGAGCCAGTTGCGCCGCCGCTTCCGCCTGCGCCGCCCCCGTGGCCGCCTGCGCCGCCGCTTCCGCCCGCGCCGCCCGAGCCAGTTGCGCCGCCGCTTCCGCCTGCGCCGCCGCTTCCGCCTGCGCCGCCGCTTCCGCCCGCGCCGCCCGAGCCAGCTGCGCCCCCGTGGCCGCCGGCGCCTCCGCTTCCGCCGCTTCCGCCCGAGCCACCCGTGCCGCCGGAGCCACCGCCACCGGTCGCACCGCCGCCTCCGGTCGCACCGCCGCCTCCGGTTGCGCCCGCGCCTCCGCCACCGGCCACCGCGCCGCCCGCTCCCCCGCCTCCGTCACCGTCGTCCCCGCACCCGGCGTGACTGCCGAGGGCCAGGGACAAGATGGCCAGCGCGACTCGTGCGCCCTTCGGCCCCATCGCGCCGAGATGGTCGCATGAACCTCCAACCAATGCGAGCTTGCTTCGATCGCGAGGCGCGACATCTCGGGACGTGGCCGCACACAGAGCTTAACAGTCCACTAACGAACGCGACGTGAGCTGCGCCCAAGATGCGCGAGCGCGCAAGCGCAGGGAAGGACTCACATCGAATGTCTTGTCGCCGCAACGTCTTCGCGTTTCTCGCCTTTGGGATCGTCGCCGCCAGCTGCTCGAACGAGCCGGAGCCGCAGTCGGCGGCCAACCAAGGCTATGGGGCCGGTTACTCGCAACAAGCCGGTTACTCCCAACAAGCTGGTTACCCCCAGCAGGGAACGTATGGGCAGCAGGGCTATCCGACTGCAGTGACGACGGCCACGGCGCCCGCAACGGCGACGGCAGCCTCGCCGTCACTCGTGAGCATTCCTTGTCAGGCCGACTCGGGCTGTGGGACCCACAAGTGCAACCTCACGACGCAGACCTGCATCCTGCCCTGCACCGGAAACCAAGATTGCGCGGCCGGCGCGGCGTGCACGATGGGCGTCTGTATCCCGGGAATGGGTCAGTAGGCGGTCCTCCGACGTCCTCGCGGTTGAAGGCGTGCGTCTCGTACCAGCACCCGCTCGAGCGGTGGCTTTGGAACCAGAACCCTGGGAACGAACACCGCTCGCGCCGCGTACCAGGCTCGATGGACGAGCGGCATCCCTGGCTCTCGCGCCGTCGGCTGCTCGGTGGCGCTGTATCCCTCGGTCTGGATGCGTGCGCACCGGGCGGTCGCGGCCGCGCCGCGGGGAAGGCGACGCTCGCCGCCGACGACCGCGTGAGCACGGCGCAAACGAAGCCCGCGCTCGCCCACGAGGGACCTCTCATGTTGATGCCTGAGGCGGAGATCACCGGTGCGGCGACGCACCCGAGCGAGCCGTGGCTGGCCACGTCGAGCATGACCCCCCACGGGGAGGGTGAGGGACAGCTCGTCGTTTGGGATCTGCGCGAGGCGAGACCCGTATCCGTGTTCGACGACGAGCACGGCTTCGGCTTCGAGTCGGACGAGGGGGCGCTCCTGTGGGCGCCCTCGGGGCGCCGGCTCGCGGCCAGCGCCGGTACCAACGGGGTCGCGGTCGTCGAGGCAGGCAAGCTGCTCACGCTCGCGTTCCCCGACGAGACTCGCGATCACCAGGTCCCATTCTGCTGGATGGGGACCGAATCGCGGCTCTACTCGGCGACATCGGACCCCCCGAAGGATGGTGGGCTCGGCGTCGCGATCACCGTCGGACCGCCGGACGGAGCCCTGAAGCCGACGCCGGCGGGCGTGCCCTCGCGCGTGCTCCGACGCCTCGTCTACAACGGCGCGATCGGCGCGGTCGTGGGCGACGACCTCGTCTTTCTCACCGCGGTTGACGTCGACAAAGGCCTGCTGCGCTACGAGGTCCCGCTCGCGAAGGCCTTGCCCAAGCCCACCATCGGCAGCGTGCCCACGGCTTGGTCGGCAGATGGGCGCCGCGCCGCAGTCGCGGCGCCGGCGGGCGCGGGCGCGAGCACCGTGACCATCTTCGACGGCGACGACGGCCAGGAGCTCGCGAGGGTCTCGGTAGCGGGAGAGGTAGGAGCCTTGCGTTGGACGCCCCCGCAAGAGGGCGTCCAACGTGCGCTCGCGGTCGTCACGGGTCCGAAGAGCGGGGACCCGCGCCATGTCCACGTGGTGGAGACCGATCGGGTGGTCCGCACGATCGATGCGCCCCTCGCGACGCAGGCGTTCCGGCTGGCGGATGCGCGCACCGTTGCCTGGTCGCCCGACGGCACCGCGCTCGCGATGCTCTTGCGCGACGGCGCCGTCCGCCTGGTCGACGTGGCGTCGGGTCGCACCCGAGCCACCGTCGAGACCAAGGGCAGGCTCGTGGTCGAGCGCCTGAATCGACCCGGGGTGCTCTGGGCCGCCCCCGATCGCATCGTCGGGCTCTCCCCGAGGCTCATCGGCATCTGGACCACCGAGGGCGAGCTGCTCGCGCATCACGAGGTATCTCGGCGAGGCTGAGCAACCGCGGAGAGGCGTGCGCCCGCATCAACACTGGGTTGCCCAACGGAAACCGTCCCTCCCCTCGTCGCGTAGTAAGCTCTCACCCATGGCGACGAAGCTGAGCAGACGAGCGCTCCTCGCGGCCGCCGAAGGCGGCGCGCTCTGGATGGCCGGATGCCGGGCGAGCTCCGATGCGACCTCGTCCGCGCCCGCCAGGAGCGCAGAGGCGCGCTCGGTCGCGCAAGTGGTGCCGGCGCAAGCGACGCGCGATGGCGCGGGGGTCGCGCTCCGCCGCGCCATCGGCTCGCGCCTGTTGCCGCTGCTCGATCCTTTCCTGCTCCTCGACGAGATCCGCAGCGAGCGCGCGGACGAGTACATCAAGGGCTTCCCCGATCATCCGCACCGCGGCTTCGAGACGGTCACGTTGATGATCGACGGCGCGATGGAGCACCGCGACAGCGTCGGCAACCAGGGTCGGTTGGTCAGCGGGAGCGTGCAGTGGATGACCGCCGGGCGCGGCATCGTCCACTCGGAGATGCCCAAGCAGGAGCGCGGCCTGCTCTGGGGCTTCCAGCTGTGGGTGAACTTGCCGCGCAAGCTGAAGATGAGCGCGCCTCGCTACCAGGACATCGCGCCGGCGCGCATCCCCGAGGTAACCACCGGCGCCGGGTTTGCGCGTGTGCTCGCGGGGAGCTTCGGCGGGGAAACGGGGCCAGTCGAGGGCATCGTCGTGGCCCCGACGATGCTCGATCTCACGCTCTCTCCGGGGGGCGTGCTCGAGCATTCCCTCCCCGCCACCCACAATGCTTTCGTTTTTGTCATGATGGGCGACGCGGCGCTCGGCCCCGAAGGCCGCAACGTTGCGGCACGCGAGCTGGCCGTGCTGGGCCCAGGCAACACGCTCGTCGCCACGGGCGGCAGCGAAGGGGCGCGCTTGCTCCTCGTCGCCGCCGAGCCGATCGGCGAGCCGGTCGCGAGGCGCGGGCCCTTCGTCATGAACACGGAGGAAGAGCTCGACCAGGCGTTCGAGGACTACCGCTCCGGCAGGCTCGTCGGCGGCTGAGGCGCGCCAATCTGCGTCTCGTGGCGAAAGCGCTTCGCCGAGACGTTCGACCGAGCTCGCGTTTCCCGGTCTTTCGCGCCGAGGTCGAGTCGGATTCTCCGACGTCCCGGGCGGTGGCACGACACCTGCTTGGCCCGTCTGCCCGGGAGCGACACCGTGCAGCACAAACCGATCACAGGTCGTCACGTCGTGGGTGGGGTCCTCGAGGATCGATGGCAGCTCTCGGGCTGCCTCGGCGAGCACAGAAACGAGACCCTCTTCTTCGGCACGGATCTCGTCGAAGGCGGCAACGTCTTCGTGCGGTGCGCCTCGCCGGACTGGCGCGGGACACGCGCCGTCGATCTGGCCGCGTGTCGCATCCTCCGCTCGCTCCCCCACCCGAACCTGGAGATCCCGCTTGCGTGGCGCGAGGCGACCGGTCCCGACTACGTCGTCTTCCCGTGGCTCCAGGGCGAGACGCTGGCGGACGCGCTCGGGACCGAGTGGGCGCTCTCGAGCCACCGCGTCGCGCGCGTGTTGGTGGACGCGGCTCGCGGGCTCTCGGCTTTGCATCGGCTGCACCTCGTCCACCGGCACATCTCGCCCGAGCGTCTCTGGTTCACGGGCGCCAACCGGTCCGTGCTCCGCGTCGCGGGCTACGTGCGGTTCTCGGTCGGCGCCGAGGCGATGTTCCAAGCGCCGGAGCAGGTGCTCGACGATCCCGCGGGTGCTGCGGCCGACGTCTACGCGCTCGGAGTGGTGGCGTACCGCGCGATCTCCGGCACGCACTTCGCGATCGAGGCGGGCATGGAGCCGGCGCTCGCCCACCTCACGGCGACGCCGCCTTCGCTCGAGGGTCGCGCGGACCCGTCGATCGCCCGTCTCGTCGCGTGGATGCTCCGCAAGAACCCGGCCGAGCGCCCGAGCATGGCGCAGGTCGCTGCCATCGCGATGGCCGTCGCCAACGACGTGCCGGTCGATCTGCCCAAGCAGTCGTTCGATGCGCCCTATGCGCCGCGCTCGAGCGAGTCGACGACGAGGCTGCGCGCCTTGATCGGCGGCGCGATCACCGCGCCGGGTCTGCGCGTGGCGGGCTGACCTCGGGGAGGACGGGCAGGCCCTCCGCGTACGAGGGCCCACGATGCAACCCTATCCCGGCCCCGGGCCTTACGCTCCTCCCGCCTACCCCGGCTCGGGCCCGATGCCAGGCTCGGGCATGCCCGCGGGTCAGCCACCCGCGGGGCTGGTCGAGAGCATCACGAGCATCAGCAAGGTCGCGCTCGCGTTCATCGGCATCCGTCTTGCGCTCCCGATCATCTTTCGCTTCGTGCCCATCGGTCGCATGCTGCCGGTCGAGAGCGCCTCGGTGATCATGAACGGCGTGAAGGGGCTCGCAGCGCTCCTCGCGATCATCTTCTACCTCGTGTGGTTCTCGCGCATTTACACGTTCATCCGCGCGACCCGCGGCGAGACGCGCTACTCGAACGGCATGGCCGTGGGCGGCTGGTTCATCCCCTTCGCCAACTTCGTCATGCCCTACCTCGCGCTGCGCGACGCGTGGCGCCGCGGCGCAAACGACGAGAACGGCTTCCTCGTCGCGATCTGGTGGCTCTGTTACCTGCTCGCGATGGTGCTCGAGATGTTCTGGAGCGTCGTCCCTCAGATGCTCGCCGGCAAGATCGACATCGAGACGTCTCGCACGGTCTTCCCGGCGCTCGGGTGGCTCGGGTTGTTCGCCCAGCTCGGCGCGTGGGGCCTGCTCGGGTTCTTCGTCCAAAACCTCACGGCACGCGCGCCGGCGTCGCGCTAACATCGCGCTCTGCCCGTCGACCAATCTCCCGCGTTTGCGACCGCGCTGATCCGGGCGCGAGGCCTCGTGCGCTGCGGCGGCTGCGGCCTCCCGCCCGGTCTCTGCTTGTGTGACGAGCTGCCTGCGCTCACCCTTCAGACGCAGCTCGTGCTCGTCGTCCACCACGTGGAGACCCACAAGAGTACGAACACCGGCCGCCTCCTCGCGCGGATGGTGCGCGGGGTCGACGTCCGCGTCCGTGGTCAGAAGGCCGCCGCGCCCCGGCCACCCATCACCGCGGCGCGTCGGCTGGTCCTCTACCCGGACCCCACGGCGCGCGTGCTCCTCCCGACCGACGCCGGCCCCGATCTCGCGCTCGTCATACCGGACGGCACGTTCGGCCAGGCTCGAAGGATGATCAACCGCGACCCCGATCTCCTGGGCGCCGACATCGTCCAGCTCCCGCCCGGGCCGCCCTCTCGGTATGGGCTGCGGCGCAGCCCGCTCGAAGGAAAGGTCTCCACGTTCGAGGCGGTCGCCCGCGCGATCGAGATCCTCGAAGGCCCCGAGCCCGCTGGCGTGCTCATGGCCGCCTTCGACGCGTTCGTCGAGCGCGCCCTGATCGTGCGCGAGAGCGGCAAGGGCGGTCGCGCCGTCCTTCGCTGAGCTTGCCGACCCGCGGGCTTCTCGTGTCTCCTCCAGTCGATGAGCGAGGTGGGGGTCGCGACGACCGGCGGGCTGAAGCGGACCCTCGGACCGCTCATGCTCTGGGGGCTGGGCGTCGGCTACGTCATCTCGGGGATGTATTTCGGGTGGAACCTCGGCCTGAAGGAGGGCGGGCCGTACGGGATGCTCGTCGCGACCGGGCTCGTCACCACGATGTACGTGACCTTCGTGCTCGGCTACGCGGAGCTCTCCTGCGCCATGCCGCGCGCGGGCGGCGCCTTCATCTACGCGCACCACGGGCTCGGCGGTCCGCTCGGGTTCCTGGCCGGCGCGGCGCAATGGATCGAGTTCGTCTTCGCGCCGCCGGCGATCGCGGCGGCGATCGGCGCGTATCTGTCGATCTACTTCCCCTCGTTTACCCCGACGACGATCGGCCTCGGTGCCTACCTCCTCTTCACGGCGATCAACATCTGGGGGGTCAAACAATCCGCCGTGCTCGAGCTGGTCGTCACCGTGGTCGCGGTGGTCGAGCTGCTCGTCTTCGCGGGCGTCGCCGGGAGCGCCTTCTCCGCCGAGGCGTTCGTGTCCGATCCGCTACCAAACGGCTGGGCGGGCGTGCTCGGCGCGATCCCGTTTGCGATCTGGTTCTACCTCGCGATCGAGGGCGTCGCGAACGTGGCGGAGGAGGCTCGCTCGCCCCAGCGCGATCTGCCGCGCGGGTTCCTGACCGCGATGGGCACGCTGGTCGCGCTGGCCTTGCTTGTGCTCGTGACCGGCGTGGGCGTGGCCGGCTGGAAGGCCGCCGTGTTCCCCGATGCGAGCTCGGACACGACGAGCGACAGTCCGCTGCCGCTCGTCATGAAACACGTCGTCGGCGAGGCGCATCCCCTCTACAAGCTGCTCGTCGGGGTCGGCCTCAGCGGCCTCGTCGCCTCCTTCCACGGGATCATCCTGGTCGCGGGCCGAGCGACGATGGAGCTCGGTCGCGTGGGCTACGCACCGCGTGTCCTCGGCCGTACGCATCCGACGCGTCTCACGCCCGCGCCCGCGCTCATCGTGAACATGGTCGTGGGCGCCGTCGCGCTCTTCTCCGGCAAGACGGCCGAGATCATCACCATCAGCGTGCTCGGCGCGGTCACCCTGTACGTGCTCTCGATGCTCTCCTTGCTCCGCCTCCGCAGGACACACCCGGATCTCCCTCGCCCGTTCCGCACGCCCGGCTACCCGCTCGTCCCGGCGGTCGCCCTGGTGCTCGCCTCCGCCGCGCTCGTCGCGCTCGTGATCGCGACGCCCGGCCTCTCGCTCGTCTACGGCGGGCTGCTCGCGGTCGGCTTCGCTTATTACTTCCTCGTCATCCCCAAGGCCGTGCGCGAGAGCGCGCTCCCGCCCCTTTCGAACCGGAGCAACGCATGACGCAGACGAAACCCAAGGCGGTCCTCGCCGAGATCGAGCGCGGCTCACACGCCAAGGTGAAGGTCGCCGTCACCGATATCGACGGCATCCTCCGCGGCAAGTACTTGCACCGCGACAAGTTCTTCGGCGCCGCCAAGTCCGGGTTCGGCTTCTGCAACGTGGTCTTCGGGTGGGACTCGTCGGACGTCTGCTACGACGACGCTCGCTACACGGGGTGGCACACCGGCTACCCCGACGCGCAGGCGCGGATCGACCTGAAGACGTTCCGCCGCGTGCCCTGGGACGGCGGTGTCCCCTTCTTCCTCGGCGACTTCGAGGACGAGCACGGCGACCCGCTCGCGGTCTGTCCGCGCCAGCTGCTGAAGCGCGTCCTCGCCCGGGCCGAGGCCTCCGGCTTCGCCGCCAAGGTCGGCATGGAGTTCGAGTGGTTCAACTTCCTCGAGACGCCGCAGTCCTTCGCGAGCAAAGGCATGCGCTCGCCCCAGCCGCTGACGCCCGGGATGTTCGGCTACTCCGTGCTCCGCATGAGCCAGAACCCGGGGTTCTTCAACGCGCTCATGGACGATCTCGCGGCGTTCGGCGTCCCGCTCGAGGGCCTGCACACCGAGACCGGGCCCGGCGTGACCGAAGCGGCCATCCTCTACTCGGACGCGCTCGAGGCGGCAGATCGCGCCGTGCTCTTCAAGACGGGCGCCAAGGAGATCGGCCACCGCTTCGGGATCATGCCGAGCTTCATGGCCAAGTGGAACAACACGCTGCCCGGCTGCAGCGGGCACACCCACGTGAGCCTGTGGAAGGGCGACGAGAACCTCTTCTACGCCGACAAGGCCGAGCACAAGATGAGCCCCGTGTTCCGCAGCTTCGTCGCCGGAATCCTGGAGCTCCTACCTTCTATCCTGCCGCTCTTCGCGCCCACGGTGAACAGCTACAAGCGCCTGGTGGACGGCTACTGGGCGCCGACCAAGGCGACCTGGGGGCTCGACAACCGCACGGTCGCGTGTCGCGTGATCCCGGGGAGCGCGAAGTCGACCCGGCTCGAGCTGCGTGTGCCCGGCTCGGACGTGAACCCCTATCTCGCCGTGGCGGCGTGTATCGCCGCGGGGCTCTGGGGCGTCGAGCGCAAGCTCGAGCTCACGAGCGCACCCGTCGTCGGGAGCGCTTACCTCGAAGGCCCGACCGAGCGCCTGCCCCGCAACCTCTTCGACGCGACCACGAGGCTCGCCGAGTCCGCGGTCGCCCGGGAGCTCTTCGGTGACGGCTTCGTGGATCATTTCGTCACGACGCGGCACTGGGAGTGGCGAAAGTTCCAGGACGCCGTGACCGACTGGGAGCTAGCCCGCTACTTCGAAATCATCTAGGCAAAAGACCATGCCGCATCGATTCAGCTTCCCGACGACGATCCACTACGGTGCTGGTGTCCGCTCGATGCTCGCGGACAACCTGAAGGCAGCCGGCGTCTCGCGACCGCTCGTCGTGACCGACAAGGGCATCGCCGCCTTGCCGCTCCTCGGAGAGATCACGGGCGCGCTCGGCGGCGCGGGCCTCACGGCCGAGGTCTTCAGCGGCATCTGGGGCAACCCGGTGAAGTCGCAGGTGGAGGCCGGCGTCGCGGCGTTCCGCGCGCACAAGGCGGACGGCATCGTCGGCCTCGGCGGCGGCGCGGCGCTCGACGTCGCCAAGGCCATCGCCCTGCTCGCGACGCACCCGGGCGATCTGTTCGACTACGAGGACGACAAGCCCGGCGCGCGCCCGATCGACAAGGACGTGCCCTATTGGGTGGCCGTACCGACCACCGCCGGCACCGGGAGCGAGGTCGGCCGATCCTCCGTCGTGTCGGACGACGCGACTCACATCAAGAAGATCATCTTCTCGCCCAAGCTCCTCGCCAAGGCCGTCTTCGCCGATCCGGAGCTCACGGTCGGCCTGCCGCCCGCCATGACCGCCGCCACCGGGATGGACGCGCTCACGCACTGCGTGGAGGCGTTCCTCGCGAAGGACTACCACCCGATCTGCGACGGCATCGCCCTCGAAGGCCTGCGCCTGGCCGCGCAGAGCCTCGTCGCCGCGTACGAGAAGCCGAACGACATGGAGGCTCGCGGCGCGATGCTCATGGCCTCGATGATGGGCGCCATCGCGTTCCAGAAGGGCCTCGGCCTCACGCACTCGTGCGCGCACGCGCTCGGCACGGTGGCCGACATGCACCACGGCCTCGCGAACGGGATCATGATCGACCACGCGCTCGCCTTCAACGCGGAGGTCTCGGCCGACCGCTTCCGGCGCATGGCCCAGACCGTGGGCCTCGCCGACCCCGGCGCGAAGAGCTTCCTCGCGTGGCTCGGCGACCTGAAGAAGAAGGTCGGCGTCCCGACGCGCCTGCGCGATGCGAAGATCGACGAGTCGCAGATCGACAAGCTCGTGGAGATCGCCACGGCCGACGGCTGCCACCCCAACAACCCCAGGCCCGTCACCAAGTCGGACTTCGCCGCCATCTTCCGCGCGGCGTACTGACTCCCGCTACTTCTCGCCGCGCCAGTAGCGCAGCCGCTCGGCGATCATCTTCTCGTAGCCGCGCTCGGTCGGCTCGTAGAAGCGCTGGCCCACGAGCGCGTCGGGCAGGTACGTCTCGCCGCGCGCGACGCCGCCTTCTTCGGCGTGCGCGTACCGGTAGCCCTCGCCGTAGCCTTCTTTCTTCATGAGACTGGTCGCCGCGTTGCGGAGCTTCATCGGCACCTCGAGCGCGCCGCGGTCTCGCACCACCTCTTGCGCCGCGTGCCACGCGAGGTTCGCCGCGTTCGACTTGGGGGCGGTCGCCAGATAGAGGCACGCCTGCGACAGCGGATAGAGGCCCTCCGGCATGCCGAGCCTGCGGAACGCCGCGTCGGCCGCGACGGCGACCTCGAGCGCGCGCGGATCCGCGTTCCCCACGTCCTCGCTGGCGAAGATGATCATCCGCCGCAGGATGAAGAGCGGGTCGTCGCCCGACTCGACCATGCGCATCATCCAGTAGATGGACGCGTCGGGGTCCGAGCCGCGCATCGATTTGATGAACGCGCTGATGACGTTGTAGTGCTCCTCGCCCGCCTTGTCGTAGAGCAGCGTCTTGTGCTCGCTCTGGGCGGCGACGTCGTTCACGCCCAGGTGCGCGTCGCCTCGCGCGATCGCTTCGTCGGCGGCGACCTCGAGGGCGGTCAGCGCGCGCCTCGCGTCTCCTTGCGCGAGCCGCGCCAGCGCCCGAACCGCCTCGTCATCGACCGAGATCTTGCCGTCCAGACCGTCGGGGCTCTGGATCGCCCGCCGGAGGATCTCGGCGATGGCGGCCTCGTCGAGCGTGCGCAGGCGGTGGACCTTGCATCGCGACAGGAGCGGCGCGTTCACCGAAAAAGACGGGTTCTCGGTCGTCGCGCCGATCAGCGTGAACGTCCCGTCCTCCACGTGAGGGAGGAGCGCGTCCTGCTGGGACTTGTTGAAGCGGTGGATCTCGTCGATGAACAAGATCGTCCGCTTGCCCTCGTACTTGCGCGCCTCGCGGGCGGCCTCCACCGCTTGCCGGACATCGGCCACGCCCGAGAGCACCGCGTTCATCGCGACGAAGCGCGCCTTCGTGCTCTCGGCGACGATGCGCGCCAGCGTCGTCTTGCCGGATCCGGGCGGGCCCCAGAGGATCATCGAGCGCACGCGATCCGAGGCCACCGCGTGGTGCAGAGGCGAGGTCTTCCCGAGCGCGGCGTCTTGCCCGAGCAGGTCGCCCAGCGTGCGCGGACGCATGCGCTCGGCGAGGGGGATCGTCCCCTTCAGCGCCGGGTCACGTCGCTCGGCTGCCTCGAAGAGTGTCGACGCGCCCGCGGAGCCCTTCTTCGTGGCCATCAGCCGTCCTCGCGCTTCGGGCGCTCCCCGAAGATCGCCGTCCCCACGCGCACCAAGGTCGCCCCCTCCGCGATGGCAGCCTCGAAGTCGTGTGACATCCCCATCGAGAGCTCCGGGCCCGGATCGAGGCCCGCGGCGCGCGCCTCCCGCGCGAGCTCACGCAGCTTCGCAAAAAACGGCCTCGCGTCTTCAGGGTCGTCGACCGCGGGCGGGATCGTCATGAGCCCGATGACCCGCAGCTTGGAGAGGCCGCGGGTCTCTCGCAAGAGGTCGAGGAGATCAGCTGGCGCGCAGCCCGACTTCTGCTCCTCCCCGCCGACGTTGACCTCGATCAAGACGCGGATCTCGCGCTCGGCGCGCTTCTCGATCTCGAGCGCGAGGTCGAGCCGATCCACCGTCTCGATCACCCGCGCGCGGGGCGCCACGTCCTTCACCTTGTTCCGCTGCAGGTGGCCGATGAAGTGCCACTCGATGTCCTTCAGATCCTCGAGCTCACGCGCCTTGCGGACGAGCTCTTGCGCGTAGCTCTCCCCGAACCGGCGCTGCCCGACCGCGTACGCCTCCCGGATGGAGGACGAGGGGTGGCCCTTCGACACCGCGAGCAGGTCGACATCCTGCGCATCGCGCCCGGCCGCCGCTGCCGCGGCTGCGATGCGGGCTCGGATGCGAGCGAGCGCCTCGGCGACGGACATGGGCGGACTCTAGACCCGGCGTCCGGCCGGGTTGACCAGGAAAACAGAGGCAAGAGCTCACACCTCGACACCGGGGAAATCCGCGCCTTGGCTGCAGAGCCGTCCAGGTGGACAGGGCCGTCCTGGTTCTTGTGCCAGCGTGAGCCATTGGCGCAGCCGACATGCGGGTTTTGCGCATGTTTTCTGTGGCATACTGGTTGCGTGATGTTTCCCAGGATGGTGGCTTCCCGCTTTGCATTCGCCTCGCTCGCCGCGTTTCTCGTGGCGGCGACTGCGGCCAGCTGCGTCTTCGATCCTCAGCCTGATCCGCCCGACTCGCTGGGCGACGGCGGCGCGACGGGCGCGGGGACGACGGTGGGCACGGGCGCGGGGAACACCACCGGGTCCGGCTCCACGAGCGCATCCGGGGGCAGCACGACCGGCGCGGGCGGCGGCGGAGACGGCGGCGCTGGGGTCGGCGGTGCGGGCGGTGCGGGCGGCGGGACGGGTGGCGCCGGTGGCGCCGGCGGCGCAGGCGGGATGGGCGTCGGCGGCGCGGGCGGCACGGGAGGAACCTGACGATCATGTCATCCCATCTTCGTCTGTACCTCGCGGGAGCGGCGCTGCTCGTCAGCAGCGCTTACGCCGGCTGCTTCGATCCCCAGCCCGATCCGCCCGGCGACACCGGCCAGTACACCGACGATGACGGCGGCAACGGGACGACGGGCAGCGGCTTCTCCACGAGCGCCGCGACGGGCGGCGGTCTCGGCGGCGGCGACGGGGCCGGCGGGTTCGGCTCGTCGACATCCGGCTCGACCGCAGCGACCGGCGGGTTCGGGGGCGCGGGTGGCGCAGGCGGCGCAGGCGGCGCAGGCGGGGCCGCCGGGGTCGGCGGCGCAGGCGGGGCCGCCGGGGTCGGCGGCGCAGGCGGCATCCTCTGACGGCGGCGACCTCTGACGACCGCGACGCTCGGCCTCAGCGACGCTCGGCCTCAGCGACGTACGGCTTCGCGACGCACGCGGAGCCGCACGCGCGCGCTGTCTCCTCTGGGCGACGATCGCGCGAGCTCGATCACCACGTCTTCCCCGAGCGGTCCGCTCAGGAGATCTCGCGCCTGCTCGAGCGTGGCCACGGCACGTCCAGCGGCGGTGACGAAGACGTCCTCCGGCTCGATGCCCGCATGCTCGGCCTCGCCGCCTTCGGGCACGTCGATGACGACCACGGCCCCGTTGCGCTCGGCCAAGGTGAGCGCCACCGAGCCGGCGGCCTTGAGCTGCTTCGGGTCGTAGCCCTGATCGGGGATGCGGATGACGACGCGGTCGGTGACGCGGTCCGCCCGGATCGCGATGCCCTCCGCTCGACCTCGGCCCAGCTCGGGGCTGTACGCCTCGAGGGTGACCTCGCCTTCGGGGAGGCCTCCGAGCACGAATCGACCGTCCGCGTCGGTCCGCGCGAGGCGCGAGGGCAGCCTGCCGACAGGCAAGTAAGTCGGCACCGAGCCCAGCCCCACGCGCGCGCCCACGACGGGCTCGTCCCGATCGTCGAGCACGAGCCCCTCCACCGAGCCGGCGGGCGCCAGATCGATGGGCTCGATCTCGGTTGCTCGGCGCGGATCGCCCACGAAGGCGATGACCCGCTCCGCCATGGCGTAGCCCTCGTGTCGCGCCACGATCCGGATCCGACCGTCGTCGAGATCGGGCACCTCGAACTCGCCGGCCTCGTCCGCGCGGACGTGGAGCGCACCCGCGCTCGTGTAGAGCGTGACGTCCGCGCCCTCGAGCTTCTCGCGCCCGTCTCGACCGGTGACCACGCCCTTGAGCGAGCGCGCGTCGGGCATGACGAGCTTGTGCTCGCGCCCGGCGTCCTCGAGGAAGGTCGCGACCGAAGCCTTGCCAGGCTTCTCGAGGACGACCCGGAGCGGGAGCCCTCGAACGCTCGGCACCAGCACCTCGCCGTCGTCGTTCGAGAAGAACGTGCGCGCAAAGGCGGCCTCCACGTCGAGCGAGACGACGCGCACCTCCGCGCCGGAGAGGGGGAAGTCCGCCCGGTCGACGATCCGCAGGGTCGTGGCCTCACGCGCCTTGGGCAAGACGATCTCGACTCGCGTCGTCCGGCCCGGCGTCACCTCGATCGTCAGGCGCGCGGCGATCTCGCCCAGCGCATCGGGGCGCGTCACCGACACGAGGATCTCCTTCGGGACGCTCGCGGCCGCGAAGGTGCCGTCTTCCTCGGTGTAGGAGAGCGCCTCGAAGGTCCCTTCGAGCGCAGCGATCTCGAGGCGCGCGCCCACGACGGGTGATCTGTCCTCCTCGACGACGCGCCCCTCGAGGCGCCCGCCGCGCGAGAGGACGACGTGGACCTCCTTCTCCTGTCCGGGCGCGAGCGGGAACACGTCCGTGAGGCCCTCGACGAACTCGGGGTGGCGCACGAGCAGCTGCACGCGGCCGGGCGTGACCGGTGAGGCGCGGAAGGATCCGTCGGCCCGGCTCACCCACGGCTCGCCGCCCTGCTCGGGCGCGGTCGGGACCACCTCCCCGGCGCGCGGAATGGGCGGGACGGGGCCGGGCATCACGCCGAGCTCCCCTCGGGGGATGAGCGGCTGTGGACCGGCGAGCGCAAAGTCGAAGAGGGCGTCGCGCAAGCCCGAGCGATCGGTCGTCTCGTGGATCGGCATGCCGTCGGTGTCGGTGCCGATGACCTCGATCGTCGCGCCGTCGATCGGGAAGCCCCGGTCGTCGCGCACGTCGCCGACGATGGCGCCCCCACGCAGGAGCGGGATCGTGACGTCGTCGTCATTCAGCTCCTCCCCGCCGACGATTCGTGGGACGAAGCCCTCCGCGCGCGCGGTCACGGTCGCCACGCCCTCGCTGATGGGCCCGAGAACCGCCATGCCCTTCTTGCTCGTCCTCGCCTCGAGCGGGAAGGCGCTCAGGCCTTCCTCGACCAGGACGACGTCGGCGCCCTCGACCGGCGGCGGATCGGGCTGGTCCTCGCGGGGCGGGCCGTCGGTCACGCGCACGGTGATGAAGCGCCCCTCTTCCAGCTGCAGCGTGCGCTCGGCGAGCTGCCCCCGCGAGAGCGGAACCGAGAAGTCCGTCCGCGAGACCTTGTCGCCGAGCCGCGCCTTGAGATCGAAGACGCCCGCGTTGAGGCCGACGATGCGTGCTTGCCCTGCGGCGTCCGCCTGGGTCATGCGCGAGGGCCACACGCCCGGCCCGGAGATCCAGATCTCGGCGAACGGCGCCGGCTCCTGATCGACGTCGAGCACGGTGACCTCGAAGCCGCCGAGCCGCTCCAGGCGGATCTCCAGCGGCGCGCCCGGATAGATGCCGGATCGCGTGACGGGATCGTAGCCCGTCGCCAGCGCCGTCACGTTCCACGGCGCGGGGCCGAGTCGGTCGAGCGTGGCGCGGCCCTCGCCGTCGGTGCGCGCCAGGTTGGGGAGCGGGTCGGTCGATTGGACCGAGACGACGGCAGAGTCGACCGGCGCGCCCGCCTCGTCCACGACCTTCACCGAGAGCGCGCTGGCGGGCGCGAGCGCGAGCGTGACCTCGCGCGGCGTCGTGCCCACGAGGACGACACGTGTCGATGCCCGCGTGTGACCCGCGCCGTACGCGACGACCCACACCTCGCCGCTCGGGAGCGCGTCCCACCGCACCTCCGCCCCCGCGTGCAGCTTCTCCCCAGCGAAGAAGACACGACCGTCATTATTCACCGAAAATACGCGTACGACCGCTCCGTCGTAGGGGTGTCCCTCGGCGTCCACGACGTGCGCCACGAGCGTCGAGTCGCCAGGCAACGCCGCCGACGCGGCGACCGCGGGCACGGTCGGCCGGCGCGGGCCCGCGTCGCGCAGGGTCGCGGCGAAGAGCAGGCAGATGGCCGCGGCGAAGAACACGATCACGCGGTCGACGAACGAGCCTGTCCCCCGCGGAGGGGGCGCCGCCGGCGCGGGGCCGCCCGCGAAGAGCGCTCGGAAGAGCGCGACGATGCGCTGCGAAGGGACGAGCACGCCTGGTTCCCGGAGGCCGTCCTCGCGGCGTCAGCCGGCCGGAGCGCGGTGCGTCTCGACGATCGCCAGCACTTCTTCGTCGGTCAGGTTGCGCGGCATCGTCTTGGCTTTGGCGAGGATGGCGTCCACGAGCTCCTTCGAAGGCTCGATCTTCCGCTGGCGGAGCCAGTAGTTCACGTTGGAAGCGCCGGACATGAAGCCGATGCAGATCTCCTGCTGCCGGCCGAACATGCCCGCCGGTACGCCGGAGTAGATCCGGTCGGCCAGCCACGAGTCGCCCTTCTGCTGCGCCTTGATGATTGCCGCGGCGTGGACGCCCGTCGCCGTGCGGAACGCGTCGCGCCCGACCAGCGGGTAGTTGATGGCCACGTCCCAGCCGACGGCCTCCGCCGCGACGTTGCAGTACTCGAGCAGGTGGGTGAGATCTTGGTCCTCGAGCATTCCGAGCAGCTTGAGGTTCAGAAGGATCAGCTCCATCGGCGCATTCCCGACGCGCTCGCCGATCCCGAGCGCCGTCCCGTGGACGCGGTCCGCGCCCCACTCGAGCGCCCAGACGGCGTTGACGAGCCCCAGGCCACGATCGTTGTGGCCGTGCCAGTCGACCCCGACCTTGGCGCCCATGCCGGCGATGAGGCTCTTCGTGAAGTTCAGCAGGTTGCGGACGCCGTCGGGGGTGGAGTGGCCGACCGTGTCGCAGAGGCAGAGCCGCGAGGCGCCGTGGTCGATCGCGACCTTGAAGAGCGTGGCCAGGGCCTCCGGCCGGGTGCGCGTCGTGTCCTCCGTCACGTAGGCGACCGGCAGCCCGGCCTTCACGGCGACGTCGATGGCCTCCGCTGAACGTTTGGCGATCAGATCGACGTCCCAGCTCTCCGCGAGCTGGCGGATGGGGCTCGACCCGATGAAGGCGTAGACCTCGACCGGGATGCCCGCCCGCTGGGAGATCTCGATCATCGGGGTGATATCGCCCACGACCGTCCGGCCGGCGCAGGCCACGCCAAGCTTCAGCTTGTTGTCGGTGATTTCCCTGCACATCCTCAGCACGTCGTCGAAGGCGCGCTGGGAGCTCCCGGGCAGGCCGATGTCCGCGACATCGATGCCGATCTTCTCCATCAGGTGCACGAGCTTGAGCTTGTGCTCGATCCCCGGGTCCGTGACGCTCGGGTTCTGGAGCCCGTCGCGGAGCGTCTCGTCGAAGAACGTCACCCCCTCGGGGATGAGGCGGCCCTTCCGGCCGATTTCGTTCCAGTCGTAGATGAGCTCCTGGCTACGCGGCTCGCCGGCGAAGGACATGATTCAGTATACCTCGGTGGATAGGCCGTGGCCCGCGGAGAGCTTGGCGCCTAAAGTGGGGGGGCCATGTGGCAGTCCCTCCCCGAGTTCGGAACGGGTGTCCTCTACGCCATCCTGGTGGCGGCCGGGTACTCCTTCGCCTTGTCTGTCCTGGCCGCGACTGGCCGGCCCCGAATCCTCCAGTCTGCACGGCTGGGCGCTTACGGAACGATCGCCCTCGTCGGGCTCGCCGTCCTGACGCTCTGCTACGCGTTCGTGAGCCACGACTACCGGCTCTCGTACGTGTCTCGGTACAGCGACCGATCGATGAGCACGGTCTACCAGGTCGTCGCGCTCTGGGGAGGGCAGGACGGGTCGCTGCTGTGGTGGCTGTTCTTGACGAGCATCTTCTCCGGCATCTGCGTCAAGTGGTTGGGCCGCCGATATCTGGAGCTCCAACCGTATGTCATCGCGACCCTGATGAGCGCGCTGATGTTCTACGCGGTGCTCATGATCTTCGCGGTGAACCCGTTCTCCGTGAACCTGGGCGGAGCGCCCGCGGACGGTCAGGGGCTGAACTACCAGCTCCGGAACTTCTACATGATCATCCACCCGCCGAGCCTCTACATAGGCTTCACGTCGGCGACGGTGCCGTTCGCCTTCGCGATCGCAGCGCTCATCACGGGCCGGCTCGACGCGGAGTGGATCAACGCCACGCGCAAGTGGATGCTCTTCTCCTGGCTGTTCCTCTCGATCGGCAACGGCCTCGGGATGTTGTGGGCCTACGAGGAGCTCGGCTGGGGCGGCTACTGGGCTTGGGACCCGGTCGAGAACGCGGCGTGCCTGCCGTGGTTCACGGCCAGCGCCTACGTGCACTCCACGATGATCCAGGAGCGCCGGGGGATGTTCAAGGTGTGGAACATCTTCCTCATCTGCGCGACGTTCTTCCTGACGATCTTCGGCACCTTCCTCACTCGCAGCGGCCTCATCGCCAGCGTGCACTCCTTCGCCCAGAGCGGCATCGGCACCTACTTCGCCTGGTACATGGGCGCGATCCTCGCGGTGAGCATGGGCCTGCTCGTGTGGCGGCTGCCGCGCCTGAAGAGCGAAGGCAGCCTGGAGAGCCCGCTCTCGCGTGAAACGGCGTTCGTCGTCAACAACTGGAGCCTGCTCGGCATCTGCGTCTTCATCCTGCTCGCCACCACGTGGCCGCTGCTCAGCGAGTCGCTGCTCAACCAGAAGGCCGCCGTCGGCCCGACCTTCTACAACTTCTGGCTGCCGATCCCAGGCGTGCTCCTGTTCTTGCTGATGGGCGTGGCTCCGCTCGTCGGCTGGCGGAAGACGTCACCGGAGCTGCTCCGGCGTGGCTTCATCGCGCCGGGCATCGCGTTCGTGGTGATGGCGCTGCTCCACATCGGCGTGGAGCTCGTCTATCCGCGCTCGACCGGCGCTGCCCTCGGCCCCCTGCGCTTCCCGCCCTTCGTCGACATCCCGAACCTCTACAGCGAGCCGGCGGTCCGCACGGTGCCGAGCATGATGACGTTCTACATCGGCGAGGCCGTCGCGAAGATCAACGGCGCGCTGCCGGTCGTCGTGAGCGGGCTCTGCGCCTTCAACCTGGCCGTCATCGTGCAGGAGTTCGCGCGCGGCATGAACGCGCGGCGCCGATCGGCCGAGCAGCGCGGCGAGAAGGAGTCGTGGCTGACGGCGCTCACCCTGCTCGTCGCGAAGTCGCGCCGCCGCTACGGCGGCTACATCGTCCACATCGGCATCATCTTCATGTACCTCGGCTTCTCCGGCCGCGCCTGGGGCACGGACGTGGAGGGCACGGTGATGCCCGGCGAGACCATGCGGATCGACGAAAGCTACGAGATCGTCTACCAGGGCACCCGCCGCGAGAGCGACCCCGAGAAAATGGCCATCATCGCGACGCTCGACGTCTACGAGAACGGGGTGAAGACGGGCCAGCTCACGCCGGCGAAGTTCATCTACAAGGCGATGCCCGGCGCGCCGTCGAGCGAGATCGCGCTGCACATCACACCCCGGGACGACCTCTACGCGACGCTCGCCTCGGCCAACCCGACCACGAAGGCCGGCACGCTGCGGATGCACGTGAATCCGCTCGTCATGTACATCTGGATCGGGTTCGGCATCCTGATCCTCGGGGCCCTCATCTCGCTCTTCCCCGACATCCAGGAGCAGGAGGTGCGCGCCTTCAGCTACGTGCGCGCCGCCGCGGGTGTCGCAACCACACTCATGTTCTCGATCATGTTGGCCTCGCTGGGCTCGCTCGCGTTCCGCGCGAGGGCCGGACAGATGGGCCCAGCGCCGCCCGACGTGACCGACGCCGCCTGGCTCGCCGACTCCACCGAATCGACGAGCACACGATGAGCGAACGAGAAGAAGGTCTCCTCGGGCGCATCCCGGTCGGGGTCGCGGTCCTGGGTCTCGGTCTGGTCGGCCTCCTGTTCGCCGGGCTCCGCTTCGGTGCGTCGGGTGTCGTCCTCGGGCTCGCAGCGCTCACGCTCGTCGGCGTCATCACCGCGTTCTGGAGCAGCCTCCGAACCTTGCTCGGCGAGACGCGCCTCTCCGGCGCGGACGCGTACGCCATCGGCGCCCCCCGCGTGGAGGAGGAGCAGAAGCGCGCGGTCCTCCGCGCGTTGAAGGACCTGGAGTTCGAGCGGTCGGTCGGCAAGATCAGCGACGACGACTACAAGGCGCTCGTGGTCGAGTACCGACGTGAGGCGAAGCGGCTCCTCCGCATGCTCGACGAAGCGTCGGCCGACCAGCGCGCCCGCGCGGAGCGTGTCGTGGCCCAGCGGTTCGCCGAGCTCGGCCTCGGGCCGTGGGAGAGCGACGAGAAAGAAGAGACCGCAAAGGGCGGCGCCGACGAGAAGCTCGACGCCAAACGAGACGCGGACGCGGACCCGATCGCCGGCGCCAAAGAAGGCGAGAAGGCGGAGAGCGACGAGGCCGTGGAGAGCGAGCGCGAGGAGCACGAAGACGTCGTCGACGGCTCGACCGAAGAGAAGGAAGAGAAGAAGGAAAAGGAGGGCGACCATGCGTAGGCGAGCCCTCCTCCTCGCGACGGCGTCCGGCGCTGTCGCGACGATCGTCCCGCTTCGCGTTGACGCGCAGGCGAACCCTCACGGCGGTGGCGCGCCGGCCGGGCACGGCCGCGGCCAGACGGCCGGGTATCAACCCCCGGAGGACGTCGTCTCGCCGAGCCCGGACATCCCCGCCGGCACCGTGGTCGTCCGGCTTGTCGACGCGGACGACAAGCCCGTGCCGAACGCCGACGTCACGCTGGACGTCCTGCACCAGAGCGTCGCGCAAGGCGACAAGCGCGAGTCGCTCCGCGCCACCACGACCGAAGAGGGCTTCGCGAAGTTCGACGACCTCAAGGTCGGCACCGGGCACTCCTACACCGCTCGCGCCACGTATCAGGGCGGCGACTTCTTCTCGAGCGCCTTTGGCCTCACCGCGGAGGGCGGCGGCGTCGCGGTCATCCTCCACGTGTTCCAGGTCTCGACGCAGCTCGCGGACACCATGGTGTTCACGCCTGACGCGCGCGTCTTCTTGTCGCTGAAGGAAGACGTGATCGTCGTGCAGGTGGAGGCGCTCCTGGCCAACCCCAGCCCCACCGCGTGGCTCGCGGACCACCTGCTCGTCATGCCGTCCGAGCTCAAAGCATTCTCGGGCGAGGAGGGCGCGGCCCCCGCCGTCATCGGCGCGGAGGGCGGCGTGCGCATCCGAGGCACCGTCAGGCCCGGCGGCGCGGTCATCCGCTTCCGGTTCCACGTGCCACACCACGACGAGGCCGACGTGGAGCTGCCGCTCTCGCTTCCGCCGCGCACGACGCGCGTGATGATCGCGGCCGAGGCGTCCAAGAAGATGGGTCTGTCCGCCGACGGCTTCCCCAAGGAGGCGGAGCGCGTGAAGGACCGCGGCCGCACGCTGCTGCGGATCGACAAACAGTGGACCCCTCAGGACGGGGAGAGCTTCCTGAGCAAGGTCAACGTCAAGCTGACCGGCTTGCCGACGAAGGGCATGGTCCCGTATGCAGCCGCGTTGGCGTCGGTCGCCACGGCGGGCGGCGCCCTCGCGTACGTGATCATGAACCGGAAGAAGACCGGGCCGCTCGCCGCCGACACCCGGGAAGACTTGCTCGAGGCGAAGGAGGCGATGCTGCAAGAGATCGCCATGCTCGAGCGCGCGCACCGGAGCGGCGAGGTCGGGCCGCGTGCGTACGACCGGATCCGCAAGGCCATGCTCGACGCGCTCGCGCGCATCATCGATCGGCTCGAGGCGGCGAGCCCGCTGCCGGAGACCGCGCCCGCCGCGCGCGCCACGGTGACGGAAGACGCGGACGCGGAGCCGCGCGCTCCGGAGCCCACACGCACGAAGAAGCGCCGCAAGAAGGCCCGCCCGGCCGCGGTCGAGAAGACCCCCGCGGACAAGCCTGCTGCCGACGGAGACGACGAGGAGACATGAGCTCGAAGCGCTTCGCACGCCTCGACCTCGCCGAGCCGACCTACGTCGAGCTCGACGGCGGCGCGGCCTTCCCGCTGACCCGCGCGCCCTGGCTCGGCGGCGCTCGAACGGGCGAGCGCCTCGACGGCTACGACGCGGACGCGAGCGGGCCACGACCTCGTCTCGCGCCCGTCGAACCGCGGAAGATCCTCTGCGTCGGCCGAAACTACCGCGCGCACGCCAAGGAGCTGGGCAACGAGGTGCCGGTGGAGCCGATGCTCTTCTACAAGCCGGCCACCTCGCTCCTGGCGCAGGGCGGGGTCGTCGTGCTCCCGCCCGCGTCGGTCTCGAGCCGCGTCGAGCACGAGGCCGAGCTGGCGCTCGTGATCGGCGAGCGCCTGAAAGGCGCGACCGAGGAGGCCGCGGCGCGCGCCGTGTTTGGCCTCACGATCGCGTGTGACGTGACCGCGCGCGATCTCCAGAAGAAAGACGGCCAGTGGTGGCGCGCCAAAGGGATGGACACGTTCTGTCCCGTCGGTCCGGTCGTCGTCACCGGCCTCGACCCCCATGCCCTCTCGATCACCTGTCGCGTGAACGGAGCCGTCCGGCAGGACGGCAAGACGAGCGACATGATCTTCTCGGTCGCGCGCGTCCTCGCCCACGTCAGCGAAACCATCACCCTCGAGCCCGGGGATCTCATCCTCACCGGCACGCCCGAAGGTGTCGGCCCGCTCGCACCCGGGGATTCGGTCGAGATCGAAGTCCCCTCGATCTCCACGCTCCTCTTTTCGGTGGGCCCGGGCGCAGGGTAATGAACGCTGGAAGGGGCTGGCTCGCGCGGGGCGCGGCGCTGACCCTCTTGGCCCTCGTCGCCGCCGCCGTGGCCGCACACTTCGGCGCCTCGACGGCGCGCTGCCCGGGCGGGGCCGTCGCGCTCGGGCCGCGGTGTTGCGGCGAAGGGCAGTCGCTCGTCGAAGGCCGCTGCCAAGGCGAGCCCTCGCGCTGCCCCGATGCTCTCCGCGTGACGGCCGCGGGCTGCGTCGCGCCGACCCAACGGGTTCGGATCGACGCCGGCGCCGTCGGGAGCTTCCCACCGGATTGGGAGGCCGCCGGCCGTGATCTCCCGCAGGGTTCGGTCCCGGCTTTCGAGATCGACGCCTTCGAGGTGACCGAGGCTCGCTGGACGGAGTGCGCTTCGGCGGGGCCTTGTGCGCCCCGCCCGGACGAGGGCGAGCCGGGGACGCCCGTCCGCGACGTGAGCGCGACCGAGGCCGCCGCGTTCTGCGCCTTCGCAGGTGGCCGGCTGCCGACCCCCGAAGAGCACGCGATGGCCGCGTCGGGCGCAGAGGGCCGCCGCTATCCGTGGGGCTTCGCAGGGGTCGTGTGTCGCAACGCTTCCTTCGGGCTCGTTGTCGGGCCGTGCGCCGAGGGCGCCTCGAAGCCCGAGCTGGCCGGGATGCGGCCGGACGGCGCGACCGCTGGCGGCGTCCACGATCTGGCCGGAAATGTCGCGGAGTGGACGCTGGCGGGCCGGACGGCCTTCGCCCGCGGGGGCTCGTTCCGATCGACCAGCTCGACGGCCCTCCGGGCCTGGAGCTCCGAGCCGACGCCCCCCGACACCCGGCGTGACGATCTCGGCTTTCGCTGCGCCTATCCCCTGACTTCGACGGCCTCGAAGACCCCGCGGTTGTAGCCCCGGCAAACGCGGGCCTGGTATGTTCGTCGGCCCTCCTAATGGCCGTCGCGCTCCTCTCCATCGGCACCGAGCTCACCCGCGGCGAAATCGTCGACACCAACGCGGCTTGGCTTGCCGCGACGCTGACCGAAGAAGGCTTCGACGTCGCGTGCGCGCAGGTCGTCGGCGACGAGCACGAGCACATCGTCGCGACCTTGCAGCGCCTCGGCGCCGAGCAGCGCATCGTCATCGTCACCGGCGGCCTCGGCCCGACGTCGGACGACATAACCACGGCTTGCGCTGCCCAGGCCGCGAAGGTCGATCTCGTGCTCGACGAGAGCGCCCTCCTCTCCATTCGCCGCAAGGTCGAGGCGAAGGGCCGACTCGTCACCAAGCACCACGAGAAGCAGGCCGAGATCCCGCGCGGCGCGGAGATCCTCCCGAACGCCGACGGCACGGCTCCCGGCTACAGCATCGCGATCGACAGCGCCCGGTTCTTCTTCTTGCCGGGTGTCCCACGAGAGATGAAGCGCATGTTCAAGGAGCAGGTCCTCCCGCGCATCCGCCCCATCGCGCCCAACGACACGTACGTCGTCCGCTTGCGCACCTTCGGCCTGCCGGAGTCGACCGCCGCGCAGCTCCTCGAGGACATCGAGCTCGAGAATATCTCGCTCGCCTACCGCGTGCATTTCCCCGAGCTCGACGTGAAGGTGCGGGCGAAGGGCGCGAACCTCGCCGCCGCGCGCGAGCTGGCAACCCAGGCCGCTGCAGTCGTCCGCGAGCGGCTGGGCGACGTCGTCTACGGCGAAGGGGACGACTCGCTGCCCTCCATCACCGGCCGCGCGCTGCGGCTCCGCGGCTGGCGCCTCGCGCTAGCGGAGTCGTGCACAGGCGGCCTCATTTCCCACCTGGTCACGAGCTACCCCGGCGCGAGCGACTTCTTGATCGGCTCGGCTGTGGTCTACGCCAACAGCGCGAAGACCCGGATGCTCGGCGTGTCGGAGGACACGCTCCGCGGGCACGGCGCCGTGAGCGCGGAGGTCGCGGCCGAGATGGCGCAGGGCGCGCGGCGCTTGTGTGAGGTCGACGTCGGGCTCAGCGTCACCGGGATCGCCGGTCCCTCCGGTGGTTCTTCGGCCAAGCCCGTCGGCCTCGTCTACTGGGCGGTCGCCCACCCGGGCGGCACCTTCGTGCAGGAGCGCGTGTTCCGCGGCGACAGGAACGAGATCCAGATCCACGCCGCGTACAGCGCGCTCGATCTGCTGCGTCGCGTGGCGAGCGGGCTACCCGAAGGCTCACAGCCTCCGGTCAGCCAGCGCCCGCCGCCGCGCTGAGCTTTCCCGAGCGGTGCCCGTCAGTTCAGGTCGACCTTTTCGAACTTCAGGGTGTCGCCCGCGCGATCGATGACGATGCGATCGCCCGAGGTGAACTGCCCGCCGAGCACGGACTTGGCGAGCTCGTCCTCGACGTACCGCTGGATGGCCCGCTTGAGCGGCCGCGCGCCGTATTGCGGATCCCAGCCGACCTGCACGAGCAGCTCCTTCGCGGCCTGCGTGATCTCGACCTGGATTCCCCGCTTCTCCACACGCTTCTTGAAGCGCGCGAGCTGGATGTCGACGATCTTCGTCATCTGACCGCGGTCGAGCCGGCGGAACACGACGATCTCGTCCAGCCGGTTCAGGAACTCGGGCCGGAACGCCTGGCGCACCTCGCTCAGCACGGCTTGTTTGACCGCCTTCGCCTTCTGCTCGTCGTCGAGCCCGCGGTCTTCTTCGATGGCCGCGGCCTGCGCCGAGCCGACGTTCGAGGTGAGGATGAGCACCGTGTTCTTGAAGTCCACGGTGCGGCCCTGCCCGTCCGTCAGCCGGCCGTCGTCCAGCACCTGGAGCAGCGTGTTCCACACGTCCGGGTGCGCCTTCTCGATCTCGTCGAACAGGATGACGCTGTAGGGCCTGCGCCGAACGGGCTCGGTCAGCTGACCGCCCTCCTCATACCCGACGTAGCCCGGCGGCGCACCGATGAGCCTCGCGACCGCGTGGCGCTCGCCGTATTCGCTCATGTCGATGCGCACCATCGCGCGCTCGTCGTTGAAGAGCCGCTCGGCGAGCGCCTTCGCGAGCTCCGTCTTGCCGACGCCGGTCGGCCCGAGGAAGGCGAACGATCCGATCGGCCTCCGCTCGTCGCCGAGGCCTGCGCGGGAGCGCCGGATGGCGTTGCCGATCGCCTGGAGCGCCTCCTCCTGGCCGACCACGCGCGCGCGCAGATCGTCCTCGAGGTGCAGGAGCTTCTGCATCTCGCTCTCGAGCATCTTCGAGACCGGGATGCCGGTCCACCGAGAGATGACCTGGGCGATGTCCTCGTCCGTCACCTCTTCCTTCAGGTAGGCCTGGCTCGTCTGCACCTCCGCGAGCCTCGCGCGGAGCGCCTCGCGCTGCCGCTCGAGCTCCGGGATCTTGCCGTATTCGACCTCTGCGGCCTTGCCGAGATCGCCGCGACGCTTGGCCGTTTCGCTCTCGAGGCGCATCTCCTCGAGCTTGGGCGGGATGGCGCGGAGCTCCCCGATGACCTCCTTCTCGGCAAGCCACTGCGCGCGCATCGCGTCGCGCTTGGCCTGCATCTCGCGGATCTCTTCCTTCACCTCTTCGAGGCGGGTCTTGGAGGCCTTGTCGCTCTCGCGCTTGAGCGCCTGCTCCTCCATCTGCAGCTTGAGCAGCCCGCGCTCCACCTGATCGATCGGCGTGGGCAGGCTGTCGATCTCCATGCGGATGCGCGACGCCGCCTCGTCCACCAGGTCGATCGCCTTGTCCGGCAGGAACCGCTCGGTGATGTACCGGTGAGAGAGGTTGGCTGCGGCGATGAGCGCGGCGTCCTGGATGCGGATCCCGTGGTGGGTCTCGTAGCGCTCCTTCAGGCCGCGGAGGATCGCGATCGTGTCTTCCACCGTCGGCTGTCCGACGAACACTTGCTGGAACCGCCGCTCGAGCGCCGCGTCCTTTTCGATGTGCTTGCGGTACTCGTCGAGCGTCGTCGCGCCGATGCAGCGGAGCTCCCCACGCGCGAGCGCCGGCTTGAGCATGTTCGCCGCGTCCATCGCGCCCTCGGCCGCGCCCGCGCCGACGAGGGTGTGCAGCTCGTCGATGAAGAGGATGATGCGCCCCTCGGCGGCCTCGATCTCCTTGAGCACCGCCTTCAGGCGGTCCTCGAACTCGCCGCGGAACTTCGACCCGGCCACCATCGACGCGAGGTCGAGCGCCCGAAGATCCTTCTCCTTGAGGCTCTCGGGGACATCACCGCGGACGATGCGCTGCGCGATCCCCTCGACGATCGCCGTCTTGCCGACGCCGGGCTCGCCGATGAGCACCGGGTTGTTCTTCGTGCGCCGCGAGAGCACCTGCATGACGCGGCGGATCTCCTCGTCGCGACCGATGACCGGATCGATCTTCCCGCGTCGCGCGAGGTCCGTGAGGTTCCGCGTGTATTTGTCGAGCGCCTGGAATTTCCCCTCCGGGTCCTTGTCGGTCACCCGCTGCGACCCGCGAACCTGCGTGAGGGCCTGCAGGATCTTCTCGTAGGTGAGTCCGGCCTTCTCGAGCAGCGACATCAGATCGCGGTCGTGTTTCGCGGCCGCGAGCAGCAGGTGCTCGGTCGAGACGTAGTCGTCCTTCAGGGCCTTGCTCTCGTCCTCGGCCTTCTGCACGAGGAGCAGGGCGCGCCGGCCGAGGCCCGGCTCCGCGCCGCCGCTGACTCGGGGCATGCTGTTCAGCTTGGCCTCGAGCGCCGCCTGCAACGCTTGCGGGCTCGCTCCGGCCTTGCTCACGACTGGGGCAACGATGCCGCCTTCCTGCGTGAGCAGCTCGAGGAGGATGTGCTCCGGATAGAGCTCCGGGGATCCGTTGCGGCTTGCGAGGTCCACGGCGCCACGGAGAGCCTCCTGCGCCTTCGTCGTCATGCGCTCGATTCTCATTGCAGCCGCAAGCTAAGACCGTGCCAAAGCGCGGCAAGGCCTTGACCGAAGAGGCGCGGAGCCGAAGATTGGGAGAGATGCGCGTCGAACGAGCTGGGACTGTCCCCTCGCGAAGCGAGAGGGGCCGGGGGGGTGAAGGAGCAGCACCTCCCTCATCCAGCACAACGACGCCGCCTTTGTCGGCAGACTGCTAAATGTCCAGGTTCTTCACCTGGAGCGCGTTCTCTTCGATGAAGGCGCGGCGCGGCTCGACCTGGTCACCCATGAGGATCGTGAAGAGCGTGTCGGTCGCGACCGCGTCGTCGATGCGCGCCTGCAGGAGCGTGCGTGCATCCGGGTTCATCGTCGTCTCCCACAGCTCGTCGGCGTTCATCTCGCCGAGACCCTTGTAGCGGCTCACCATGAGGCCCTTCTTGCCGCGCTCCTCGAGGAACTCGGCGAGCGCCTCGCCGTCCGCGAGCTCCTCCTCGGCGCGATCGGTCTTGGCCTTGTACGGAGCGGCGCCGATCGAGCGCAGGTCCTGGTCGATGTTCCAGGCCTCGCCGTATTCGTCGCCTTGAACGAGGGCGAGATCGATGCGAGCAGGTCGCATGCTCGCGCCTGCGCGCGGGCGGATGTCGAGATAGCCGGCGCCCTCCGCCGTATCCCAGCCGACCTCGATCGTCAGCGGGAACAGGTCGGGATACCGCGTCTGCATGTACGGACGCAGCGCCGCGGCCGCTTCTTCCAGGTCGCGCTTTCGGCGGAGCGAGTCCGCGTTGAGCCCGGTCGCGCGGATGACGGCCGCGACGACACGCGCGTCGCACTTCTTGTCGACGTGCGCGAGCACGGCCTTGAAGCGCTTCAGGCGCTGGGCCAGCCGGAAGAGCGGCTGCCCCGTGACGGTCTGGCCCTTCGAGGAGATGATCTCGAGGCCGTCGGTCGCGTTCTGGATCAGGTACTCGTCCAGCGCGGCCTGGTCCTTCATGTAGAGGTCTTTCTTGCCCTTGCGGACGCGGTACAGCGGCGGCTGGGCGATGTAGAGGAACCCCTTCTCGATCACCTGCGGCATCTGCCGGTAGAAGAACGTCAGGAGCAGCGTCCGGATGTGCGAGCCGTCGACGTCGGCGTCCGTCATCAGGATGACGCGGTGGTAGCGGATCTTGTCGATCTCGAAGGATCCGTTGTCCGAGATGCCGCAGCCGAGCGCCGTGATGAGCGTCCCGATCTCGGCGGACGAGAGCATCTTGTCGAGGCGCGCGCGCTCCACGTTCAGGATCTTCCCCTTGAGGGGGAGGATCGCCTGAAAATGACGATCCCGTCCCATCTTCGCGCTGCCGCCGGCGCTCTCGCCCTCGACGATGTAGAGCTCGCTCTGCGCCGGGTCCTTCGACTGACAGTCCGCGAGCTTGCCCGAGAGGGACGTGATGTCCATCGTGCCCTTGCGGATCACCTCGCGCGCCTTGCGGGCTGCTTCGCGCGCCTTCGCCGCGACGACCGCCTTCTCGATGATCTTCTTTGCGGTGTGGGGGTTCTCCTCGAAGAACTCGCCGAGCTTCTGCGCCACGACGGTCTCGACGATGCCCTTCACCTCGCTCGAGACGAGCTTCGACTTCGTCTGCGAGTCGAAGCTGGGGTCGGGGTGCTTGACGCTGATGATGCAGGTGAGCCCCTCGCGCGCGTCCTCCCCCTGAAGACCTTGCTTCAGCTCCTTGAAGAGGTTCTGCGCCGTGCCGTAGTTGTTGACCGTCTTGGTCAGCGCTGCGCGAAGGCCGGTGAGGTGCGTGCCGCCGTCCTTGTTGTGGACGTTGTTCGTGTACGCGTAGATCGCCTCGGTGTAGGAGGCGTTCCACTGCAGCGCCACGTCCACCTGCACGGGCTGGACGAGCTGCTTGCCCTCCGTGCCCCCATCGCCGGACGCGCTGAACCAGATCACGTCCTCGTGGAGAGGCTCCTTCGCCTTGTTCAGGAGGGCGACGAACTCCTTGATGCCGCCCTTGTACTCGTAGCGGTCCTGCTTGCCCTCCGCGCGCTCGTCGACCAGGTCGATGATGAGGCCCGCGTTGAGGAACGCGAGCTCGCGCAGGCGGCTCGCGAGGATGTCGTAGCTGAACTCGGTGACGGAGAAGATCGTCTGGTCGGGCTTGAAGCGGACCTTCGTTCCCGTCGTCGTCGCCTCGCCCTTCGCGGTGAGCGGGCCCTTCGGGACGCCGCGCGCGTAGTCCTGCACCCAGAGCTTTCCGTCGCGGCGGATCTCGAGCTTGAGCGACTCGCTCACCGCGTTGACGGCGCTCACGCCGACACCGTGCAGGCCGGCGGAGACCTTGTAGCTCGAGTTGTCGAACTTGCCGCCCGCGTGCAGCACCGTCATCACGACCTCGGCCGCGCTCACGCCGCGTGCGTGCATGCCGACAGGGATGCCTCGGCCGTCGTCCTCGACGGAGACGGAGCCGTCGAAATGAACCGTGACGCCGATGCGCGTGCACACGCCCGCGAGGTGCTCGTCGACGGAGTTGTCGATCACCTCCCAGACGAGGTGGTGGAGCCCCGAGCCATCGTGCACGTCGCCGATGTACATGCCGGGTCGCTTGCGGACGGCTTCGAGACCCTCGAGCGCCGTGATGCTGCTCGCGTCGTAGTCTCGGGGGGCTTCGGTCGTAGGGGTGGGCTGGGACATCGCTTCTTCCCGCCTTCGTCGGGGGAGCTCGAAAGAGCGTTCTTGCCCGGGATTTTCCCGAGCGAACAGGAATCGATGTCATAGGCCGGCAGCCCCTCTGGATCAAGCTCGCTACGCCTCCCGGATGACACCCCCAAGCACTTGAAATACTTTCGGATTTGACGCCGCGAGCGCCTCCCGCAGGAGCCCCTCGCGGGTGCTCGTGATGAGCAGCTGGCCGCGCGTCTCCTCGAGGAACGAAAACAGGGCTTCGGTCCGGCTCGGATCGAGCTCGCTCGAGATGTCGTCGAGCAGCTGAATCGGCCAGAGACCGGTGCTCGACGCGATGGACGCGCTCTCGGCTGCCTTCATCGCGAGCGCGAGGGCGCGGTGTTGACCCTGAGAGGCGACCTGCCGCGCGGGGTAGCCGTCGAGCTCCAGCGCCAGCTCGTCTTTGTGCGGACCGAAGGTCGCGACCTTCGCTCCCACGTCACGATGACGACGTGACCGGAGCTCCTCCGCGGCGACGGCCTCGTCGCCGGACCCGCCCGCGGCGTAGCGGACCGTGAGCCGCAGATCCGGCGAGGCGATCTTCCCGAACGCGCGCATGAGCTCGGGCGCGAAGTCTCGTACGGCGCGCTCGCGTGACCGCGTCAGGCTCGCGCCCTCGCGCGCGGCGACGAGCTCGAACGCCTCGAGCTCCGCCAGCGAGGTGGAAGGTCTGCGCAAGAGCTCCTGCCGCGCGCGGAGCGCCCGCGCGTACCGTGTGCCCGCGCGGACCGAGCTCGGCGCCAGGTAGAAGCCGAGGCGATCGAGCAGGCGACGACGCAGCGCGGCCGGCCCGTTCGAGAGCTGGAGCTCGTCCGGGTAGAACACGACGACGGGCGAGCGACGCGCGTAGCTGACGATGTTGTCAGGCTCATTGCCGTCGAGCCGCAGGTGCAGGGTGCCCTTGTGCAGGGCTGCGCTCTGCAGCCGATCCATCGGCGGGAGCTCACCGCGTTGCTCGGCGAAGAGGGCGCGCACCGAAAACGCGGCCTCCCCGTGCCGGACGATCTCGCGCAGCCTCGGAGCGCGAAAGCTGCGCGACGTGGCGACCAGGTAGACGGCCTCGAGCAGGGCGGTCTTCCCCTGCCCGTTGTCGCCACAGATCAGGTTGATCTCGGCGTCCGGCGCGATGGACTGGTCCGGGAGGTTACGAAAGGCGGTGACGCCGATCTCGCGCAGCCAGACGCGACCCGCGCCGGCGGCAGGAGCCCCACGAAGACCCGGGTCACCCGAGTCGCGCCCAGGAGGGCCGACCCCGGCCGGGGCCTCGTCCCCTGGGCCCACCTCAGATCCGCATGGGCATCACGACCGCGACGAAGCTCTCTTTGTCGGACTCGGTCGCAGGCCGGATGATGGCGGGGTCGAGCTCGCCGGAGACACCGAGGAGCACCTCCTCGTCCTCGAGGGCGCCGAGCACGTCGAGGAAGTACTTGGCGTTGAACCCGATCGTCAGGTCGTTCCCGGCGAAATCGACGGGGATCTCGTCGAAGCCGTAGCCGCTCTCCGGGCTCTCGCTCGTGATCCGCAGGAGGCCGTTGGTGGTGGTCAGCTTGACCCCACCGGTGCGCTCGCTCGCGGCGATGCGGACGGCGTCGAGCGCGTCCGAGAACGCCTTGCGAGGTGCGCGCACCGTGCGGTCGGTCGTCTTCGGGATGACCTGCTGGTAGGGCGGGAACTGTGCGTCCACCAGCTTCACGCTGAAGCGCATGCCACCGATATCGAAGAACGCGTTCGGGCCGCTCTGACGGATGCTGACAAGGGCGTCAGCTTCTTTGCCGTCCGCGCGGGCGTCGTCGGCGAGGCGACGTAGCTCGTTGATCGCCTTGAGGGGGATGAGCATCGTCGCCGTGGCGCTGACGCCCTCCACCGTGGCTTCCATCTTCGAGAGGCGGTGCCCGTCGGTCGTCACCATGCGGACGCGATCGCCGGACCACTCGAAGAGCGCGCTGTTCACGTGGGCGCGTGTCTCGTCGGTCGAGATCGAGAAGTGCGTCCGCGCGATGAGCTTCGAGAGGAGGTCGACCGGGAGCGTGAGCTGCGGCGCTGCCGGGTCGGGCTGCGGCAACACGGGGAAGTCCGTCCCGGGGATGGCCGGCACGGTGAACCGGCGAGGGGAGCCCGCGGCCTTGATGATGGCCTGCCCGCCGCCCGAAGACGCGAGCGAGATGGGACCCTCCGGCATGGCCTTGATGCGATCGTGGAGGTCACGGGCCTGGACGGCGATGGCGCCGGCCGTCGACACCTCCGCCGAGGTCTGGCCGGTGAGGCCGAGGTACATGTCCGTCGCGCTGACCCGCAGGACGTTGCCCTCCGCGGTGAGGAGGACGTTCGAGAGCGCCGGCATGGCGCTCTTGCGATCGGCCACGCCCTGACAACGAGCGACGAGGCGCAGCAGGTCCTTCTTGGCGACGACGATCTCCATACGCAAAAGGCTCCGTCGATCGCTCTTAGCAGGGTTCCGTGTGAGGTTGGAGAGGGTTTCAGGGCGAAGCGCACAGGGCCTAAGAGAGAGAGAAAGCTTAAAATTTCAAACTCGTAGGAGTGATAGGGCCTGTGGGTTCTGGGGATAACGCGAGGACGTCCCGAGTTACGCGTAGTTAGGTGCCCGTCGGGCGGTGGAGAGTCTTCGGACGAGATCTCGGAGAGGGTGTGGGCTCGCGCGAGCATCCCCGCCGGAGGGTCATTTTCTCGGGACGTTTCCCACAGCGTTCCCCTCGGTTTTTCGTGGCGTCGGTGGGCGCGATCGCGGAATGTAAAGCCAAGCGATGATTCGGTGCGCGCACTGCGGGCTGTTGCACGTCTCCTCGCGTACCGTGTGTCCCACGACCGGGCTGCCAATCCAGGGCGCGACGGAGCGCCGCGTCCGACGAAACTCGTCGGTCCCTGCGCCGAAGCCGAACCGCGCGCGGCAGCTGCAAGGCCGGGTTCTGGACGGTCGCTACAGGATCGTCGCGGCGATCGGTCAGGGGGGTATGGGAACGGTGTACGAGGCCGAGGACCTCGTCACGCACCGGCGCGTCGCCATCAAGGTGCTGAAGCCGGAGCACGCCGAGAAGCCCGAGGCGGTGACCCGTCTGCAGCACGAGGCCAGGGTTGCCGGAGGGCTCCGCCACGAGAACATCTGTGCGGTGTATGCGGTCGGCCAGCTGGAAGACGGAAGCCCTTACGTGGTGATGGAGCGCCTCCACGGCGAGACGCTGGCCGCCCGGCTCTCGCGGACTGGTCCGGTCGCTGCGGGGGAGCTTGTCGAGGTGGCGCTCCAGGTCCTCGAGGGGCTCCGGGCGGCCCATGCGCGTCGCGTCCTGCATCGCGACATGAAGCCGGACAACATCTTCCTGTGTGAAGCAGGGGGGCGAATCGTCGCCAAGGTCGTGGACTTCGGGATCTCGAAGGGGATGGGGGACGAGAAGGCACACCACCTGACGCGGACGGGGATGGTGATGGGCACGCCTTATTACATGGCCCCGGAGCAAGCGATGGGCGAGCGCGACCTGGATGGACGGGTGGATGTCTGGGGCGTGGGCGTGGCGCTCTACGAGGGGCTCAGCGGGATCAGGCCGTTCGTCGCCAAGAACTACAACGCCCTCCTCGTGCAGATCCTCACGGCCACCCCCCGCCCGATCGAGGAGATCTGTCCGAGCCTCCCGCGAGGGCTGGGAGAAGTGATCAAGAAGGCGCTCGAGAAGCGCCGAGAGAACCGGTACGCGTCCGCCGTCGAGCTTCGCACGGCTCTGCTCCCCTTCCGGATGACGACCGCCAAGCCTCGCCCGGCGGAGTACTTTTCCCTTCCCCGGGTCTCCCTGTTCGGGACCTCGGAGGATTCGTCGACCTCCTCCGACGACGAGCCGACCCTCGAGATGATCCGGGAGTCCCTGCCGGACGGCCCGACGATCGGGCGAGAGGAGGACGCAGATCTGACCCAGGTCGACGAGCCGCCGTCGTTCGCGGACTCGGCTGATTCGGACCAGGCGCTCACCGAGCGACGCCGGCGATGAGCGAGCGGTTCGTCCGGGTTCGAGGGATCTCCAAGCGGTACGGGGGAACCGTTGCTTTGCGCGGCGTCGACCTCGAGCTCAGAGCGGGTCGGCCGACCTTGATCGTGGGCGCAAACGGTTCGGGGAAGTCGACGCTGCTGGGGATCCTGGCGGGGACGATCAAGCCAACGACCGGGACGGTGGAGGTTGGCCCCGACGGAGGCGATCTTCGTGAGGAGGTCGGGTTGCTCTCCCACGAGACACTCGCGTACGGCGATCTGACCGGAAAGCAGAACGTGGCCATTGCGGCCGAGGTGATGGGGCTCGACCCGGAGGAGGCCTGGACCGACGTTGCTGCTCGGTTCGACCTGGGGTCCTTTGCCCTCCGGCCGCTCCGGACGAACTCGCGTGGTCAGAAGCAGAGGATCGCGCTGGCCCGCGCGATGGTGCACCGCCCAACGGTCGTCTTGCTCGACGAGCCGACGACGGGCTTGGACGCGAAGGGTGTGGAGCGACTCCTCGCCGTGGCAGAAGAAGAGGTGCAGCGAGGTGCCGTCGTCGTCGTGGTCGCTCACGACGTGGAAACCTGGAGCCGGCTGAGCCCAAGGGTCGCGCGGCTCGATCGGGGTCGTTTGGAGAGTTTCACGTGAAACCACCCACCTGGATGGATGGTCGAGCCTAAACAGGTTTCACGTGAAACATCGACCAGGGAGAACGCCTGGTGGCCTGAAAGCGTGACGAGGCCGGGTTCCGGTCACAGCCCTTCCACAGGAAGCCGGATGGTCCGGCCCTATCGCCCGGCTGTCTGTCGCAGAGCGCGCAGCACGATCGCGAGCTGGGTGTCGTCGATCGAGGCGCTGGCCGCGAACCGGATCCGACTGCTGTGTGGTGGGACCGTTGGTGGGCGGATGGCCTTGGCGACGATGCCTTGCTCGAACAACCGGCCGGACGCGGCGAGCGCCCGGTCCGCCTCGCCGAGCACCCAGGGGACGATGGGACCCGACACGCTCGGGACCTGAGCCCCGAGCTCCCCCAGGGTCGCGCGCAGCTCGCTCGCGACGGCATCGAGCCGGCTCCGCTCTGCGTCGGCGCGCCGAACCTGAAGGATGCGGTCGGGGACCGCCGCGGCGAGGACCGGGGCGAGCGCGGTGGAGAAGACGAAGCTGCGAGCGCGGTTCCAGAGCCAGCGCTGCAGATCGCCCGACCCGGCGACGAAGGCTCCCTGAAGCCCGACCGCCTTGCCGAGCGTGCCGACCAGGACGTCCGGACGGACGCTTGTCGCTGCGCACAGCCCGCGACCCTCCGGACCAAAGACGCCGAGCGCGTGCGCCTCATCCACGTAGAGGACTGCGTCGTGCGCGGCACACGCGCGCGCCAGCTCGCGAAGGTCCGGCGAGTCTCCGTCCATGCTGAAGCAGCTTTCGGTGACGAGCAGCCGGCGTCGAAACTTCGGACCGTGCTCGGCCAGGAGCCGGCGCGCTTCAGCGTGATCGAGGTGGCCAAACACCTCCACCGTCGCCCCGGAGAGCCGGCAACCATCGATGATCGAGGCGTGGTTGAGCCTGTCCGAGAGGATGAGGTCACCTCGGCCGACGAGGCTCGAGATCGCGCCGACGTTGGCCGCGTAGCCGGAGGTGAAGAACGTCGCAGTCTCGGTCTCCAGCCACGAACGGATCGCAGCCTCCGCTCGAGCGTGCTCGGGGAAGGAGCCGACGACGAGCGGTGACGCGCCGGCGCCCGCGCGGACGGCCTCGGTCGAGGGCAGGGGCAGGGGCCGGGAGGCCAGGCCGAGGTAGTCGTTCGAGCTCAGGTTGATCGCGCCGGGGCCGGGCGCCGTCTCTCCGGGCGACCGCAGGAGCGAGAGGGCCTCGAGCCGGGCCAGCTCGGCGCCCAAAAAACGCAACGGATCTGTCATGTTTGATCGGCGTGACGGAGCTTGTCCTCCGCGCGCGCGATCGTGCCGTCGAGCCTGGCGAGGATCTCGGAGACCTTTTCCCTCGAACGAGCGGCGATTCGGTCGGCGCGCTCGCGCTGGACCTCGACCTCATGGGCGAGCGCAATGGCGGCGAGGAGCATGGCCTGCGGCGGCATGGGTCGACCGGGCGGCGAGATCCCGGCGAGGGTCTCGTCCACCACGCCCGCCAAGCGCTCGAGCTCCTCGGCGCTCGCAGACGAGATCACGCGGTATGTCGACCCACCGACGCGCAGCTCGACCGGCTTCGTCATCGGCACGACGATAGCACGCCATCGTGTAGGCTTCGCGAACCGTGTCGACCAAGCGAACGGCGAGCGTGCTCGGAGCAGTCGTGGCCCTGTGGGCGGGCCCAGCGAGCGCGGACCCGCAGGGAAACGTGGGAATCACGATCGGTGGCGCCGCGCGAGGTGACGACCGCGAGCTCGTCGAGCCGGCCTTTCACCTCGGCTTGCGAGGGGATGTCCTCTTCCTCCGCGACGCGGCGGACGACTTCGGGATCGGACCGTACGCGGAGCTCTTCACACACGCGTTCGACGAGCTGCAGGTCGGTCACGGTGTCTCGTTGCTCGTTCCCACCGTCGACACGTTCCCACTCATCTTCTCCGCCGGCGCGTACGGGCGGGTCGCCGAAGGAGGTGGCTTCGAGCCTGGCGTCGCCGCGACCGTCTTCGTGGGAGCGCGCGCCCACAACTTCTCATCCCACTACGACATGATGGCGGGTCTGCTCGTCCAGGGGCGGGTCGGCCTCGGACCCGCGGAGGAGATCTCGCTCGTCGTCGCGGCGCAGCTCGACCTCGCCTTCCTGGGCTTGCCCATCGTCTATCTTGTCGACGCGGCGCGCGGAGGCTCGGAGGAGACGGACTCGGTGCGCTGAGCGCCGCGCGCTAGGGGCAGGGGATGTCGTCGCTGCAGGTCGGGGCGGTTGCGCCAGCGGGAGGCTCTTCGCAGTAACAAGACTCGAGCAGGACATCGACCGGGAACGACCACTCTGGCGTGTCCACGTCGATCCCGCCCGTCGTTCGGCCCTCGAACGTCACGGTGGCGACGTACTGGGTGGCACCACCCTTGTTCGCGGCTTCCGTCAGGGCTTGTGTCAGCTGGTCGGACTCGAAGATGTCGATGCGCACCGGCGCCCTGCCACCCTCCAGGCCCGCCGAGCCCTCCGATCCGTCCGCGGGGATGGTGCCGACGACGACACGCGGCTCGCTCTCCGCCCCGCTGTTGAGGCTGAGCGTGTATTGCCGCATGACGATGTTGGAGGTCTCGACGCCGCCGTTGCGGCTCGACTTCATCTTGTTCTGAAGGCAAACGTACGCGATGTTGCCGCCGATGTAGGTCTGCCCGATGTCGAGGGCCGTGACCGCTCGGACGGTGGCCTCGGAGGCGAAGACCTCGCTGCACGTCACGTTCGACCCGTCGATGACGGCGAGCTGGTAGGCGTAAAACATCCCTTCGTCTTCGACGCAGGCAGACACCGATGCGGTAACGCCGACCAGGGTTGCTGCCGCCATCAACTTCGCCAAACGAGCCATCGTCAAGCCTCCGGATTCGCGCACAGTGAACCGTGCGGTCCTAATCTTAGGGCAGGCCGCTCGGATGCCCCAATTTTCGCAAGGACGTTTGCAGCTCGTCGAGCGAAACGGACACGATCTCGGCCGCGCCCACCTCCCGGAGCAAGACGAGCTGAACGGCCGCACCGCGCCGCTTCTTGTCGAACCGCAGGCGGGACAGCGCGCCCGGGGCGAGCGGGGCGAGCGGCGGTAGCCCCAGCGAGCGCAGGACCCTCACGACGCGGTCGCGAACACCTGGAGGTGTGACGCCGCGTTCGACCCCGAGCTCCAGCGCGGCCTCGAGGCCCATCGCCACCGCCTCGCCGTGTGACACGTTGCCGGCCGCGTCAGCCTCGATCGCGTGCCCGACGGTGTGGCCCAGGTTGAGGACGGCGCGCACGCCTCGTTCGTCTGGATCGGCGACGACGACCGACGCCTTCACGCGCAGCGCGCGGAGCACGGCGTCGCGAAGGGCCGTCGGATCGCGCGCGAGCAAGCGCTGTGGGTCGGCCTCGACGGCCTCGAACGCGGCGGCGTCCCCGATGAGCGCGGTCTTCACCTGCTCGGCGAGCGCGGCACGAAAGCCGCGCTCGGGCTCGGACGCCGTGAAGGTCGGGTCGACGAGCACCGCACACGGGTGGTGGAACAGCCCGACCGGGTTCTTGATGGCGCCGAGGTTGATCGCGGTCTTCCCGCCGACCGACGCGTCGACCATCGAGAGGAGCGTCGTGGGCACGGCGATCCAGCGGACACCACGCGCGAGCAGGCCGGCAGCGAGGCCCGCCAGATCGGTGGTGGCGCCGCCGCCCAATGCGATGACGATACTGTTACGATCAACCCCCGCCTCCAGGAGCTCCCCCATCACGCGATCGAGGACCGAAAACGACTTGGCGCGCTCGCCCGGTCCCACGAGGTGGACGCTGCGGGGCCGCACCGGGAGCGCTTCGAGCAGCTCCGACCCGAAGAGAGAATGAACCGTCTCGTCGACGACCGCGTGGACGCTCGAGGCCTCCGCGGCCTGGAGGACGGCGCCGAGCGCTGCCGCTGCGTCGCCATCGGCCAGGAATGCGCCGTACGCGTGGGGAGGGACGAAGAGCGGCACGAGGCCCGCGCGGACCCGCCTGGTGATGACCTCGGCGATCATTTCGGGCGCGGCCGAAGCGTCCACGGCGAGGTGCCCGGATCGGTAGGCGTCCGCGCGCTCGGTGATCAAGCTGTCGAGCGCCGCGGCGTGGCCGGACGGGCCGGCGAGGAGCGGTCGCTCGCGGCTCGACGCCGTCCGTTCGCGGAGCGTCGCGAGCGGGGCGACGAGGCGGACCACGACCGCCCGGCCGAGGACCTCTTCGCGGAGGGAGCGCTCGACGAGGGATCCGCCGCCGAGCGCGACGACCGCACCCGGCTCCGCGAGGCAGGCGCGCACCACGTCTCTCTCTCGTGACCGGAACGCCGCCTCGCCCTCGACGCGGAAGATCTCCTCGACCGATTGGCCGGCCTGCGTGGCCACCTGCGCGTCGGTGTCGAAAAACGGGCGCCCCAGCGTCGAAGCGACGAGCCGGCCCACCGTCGTCTTGCCGGCGCCGGGTGGCCCCCAGAGCACGACGCTCGGTTCACGCGGGAGGAGCTCAAAACGATCGTATCTGGGCACGATATCCTTCCACGTTTCGCCGGAGCTCGTTCATCGAGTCGGAGCCGAACTTCTCGAGCAAGGCCTGGGCGAGCGTGAAGGCGACCATGGCCTCGCCGACGACCGCGGCCGCCGGAACGGCGCAGATATCGCTTCGCTCGTGCGCGGCTTCGAACGGATCTTTGGTCCGGACATCGACGGAAGGGAGCGCGCGTTTCAACGTGGCGATCGGCTTCATCGCCGCGCGACAGACGACGGGCATCCCGTTCGTGATGCCGCCTTCGAGCCCGCCGGCGCCGTTGCTGGGGCGGCCGAACTCACGCGCGCCTTCGTCGTAGGTGATCGGATCGTGGACCCGCGAGCCCGGCCGCTCGGCGGCGGAGACCCCGGCGCCGATCTCCACCGCCTTGATCGCCTGGATGCTCATGAGGGCCTGGGCCAATCGGCCATCGAGCTTCCGATCCCAGTGCACATGGCTGCCGAGCCCCGGCACGACGCCGGTGGCCACGACCTCGAAGACGCCGCCCAGCGTGTCGCCCGCGTGCGCCGCCTCATGGATCGCGTCTTTCATCCGAGCCTCGGCCTGCGGGTCCGCGCAGCCCATCTCGCTCTCTCTCGCGCGTCGCCGCAGCTCGTCGAGCGCGGGCAGCGCGTCACGATCGATCGTGACAGGGCCGATCCTCACGACGTGCGAGGAGACGGTGACGCCGACCTCGGAGAGCAGCGCTCGACAGACGGCGCCGACCGCGACACGCGCGGCCGTCTCGCGGGCGCTCGCGCGCTCGAGCACGTCGCGGAGGTCGTGCCTGTCGTATTTCAGCCCGCCGGCGAGGTCGGCGTGGCCGGGCCTCGGTCGCGTGACCGGCTCGGGCGGGGCGGGGAAGGGGCCGGCCGGCATGCGGTCGAGCCAGCTCTGGTGATCCGCGTTGACGATGCGCATCGCGATCGGGGAGCCGAGCGTCTCGCCGCCGCGGACGCCGCCCGCGAAGACGACAGTGTCCGACTCGATCTTCATGCGGCCGCCGCGCCCGTAGCCGCGCTGGCGGCGCGCGAGATCCTCGTCGACGGCGCCGGCGAGCAGGGCGAGCCCGGCGGGCACGCCCTCGAGGATGGCGACCAGCTCCGGGCCATGGGATTCTCCCGCGGTCAGCCACCTGAGCGTGCTCATGAGTCGGTCGAAGCGTAGCAGTCAGCCCCGAGACGGCGAAAATCCGAGGGCGACGAGCGCCAAGGCGAGCCCCGCCGCCGGAGGGCTCGCGGTCACGCCGCGTGAAGGTGGCTCGAGGCTCGAGGTCTTCGTCAAGCCGCGCGCGTCGCGAACGAAAGTGACGGGCGTCCGCGACGGGGCGCTGGTCGTGAGCCTGGCGGCTCCACCGGTGGATGGCGCGGCCAACGCGGAGCTGGTCGCGGCGATGGCGCAGGTCCTCGGCGTGCGAAAGTCGGACGTCGCGATCGCGAGCGGGGCAGCCTCGCGGAACAAGATCCTCGACGTGGCGGGGCTCGCCCCGGCCGCGCTGCTGGAGCGGCTGGGCCCGCTCGCCAGCGAGTAGCGGTCCCTCGGCCGAAGCGGTAGGCATTCGCCATGCGCCTCTCGTTCGAGAAGTGGGAAGGGCTCGGGAACGACTTCATCCTCGTGCGAGCGCGCGAGGCCGAGATCGCGCCCGCGCTCGTCCGTCGGCTCTGCGACAGGCGACGGGGGATCGGCGCGGACGGCGTGCTCCTCGTCGGTGACGAGCCTCCCTCGATGATCGTGCTCAACGCCGACGGCTCCCGCCCCGAGATGTGTGGCAACGGTCTTCGCTGCGTCGCGGGGCTGCTGGTCGCGGCGGAGCCGAAGACGCTCTCGGTCCGGACCGACGCAGGCGAGCGAACGACACGTGTCTCGTGGACCGGCGCGGACGAAGCCCTCGTCGAGGTCGACATGGGACGCGCGCAGATCGGTTCCTCGGCGTCACACGAGTGGGCCGGTCGCCCGGTGAATTTCGGGGCGGTGAATGTTGGCAACCCGCACCTCATCACGTTCGACCCGATCGAAGCGGGCGGTCGCGACGTCCTCGGTCCGCAGCTCGAGCGGGCGACACCGGGCGGCACGAACGTGGAGTTCGCGACACAGGTCGCGCCGGACGCGTTCGACGTCGTCGTCTGGGAGCGCGGCGTCGGCTACACGCAGGCCTGCGGAACAGGCGCGTGCGCGACGGCCGCCCTCGCGTGCCAAGCAGGACGGGCTGCCTTCGAGTCGCCGGTCAAGGTCGGCCTCCCCGGAGGAGAGCTCCTCATCACGGTCTCCCGAGATCTGAACGTGACGATGCGCGGTCCGGCCCGGCGCGTCTTCCGAGGCACGATCGAGATCTGAGTCACGCCAGACCGGTCAGGCCAATCCAACCTCTGGCGATGAGTTGACTGAAAAGTAAATCAACAATAGCCTCGGGTCCTGGAGGTGCTCATGAGCGCTGCGTCGTTGGATCTTGCGGGAGGGGCGGCCGACGCCTCGGGCGAGACGAGGTCGATCCCGGAGCCGCGCCGGAGCGGGACCCAGATCAAACAGCCTGCCTCCACGCTGGAGGTCGCCTACGAGGCCTGCCTCGTCGACAGCTACGCCCCCGAGCGGGCGGACCTGCGCGGGCTCTACGAGAAGGCCAAGGAAGCCCAGTGGAACGCGAAGAGCGCGCTCCCCTGGGAGACGGACGTGGATCCCGAGGCGGAGAACATGCCCAACCAGCTGATCCCGATCTTCGGATCGAGCGTCTGGGACAGGCTCGACAAGAAGACGGAGCTACCGCGCCTCCGGCGTCACGCGACGTCGTACCTGCTCTCGAACTTCCTCCACGGCGAGCAAGGCGCTTTGATGGCGACCGCGCAGATCGTGTCGGCGGCGCCCTCGGCCGACGCGAAGCTCTACGCCGCGACGCAGGTGATGGACGAGGCGAGGCACGTCGAGGCCTACGATCGCTACCTTCGCGAGAAGGTGGAAATGGTCTACCCGGTCTCGCCGTACCTGAAGACGCTCCTCGACGAGATCCTCACCGAGCGCCGCTGGGACATGAAGTACCTCGGCATGCAGATCCTGGTGGAGGGGCTCGCGCTCGCGGCCTTTGGGCTCCTCAGCCAGACGGCGAACGAGCCGCTGGTGAAGGAGATCGTCCGCATGATCATGATCGACGAGGCGCGCCACGTCGCCTTCGGCGTGATGACCCTGCGGGGCGCCTACGACGACATGACGGAGGGCGAGCTGCGTGATCGCGAGGACTTCATCGTCGAGTCGTCGCGGCTCATGCGCGATCGTTTCCTCATGCAGGAGGTCTGGGAGAACCTGGATCTGCCGGTCGAAGAGTGCCTCGAGGTCACGAAGACCAGCCCGATCATGTTGACCTTCCAGTCACTCCTCTTCTCCAAGATCGTGCCGAACGTGAAGCGCCTGGGGCTTCTCACGCCCAGGGTGCGAAAGGGCTTTGAAGAGCTGCGCGTGATTCAGTACGAAACCTGGGATGCGTCGGCCTGACGATCCCAGCTCGGACCTCCCTCCACACAGGGACAGCAGCGTCCCCCCGAGCGACCGCTCCCGTCAGCCGAAGCGGGAGCGTAGCGCCGCCCTCACGCAAGAGCGCATCCTCGACTCGGCCGAGCAAGAGTTCGCGGCGCGTGGCTTCCCCGGCGCGCGGCTCCGGGAGATCGCCGTCGCGGCGGGCGTGCAGCCCGCGCTCATCCACCACTACTTCGGCGACAAACAAGGGCTCTACGAGGCCGTCATCGGCCGCGCGGTCGAGCACATGTCGACGGCCTCCTGGCGCGTGCTCGAGCGCCACACGGACCTCGAGGGGCTGGTGCGCGGGTTCGTCGACGTCATGGTCGACTTCTCGGTGACCCACCACAACCTGCTCGCCATCATGCGCGCCGAGGTGCTCTCGGGCGCGGGCATGCTCGTCGACATCATCCGGGAGAAGAGCAGGCCCATCCTCCAGGCGGTCGTCGCCGTCGCCGCGAAGCTCCAGGACAATGGCCAGCTCCGCAAGGACGTGGCGCCCAGCGAGATGGTCCGATCCGGCCTCTCGCTCATCTTGTATCCCGCGGTCGACGGGTCGGTCCTCGAGGCGCTTCTGCCGGAGGTGGATCCTTCCAAGACCGTCGAGCGGCGGAAGAACGTGGTGGCCGCGCTCCTTCTCCGCGGCCTCGCGCCCTGAGCTCCCCACCGGCTGCGCCGGCGCACCGCGTCACGCGATCCGGCCGCGTTCCGGTCCACGCGCCGCCCTGGAGCTCTGTTATGGTCCGCGCCCCCCGGGCGACCAGCGGGTTGCCCGCGAACGAAGGAGCATCGCCGTGCTGATCGGAGTCCCGAAGGAGATCAAGACGCGTGAGTACCGGGTCGGCATGACCCCCGCGGGCGTTCGCGCCCTTGTCGGAGCCGGCCACAAGGTCATCGTCGAGAAGAGCGCCGGTGAGGGCAGCGGCATCGCCGACGAGGCCTACGTTCGAGCGGGCGCCACGATCGTCCCCACCGCGGCCGACGCGTGGGGCGCCGAGATGGTCGTGAAGGTGAAGGAGCCGCTCAAGGCGGAGTACGGCTTCTTCCGCAAGGACCTCATCCTCTACACGTACCTCCACCTCGCGGCAGAGCCGGAGCTCACGCGGGAGCTCGCGAAGACCGGCGTCGCCGGCGTCGCGTACGAGACCATCGAGCTGCCGGACGGCACGCTCCCGCTCCTCAAGCCGATGAGCGAGGTCGCGGGTCGGCTCTCGGTCCAGGTCGGCGCGGCCTGCCTCGAGAAGTCACACGGCGGCAAGGGCGTGCTCCTCGGCGGCGTTCCCGGCACGCGCCGCGGTCGCGTCGTCATCCTCGGCGGCGGCGTCGTCGGCAAGAGCGCCGCGGTCATCGCCATCGGCATGGGCGCCAACGTCGTCATGCTCGACGTCCGCGCGGACGTCATGGCCTACCTGGAGGACGTGTTCGGCGGCGCGATCGAGACGCTCTACTCGAACGCCGAGAACATCGAGGAGTGCGTCACGCAGGCGGACCTCGTCATCGGCGCCGTGCTCGTCACGGGCGCGAAGGCGCCGAAGCTCGTCACGCGCGACCTCATCTCCAAGATGGAGAAGGGCAGCGTCGTGGTCGACGTCGCCGTCGATCAAGGCGGCTGCATCGAGACGTGCCGCCCGACGACGCACGACAACCCCACTTACGAGGTGGACGGCGTCATCCACTACTGCGTGGCGAACATGCCGGGCAACGTCTCGCACACGAGCACCTGGGCCCTCACGAACGTCACGATCCCTTACGCGGTGAAGCTCGCGAACCAGGGCGTCGTCGCGGCCGCCAAGGCAGACCGCTCGCTCCTCCTCGGGCTCAACACCTTCAAGGGCGCGGTGACCTACCGCGGCGTGGCCGAGGCGCACGGCCTCGAGTACACGGCCATCGAGAAGGTCCTCGGTTGAGATAACGGTATCGTCATGAACAGGAAGAAGATCGCGCTCATCGGCGGAGACGGCATCGGGACCGAGGTGGTCCGCGAGGCCAAGCTCTTCCTCGAGCAGTGCAGGGAACGAGCGGGCCTCCCGCTCGAGCTGTGGGAGCTCGATCTCGGGGCCGATCGCTACCTGCGCGACGGCACCACCTTCCCCGCGGAGATCAAGCAGGAGATCTCAGACTCCTGCTCGGCGGTCCTCCTCGGGGCGCTGGGTGATCCGCGCGTGCCCGGCCTGGAGCACGCGCGGGACATCCTCTTCGGGATGCGCTTCGGCTTCGATCTCTACGCGAACGTGCGGCCGGTCAAATGCCTGGCCGACCGCCTCGTCCCCCTCAAGGGCCGCTCCGCGAAGGACGTGGACTTCACGGTCTTCCGCGAGAACACGGAGGGCGTGTACGTCGGCTTCGGCGGCCAGTTCAAGAAGGGCACGCCCGACGAGATCGGCATCAACGAGGACGTGAACACGCGCAAGGGCGTGGAGCGCATCATCCGCGCCGCGTTCGAGTTCGCGAAGAAGAACGGCAAGACGAAGGTCTGCATGGCCGACAAGTCGAACGCCATGCGCTTCGCACACGAGCTCTGGCTCCGGTGTTTCGGCGAGGTCGCCAAGGAGTACCCCGGCATCGAGACGCGGCACGTCTACGTGGACGCGCTCTGCCTCTACGTGGTTCAGGACCCGTCGCAGTTCGAGGTCGTCGTCACGAACAACCTCTTCGGTGACATCGTGACGGACCTCGGCGCCGCGCTCCAGGGTGGCCTCGGCATGGCCCCCAGCGCCAACGTGCACGCCGCCGATCCGGGTCGTGTGGCGCTCTTCGAGCCCGTGCACGGCTCGGCCCCGCCCCTCGCCGGCAAGGACCTGGCGAACCCGTTCGCCGCCCTGCTCACCGCCGGCATGATGCTCGACTACGTCGGCTTCTCCGGGTGGGAGGCGCGGGTGGAGCGGGCCGTGGCCGAGGCGATCGAGGCCGGCAAGTGCACGCGGGACGTGGGCGGCGAGCTCGGCACGAAGGCCGCCGGGTCCTGGGTCCGCGAGCGCCTCGCGGCGGGCTGAGCGCGACCCCAAGAATTGGTCCCTTCCTGAATCGCTGTGATAGCGGCCGAGTTGATGGCCGTATCCAGCGTCGCCAAGAACCCCGACGAGACTCGCCGCGACCCCGAGAGCAACCAGGGGCGCGAGCGGCTCGGCGGTGCCCGGGCCGAGTTCGTCGCCAACCTCGGCCGCAGGCGGTCGGAGATCCGCGCGACGGTGGACGGGCTCCGCGGAGATCCGGCCTCGAAGAAACACCTCACGGAGCTTCGACGCCGGTTCCACGCGCTCGGCGCCGCCGCCAAGCTCCTCCGGTTCTCGCGCCTGGCCGACGAGCTCCGCGGGGTGGAGTCGCGCCTCGAAGAGGCGGCGCAGCGCGGATCGCTCGAGGACGCCGATTTCGGCGCCGTCCAGGATCTGATCGGTCGCATGACGTCCCTGGCGTGGGGCACCGAGGAGGCCGAGCCCGTGCGTGCGTTTGCCTCGGAGGTCCGCCCCCTGGCGCCGTCCCGCGAGCCGGCTCGCCCCCCGGTGAGCGTCCTCGTCGTCGGTCCGAACACGCTCGCCGACGCGCTGGCCCTCCCCGGCTCGCGCGTGGTCGACGAAGGTGAGCTCGTCTACGACGTGGAGCGGACCGCCGAGGTCGGCGTCGCGCTCGATCTGGCGCGCGCGCTCGCGCCCGACGTCATCGTCATCGACGCAGACATGCAGGACGCGCGCGCGGTGGTGAACGTGCTCTCGTCCGACCCGCTGACCGAGGCCGTGCCCGTGGTGGTGACCATGAAGCTCGCCCGCGCGGAGGACGCCGGTCCGTTCCTCGCGCTCGGCGTCGCCAAGGTGCTCGCCAAGCCCGTGTCGCCGGCGGAGCTGCGCCGCGCGTGCGCGGCCGTGATCTCCGCCTACGTGAAGCGTGAGGTCGTCCGCGAGCCTATCGGTTCTGTCAGCCTTGACCAGCTCGGCAACCGCCTCGCCGAGGAGCTTCGCCGTGGCCTCTGCGACATGGTCGATCCCAAGTCGCGCGGCGGCACGGTCAACCTGGGCGAGGGGACCGAGGTGTTCGCAGCGCTCTGGGGCGCGGTCGCACGCATCCGCGACGTCTGCACGATCCGATCGCAGGGCGCCGTCCGCTTCGTGCACGGCGGCCCGGAGGGAGCCGTCCCGCTCGCGCCGTGGCTCGACGAGCCGGCCGGTTCCGGGGCGAGCCGCGCCCCCGCCGGCGCGCTCGCGCGGCGCACCGAGGGCACGCTCGAGAAGACACGCGTGGTCGTGGTCGACGACGACGCGGCCGTCTGCTGGTTCCTCGCGGGTGTCCTCAAGTCCGCCGGGGCCACCGTCTACGAGGCGCGCGACGGCGCGCGGGCCCTCGAGATCGCAAAACACAGGGCCCCCGATCTCGTGATCTCCGACGTGCTCATGCCGGGGCTCGACGGCTTCTCGCTCTGCCGGACGCTCAAGCGCGACCTCGTGCTCCGCGACGTGCCCGTCGTGCTCCTCTCGTGGAAAGAAGACCTCCTGCAACGCGTGCGCGAGCTCGGCGCCGAGGCCGACGGCTACCTCCGCAAAGAAGCCAGCGCGACCGCCATCGTGCAGCGCGCGCGAGAGCTCGTCCGCATGCGCCAGCGCGTCGGCCAGCGCCTCGCTGCGCGGGGGGAGATCCGCGGGCGCCTCGACGGTATCACCGCGTATTCGCTCCTGCGCCTCGCGTGTGAGTCGCGCCCTGACTGCACGGTGGCCATCCGCGACGCGTCTTACCTCTACGAGGTCGAGATCCGGTCGGGCCGGCCCGTGCGCGCGACGCGGACCTCGCTCGGCGGGACCTTCGAGCGCGGACCGAGCGTCCTCGGCGCCTTGCTCGGCGTCGGCGACGGACGGTTCGTGGTGTCGGAGCCGCGCGACGACGGAGACGCCGGGCCGCTGCGCCCCGACCTCACCGGTGAGCTCGCCGAGCAGGTGATGCCCGTCGTGGCCGGCGCGCGCGCCGCCCAGGACCTGCTGACCGGCGCGAGCATCCTGCGCGTTCAGCGGGTGGAGATCGACGAAGACGCGCTCCGCGGGTACTGGGGCGCGACGCCCGAAAACGCGCGCGCGATCGTCGAAGCGCTCGCGCGCGGCGAGCCACCACGCGCCCTCATCGCAAACGGGCGCGCCTCGGCCCGCCTCGTCGAGGACGTGATGATGGACGTCGCGTCACACGGCGCGATCGTGCAAGTGTTCGACACCGACGGCGAGGACCGGCTGCCCGAGGCGACCGCGCGCGAGCTCGCGCTCCTGAGCGGCGAGCGGGCCGCGGCTCCGGTGATCGCTTTGCCCCTCCCGACCACCGAGCCCGGGTCGCCGGCGTCGCCGGTCGTCGTCGCCCTCCCGCCGCACGCCGATCTCATGAAGGCCGCGCTCCAGAAGCGGCCCGATCTCGCCAAGCCGGAGTCGCCGTCGGCGCCGGTCGTGGAAGAGCCCTCGGTTCGCCCGCCCCTGGTCGGGATGCCGGTCGATCCTTACGCACCTTCCTCTCCCTCGATGCTCGAGCTCGCGGGCGACGCGGGCGAGCTGCCGGACGAGCGACTCGATGCCTCCGCTTCGCACCTCGAAGATCCGTGGTTCGGCGGCGCGCACGAGTCGCCGGCCCCGCGCGCGGAGGAGTCGCCGCAGCCGCCGAGCGGAAAGCGCGCGCTGACGCCGCCGCCCGCGATGCTCGGAGGCCTATCGCTCTCGCCGCCGCCCGCCATGCTCGAGCAAGCCAAGGCGGAACCGCCGCCGGAGGCCGAGAGGCAGCTGACGCCGACGCCGAGCAGCATGCCGCTGCCGCCCGGCATCCAACCCATGCTCACGCTCGGCTCGCTCCATCCGCCGCCGGTGCTCGACCAGGAGCCGGTCGCGGAGAGGGCGAAGAAGAAGAGCAAGTCCACCTCGATGACCGAGGAGACCCCCGGCAAGGCCTCGCAGGTGTCGCGCAGCAGCGCCACCCCGAAGCCGGCGGACGCGACGCCGCGGTTCCCGCTCCCGTCGGCCTACCTGCCGCACACCCAGGCGGAGCCGCCCAAGAAGGATCGAAAGACCCTCTACTGGGTCGCGTTTGCGCTGCTCGGCGTGGTGTTTGCGGTGTGGGCCCGGTGGTCGCGCGAGAAGTCGACCGCCGACGAGACCGCGATGATGACCTCGGTCGAGAGCGAGAGCGCGCAGCAGGCGAGCCCGGCGCCCGAGGCCGAGGCCGCGGCGACCGCCCCCGAGCCCGACGCGCAGGCGAACAAGGCGGACCAGCCCCCGGCGGACGACGTCGACAAGCCCGAGGAGCTGCCCCTGCGCGACGACGAGAAGCTCAAGAAGGGACAGGGAATGCTCGAGGTCGTCGCCGGCAAGAGCGACACCGTCTACATCGACGGCAAACCCATCGGATCGGGCCCGACCGTCAGCCTGCCGCTCAAGGCGCGCAAATACGAGGTGCGCGTGAAGACCCGCGGGGACGAGCGCACGCGCTTCGTCGAGGTGAAGGAAGGCAAGCTCGTCCGGGTTCGCATCGCGCCGCCGTGGCAGCGATGACCTGACGGCCGGCGAAAGACGTGACATACCGCCGGGCGATGCGAGCGGTCCCGCGCGCCTTCCCGCTGATCGTCCTCGCCCTCGCGGCGACGGGCTGTGGGTCGTGCCGCGAGGACGCGCCCTCGCCGGGCGCGCAGGCCCCCGCGCCGCGCAGCCCGGCAGAGGGGGCCGTCGCAGACCGCGAGGTTCGCAAGCTGTTCGACCTCGCGGCGCGCTGTGATCTCGAGCATCGAGGTGTCTTGGTCGACTTCGGGACCGCGATGGTCGACGGGCGTGTCTCTGCTCCGGAGGGCACGGACCTCGAGACGGTGGAGCACGACGGCGCGACCTGGTCCGTGATCACCGAGCGATCGATCAGCACACGTTTCGTGCAGACGAAGCCTTCGCCCATCCGGCTCTCGGCGCGTTTCCAGCCCGGGGCGGCGAAGAGCATGAGCTTCTACGTCGACGACGTGTACCTCGGGTCGTCGAAGCTCAAAGGGTCGGACCCGCGCGTCGTCGAGACCCCCGCGACGGAGCTCGCGCTCGATCCGGGGGAGCACACGGTCACCGTGCGGTTCACACCCGCCAAGCCGAGCGCGCCCTACGGCCACCTCGACTGGCTGTCGATCGGTCACCCGGACGACCTGGCGATCACGTTCGGCGCGCCCACCCTCGACGACGTGCTCGCGCCGAACGCGGTGCTCGCCAAGGTCCCCCATCGCGCCTTCTCGCTCCTCGCCCCGACCACGGTCCGTTGCCCGGTCCGCGTGCCGGCAGGAGGACGGCTTCGAACGGCCGTCGGCATGGTCGGCGCCGGAGAGGGCGAGATTGAGATCGCCGTCCGCGTCGACGGTGAGCCGACGGTCGTCCTCGGCTCGGCCAAGCTCAAGGGCGGTGAAGAGGCGGCGTGGCAAGACCTCGACTTCGGCCTCGACCCGTTCGCGTCGAAGCTCGTCCACTTGGAGCTCCACGCGAAGACCGGAAGCCGCGACGGGCGCATCCTCTTCGGGGACCCGGAGATCAGCGTGCCGACGGTGGCGCCGGGGCCCGGGCCCGCCGCGCAGGTCGTCATCGTCGTCGTGCTCGCGGGGATCGGGCGAGAAGAGCTCCCCGGGTACGCGGACCGGCCGCCGCCCTACTTCGAGCGGCTCCGGAAGCTCGCCGAGCGCGGCGTCACCTTCAAGGAGCACCGCGCGCCGTCCACGGTCGTCCCCGCGACGGTCGCGACCCTCCTCACCGGGCTCCCGCCCGACGCGCACACGCTGACCGACTACGGGGCGCGCCTGCCGTCACGCGTGCCGACGGTCGTGACGGCCGCCCAACACGCCGGATACGAAGTGGGCTGGTTCACGGCCGTCCCCTACTCGACGGCGGCGTTCGGGCTGGGGCCGCCGGGGCAGGACGTGCTCTCCCCCGTCCAGGGGGACGGCGCCGACGCGCTGGCGCGTGCGGCGACGTGGCTCGAGGCAGCGCTCCAGAAGAAGCCGGACGGCAAGGTGCTCCTCTTCGTCCACGCGCGAGGCGGACACCCGCCGTGGGTGGTGGACCCCAAGCTCGCCGAGAGCCTCCCGCCCGAGAACTACACGGGCGACATCAGCCCGCGGCGCGCCGCGCAGCAGCTGGCCTCGATCCGCGGCCGTCGCAAGCTCCACCAGCTCCCGGAGACCGATCAGACGAGGTTGGCCGCGCTCTACCAGCTCGCGCTCGCCCAGCAAGACCGGTCGCTCGGCGCGATCGTCGACGTGCTCGACGAGCTGAACGTCGCAGACCGGACGCTCGTCGTCGTCACCAGCGACGGCTCGAGCGGGCTCGGCCAGCTCTTCACGCAGACGCCCCCGCTCGACGATCGGACGCTCGCGTTGCCCCTCTACGTCGTGTTCCCCGGCGGTGCGCACGCCGGACAGGAGATGTCGCAAACGACGGAGGTCGTTGACGTCGCGAGGACGCTCTCGGACGCGATGCGGCTCGCTCCGGCGCGAGGTGGCTTCGGTCGGGAGCTCGCGCACGTCGCGGCTGGTCGCGCGTTCGCCGACGACGAGCCGCTCGTCGCGAGGGAAGGGGACGCGACCTCGACGCGGTGGGGAAGCTGGGTGCTCGTCCGCAACGAACGCGGTGGCACGCGCCTCTGCGAGCTCGTGCTCGATCCGACGTGCTCGTTCGACAGGCGGCCGCAGGCGCCGCTGACCGCCGCCGCCCTCGAGCGCGCGCTCGCCGCTCACGAGCGCCGGACGGAGGCGCTGGCCGTGCAGCACGAGCCGGCCACGATCGACGACGATACGCTCGCGGCGCTCCGCGTGTGGGGCGCGATGGATTGAGGGCGGCGCGCCCTAATCGCAGTTGTCGCAGCGACCCTTGATCTGCACTTCGTAGCGGCGCCGCTGGATGGCCTTGGGTGTGCCGCGGGCGGCGACGACCTGAACCGCGCTGCCCGGCAGGCAGACGACGTCACCGCAGGCGTCGCACAGGAAATGCGGGTGCACGCTCGTGTCCTCCGGCTGTCTGCCAGCGTGGTCGTGGGCCGGCTCACCGCGCTTGAGCTCGAAGCGCCACGTGTGATCGCCGAGGTCGGTCCGGCGGAGCAGGCCCGCCGAGGTGAGCGCCATGAGGTTGCGGTAGACGGTCGCGCGGTCCCAGCCCTCCGCCGCGAGATCGGCCGCGACCTCGCCGTGGCTGACCGGCCCGGTGGCGCCGTTCAGGCTCCGGAGGACGGCGAGGCGAGGCGCCGTGGCGCGCAGCCCGGCGTCACGTAGTGCCTGCCGCAGGAGCTCCGCGGGCGCAGCGCTCCTCACGGCCGCCACCTCCGCCTCGGAGGTGGGCCCACGAGCGACACGGGCGGCGGCACGCGAGACCATCGGAGCTAGGCTCTGACGATACCACGCGCCGGCCCGGTCTCAAGGCTGCGCAGCGGGAAGCGAGCGAACGTCGAGGCTCAGAAGAACTCGCCGAGGTCGCAGTCGTCGTCGCAGCAGTCGACGAGATCGTCGAGCTCGTCGTCGCAGTCACCGACCTCGACGACGTAGTTGTCGTCGTCTTCACACTTGGCGTTGTCGAGCAAACACGCCGTGAAGTCGTTCAGCTCGGCCGAGCACTCGGCCTTGCCGACGTCATCCTCGAGCTCGTCGGCCGCCTCGTTGCAGTCCTCCACTTCCTTGTCGCTGCACCCCTCGCAGTCGCAGATCTCGGTGCAGAGCTGGTTGGCGCCGCCTCCACAGCTGACGACGGGGACGAGGAGTAAGGCGAGGGCACAGGCAAGCACACGGCGCATAACGAGTCCTTTCGGGATGTCGTCGAAGACAAGGGAACTATAGGAGGCCCAAGCTCCGGAGGACAACCCTCATACAACCCCGCCCACTGTGCGCGGGCGACGTGGCGCACCGATGCCCCGGTCGCCGGATGCCCACAAAAGAGACCACCATGACGGGCCGGTCGGAGGGGCTTAGGGTAGCGGCCGTGATCGTCCGAGCCTCTTCGCCTCTCCTGTCGCGCGCCGCGGGCGCGGCGGCAATCATGACGGTTCTGCTAGGAATTTCGTGCGCGGATGACGACGGCTCGAGCGCCGGGACCGGTGCGGGAGCGGGCGGGAGCGGCACAAACGTCACGTCGAGCACGGGAGGCCCCAGCAGCTCGACGGGCGGCCTCCCGGTGTGTGGCTGTTTGCTCGGCGATGGCCCGTATTGCGCCGGGCGGCTCGCCGCGGAAGCGGCGGAGCACGGATGCGACGCGCCGATCCTGGCTGGGCACGAGAGCGATCTCCTGAAATGCGAAGCCGACGTCTGGTCGGTCCTGACGGACTGCGCCGCCGCCTGCGGCTACGACGGCACGTCCGAAGAGCTGAACGACGCCTGCGAGCTCCCCGAGTGCGAGTGTTTCGTGCAGGTCGCCTGGTGCGGGTCGGGCGCCAAGAAGAAGGCGAACGAGATGGGGTGCCGGATCCCGCTCTTGCCCGAGCACGACGGCGACATCCTCTACTGCCCGGGAGGACAGTGGGACGTCAAACAAAGTTGCGAGCTCGGCTGCGTGGAGGCGCCCGAGGGTACACCCGACTACTGCAAGTCGGACTCGGAGTACCGGATGCCCTTCGCGTGCGACGTGACAAAGACGTGCACGAGCGGCAACCACACGAGCAACCACGACGGGAAAGACGAATACGCGTACGACTTCGGCACCCCGGTCGGGACCAGCGTCCGCGCGATGCGCGCGGGCACCGTGCTTCGCGTGCGCAACGTCTCGGCGCCGGGGAGCTCCTGCTACGACGGCGGCGGATCGGCCTGCGCGAACTTCGCCAACACCGTCGAGGTGAAACACTCGGACGGGACGGTCGCGCTCTACATGCACCTCTCCGAAGGGACCGTCTCGGCCGGCGACCCGGTGGCTCAGGGCGACGAGCTCGGAGAGTCGGGAAATAGCGGCTGGTCCACGGGGCCACACCTGCACGTGCAGGTCCAGGACGACTGCGGCATCTGGTGGTGCCAGTCGATCCCGTTCAAGTTCGAGGAGGACGCGACGGTCTCGAGCGGCACCGCGGTCACCTCGCAGAACGACTGCCCCTGACCGCGGCGCTCCCCAGACGGCGGGGGTCAGCCGCTCGCGCCGCCGCCCGCGCCGCCGCCGCCCATCCCGCTGGTCGGCGGCTCACACGCGTGGAACTGCGATCCGATGAGCTGGATCAAGAGGCACTGGCGGTTGCCGGGGCACGCGTGCGCGGGGTCGGCCGGGTCGCAGTACTCCGTGCACGAGCCCTGGCTCTGCGCTTGGAGCTGCAAGCAGACGAGGTCCTGCGCGCAGGTCGGCGTCCCCGCGATGTTCTGGCACGACGCGCCGACCGCGCCGGGACCGGCGTTCAGACACGAGAAGCTCTGCTGGTCCTGGCTCACCCAGCAGGTCTGACCGTCAGGGCACGACCAAGGGTCGTCGATGCAGCTCGGGGTGCCGCCGCCTCCTCCGCCGGTTCCCGTGGGCTCGTCGTCGCCACAACCGAAGAGGGAGAGGGCCGACAGGCAACAAGCGAGGGCGAGCTTCATGGCCGAAGCTCTACCCCGTCTGAGCCGGCGCACAAGCCCCGAGCAGGAAAGCCGTGCACCCTCCCGCTTCGTCCCGGTCAAGGGGCGTGGCCGCGGGCGACGAGCGCCAGGAGGTCGTCCGCCGAGAGCGCGGGCGTGCCGTCTTCACCGGCCACGACCCCCTCCGCCAGGGCCCGCTTCTCCGAATGCAGCGCGAGCATCTGCTCCTCGATCGTCCCGACCGAGACGAGCCGGTAGACCGTCACCGCCCGCGTCTGACCGGGTCGATGCGCCCTGTCGCTCGCCTGATCCTCGACGGCCGGGTTCCACCAAGGGTCGAGGTGAATCACGTTCGACGCGGCGGTCAGGTTGATGCCGAAGCCGGCCGCCTGGAGCGAGATGAGGAAAAAGGAGGCCTCTCCGCCCTGGAAATCACGAACAAGCGCCGCGCGCTTCTTCTCCGGCGTCTGCCCGTCGAGGTAGAGACAGGAGCGCCCTCGCTCCTCGAGCGCGCGCCGCACGATCTGGAGGTGCGACGTGAACTGGCTGAAGACGAGCGCGCGTTGCCCTTCGGCCGCGAGCTCGTCGGTGAGCGCCAGAAGCCGCGCGAGCTTGGAGGACGCGACGTCGGAGCGGGGATCGTAGAGCCGCGGATGGGACGCGAGCAGCCGGAGCCGCGTGAGCGCGGCCAGGACCTCGACCCGGCGCTCCTGCTCCCGGAGCTTGTCTCGGCGCGTGTGGAGATCCGAGAGCGCCGCCAGGCGAGCGTCTTCGTAGAGCTGCCACTCGGGGTTCGAGAGCACGACCGGCACGCGAACGTCGGTGCGCGGAGGCAGGTCGGGCTCGACCTCGGCCTTCGTTCGGCGGAGCAAGAAGGGTCGGATCACGTTCCCGAGCGCGCGTCGCGCCTCGGGATCGCCAACCTTCTCGATGGGCGCCGCATAGCGGCGCCTGAACGCTCCCCAGCTCCCGAAGAGCGCCGGGAAGACCACGGCGAACACGCTCCAGAGCTCGCCCAGGTGGTTCTCCATGGGTGTGCCGGTGAGGGCGATCTTGAGCGGGGCCGTGATGGTTCGCGCGGCGCGTGTGCGGTTCGCCATCGCGTTTTTCAGCCAATGCGCCTCGTCGAACACGATCGTCGCGAAGCCTGCCGAGGAGAGCCGCGCGTGCTCGCGGCCCAAGAGCCCGTAGCCGACGACGAGCACGTCCGAAGGCCCGAGCGCGCGGATCGCCTCCGCTCGATCTTCCACCTGCGAGAGGCGCACGACGCGCAGCGACGGCGCGAAGCGCTGCGCTTCGTCCAGCCAGTTGAACGCGACCGACTTCGGCGCGACGACGAGCGCCGGACCGAGCTTCTTTCGGTGGAGCAAGAGCGCCAACGCCTGCACGGTCTTTCCGAGGCCCATGTCGTCCGCCAGGACGCCGCCGGTCCCGGTCTCGGCGAGGTGGCAGAGCCATCGAAAGCCCGCGAGCTGGTAGGGCCGCAGCGCGGCTTCCAGCCCGGGCGGCGGCTCGACGGTCGCGGGCGACGACCGCAGGCGGTTCGCGAGCGCGCGCCACCCGTCGTCCGCCGAGAGCGACGCGCCCGCCTCCAGGAGCGCCAACACCGACGCCATGGCCGACGGCCCGGCCTCCACGCCGCGGTGGGTCGTGTGGGTGTGATCGAGCAGCGCCCGAAGCCGCTCGCGCAACGTCTCGGAGAGCTCGACGAAGTCGCCCGGCAGCACCTCCACGAACCGCTGATACCGCCTGGTCGCGTCGAGCAGCCGCGCCAGCTCGACCCGCTCGCCCTCGACCGAGAGGCTCCCGAGCATGCCGAACCAATCGCGCCTCCGCTCCACGGTGACACGCAGCGCGCGCGGCCCTGCCACGCCCAGACTTCGCAATGGTCGTCCTACCCACTCGAGATCGGGTGGAGCATCCATTCGATTGACCGCTTCGAGCAGGCCGAGCGCCCCTTGGGCGTCGGGGAACACCCATTGAAAGGGAACCTCCTGGGGCTCGGCCGAGGTGAGGGGAAGCTCCGCCGCGAAGGCGCGGGCAGCGTCCTCCTCGCCCTTCAGATCGCGGACGGCGTGGAGGGCCTCCTCACCCTCGCGCACGTGGATGTCGCGTGGTCCGCGCCCCGGCACGTGTGCGGGCGCACCGGGGAGCGCTCGGATCCGAAGCTCGACGATCACCGATCCGCCGGGCTCGACCTCGAAGCGGAGGACCGGCTTCATCTGCGATGGCGCGGCGCGCCCCATGATGCTGCGGGGCATCGCGACCGGAAACCGCTGCGCCCATTTCGCGAGCAGACCGATGAGGGATTGGTGGCTCTCCGGCGGAAAGAGGCCGCCCTCGCGGCGGAGCACGTCGAGCGCAGACCGGACCTCCGCCTGGATGTCGAGGAGGGTCAGGCGCTGGCCGTCCCAGAGGAAGACGGGCGTCTCCCCGCCTCGTCGGAGCCTGTCGATCAGGTGATCGGGGAGCGCGGCGCCGTCCACCCCCGCCGTCACGCGCACGGTTCCGAGCCTGTCCTCGGCGACGAGGCCGACCGTCGCGCGCTCCACGCGCACGGCGCGCTCGGGCGCCTCGGCGAGTGTCACGTTCGGCAGATCCACGAGCGCCTCGAGGAGCGCGCGGCTCGCGTACGCCTCGCGCTCGGAGAGGAGGCTCGCGACGCGCATGTCCTCCGGCGAGAGCTTCGGCCCGTGGACGCCGATGAGCCCCCTGCGGGGCAGCGCCTTGCCCGCGCCGGGCTTGCCCTTCTTGTCGAGCTTGTGAACCCACGCTGAGACTTCCACGCCGTAATCGGGCTCGACGTGCAGCCGCCAGCGAACCAAGAAGCCGGCCTGCTGCGCGGGGCTCTGCGCGAGCGCGGCATCCAGTTGCTCCAGGGCGCGCTCCCAGCCCTCCGTCATTCAGCCTCCAAGGACGCGCCGCACCAGCTGCTTCACGTTCTCGGGACAGGAGATGGTGTCGGCGCTCGTGACCCACTCGAGCTCGCCGAACTCGTCGTTCGGCACCACGGCGCGGCTCGGCACGTCCGCGATGAAGCAGAAGTTCATGTGCAGCCCTTTGGCGCCGGCGGGGTGCTCCTCGTAGGCCACGAGGCCGAGCGGCGCACCGTCGATGTCGCTCGTCCGCGGGAAGCTACCGGAGAGACCGGTCTCCTCGAAGAGCTCGCGCCGAGCGGCCTCCAGCGGCGTCTCGCCAGCCTCGATCTCGCCGCCCACCGGGAGCCACGTCGCGAGCCGCTTGTGTTTCACCAGGAGGACGGCGCCCTCGTGGCGCGCGAAGATCGAGACCGAAAAGGCGCGTCGGCCGGCTGTCATGACGCAGACGGTAGCCTCTTCCGCGAGGTCCTGCGAGCCCGTGGAAGAGCCGCCGTCCTCGCGCGCTCAGGGCGCGAGCCGGCCCTCGCCTTTCAAGATGACGGCGGTGTCATGTCCGAGGCCGGTGAAGCTGGCCGGGCTGGCCCGGTGCCCCAGCGTCAGGCTTGCCGCCACGCGCGCGACGTTGCCCCGAACCGAGATCCGAGCCCGACCGCTGCCGAGCCAGTATTCGTGGATGATCTGGGCGTGCCGTGGCTGCTTGCGGGCGCCGAGCGGTCGCGCCGCTCGAAGGGGGCTCGGCGTGTCCGCCGCGGCTACACCCGTCAGCGGGCCCGGCCTGCGGCGGCGAGCTGCTCGGCCAGATCGAGCGTCGCGGCGTGCTCGGGTAAGGCGCGCATGAACGCGCGGCGTAGGGTCGGGTCGGCGATCCGCCCCGCGCGCCAGAGGATCCGGTTGCGCGCGGCGATGAGGAGCTCCACCGCCTTCTGCTCGTCGCCCCACGCGCGCTCGACCTGGACGCTGACGAGGCGAACCAGCGCGTCGCCCTCCTCGGAGTTCTTGAGCTGGTCGATGCCCATCACGGCTTCGTCGATCTTGTAGCGCGCTTCCTCGAGATCACCCTGCCGGAGGGCGATCGCCGCGAGGCGGGCCAAGGTCTCCCACCGGAGCGCCGAGGTCGACATGTGCGTGAGGACACGCGAGAGCTCGGCCTTCGCGGCGGCCAGCTCTCCTCGCTCGAACAAGATGATCCCGAGGTAGTGGCGAGCGTGGCCCTCCTCGAGCTGGTTGTGGGAGCGGATCGCGTACGCCAGGCATTCGCGCTGGAGCTCCAGGGCGCGATCGCTCTCGCCCAGCCGGTGGAGCGCGAGCGAGAGGTTGTGCTTCGCCATCTGCTCGACCGAGTCGAGCCCGTGGACCTCCGCCTCTTGCTGGGCCGCGGCCAGCTCCTCCGCCGCGCGCTGGTAGACGCCGAGGATGAGGTTGTCGTATCCGACGTGGACCCGCGCAAGGCACGCTTGCCGGAGGTCCCCCGCCTCTTTCATGCAGCGGAGGACCTCCGTGTCGTAGGCGATACACGCCACGTAGTCGCCGTCGAACATGGCCTGCCACGAGCGACACGTGAGGATGTGCGCGCGCCCGACGGGATCTTCCGCGCGCGCGAGCCCCGGGCCGAACGCGGCGAGGACGTCTTCGGCGAGCGCGCGGAGCCCGGCGCGCAACGCGGTCGAGACGATGTCGGGCAGCGCGCTCGGGTCGAACCAGAGCGTCGGGGAGAGCCTCGCGGATCGGACGACCTCGCGCGCGAGATCGATCAGCTCCAGATCGCCTCGTCGAGCCAAGCAGCGGATGAGCGCTGCGGCCGCATCCATCCACGGCTGCGTGCCCGGGCTGGTGAGACCGAGCGCGGCTCGGCCGTGCTCCGACCCGCGCTCCTGCTCGCTGCGCCAGAAGAAGGTCTCGCAGAGGATGGTGTGTGCGCGCGCGCGGCTCGCGTCGTCAAGCTGGGCCTCGAGCGCGCGCTCCGCGTGCCGGACGGCGTGCCCGAGATCGTTCCGCGCCAAAGACAGCCTCGCTGCCTCGAGGAAAAACCCCGCGGCCTCGCCCTGCGCCCCGGCCGCGAGCAGATGCTCGCCGAGCACCGCCGAGTCGCGCTCGCCGGCCGCGGTCAGCCAGGCGGCGGCGCGCCGATGGCCCTCCTCCCGGTCCTCGGGCAGGAGCATGCCGTAAGCTGCCTCACGCAGGAGGGGGTGCCGGAAGCCGAGCTCGGGCTGGCCTGCGAAGCGAGTCTGTCTGCGCGGGATCAGGAGGCCGTGATCCACCAGGTGCACGAGCCAGTCGCCGAGGTGGTTGCTCTCGGCCGCGTCGGGTCCGAGCAGCGCTGCGACGCCACCTTGCCAGAACGCCTCGCCGAAGACCGACGCCGCCCGCAGGATCTTTCGCGCGCCGGGGTCGAGGCGCAGGAGGCGGGCCTCCACCGAGGCGAGGACGTTGGGCGGGGCGGCGGCCGTCGCGGCTCCGCGCTCGACGCGAGCCGCGCAGAGCTCCTGGAGGAAGAGTGGGTTGCCGTCTGCGTGACCGACGATCCGGTCGATCGTCTCGGGGCTCGCGCGATCGCCAAGCGCCGCGGCGACGATCCGCTCGGCGGCTCGACGCGGGAGCCCGCCGAGCTGGATCCACTGGGACGCGGCCTCGAAGAGGCCCGCCGGCGCCGCCTCCTTCAGCTCGGGCCGTCCGAAGAGCGCGAAGAACACCGCCGCGTCGCCGAGGCGCCGGTGGGCACGCGCGACGATCTTCAAGGTCGCGCCATCGGACAGGTGCGCATCGTCCAGCACGACGGCCACGCCGCCGAACCGCGCGGCGAGCAGGGAGAAGAGCTGGATCGTCGCCCGCTCGATCTGATCGTGCATGAGCAGCGGATCGCGGAGCGCCGCGACGAGCTCGATCGAGGGTTGCTCCGGCTCGAGCCCGGCCGCCGCGCCGACGAACTCCGCCACCCGGCGGGCGTCGTCGGGGCTCGCCAGCGGGGCGATCGCCTGCTCGAGGGCGAGCCGTTGCTCCGCGCGGGGCGCGGACTCCGCGACCCCGAGCGCGCGCTTCACGAGCGAGCCGAGCGTCGCGTACGGCGTCCCGCGGCGCAGCTCCTCTGCTTTCGCCTCGAGGAGGGCCAGGGGCCGCGGCGCGCCGCGCGCGCGCTCGAAGAGCTCCCGGACGAGGCGAGACTTCCCCAGACCGGGGCCGGCGGTGACGATCACGAGCTGGGATGCGCTGTCGGCGAGGACCGCATCGAGCGTGGTGGAGAGCGCCGCCATCTCGCGCTCGCGCCCGATGAACGCGGAGCCCGCGGCGGGCAGGGCATGCCGCTCTCCGCGGACGACGAGCCCCGCCGCGGTCATCTGCACGTCCAGCGCGCCGCCGATCAGGCTGCGCGTCGTCTCGTCCACCCGGATCTGTCCGGCGATCGAGGCGAGCTCGATCGCCCGCGACAGGAAGGCCTCGTCGGGCCCGTGCCTGGCGCTGGTCTGTCCGGAGACCAGCGCCAGGGGGAGCGCCGGCTCGGACTCGGCCAGCTCGCGCGCGGCGCTCGCGGCCTCCAGCGCCGCCTGCATCGCCGAGTCTCCGACAAATACGATGACGTAACCGTCATGGTGGTGCGCGAGCTGCGCCCCGCCGTGGCGTCCAGCGCTCGCGGCGGCCGCGCTCGCTGCCGCGCCCGAGGCCGATCCGACGCCGAGGATCGTCGCCATCCGTCGCTCGTCGGTCGAGACGGCCGGCCGTACGGCGTCGGGTGTCGTGGGGAGGCCGGCCTGGATCCGGGCGAGGGCATCCGCGACGACCCGCGCCGAGGCCGGTCTCTTCTGCGGTTCCTTGGCCAGCATCGACGCCACGAGATCGTCCAGGTCGGGCGGGACCTCCGCCACACGCGAGGAGAGCCGCGGCGTCTCCGCGAGGAGCACCTCCGCGATGACCGCCGCGGCCGAGGGGCCAAAAAAGGGCGGCTGCCCGCTGAGGCACTGGAACACGACGCAGGCGAGCGCATAGAGGTCGACGCGCGCATCCATGCTGCGCTCGCCGCGAGCCTGCTCGGGCGGCATGTACTCGGGGGTACCGACCGTCATCCCCGTGCGGGTGATGCCCGCCGGCAGCCCGGAGATGAGTGCGATCCCGAAGTCGAGGACCTTGACCTGGTCACACCCGCCGCCGACGAGGAAGACGTTCGCCGGCTTCACGTCGCGGTGCACGATCCCCAGCTCGTGTGCGCTGCTCAGCGCTTCGGCCACCTGACGCGCGATCAGGAGCGTCTCGTTCGTCCCGAGCACCCCTTGTCGCAGCCGCTCGGCCAGATCGAGGCCCTCGAGCCACTCCATCACGAGGTAGTGGCCGTCGTCGTACGTGCCGAAGTCGACGAAGCCGACCACAGCCGGGTGGGTCAAGTCAGCCAGGATGCGGGCCTCGCGCCGGAAGCGCTCGGCGCGCTCGTCCGCGCCGGGGCCCGTCGACACGAGCTTCACCGCGACGACGCGGTTCGTGCTCTCGTCGAGCGCGCGGTGCACGGTCCCCATGCCGCCGGAGGCGACGCGCTCGAGGAGGCGGTAGCGACCGGCGAGGACGGTCCCCGCATGGCCTTTGACCTGCACGCCCTCGAGCATACGCGCTACGACTAAGGGGTGTGCGGGCGCTTCACCCTGACGATCCCCAGCTACGAGGACCTCGCCTCGGCGCTGGGGATGTCTCCCGCGCCCGGGGCGGCCGAGCTGTTTCGCCCTCGCTACAACATCGCCCCGACCGACGCGACGTGGGTGGTGAGGCTCGGTCCCGAGCGCCAGCGGGAGCTCGCGCTGCTCGAATGGGGGCTCGTCCCGCGCTGGTCGAAGACGCTCATGCAAGCCGGACGACCGATCAACGCTCGCGCCGAGACGCTGGAGAAAAAGCCGGTCTTCCGTGAGTCGCTCGAGCGCCGCCGCTGCGTGGTCGTGAGCGACGGCTTCTTCGAGTGGGACAAAAGCGGACCGGTCAAACAGCCGCTCTGGTTCCGTCCGACGAGCGGCGGGCTCCTCCTCCTGGGCGGCATCTGGGACTCCTGGAAGACCGAGGAGGGGACACGCCGGCAGACGTTCGCCATCGTCACGACCGCGCCCAACCAGGAGGTCGCGCCCGTCCACGATCGCATGCCGCTCGTCCTCACCGGGCACGACGCCGACGCCTGGCTCGACGTGCCGCCGCGCGGCGCGCCGGCCGAGGTGACGGACGCCGTTCGCAAGCTCATCCATCCTCCGCCGGACGGCTCGCTCACGCCGACGCTCGTCTCCAAGCGCGTCGGCTCGGTGAAGAACGACGACCCGTCGATCCTCCTTCCGGACGCCCCGAGCACCGGCGCCGGCGAGACGCTGTCGTTGTTCGACCTACCGGCCGCGGCCGGAACGCGCCGCAAACACTGACTCGTGCTACGTCCTCGCAAATGGTGAGAGGCGCCTCCGACGAGCTCGTCATCCGCGGTGCACGGGAGCACAACCTCTCGATCGCCGAGGTGCGCATCCCCAAGAACCGGCTCGTCGTCTTCACCGGCGTCTCCGGGAGCGGGAAGTCCTCCCTCGCGTTCGACACGATCTACGCGGAGGGCCAGCGCCGCTACGTGGAGTCGCTCTCCACCTACGCCCGGCAGTTCCTCGGCCAGCTGGAGAAGCCCAAGTACGAGCAGATCCGCGGCCTCTGCCCCACGGTCGCGATCGAGCAGAAGACCGCCTCGTCCAACCCACGATCCACCGTCGGCACGACGACCGAGATCTACGACTACCTGCGTGTCCTCTTCGCGCGCGTCGGCGAGCAGCGGTGCCCCGTATGCGGGGGCGAGGTCACGGGCCGATCGGCCGCGGAGATCGTCGGGGAGCTCGCGCGTCTGCCGGAGAAGACCAAGCTCGTCCTCGTCGCGCCGGTGGTGGAGCACCGGAAGGGCGAGTTCAAGGACATGCTCGACAACCTGCGCGAGCGCGGGTTCTCGCGCGTCCGCATCGACGGAAAGATCACCTTGCTCGAGGAGGTGACCGCCCTCGACAAGAAGCGAAAGCACACGATCGAGGTCGTCGTCGATCGCCTCGCCGTCACGTCGGACTCGCGCGCGCGCCTGACCGACAGCGTCGAGACCGCGCTCCGCGCCGGCAGCGGTCGCCTCGTCGTCGAGGTGGAGGGGGGCGAGGCGCGCACTTATTCGGAGGCGCGCAGCTGCGCGCGCTGCAACCAGAGCCTGCCGGAGCTCACGCCGCAGGCGCTCTCCTACAACTCGCCGCTCGGGATGTGCCCCGAATGCAGCGGGCTCGGCACGCGCCTCGAGGCGGACCCGAGCCTGCTCGTACCAGACACCTCGCTCACCATCGACGAGGGGGCGATCGAGCCGTGGCGGAACGTGGCCGAGAGCACCGGGTGGACGTCGCGAATCGTCCACGCGCTCTGCGACAGGCTGGAGATCCCGCGCAACGTCCCGTGGAGGAAGATCCCCGCGAAGAAACGCGAGCTCCTGATGTGGGGCGCCGGCGACAAACGCATCGAAGTGAAATGGACCGGCAAACACTCGAAGGGCTCCTGGGCCATGAAGTGGGAAGGCCTCTGCCCGCAGATGATGCGGCGCTTCGAGTCGACGCAGTCGGAGTCGGCGCGGGAGAAATGGCGCCGCTACCTGCGGGAGGCACCTTGCCGCGCCTGCAATGGCCAGCGCCTCCGCCCCGAGGCGCGTGCGGTGTACCTCGAGGGCAAGAGCCTGGTGGAGGTGCTCGGCATGACGATTCGCGAAGCGCTCGCGTATTTCCAGGGCCTCCGCCTGACGGGGGTCCGCGCGGAGATCGCCGCGGAGGTCCTGAAAGAGGTGCGCCACCGGCTCGGCTTCCTGGTCGACGTGGGGCTCGACTACCTCACGCTCGACCGCGCGACCGCGAGCCTGTCCGGCGGGGAGGCGCAGCGCATCCGCCTCGCCGCTCAGCTCGGAAGCGAGCTCTCGGGGGTCATGTACGTGCTGGACGAACCGTCGATCGGCCTGCACCAGCGCGACAACCTCCGCCTGGTGGAGACGCTCGAGCGGCTCCGCGATCTGGGCAACACCGTCATCGTCGTCGAGCACGACGCGGAGACGATCTTGCGCGCCGATCACGTGGTGGACTTCGGCCCGGGCGCCGGCAAGCTCGGCGGTCGCGTCGTGGCGGAGGGGACGCCCGCCGACATCCGCGCCAGCGAGGAGTCGCTGACGGGGCGCTTCCTGGCCTCGTCGGAGAGCATCCCCACGCCCGGGGCCCGCCGGAAGCCGACCGGGTTTCTCACCGTACACGGCGCGCGCGAGAACAACCTGCGCGACGTGACCGCGCGGTTCCCGCTCGGTGTGCTCGCGGCCATCACGGGCGTGAGCGGCGCCGGCAAGTCGAGCCTCGTCGGACAGATCCTCGTTCCGGCGCTGCGCCGCCGCCTGGCCGGGGCGACCGATCAGGTCGGCGCACACGACGAGATCGAGGGCATCGATCAGCTCGACAAGATCATCGTCATCGACCAGCAGCCGATCGGCCGCACGCCGCGCTCCAACCCGGCGACCTACTCGAAGCTCTTCGACCTCGTCCGCGACGTGTTCGCGCAGACGAAAGAGGCTCGTGCGTATGGTTATGGTCCCGGTCGCTTCTCCTTCAACGTGAAGGGCGGCCGCTGCGAGGCGTGTGAAGGCGCCGGCGTCCGTTCGGTGGAGATGCACTTCCTGCCGGACGTGTTCGTCACCTGCGAGGCGTGCCGGGGCAAGCGCTACAACGAAGCCACGCTGCGCGTCCTCTACCGGGGGCGAACCATCGCGGACATCCTCAATACGAGCGTGAAAGACGCGCTCGGGGTCTTCGAGAACATCCCGCCGATCCTGCGCATCCTCGAGACGCTGGACGAGGTCGGGCTCGGCTACATCGCGCTCGGCCAGCCAGCGACCACGCTCTCGGGCGGGGAGGCCCAGCGCGTGAAGCTCGCGCGGGAGCTCGCGCGGCGAGACACCGGCCGCACGCTCTACGTCCTGGACGAGCCGACCACCGGCCTCCATTTCGAAGACGTGCGGCACCTGCTCGGCGTGTTGCAGCGCCTGGTGGACGCCGGCAACAGCGTGCTCGTCGTCGAGCACAACCTCGACGTCATCAAATGCGCGGACTGGGTGCTCGACCTGGGACCGGAAGGCGGGGCGGGCGGCGGGACGGTCATCGCCGAAGGCACGCCCGAGGCCGTCGCCAAGATCGCGCGCTCCCATACCGGTCGTTTCCTCGCCGAGATCGTCGGGGCACCCAAGGTGGCCCGCCCCAAGCCCGCCAAGAAGAAGAACGGCGCGGCGCAAACGAGCATTCGAACATGAAGCTATTCTATTCGGGCACCTCCCCATTCGTCCGCAAGGTCCTGGTCCTCGCCCACGAGGTCGGGCTCCGGGACGCCATTCGCACGATCTCGGTCACGCTCTCGCCCACCGCGCCGGACGCGGAGCTCTCGCGGAAGAACCCGCTCGGCAAGATCCCGGTGCTCGAGCTCGACGACGGGTCCACCCTGTATGACAGCCGCGTCATCTGCGAGTACCTCGACGGGCTACACGCCGGCCCGCGCCGGCTGCCCGAGTCGGGCGTCGCGCGCTTCGACGTGCTCCGCGTCCAGGCATTGGCCGACGGCGTCGGCGACGCGGCCGTCCTCGTCCGGTACGAAACGTTCCTCCGGCCGGAGGCGCTGCGTTGGGCGGAGTGGACGCGTGGCCAATGCGACAAGGTCGTCGCCGGGCTCGCCGCGCTCGAGGCGGAGCAGGCGTCGTTCGGGCCGCTCTTGGATCTCGGTCAGATCGCCGCTCTGGCCGCGGTGGGCTACCTGGAGCTCCGCAAGCCGCTCGAGGCCCACCCCGACGGCGCAGTCGACATGCGCGCGCGCTTCCCCAAGCTCTTCGCCTGGTATGACGAGCAGCGCGGACGGCCCTCCATGCAGAGCACCGAGCCGCGCTGAGGCCGAACACGAGGGGGCTGACATGTACAACGCTCACCAGCTCGAAGCGAACGCAAGCCGCGTCGGTGATCACGAGGTCGCCAGTCTGAAGATCACGGAAGACGAGCGCCGCACGGGGCGCATCGATCCCCAGCGGCTCGCGGAGGCGAAGCGACTCTTCTCGTCCCAGGGGTACCTCAGGGTGGAGGACCTCTTCACCCCCGACCAGATGCGTGCCTTCGATCGGCAATACAGATCGAAGAACGCGAGCCTGCTCGCGGCGACGAACAAGGCGGACAGCAGGCCGCTCTTCACGCTCCAGATCGAGGGCGCGTTCGCCGACGCCCAGGTGCTCGACAACCCGCTGCTTCGACCGCTCCTCTCCCACTTCCTGGGGGAGGACTTCATCGTCGCGGCGGTCTCCGCGGTCGCGTCGTTCCCCGGCGCGCCAGACCAGTTTCTGCACCGGGACGCGGAGCAGCTCTTCAGCGAGGACAACGAGATCGACAAGGATCTGCCCGTGACCACGATCACGATGCTCGCGCCCCTCATCGATTTCACGCACGAGACGGGGTGCACGCGGGTGTGGCCGGGCTCTCACCGGATCGCGGGGACGGAGGCGGGGCTCGCCGTGGGGAGCCTCGATCCGGAGCTGAGGGTCGGCTCGGTCCTCCTGACGGACGGTCGGGTGCTCCACCGGGGCGCCGCGAACCGGTCGGATCGAGTGCGTCCGCTCTTCTATCTGACGTTCCACCGGAGCTGGTTCCGCGACTTCGGCGGGTACACCGAGCGTCCGCCGATCCTCGTATCCGACCGCGAGCTCGCGCGGCTGGACCCTGGGGCACGGGCGCGCTTGGCGTGGTTTCGCGACGCCTACGCAGGTATCCGGCTGAAGTACCTGGTCAAGCGGAGGCTGCCGCCCTGGCTGCGGCTGCGGATCTCGCGCGATCTGTAACCGCTCACCCGACGCCCACCAGCGCAACGACCGTGCAGACCACGAGCGCGCCCATCTCGACGGCGCTCTCGATCTTCGTCGAGATCTTCTTTCGCAGGCCCTTGCCCGCGACGTTGCCTGCGACGAGGGCGACGGCCAGGAGCGTCATCGGCAGCATGAACGTCGCGTCGAACAGTCCGCCCAGGCCGTAGCCGAGCACGCGCCCGAAATGCAGACAGACCGCGCCCATCGCGACCGTGCCGATGTACGCCGCTCCCTTCAGGCCCGCGCTGAGGAAGAGGGGACCCGTCAGGACACCGGCGCCGCCGGCCGTGGCGGTGAGGATGCCGATACCCGCGCCGCCGGTGGTGATGGCGCGTGGGCTGGGCTTCCACGTGTAGAGCCCGAGCGCGCGCGCCAACGTGAGGAGGGTCGCACCGATGAGGACCATCTGGAGCACGAGCGCGGGCAGCCGCGGGACGAAGTAGCCGGCGAGCAGGGCGGCCGGGATCGCGCCGAGCGCGAACGCCTTCGCGACCGTGAGGTTCACCTCGCGACGGAAGAGATAGGCGCGGTGGAGGTTCGCGACGAGCAACGCCGGCGTCGTGACCGCGAGCGCGTAGTGCGGCCCCTTCAGCGCCGACAGGACGACGATGAGCAGGAGGCCCCCGCCCATTCCGGCGATCGTGGTGAGGACACCGGCGAACAGGCCCAGGACGAGAAGCTCGACGATCACGAGCTCAACCTAGGGCGCCAGCAAGCATCCGGCCCATGAAATGATCGGCCATGTTCGATAACGTTTGCTGATGATCGAGTCGCTGCGCCATTTCCTGCTCATCGCCGACCAGGGCACGTTCACCGCGGCGGCGCGCCGAGCCCACCTGTCGCAGCCGGCCCTCACCGCGAGCATCCGCCGGCTGGAGGAGCAGCTCGACGCGAGGCTCTTCGACCGCGGCCGGCACGGCGCGACCCTCACCGCCGCCGGGCGGGCGCTGGTGCCGCATGCGCGCGCGTCGGTTGTCGCGCTCGAGGAGGGCGTGTCGGCGGTCTCACGGCTCTCCGCGCTGGAGGCCGGGGAGGTGCGGATCGGCGGCGGGTCGACGGCGTGCACCTACCTGCTGCCGCCGGTGCTCTCTTCCTTCCGGAAGAAGCACCCGCAGGTGGCCATCTACCTCCGCGAGAGCCCGGAGGAGGAGGGACTCGACGCGTTCGAGCGCGGGGAGCTCGACCTCGTCGTCGCGAGCGGAAAACGCGGAGAGCTCTTTCGTCAGGAGGAGGTCGTGCTCGTTGGGCCGCCCGACGCCGACCCGAAGAACCTGCCGTTCATCACGTTTCCTCGCGGGAGCGCCGTCCGAGCCTTCCTCGACAAACACTTCCCCGATGCCGACATCACAATGGAGCTCGCCAGCATCTCGACGGTGAAGGGCAGCGTACGCGCCGGCCTGGGGATCGCGCTCATCTCGAGGAGCGCGGTGTCGACGGATCTCGCGCTCGGGCGGCTCGTGCTCGTGCGCGACCCGCGGGCGCCCATCCCCCGGCCGCTCCGGCTCGTGCATCGCGGCCTCGATCGGTTGAGCCCGCCGGCGCGCGCGCTCCGCGCGTTGCTCCTCGCCGGCGCGCCGAAGCGAGCTCGTTGACACGTCGGGTGGGCTGACCGTTCAATCCCCCCACCCATGGCCAAGAGCTCGCCGCCGCGCGCCCGAAAGAAGGCGCCTGCCCGCGCGCCGAAGCCAAGCGTGGACGACGAGGCCGCGTTCCTCGCGTCGTACGACGCGAGCAGCTTTCCGCGTCCCAGCGTCGCGGTGGACGTGGTGCTCCTCACGGTCGACGAGGCCGACCTCGTCACGTTGCTCCTTCCTCGCGGAGATCACCCCTTCAAGGGAGCGTTCTCGCTGCCCGGCGGCTTCGTCGGGATGGGCGAGTCGCTCGACGATGCGGCGAGGCGGGTGCTCGCGGAGAAGGCAGGGCTCTCGGGGGTCTTCCTCGAGCAGCTCTACACCTTCGGATCGCCGCGCCGCGATCCGCGGACACGTGTGATCTCCGTGGCCTATTACGCGCTCGTCTCGCGCCCGCGCTCCGCGGAGGTGCGACCGGTCAGCGGGCCCGCGCCCGTCTGGGGAAGGATCGACGTCCCCTGGGAATCCGAGACGGGGGGGCCCGTCCTGGTGAAGCAGCCCGAAGATGGCTCGGCCATGGTCCTCGCCTTCGACCACGCGCACATCCTCGGCATGGCGGTGAAGCGGATCCGCGGAAAGCTCGACTACACCCCCATCGGCTTCCAGCTCTTGCCCGAGCGCTTCACGCTGCTCGACCTCCAGACGGTCCACGAGACGATCCTCGGTCGCCCCGTGAACAAGGACTCATTCCGCAGGCGCATGCTCGCTTCCGGTCAGCTCGAGGCGACGGGCGAGCATCAGCAGGGTGCGGGCAGACCCGCGGAGCTCTACCGGTTCGTGCGGCGCTCCGCGGTCTGAGCGGCGCGGCCGCGCCGGAGAGGGGTCGCTGGGCCGACGTCAGCGTGCAGAGGTGTGCACGTCTGCACGCGCCCTCACCAGCTCGGGCAAGCTCCGAGCTGGGGCGCGAGGGGGATAACTCGGCCGACGTCAGCGTGCAGAGGTGTGCACGTCTGCACATCGGGGCTCGCCGAGGGACCCGGGCCCCCGCGCGCCGGTCAGACCCTCCGCGGTGCACCCACACGCGACGACTCGAGCGGCCCCCTCCCTTGACGAATATATGCACAAGGCATATATGTGAGGTGCATCAAAGGCGCAGGTCGGGGACTCCGCGCTCCCGCGGCGAGCCCCTGCCTCGAGGAGCAGGCACCATGGCCGAGATATCTCGCTATCGCATCGTCCGTCATCTGCGCGCCGAGAGCGCGAGCCACGTCATCCACTACCGCCGCGGCAAGCTGGCGCGCAGCGGGCGCGGGCTGTCGTTCTGGTTCGCGCCCATGAGCGCGTCCATCGCGGAGGTGCCGGTCGACGATCGCGAGGTCCCCCTCGCGCTGACGGCCCGCACCGCCGACTACCAGGACGTGACCGTGCAGGGCGTCATCACGTACCGCGTGATCGATCCGGAGGCGATCGCGCGCCGGGTCGACTTCACGATCGACAACGCGAAGGGCGTCCACCTCCGGCGACCGCTCGAGAAGATCCAGCTCGCGGTCGCGCAGCTCGCGCAGCAACACGCCAGCGAGTGGATCGCCCGGCGTCCGGTGCGCGACGTGCTCCGCGACGGCCCCGAGGCGGTGCGCGAGCGCGTTCGCGAGGCGCTGGACGGCGACGACGGGCTCGCTGCGCTGGGCCTCTCGATCGTGAGCGTCCGGGTCGCGTCCATCGCGCCGGTCCCCGATCTGGAGCGCGCGCTCGAGGCGCCGATGCGCGAGCGCATCCAGCAGGACGCCGACGAGGCGGCGTTTGCGCGCCGCGCGCTCGCGGTCGAGAAGGAGCGCGCCATCCAGGAGAACGAGCTGAAGAACCAGATTGAGCTCGCCCGACGCGAAGAGGAGCTCATCGCTCAGCGCGGCTCGAACGCGAAGCGGCAAGCCCAGGAGGACGCCGAGGCCCGTACGATCGCGTCGCAGAGCGAGGCCGCGAGGACGCGCACGCTCGCGGAGGGCCAGTCGGACTCGATCCGCCTCGTCGAGGGGGCGAAGGTCGAGCAGGAGCGCGCGCGCATGGAGATCCAGCAGAACGTGCCGCCCGCCGTGCTCGCGGCCCTCGCCGCCCGGGAGATCGCCGGCAAGCTCCAGCGAATCGAGCACCTGCACGTCGGCGGCGACGCGCTGGGCCCGATGCTCTCCGAGCTGGCGGCAGCCGGGACCCGCGCGCTCGAGGAGCGCAACAAGGGGCGAGGCTCGTCGTGAGCGGGGCGCCGCGGGCGGTCGTCGTCACCCGGCCCACCGAGCTCGAGCACGTGGTCGCGCGCCACGGGACGAGGGCACAAGCGCGCTTCGCGCTCGCGGCGCGCGGTCAGTCCATCGACGATATCGAGGGTCGTCACGCCGCATTCGAGGGGGTGCTCACGCGGGTCTCGCAGGCGATCCCCTCGCGCTGGCGGAGCGCTCGGGTCGGGCGCGCCGATCTCCCGCGGTTCGTCTGGGAGCCCGGGGACATCGTCCTCGCGGTGGGCCAGGACGGGCTCGTCGCGAATGTGGCCAAATACCTCACGGGCCAGCTCGTCGTGGGGGTAAACCCCGACCCCTCACGGATCGACGGCGTCCTCGTGCGCCACGGGGCAGAGCGGCTCGCGGAGGTCCTCGCGCGGACCATGGAGCGGCGGGCGACCGTCGAAGAGCGCACGCTCGTGGAGGCCGAGCTCGACGACGGGCAGCGCTTGCGCGCCCTCAATGAGATCTACCTCGGCCACCGCACCCACCAGTCCTCGCGGTATTCGATCGGGTTCCACGACCACAAGGAGCGGCAGTCCTCCTCGGGCATCATCGTCGCGACAGGGACGGGCTCCACCGGATGGGCGCGGTCGATCGCGCAATCACGGCGCGAGAGCGTCGCGCTCCCCGCGCCGGCCGAGCCCGTCCTCGCCTTCTTCGTACGCGAGGCCTTCCCCAGCGTGTCGACCGGCTGCTCCATCACGCAGGGCCGGATCGGCGCGGACGAGGCGCTCGAGGTCCGGAGCGAGATCGAAGACGGCGGTGTGATCTTCGGCGACGGCCTGGAGGACGATCGGCTCCGTGTGGGCTGGGGCATGCGCGTTCAGGTAAAGGTCGCCCCAGAGCGCCTGCACCTCGTCGTGTGACGCAGCGCACCCCTCGACCTCTGCCGAGCTTCGTCCTAGAACGCTCCGCATCATGGAAGGCAGCTTCGGCACCAAGACGACGCTCGACGTCGAAGGCAAGTCGTTCACCATCTTCAGCCTCAAGAAGCTCGCGGCAGCGCGACCGGAGGTCGACCGCCTCCCCTGGTCGATGAAGGTCCTGCTCGAGAACCTGCTCCGCAAAGAAGACGGCCGCGTCGTCAAGAAAGAGCACATCGAGGCCGTCCTCCGGTGGGACCCGAAGGCGGAGCCAAACGACGAGATCTCCTTCTACCCGGCTCGCGTCCTCATGCAGGACTTCACGGGTGTCCCGGCCGTCGCCGATCTCGCCGCCATGCGCGAGGCGCTCGCCAAGCTCGGCGGCAACGCGGACAAGGTGAACCCGCTCGAGCAGTCCGACCTCGTGATCGACCACTCGGTCCAGGTCGACCACTACGCGAACCCGCTTGCGCCCAAGCTCAACACCGACCTCGAGTACGAGCGCAACACCGAGCGCTACGTCTTCCTCCGCTGGGGCCAGCGCGCCTTCGCGAACTTCGGCGTGGTGCCGCCGTCCACCGGCATCTGCCACCAGGTCAACCTCGAGTACCTGGCGAAGGTCGTCTACGAGAAAAACGGCGTGCTCTACCCCGACACGCTCGTCGGGACGGACTCGCACACCGTCATGATCAACGGCCTCGGCGTCGTTGGCTGGGGCGTCGGCGGCATCGAGGCCGAGGCGGCCATGCTCGGCCAGCCCATCACGATGCTCGTCCCGCAGGTCGTGGGCTTCAAGCTCACCGGCAAACCGAAGAGCGGCACCACCGCGACGGACGTCGTCCTCATGGCGACGCAGATGCTCCGCAAGAAGGGCGTGGTCGGGAAGTTCGTGGAGTTCTTCGGTCCCGGCGTGAAGGAGCTCACGCTCGAGGCGCGCGCGACAATCGCGAACATGGCGCCCGAGTACGGCGCGACCATCGGCTTCTTCGCGATCGACGAGGCCTCCCTCGCCTACCTGCGCCTCACCGGCCGCAGCGAAGCGGACGTGAAGAAGGTCGAGGCCTATTGCAAGGAGCAGGGCCTCTGGTTCGACCCGTCGGCAGAGCCGACCTACTCGGACGTGCTGACGCTCGACCTCGGCTCGGTGGAGCCTTCGCTCGCTGGCCCCAAGCGCCCGCAGGATCGCGTGCCGCTGCCGAGCCTGAAGTCGACCTACGAGTCGTCGCTCGCGCCGCAGATCGAGGGCAAGAGCAAGGCTGACAAGAAGGTCAGCGTCTCGATGGACGGCAAGAGCTTCGAGCTCGGTCACGGCGCGGCCGTCATCGCGGCGATCACCTCGTGTACGAACACTTCGAACCCGGCGGTCCTCGTCGGCGCCGGCCTCGTCGCCAAGAAGGCGGTCGAGAAGGGCCTCACCGTGAAGCCCTGGGTGAAGACCTCGCTCGCGCCAGGCTCGCTCGTCGTGACGGATTACCTGCAGAAGGCGGGCCTGCTCCCGTACCTCGAGAAGGTCGGCTTCCACGTCGTCGGCTACGGCTGCACCACCTGCATCGGCAACTCGGGCCCGCTCCCGCAGCCCATCGCCGAGGCGGTCGAGAAGGAGAACCTGGTCGTGGCCAGCGTGCTCAGCGGTAACCGCAACTTCGAGGGCCGCGTGAACCCACACGTGCGGATGAACTTCCTCGCGTCGCCTCCGCTCGTCGTGGCGTTTGCCCTCCGCGGCGACGTCGACGCGGACCTCACCAAGGAGCCGCTCGGCAAGGGCTCGGACGGCAACGACGTCTTCCTGAAGGACGTTTGGCCGACCGACGCGGAGATCGCGTCGGCGGTCGCGGCCGCCGTCGGCCCCGACCAATACAAGGCACGCTACGCGACCGCCGCGGACGGCGACGATCACTGGAAGAAGATCGCCGTGCCCGAGGGCAAGCTCTTCAAGTGGGACGACAAGAGCACGTACGTCCGCCGCCCGCCGTTCTTCGACGACGTCCCGAAGGAGCCCTCCGCACCGACCGACATCGCCGGCGCGCGATGCCTCGCGGTGCTCGGCGACTCGATCACGACGGACCACATCTCGCCCGCCGGCAACATCGCGAAGGACAGCCCCGCGGCGAAGTACCTCACCGACCACGGCGTCGAGCGCAAGGACTTCAACTCCTACGGCGCGCGCCGCGGCAACCACGAGGTGATGATGCGCGGCACGTTCGCCAACATCCGCCTCAAGAACCTGATGCTCGACAACGTCGAGGGCGGGTACACCAAACACGTCCCCTCGGGCGACAAGCTCAGCATCTACGACGCCGCCATGCGCTACGCCGAGGAGAAGACGCCGCTCGTCATCCTCGCGGGCGCAGAGTACGGCACCGGCTCGTCGCGCGACTGGGCGGCCAAGGGCACAAAGCTCCTCGGTGTTCGTGCGGTCGTCGCGAAGAGCTTCGAGCGCATCCACCGCTCGAACCTCGTGGGCATGGGCGTGCTCCCGCTCGAGTTCGAGCAGGGGCAAGACGCCGCGAGCCTAGGCCTGACCGGCACCGAGACCTTCTCCGTGTCGGGCATCGCCTCCGGCCTCACCCCGAAGAAGCGGCTCAACGTCACCGCGACCGCGGCCGACGGGACGAAGAAGGAGTTCACCGTCGTCTGCCGCATCGATACGCCGAACGAGGTGGACTACTACGTCCACGGCGGCATCCTCGTCTACATGCTGCGCCAGCTCGCAAAAAACTGACGACTCTGTCATCCCCCCTCACGTCTGTGAGGGGGTGAAAGGGCGGGGCTGACGCCGGTGGGCGCAGGTCGTCGTCTGGGCCGCCGGTCAGCTGCTGACGGCGCGGGCGAAGTCGAGCCCCGTCACGACGCCCACGACCTCGCGGTGCTGTGTCACCAGCACGCGCCGCGAGCGCGTGGCGTGGGCGATGGCCGCGGCTCGGTAGAGCGGCGTGCCGGTGTGGACGCAGGCCATGGCGTTGCACATCACGTCCTCGAGTGGCGTGTCGCCGGGGCGATCCTTCGCGGCGAGCGCGTCGACCTGCGAGAAGGTGCCGAGCGGCCAGCCATCTTCGTCCACCACGGCGAGTCCGGTGATGTGAGCGCGCGCAAGCCGATCGGTCGCGTGCGCAAGCGTTGCGCCGACCTCGATCGTGAAGGCCGGGTGGCTCATCACCTTCTCGACCGGGAGGGCGACCCGCGCTCCCTTGATCGCGCCGAGCAGATCCAGCGTGGAGAAGACGCCGATGAGCGCTCCGGCTTCCTCGACGAACAGGCGGTGGACCCGGTCTTTGACCAACCGGGCGGCGGCGGCGGACAGGGTGGTGTCCGGCGTCGTGGTGATCAGCGGACGCTTCACCATCGCCCCGGCCGTCGCGAGCGGCGTCGGCGCGACAGCCCCGCCGTGGCCGGCCGCGTGGCGCCGCCCTTGCTCGAGCAGGTCCGTGCGGGAGAGGGCGCCCAGCGGCGCGCCGTTCGGGCCCACGACCGGGACACACGAGATCCGCTCGCGCTCCAGGATGCGTCCGACGTCGGTGAGGCTCGCGTCGGCCCTGACCGTCACGACCGAAGCCGTCATGAAGGCCTGGATCGGGGACTCGAGGTGCGTGCGTCGTGCGCTTTCCATTTGCGCCAGGAGTGCAATAGCGAGGCCATGGGGTCAATCGTCACCGGGGCCTAAAGCCATGAGCCGGCGTGCCGTTGAGTCGACCGAGTGGAAACGCAGGCGCGAGCGGTCCAAGCACTCTACGACGACGGGCTCTTCGAGCTCACCGTCGGCGCGGCGTCGCGTCTCGTGTACGTCCGGCGCTCCGAGCGGGCCTTCCAGGACGCGAAGGAGTGGGCGTCTGCCTACGCGAGGCTCACGCGTGAGATCGCGCGCTACGCACAGCCGGGCTGGAGCGTCGTTTACGATCTTCGGTTCGCGCGAGGGCGCAACGATCGCGAGTTCGAGACCTCCACGGCGGAGTACCGTCGCCGCATTTTCACGCTGTTCGATCAGACCGCCGTCGTCGTGCGGACCGCGGCGGGGCAGATGCAGGTCGCCCGTCACATCCGTGAGATACGCAGCAACGCGCGGGTGTTCTTCGATCTCCGCACCGCGCTCGCGAAGCTCGGTCTGCCCATGGCCCTGGCCGACGCCGTCGAGGCGCCGCTTCAGCCCGAGCTTCGCACCGCTAACTTTCGCTGACGATCTCGACGATATCCATCGCGCTCAGGATGCCGACCAGCTGACCGATGTCGTCGGTGACGAGGACGCGGTGAACCCGATGTTTGGCCATGAGCTGTGCGGCGCGGCGGAGCGGGGCATCCTGCGACACCGTCACGATGCGCTCCGACATGGCGTCGGCCACGCGCCGGCCATCCCCGGTGGCCTTGTCGAGCAAGGAGCCGACGAGCTTGTCGAGCCTGACAGGATCGTAAAACGTCGTCTCGCGATCCGCCTCCGAAGCAGGCGACACCACGGCGGTGAGGATGTCGGTCAGCGAGATCACACCGACGACGGTGCCCGCGTCGTCCACCACCGGCATGCCGCTCACGCGGTTGGCGATGATCGTGCGCGCCGCCTCCTCGAGCGGCAGCTCGGGCGAGAGGGTCGCGACCTCGGGCCTCATGGCGCGCGCCACGCGCTCACCCATGCGGTCGTCGAGGCTCATCGGACCACCCGGGCAGGAGAAACAACGGGCATCGTCGGGCTCACGAGGTCATCGTAGTCTACGGCGCCACCGCGCGAGAATGGATCTCAACCTCCCGCTCCTCCTGCTCGCCGGCTTCTCGTCGCTGGGGCTCGCCTTCCGTTCGGGCATCCTCAAGCCACGCTCCTGGGACTGGTTCGCGGTCGCGTGTGTGGTGCTGGTTGCCGGGGGCGTGACGGCGCTCGTCGCGTTCGACGTCGCGGGGCTCGTGGCTTTTGCGCTCTGGGCGCTGTTCGTCCTGTGCCCCATCCTCCTCAGCCGGCTCCAGGCACGCTTGCTCATGACCCAGCGATACGACGCCGTGTACGCGGCCGGCTGGGTGCTCGCGCTCTTGCACCCGAGCAAGCCCTTCCGCGCGAACGTCGCGCGCGTCCGCGCGCTGCGCGCTGCGGCGGCGGGTGATCGGACCGCGGCCGAGCGCGCGCTCGACGCCTACGCCGCGTTCGGCGCGGCGGCCGCGGCCGAGGCCCGCCTCGAACGAGTCCGCCTCGGCGTTGATCCCGACGAGGTGCGCACCGCCGTCCTCGCCTTGGAGGATGCGCGCACCGCGCGCGGTCCGGTCGTGGCGTTCGGCATGGTTCGCGCGCTCGCCGAGATCGGCGATCTCCCTGGGGCGATCGGGCGCTACCGACTGAGCGAGCCGCTGTTCGAGCCCGAGCCCGCCGAAGCCCTCCGCACGAGCGGCTGCCTCGTCCTGTTCGCGGCCACGGGCCGCGTCGCGGACGTGGATGTGGTCCTCGGGGCGCGGCTCCGCCCTGCGTCGAGCGCCCTCAAGGACTTCTGGCGCGCCTGCGCGCTCTACGCCGCCGGAGACCCGGACGGCGAGCGCGCGCTCCGCGGCTTCGCCGGTTCGACGGACGGTCTGCTGAGGCGCGGCGCGATCATCCGTCTCGCCTCGCCTCGGTTCTCCCCCGAACAGCTCACGCCGGCCGACATCACCTTGCTCGACAGGCTCGCGCTGCGCATCACGCAGGAGGACCGCTTCCGGTTCGGCTCGCGGCGGAGGACGGTCCCGTGGGTCTGTCACGGCCTCGCGCTGGTGACCGCGCTGGTGTTCGTGCTCGGCGAGGTGGTGTATTTCGCGGAGCGATCGCGCGGGATCTCCCGCGAGCGCGTGCTCGAGCAGATGGGCGCGCTCTCGGCGACCGCGGTGATCGAGGGAGGCGAGTACTGGCGCCTCGTGGCTCCGCTTTTCCTCCACTACGGAGCCGCCCACGCCATCTTCAACCTGCTCGGCCTGTATTTCCTGGGGCCGTTCGTCGAGCGGGCGCTCGGGCGCGAGCGCTTCCTCCTGACCTATTTCGGCTCGGGCCTGGCCGGGACGGTGCTCTACGTGCTGCGCGCGCAGTACCTCACCGCGCCGGACGACTTCATCGCGCGCCACACGATCCTTGTCGGTGCGTCCGGCGCGATCATGGGCCTGCTCGGCGCGACGATCGCGGTGCTCGCGCGCGGCGCGCTCGGGCGCAAGATACCCGCCGCGCGGCGCCGCCTCGCCATCGTCGGGATGATCCTCGTCCTGCAGATGGTCTTCGATCAGCTGATCGCCCAGATCAGCTCGTTCGCCCACACGGTGGGTGCGCTGGCCGGGCTGGCGCTGGGTTTCCTGCTGTCGACCGGCGACAAGAGGCGCTGAGCCCCCGCCCCGAAAGGCCTCGACTGGATGGCCGCCTACGCGCCCTGACCGAGGCCTTGTTCGAGGAGATCCGTCGGACCGGGCAGCCTCGCGAACGCGAGCGACGAGACATGGGCGATGCTGCCCTCGACCTTGGACAGATCCGAGTCGAACCAGGCCACGGTCATGGTCATCGTGGTGGATCTCCCGTAGCGCTGCGCGCGGAAGACGAACGACAGCGGCGCGCCCCATTTCGGAGGCCGGGAGATCACCCGCTCCGGCTTGCCGAATCGGTCCACGGTCTCGGCCCAGATCAGCGGCTCGGCGCTCCGAAAGCCGAGCTCGTAACCGGAGATCCAGCGCCGCCCCTGCACACGCACGCCGAGAAGGCGCGCGCGGGCGAACCGGGCGCGCTCAGGGATGCAGTCGATGTGGTCGTCGTGGTGGATGTCCGGTGAGCCGACGATGTCGGAGAGATCGGCGACCGCCAAGCTCGGTGCCTGAACGCGCTGCCACCACTCCTCGATCTCGGTGAGGTCCATCGATCGAAGAGTGCGGCACGATCGGGTCGGTCTTTACCTGTCGACCGAAGAATGCGCCGCGACGGGAGGTCGAGCCCTCCTGGGGGGAGCAAGAAACCCGCGGCTGGCGCGGCCGAGCCGGTGCCCGCGTGCCGCTACGCTCGTCCTCATGGCGCGCAGCATCGCGACTCCGCTCGCATTGGCCTCGGCCATCGCACTCACGGCCGGCGCCGCTCGCGCGGCGGATGACTGCATGGTGGAGGTCGACGGGATCGGCCTTGGCTTCGTGATCCCGGATCGCGGCTGCAAGGGGACCGTGGTCACCGACGTGCAGGTGGCCGCTGCCACGACGGACTGGAGCAACTACGCCGTTCGCGGCTCGGCGGAGGCGGGCGGCATGTGGGCTCTGCCCGAGCACGAGCCTGCCCACCTCGGGGCGACGCTCGCAGTCGGCGGCACGTCGCCCTACGATGGCGCGGAGAGCGCGGGGCCGAGCGTCGACGTGGCGCCGCTCCTTCGCGCCCGGTACTGGACGCCGCCGCTGGGCGGCGGGCCGAGCATCGTGCTCGACGCCGCGGCCGGCCCGGCCTTCCTCATCCCCACGGGCGAGGCATTTCGTTACGGCGGCTACTTCGAGCTCGGCGCGAGCCTGCACGGCGCGCTCGGGCTCTTCTTCGGCGTGTCGCCGACCGTGTCGATGCGGGATCAGACGCTCCAGACGAGGTACTCGATCGGCGCGAAGACGACCGCGGTGGGGGTGCTCATCGTGCTCTCCATCTACGCTTGCTCGCAGACCAACTGCACCTGAGCGAGTTCCGCGCTTGTGCCGCCGGCGGCCAGGCGAGATGCTCTCGCGCGTGACAAACACCGCTCCCGCAGTCGAGCCGTCGAGGCCCTTCGACGAGATCCCCGAGCCGCCTCGCGCAGGGCTCGGCGGGCACCTGACGGAGTGGCTCGGCATCGAGAACGCGAAGGACGTCCTGTCGCGCCTGCTCCGGTACGCCCAGCGCTGCGGGCCCGTTGCGCGGGTTCGGCTCGGCCCGGTGAACCTGTGCCTCGTCAGCGACGCGACGCTCGCGGCGGCGGTTCTCGAAGACCCGCGCGCCAACTACAAGGGCGCCTCCTACATCCTCACGCGCGCCGTCCTCGACAACGTGTTGCTCCTCAACGGCAAGGAGTGGGAGCGGCACCGCGGCGAATACAAGCTCGCGCTGAAGGACGTGGACGCGGTCGGCTCCGCGCGCGCGGTGACGAGCCGCTTCGTCGGCGAGACGAAGTCCGGCGCGCTCCGGCTCGATCAGGCCGTCTGCCAGCTGGTCGGTGACATCGCGGGTGACTTCACGGCCGGCGTCGGCCTCGGCCCCGAGCTCGAGCCACACCGCCGGCGCATCCAATACGAGCTCGCGGGGCTCGGCATCGATCTCCAGTGCCAGCCCTGGGCCTACCTCTCGCCGTCGCGCTGGGTACGCCTGCGGCAGTCGGTCTCCGCCGCGCGCGCGTACTTCCGCGCCGCGGTGGACACGCGAATGGCACGCCCCGACGAGTCGCGAAAGGACATCCTCAATGGCTTTCTGCGCCTCGCGCGCGCGGGTCAATACCCCGGCGATCCGGAGTCCATCCAGGAGGGGGTCGTGAACTTCTTCTTCACCGCGCACGACGTGCTCGCGTCCAGCGTGACGTGGTGCCTGTATCTGCTCGCCCGCCATCCCGAGGCCCAGGCGGAGGTGCGCGCGGCGCTCGCGACCGGCGCGCTCGATCGCGACCAGATCGACGCCTGTGAGCCGCTCGCTCGCGTGGTGCGCGAGAGCCTCCGGCTGTTTCCGGGCTACGCGCTCTTCGGCCGGACGACACGCGCGCCGATGGAGATCGGCGGCTACCGCGTCCCGCGCGGCACGTTGCTCATCGTCTCGCCGTTCGTGACGCACAGGCTCGAGCGGTATTGGACGCGAGCCGAGTCGTTTCTGCCTTCCCGCTGGGAGGGTCGCGCGACCGCGCCGGTGGTGCCAGTCGCGCGCGACAACTACCTCCCCTTCGGATCGGGCGCGCGCGGCTGCCTCGCCTCGCACCTGGCCGTCCCGATCCTGAAGACGGTCGTCGCTCACACGCTGCGAGGGCTCGAGCTCCACGTGCCGTCGGGGACCCCGATGCCCAAGATCTCCTACTGGGGCACGGCCTACGCCGAGGACGGCTTGCCGATCGAGGTGCGCTCGCTCGCCTCGTGAGCCAGTCTGTCAGCGGTAGCCCGACGCTTGGACGTCGAACAGCTTGGCGTAGACGCCGCCGCGCTCGATGAGCTCGGCGTGTGTCCCCGACTCGCGCAGCTCGCCGCCGTCGACGACGACGATCTGATCGGCCATACGCACCGTCGGGAAGCGGTGGGAGATGACGATCGCCGTGCGTCCCTTCGCGAGCTCGTGGAAGCGCTGGAAGACAGCCTGCTCCGCGTTGGCGTCGAGCGCCGCCGTGGGCTCGTCGAGGATGAGGACACGCGCGCCCTCGCGCGCGAACGAGCGGGCGAGCGCGATGGACTGCCACTCCCCGCCCGAGAGCTCGACGCCGGCGTCGAACCATTTGCCGAGCTGCGTCTCGAGGCCCGACGACAGCCGCCCGACGAGGGCCTTGGCGCCGCCTCGCTCGACCGCGCGCTCGAGGTGCGGATCGTCGTCCAGGTGCTCGACGTCGCCGAAGCCGATGTTCTCGCGCACCGTGAGCTGCCACCGCGCAAAGTCCTGGAAGACGGCCGCAAACGTGCGCAGGCGCTCCTCCGCGGGGATGGAGGTGACGTCGACGCCGTCGAGGAGCACGCGACCTTCGGTCGGCACGTAGAGCCCGAGGAGCAGCTTGATGAGCGTCGTCTTGCCGGCGCCGTTGTGGCCGACGATCGCCAGGCTCCGCCCGGGCGGGACGTCGAGCGTCACGTGCCGGAGCGCCCAGCGCTCCGCGCCCGGGTAGCGGAACGACACGTCTTCCAGCGTGAGCCGCGCCGCCCCGCGCGCCGGCTCGGCCCCGCCGAAGCGCGCCTCTCCGCCGGTCCGGAGCGGTCTATCCAGGTACGCGTAGAGGTTCGACAGGTAGAGCGCGTGCTCGTGCATGCCGCCGAAGCTCCCGAGGATCGACTGCAGGCTCTCCTGGCCCTGGCGGAACGCGACCGCGTAGAGCGTCATCTCGCCCAGCGTCATCTTGCCGCGCGCGGCGGCGACGACCATCGACGCGTACGCGCCGTAATAGACCGTCGTGGCGATCACCGAGAGCGCCGTCCCCCAACGAAAGCGGCGCGCAGCGAGCTCGGCGTCCTCCGCCGTGATCCGATCGCCGAGCTTCTGGTAGCGCTCGAGGAGGAGAGGCCCTACGCCGAGCAGCTTGATCTCCTTGGCGTGGTCGTCGCTCGCGAGCACACGCTCCATGTAGAAGAGGCGCCGCGTGTCGGGGCTGCGCCAGTTCCGCAAGCGGAACGCCGCCTGCCCGAACACGACCTCCGCGATGGTGGCCGGGAGGCTCGCCGCCGCGAGCGCGAGGCACACGAGCGGGCTGTACCCGAACAGGAGCGCCGCGTAGCCCGAGAGCGTGAGCGCGCCCTTCGTGATGTCGAAGACTTGCATCACGACGCCGATCGGTCGGCTCGAGGCCTCGCGGCGCGCGCGCGTGAGCTGGTCGTAGAAGGCGGGGTCCTCGAAGTCCGCCAGGTCGAGGTGGAGCGCCTTCTCGAGGATCATGACGTTCACGCCATGCCCGAGGCGCGCGCCGAGCGTCTGCCGGAGGAGCTGCGTGCCGCGCGCCAGGACGACCAGCGCGGCCACCAGCGCGAGCTCCACCGCGACGAGGCGGAGCGCCTTGTCCGGATCACGCGCGACGACCGAGTCGACGAGGAGCTTGCCGACCCAGGCGATCGACGGCGGCAACGCAGCGGCGCCGAGCGTCAGCGCGACCAGCCCGGCCATCCCGCGGGGGGAGCTCGCCATCGCGAGCCGCGCCGCCCGCGGCAGCAGCCCGACGAGCGCACGGATCTGAGACAGGCGGCCGCCGCGTTCCATCGAAGGCCCCCACCATGATGCACCTCGTGGCGCTTCGCCACTCCCACCCGCCCCGCTCGGCCGAGTACCCTCTCGGTCCCATGGAATACGCAAGGCTCGGGCGCACCGCGCTCAAGGTCAGCCGCCTCTGTCTGGGCACGATGAACTTCGGCCCGCACACGACCGAAGCCGACAGCTTCAAGATCATGGATCGCGCCCTCGAGCTGGGCATCAACTTCTTCGACACCGCGAACGTCTACGGCTGGAAGCGCGGCGAGGGCATCACCGAGCAGATCATCGGCCGCTACCTCGCGCAGGGTGGCGGCCGCCGCGACAAGATCGTCCTCGCCACGAAGGTGTTCGGCACCATGAGCGACTGGCCGAACCATTCGCACCTGTCGGCGCTCCACATCCGCCGCGCGTGTGAAGAGTCCCTCCGGCGTCTGCAGACCGATCACCTGGATCTCTACCAGATGCACCACGTCGACCGCGAAGCCCCGTGGGACGAGATCTGGCAGGCGATGGAGACGCTCGTGGCGCAGGGCAAGGTCGTCTACGTCGGCTCCTCGAACTTCGCGGGCTGGCACATCGCGCAGGCCAACGAGGCCGCGCGCGCGCGTCACTTCCTCGGGCTCGTCTCGGAGCAGAGCCTCTACAACCTCATCGATCGCACGATCGAGCTCGAGGTCATCCCGGCTTGCCAGGCCTACGGGCTCGGCCTCATCCCGTGGAGCCCGCTCAAGGGCGGCGTGCTCGGCGGCCTCAAGAAGGCGGACGAGGGCCGTCGCACGGGGGACCTCCAGCAGCGCACGATCACCAAGCACCGCAGCAAGCTCGAGGCCTTCGACGCCTTCTGCGCCCAGCTCGGTCACGCCCCCGCCGACGTCGCCCTCGCGTGGACGCTGCACAACCCCGTCGTCACCGCGCCGATCGTCGGCCCGCGTACGATGGATCACCTCGAGGGCGCCGTGCGCGCGCTCGAGATCGAGCTCGACGAGGGCGCCCTGAAGAAGCTCGACGAGATCTTCCCGGGACCTGGTGGCCCGGCGCCGGAGGCTTATGCGTGGTAGGCGGGCGGCGCGCTCATGAGCCCGGGTGAGCGGCGGCGCTCTCGAGCCGCCGCGCGACGAACGCGAGCGCGACGGGGAGCCCGACGCGAAGCCGGGCGAGCACGAGAGCGGCCAGAAAGGCCGTTCCGTGGGCTGCCCTCCCGAACGAGCGACACCCGGTCGAGCCCCGGCCAGTCGCTCATCGCCTCGTGATCGGCGAGCGCGTCGAACACCTGCGGCAGCGGCGCATGGATGATAGTCCGATGAAACGGGGAGCTTTCGAACATGGGGGGACACTCCGGTCTAGCGCGCGCCTTGGCTCGTCCAGCGCTTGAAGGCGCGACGGTAGGCATTCACGTCGGCATAACCGATCAAGGGCGGCACATCCTCCACGGCCACGCCGGACTTCAGCAGCGACAGCGCCATTTCTTGGCGGGTACGGTCGAGCAGCAGCTGGAAGGTGATCCCCGCCCCTCGCAGGCGCCGCTGCAGCGTCCGGCTGCTCAGGGCGAGGCTTCGCGCGACGTCTTCCAGGCTGGGCTCACCATTGCCGAGCGCGGCTCCGATCGTATCGCGTACACGGGCGAGCAGCAGCGTCTCGTCCGACTCGCTCTGCTGCTGGCGGCGGCTTTCGAGGATCGCCGAGACCCGCGCGCGGTACATCGCGGACAGGCTTCGGTCGCCGCTCAGGAGAGCCTCTTGGAGCGTCCCGGATGCGAACGCGATGGCGTGCTCGTCCGCGCCGAAGTGGACGGGCACCCCCAGCTGCGCTTCATGCCGTCGTCGCCGCAACCCACAGCAAGCAAGAGCGCGACCGTTCCTGAGAAAAAGCTCGTTCGAATCATCGGATCTCCATGCGCACGAAGCGGTGTCGGTTCACGCTTCGTCTACCCACCGGCCGCACACGTGTCCCGGCCGTGCGCGCCAAAGCGACCGGCGAAGGCGCCAATCGACTCGGGTCGTGCGCCACGGCGAGCCGCCCTCGAAACGCGCGGCATAGGCGAGCTCAGCGGGGTTATAAGGGTCACCCATGCTCCGCGCTCTGGGTGTCCTCCTCGGTCTCGCTACCCTGCTCACCACGGCAGCGTGTGACGACGACGCTCGCGACGACGGCGGCGGTGCCGGCGGGGTTGCCGGCAACGGAGGCTCCGGAGGCGACGGTGGCGCACCGCCGGATGACCCGCGGCCGGCGGGCGTTGCCCTCTGCTACAGCGACCTGTCGCGAGGCCACGTCGCAACAGCGGCCTTCTACGAGGCGCTCTCCGGCGGCCACGCGGAGGACCGTCTGGCCGCGATAGCCGGCCTCGAGGCGGCGCGCGCCGAGCACCCGATGGAGGAGCAGTTCCCCTTGCTCCTCGGGCTGGCGCACCTGTGGCGGATCGCCGAGCCGCTCCCGGAAGAGGCCGGAGACGTCGCCATCGTCGCCACTTCGGCGACC